>NZ_JAIQDD010000005.1:0-534765 GCF_020036995.1 Corallococcus sp. AS-1-12 | reverse complement strand
TCCGGATGCTGGTGAGCATCGCGATGGCCGCGCTGGCATTGATGGGCGCGAAGACCAACGCGGGACGTGGGCTCAAGCTGATGACGTCCGTGCGAATCACTCCGCCTCGCCTCTACATGATGGCGGCGGCGGGTCCTGGCGGTGCCTACGCGGGCGTCCCCGTGTTCCAGCCGGGCTCCATTACCGCCGCTCCGTCTGTCTCGCTGCCCTTCAATCCCTGGGGCTCCGGCACGCCGTTGCTGTCACAAGCTGTCAAGGAAGGCGGGACGTCCAGGCCTGACCCCGAGCCCTCCCTGACCGAGCGCACGCTCAGTGACGCCGAGTTGGAGAAGCTGCTGGAGAAGCTCCCCAACTGGGACAAGCTCAAGGACTTCGTCGGACGCCGCATCCCGCAGGAGGGGACGCTGGAATTCGACGCGTTCAAGCGGGAACTCCAAGCCGCCGGATACCGTCTGGAGAAGTTGAGTTCGGACTCCCAGCCCTATCGACTGCGCCGTCCGGACGGCAAGGCATTGGGCGAAGAGTATGGGGCGCTCACGGTGACCCAGGATGGACTGGTGGTGCTCAAGGTCGGCAAGGGCACGCCCCGCCTGAGCGTCTTCACCCGCTACCGGAAGAACTACCTGGACTGGGTGGAGAAGACCCAGGGCCCGGCGGCGCGGGCGGCAGCGGAGGTCCGGCTCTCCGCCGGTCATCCCATGCACCACCTCATCCCAGACGAGATCGCCCAGACCCACCCGCTGACTCGCACGGCCATGGAGCGGCTCAAGGGCTACACGATTGACAGGGGGTCGAACATCCTCGACATGCCCTCCGGGCTCAACGTGGAAGGCCAGTTCATCCACTCGGGCAGCCATCCCATCTACAGCAGATTCGTGCGTGCTCAGCTTGAGGCCGCCTGGAAGGATCTGTCCAAAAAGGGCTCCTCCAGTTGGACGCCCAAGGTCATCGAGGAGGCCCTCCTCAAGGTCGAGAACGAATTGCGCCGGGCCATCGAATCCGGAAGCCTGAAGGAGCCGGTCATCAAGGTGATCCAGGAGCAGCGCGGCGGTAGGGTGCTCACGGGGAAGAAGCTGGCCTTGCTGGAGCTGTCCTCCCACGGGGAGTCACACACCACATGATGTATGCATTGGCGACGGATGCCTCCCACATTACGGAGGGGGTGGATCTCTACGACGCTCATCTCATCGAGTTCGACGGCTTCGAGTCCGTGACGTTCTTCGAACCTGGCATCGACTATCAGCGCCAGCAGGGAGCGCCTGGGGTCATGGAGTACTACGGCGACCTGGAGCGGATTGCCGGGCTCGATCACCTGTTCACCTCACCCATGGGGTGGTTGCTGCTCTCCCGGCGCATGGTGCGCGTACTCGAGTCAGTGGGCCCGTTTCGCCACCGCCTCATCCCCACGGTCATCTACTCGGAACGCATCAGGCATCTCGTGTACAGCGGATACCCCCAGAGGCGGACCTGGCATTCGGTGACGGACCCCGCGCTGAAGAACGAGGACTTCGTCATCCTCCAGTTGCTGGATCAGACAGACTGCCTCGACCGGGAGCGCACCCTCGTGAAGGGCGTGCCCTTCCATCGCTGCGGAGAAGAATTCCTAGGCGAGGATGCCGCCGAGCCGCTCGTGCTCCGTCCTCCCCTCGGAGGCTTCCCGCCCGTGTTCTTCGTCCCAGAGCTGCTCTACTACTGCTACACCGAGGAGGCGCGGCAGGCGTGTGAGCAGGCGGGGTTGAAGGGCCTGTGGTGGCGCCCCCAACCGTGAGACCGAGACGAAGCGGCTGAAGGAAGCAACGGCGGATGCGCCCGCGGTGATGCTCACGGACGCGGAGGTCCGTCAGGCCGTGGCCTCCGAGCACGAGTAGTCAGCGCACGTGCGCGTTCGCGGAGTAGGGCGGCACCGGGCCCAGGAAGCCGGGCCAGGCCTTCACGCGCTCCAGCCACGCACGCACGGACGGGGAGGGCGTCAGGTCCACGCCCGCCTCCGGCGCCAGGTGCACGTACGCGAAGAGGCAGAGGTCCGCGACGGTGTAGCGCTCCTCCACCAGGAACGCGTGCTGGGCCAGGTGCCGCTCCATCGCGGCCAGCGCGCGCTCACCGCCCTGCACGCGGCTCCGGAGCACGTCGGACTCCGGCGGCTGCCGGCCGGTGAGCAGCCAGAAGCGCGCGGTGCCGAGGTTCGGCTCCACCGCGTTCTGTTCGAAGAACATCCACTGATGCACCTGCGCGCGAGCGAAGCGGTCCTCGGGCAGCAAGCGCGTGCCCTCCGCCAGGAACAACAGGATGGCGTTGGACTCCGCGAGGAACCGCCCCGGCTCCGGCTCCAGCACGGGGATGCGGCCGTCCGGGTTCTTCGCGTGGAAGTCCGCCGTGTGGCTCTCCCCCGCGAAGATGTCCACCGGCACCAGCTCGTACGCGAGCCCGAGCTGCGCGAGCAGCGTGCGGACCTTGTAGCCGTTCGCTGAAGGCAGATGGTCGTAGAGGCGCATGCGGCTGCTCCATGTGGCGAAGGAGGAGCGTGCACCGTAGACCGCTCCGTCATCCGTCCGCGCTCCGGTCCTTGCTCCCGAATCCATCGGGATCCATGGTGAATGCCAAGAAGGAGGCCTGCCATGGCCGAGCGCGACGTTCCGAACCTCACGGGCATCCCGGAGACGATGCTCTTGACGCTGCACAACCGCGCGGCGGAGGCGAAGCGGCCCGACGGCATCCTTCGCGACGCCGACTGCGTGCGCATCTACGACGCCATCCCGTACGACTTCGAGCGCTCGTTCGGGAAGGCGCAGGCGGCTCACGCCATCCGCGCGGTGGAGACGGACCGCGTCCTGCGCCAGTGGCTGGCCACGCACCCGGACGGCTTCATCGTGTCGCTGGGGGATGGGTTGGAGACCCAGGCCCTGCGCCTCGACAATGGCCGGCTGCGTTGGTTGAGCGTGGACCTGCCGGAGGCCATGGCCATCCGCGAGCGCTTCCTTCCCCCCACGGAGCGGCTCCGCCACCTTCCCGCGAGCGCGCTGGACCGCGCGTGGATGGACGCGGTGGACGCCTCCCAGGGCGTGTTCATCGTCGCGCAGGGGCTGTTCATGTACTTCGAGGAGGAGCAGGTCCGCCGCTTGGTCATCGACATCGCCGAGCGCTTCCCGGGCGCGGAGCTGCTCTTCGACACGATTCCCCGGTGGACCTCCCAGATGTCGCTCGCGGGGCAGCACCGCACGCGCGCCTACCGTGTCCCGCCCATGCCGTGGGGCATCAACCTGGATGAGGTGGTGCCCACGCTGAAGGGCTGGCACCCACGCGTGGCGCACGTCTCGAAGGTGCCGTACCGGTTCCCCCGGGGCGCCCAGCGCGCCGTGTTGAACACGTTCAACCGGCTGCCCTGGTTCCGGCACCGGACACCAGGAATCATCCACGTGCGGCTGGCGGAGGCCCCGGTGCCCGTGACGGCCTGACGCCTACTGCGCGGTGGCCTCGTTCCACACCCCGTGACGCGGCCCACCTGGTCGAACGCGCAGTGCTGCGCGCCCGCGATGACCTTGTCGTTCACCGGGAACTGGAGCCCGGTGAGGTACTGCTCCGCCGCCTGGATGTCCTGGAGGAGGGAGTCCTGGTACAGCGAGCGCGGGTTGCTGCCGTTGTACGTGGAGGCGCCGTCGCCGTGCAGGTAGATGGCCAGCCGCATGGGCGCGGGCGCGATGCCCGCCTTCGGCTCGATGTACTTCACCTCCGTCTCGCCCACCTGCGCCACGCAGTACGTCAGCGTGCCCGCGTCCGTAACGGCGGCGAGGGCGAAGCGGGACATGGTGACGGGGACTCGAGGGAGGGGGGAGGCGGCGCCTCTGTTCAGCAGCCAGTATAACGGGTATAGATTTCCAGCCGGGAAAGGAAATTCTTTCATGACTGGACGCGTGAACCTGATGGCGCCGGAAGTCCGGGCCAATCCCTACCCCGTCTACGCGGAGCTGCGCCGCAGCGCGCCGGTGTGTCAGGTGGAACCCGGTGGGCTGTGGGCCATCACCCGCTTCGAGGACGTGGCCGCGGCCTTCAAGAACCCGCAGGTGTTCTCCTCGGCCGGGGTGCGCACGACGACCGCGCCACCGTGGCTGGGGCACAACCCCTTCTCCGAGTCGATGATCGTCATGGACCCGCCGTACCACATGCGGCTGCGCACGCTGGTGAGCCGCGCGTGGACGCCCGCGGCGGTGAACCGGCTGGAGCCGCGCATCCGGAGCTTCGCGCGGATACTCGCGGAGCGGCTGTCCCCGGAGCGCGAGGTGGACTTCGTGGACGCCTTCGCCATGCCGCTGCCCGCCAGCGTGATTGGCGAGCTCTTCGCCTTGGACCCCACCATGACGGCCCGCTACAAGCGCTGGTCGGTGGACCTGTCCAGCGTGTCCGGCACGACGGAGAAGGACACCCACCGGCACGAGTCCATCAAGGCCACCGTGCGCGAGATGGAGGACTACCTGTCCCACGTCGTCGCCGAGCGCCGCCGCCACCCGCAGGACGACATGGTGTCGGACCTGGTGAAGACGCGCGTGGAGGGCGAGGAACTCACCGACGCGGAGCTGATGAGCTTCCTGTTCCTCCTGGTGGTGGCGGGGCTGGAGACCACCGTGCAGCTCGTCAGCCACTGCGTGCGCATGCTGATGGAGCAGCCGCACCTGGTGGCCCGGCTGCGTGAGAACCCGTCACAGGTGGGGCGCTTCGTGGAGGAGGTGCTGCGCTACGAGCCCTCCGTGCACGGCCTGGTGCGCGTCACCACGAAGGAGACGCAGGTCGCGGGCGTGGTGATTCCGGAGGGCGCGCGCGTGGCGCTGATGATCGGCTCCGCGTGCCGCGACGGCGAGCGCTTCAAGGACCCGGACACCTTCGACATGGACCGCGAGGGCGTGAACAACATGCCCTTCGGCCACGGCATCCACTTCTGCCTGGGCGCCCCGCTGGCCCGGCTGGAGGCGCGCGTGGGCCTGGAGGTGCTGCTCTCCCGCTTCACGCGCTTCACGCCCACGGGCCCGGTGAAGTGGAACACCTCCCTCACCGTGCGCGGCCCGCTGAGCCTGCCCCTCGTCCCGCACGCCTGAGGCGCGCGCTACGCCTCGATGTCGAACGCGAGCGACACGCGCTCGCCCGGGGCCACGTGCAGCAGGCCCTCGCCGGTGGCCAGCGCCCCGGCGGCGGCCGTCCACGGCTCCACGCAGACGAAGTCCTTGCCCTGCAGCGTCCACACGACGAGCAGGCGGAACTCCTGGCTCCAGGACAGCTTCACGGGGGACAGGCCCGGCCCGCGCTCCAGCACCGTGCCCGGCGCGGAGTGGTCGCGCAGGTGCATGTCCACCTCCTGCGCCGTGAGGTCCAGGCCGGTGAAGGGCACCTCGTGCTTCGCGCGGTTGTCCCACGCGTGCGTGGCGTCCGTCTCCACGCGGGCCTTCGCCTTGTTGCCCTGAGGCACGCGGAAGTACGGGTGGTAGCCCAGGTGCAGCGGCAGGGGCCGCGTGTCCCGGTTCTCCACGTCGAAGTCCACCGTGAGCCTGCGGCCCGCCAGCGAGAACGCCAACTGCGCGTCGAAGGCCCACGGGTACTGGCGCAGCGTCTCCTCCGACGACGTCAGCCCCAGCACCAGCAGCGACCCCTCCGCCTGGCGCACCGTCCACGGCAGCTTCCGGGCGAAGCCGTGCTGCGGCAGCGTGTACGCCTTGCGGTCCGCCGGATACGTGTCCCCGGGCAGGGGGCCGGCGATGGGGAAGAGCACGGGGATGCCCCCGCGCACGTTCTTCGTGAGGTCGGCGACGGTGCTCTCGTCCAGATAGAGCACGTCCTCGCCGTCCACCACCATGCGCGTGACGAGCGCGCCGCGCGTGGGAATCACCTCCACGCGGCAGCCGCCGTCCTCCAGCGCATAGGTCTCCAGCCCCGCGATGCCCGGGAACGGTCCGCTCATGGGACTAGATGGCCCCTTCCTTCGGGTCGCTGTCCATGAACGGGTAGGGGACCTTCACCGGCGGCGCGAAGTTCTCCTTGATGGTGCGCGGGCTGGACCAGCGGAACAGGTTGATCATCGACCCGGACTTGTCGTTGGTGCCCGACGCCCGGCTGCCGCCGAACGGCTGCTGGCCCACCACCGCGCCCGTGGGCTTGTCGTTGATGTAGAAGTTGCCCGCCGCGTTGCGCAGGCCGCTCATCATCTGCTCGATGGCCTTGCGGTCGCGCGCGAAGATGGCGCCCGTCAGCGCGTACGCCGCGGACTGGTCGCACTCCTTCAGCGTCTCCTCGAACTTCGCGTCCGGGTAGACGTACACGCCCACCAGCGGCGCGAAGATCTCCTCCGTCATGATGCGGTGGCGCGGGTTCGTGCACTGCACCAGCGTGGGCTGCACGAAGTACCCCTCGCTCTTGTCCGTGCCGCCGCCCGCGACGATGGTCGCGTCGCCGCCGGACTTCGCCAGCTCGATGTACGAGGACACCTTCTTGAACGAGCGCTCGTCGATGACGGCGCCCATGAAGTTGCGGAAGTCCGCCACGTCGCCCATCTTGATTTCACCGATGAGCGCCTGGAGGCGCGGCTTCAGCTTGGGCCACAGGGACTCCGGCACGTAGACGCGGCTGGCCGCGCTGCACTTCTGGCCCTGGTACTCGTAGCCGCCGCGCACGATGGCGACCGCGAGCGCCTCCAGGTCGTCCGCCGCGGACGGGTGCGCGAAGATGAAGTCCTTGCCGCCCGTCTCACCCACCAGCCGCGGGTACTGCTTGTAGCGGCCGATGTTCTCTCCCACCGTCTTCCACAGGTGATTGAACGTGGGCGTGGAGCCGGTGAAGTGGATGCCGCCCAGGTGGGGGCTCGCCAGCACCGGGTTGCCCACCGTGGGGCCGTCGCCGGGCAGCATGTTGATGACGCCGTCGGGCAGGCCCGCCTCGCGCAAGAGCTCCAGGCCGTACCACGCGCTCAGGGCCTGCGTGGAGGAGGGCTTCCACAGAACCACGTTGCCCATCAGCGCGGGCGACACGCAGAGGTTCAGCGCGATGGAGGTGAAGTTGAACGGCGCGATGGCGAAGACGAACCCGTCCAGCGGCCGGTAGTCCGTCATGTTCCACGTCTGCGGCGAGTTCTCCGGCTGGAGGGAGAGGATCTGCTGCGCGAAGTGGACGTTGTAGCGCAGGAAGTCGATGAGCTCGCACGCCGCGTCGATCTCCGCCTGGTGCGCCGTCTTCGACTGGCCCAGCATGGAGGACGCGTTGAGCAGCGGGCGGTAGCGCGTGGTGAGCAGCTCCGCGGCGCGCAGGAAGATGGCCGCGCGCGCGTGGAACGGCATCCGCGCCCAGTCCTCCTTCACGCTCATGGCGTTCTGGATGGCCTGCTCCACGTGGCCCGCGTCGGCCTCGTGCAGGGTGGCCAGCACGTGCTGGTGGCGGTGCGGCATGCGCACGGTGTCCGTCTTGCCGGACTTCACGTGCTTGCCCCCGATGACGACGGGGATGTCGATGCGCTCCCCGCTCATCCGCTTGAGGGTGGACTGGAGCTCCGCGCGCTCCGGGGTGCCGGGGGCGTAGGAGAGGACGGGCTCGTTCTTGGGAGCCGGGACGCGGGGGAAGGCGTTGAGCACGCGAGGACCTCGGGACGAGAGGAGGGAAAGTTCGGGCAAGGTATAGCCCTCCCCGTGTCCCAGGTCAGTGACAGAAGCGCGGGGCGTCCTCGCCGAGACACCAGGCCCCGGCATCCGTCCGGTTCAGCCCTCGCCCGCGGCCTTGGCGGTGGCGCCCCTCGCGCGCTGCAGCACGGCGTGCAACTGCGCGATGAGGTACGGCGGCTTCACCGGCTTGACCAGGTACGCGTCCGGCTGGGGCTGCCCGGGCTCCAGGTCCGTGCGCGGCGGGTAGCCGCTGACGAACATCACCGGCAGGTTCGCCAGGGAGGGCTCCGCGCGCACGCGGCGGCACAGCTCATAGCCGTCGATGCCCTCCATGTTCACGTCCGACAGGAGCACGTCCGGCGGCTGCGCCAGCGCGTGCGCGAGCCCCGTCTCTCCATCCGAGGCCACCGTGCAGTCGAACTCACCCGACAGGAGCAGCCTCAGCGTCTCGCGCATGGTCCAGGAGTTCTCCACGATGAGGACCTTGGGCTTCACGGTGCATCGACTCCCGGGGAGGCAACGACGGACGGCAAGGGGGAAACCGCGCGCACAGCATCCCCCCGCCGTGCGCACCGGGCAAGAGGTCCCCCCTCACCCGTGAGAATTCGTGAAAGCCTCCACCTCACGGGTTTGCCGCCAACGCCCTCAACCCTCGGGTGGCGGATTCACGAGCCCGCGCCGGGAAACCTCGGAGTCCGGCTCCTCGTCGCCCCGCGCCTCGCGCTCGGGGACCTCTTCGTCCTGCCACTCCGCGCCGCGCTCCACCTCCGCCTCCCAGCGCGTCTCCCGCAGCGGGCCCGGGTTCTCGTCCTCGCGGGCCGCGGCCCGGGAGCGCTCGCGGGCCAGCTCGGCGGCGCCGCGGTCCAGCGCGTCCTCCATCCGCCCCCGGTTGCGCGGCTGGAAGTTCTTGGAGTCCTTGTCCGAAGCCATGGTGTCACCTCCGACGGGAAGGTGGGATGCGCCGGGACGGCCGGGCAATGACGGCGCGTGCGCCCGCCGCCCGCCTGGCCACCCAGGTGCGGGAAGGGCGATGTGCGCCGTCCCACCGCGTCAGCGCGGCGCGGAGGCCGGGCGCCGGGCCAGCGGCTGCGCGTCCTGCCGCGACAGGCGTTGGAGCTCCGGCGCCACGTCCCCGGTGGGCGCGGCGATGCTGCACCGCGCGCCGCCGTGCACCAGCCCCACCACGCGCAGGTGCTCGTCCACCAGCGGCGCGCCGGAGTCCCCCGGCACGCCGTGCATCGTGGTGAAGAGCGCGTTGGGCACGTCCGGCAGCGACGGGCAGCGGCCCCAGCGCTCCACCCTCACCCGCTGCGGTTCGCCGGGCCGGTCATGGCGGCCGGTGAAGACGAGCATCGCGCCGGGGATGGGCAGCCCTTCGGCCACCTCCAGCGGCGCCACCGGCGCCTTCGCCTCCAGCTCCAGCACCGCCATGTCCCGGCCGCGATCCACGAACACGTAGCGGCCCCTCAGGCGCCGGCCGTCCTCGAAGTTCGTCCGCTCCTCGCCCGCCTCCGGCGCGACGCAGTGGGCCGCGGTGAGCACGTGCCGGCCCTGGCCCACCACCACGCCCGCGCAGTGACCGTCGCCCAGCGTCACCGTGGCGGCCTGGGCCTTCCCCAACCCTTGCGCTTCGCCCGGACCGGACTGGCCGCAGGCCATCCAGGCGGTCACGGCCGCGAGTGCCACCGTGGCGCCGCCCCACTTCCATGCACGCATGCCGCTTCCCCCTCCTCCCCCGGGCGACGGGCCTGGGGGTGCGTGGCAACGGTGTGCACGCACGCGGGTGCGTCGTGGGAGCGGGGGTGGAAGCGGCTCCCCAGCAGGCGTCCGGGCGCGTCCGCGGGGCTGCTTCCAGCAAGGCGGTGAAACAGGCAATGGGGGCAGAGCGTGCACCTGCTCGGATGTCCCGGAGGCGGTGTCACTGAAACGTGCTATTCCTCGCTACGTCTGGATTCTGGAATCCAGATCCTGGCCCCGGAAACGGCCAGCCCCTGGGCTCGTGAGCGACGACGAGAAGACAACGGTCTTGGATGAACGCACCCGCCCTCCGAGCACCTGGGGGGAGCGGATGCGTACGCCCATCACGTTGCCGGGCTCGGGCATCGGGGAGCGGCGCTCGCTGATTCCGGGCGTCGTCGTCACCGGGCGCTACCGCGTGGAGTCGCTGCTGGGCGAAGGCGGCATGGGCCGCATCTGGCTGGCGGACGACCTGCAGGAGCGCCGCCGCGTGGCGCTCAAGGAGATGCACGTCCCCGCGGAGCTGTCCGCGGCGAAGGTGGAGGAGCTGGTGCTGCTGTTCCGGCACGAGTTCTTCGCCATGAAGAAGCTCCAGCACCCGTCCACGCTCAAGGTCTTCGACTGGGGCATGACGGAGGCGGGCAACCGCTTCATCACCATGGAGGTGGTGGGCGGCAAGGACCTGAGCACGCTGGTGCGGGACGCGCCCCTGGACACGCGCACGCTGTATCGCGTGTTGATCCAGATGGCGCAGGTGCTGGCGTTCATCCACTCGCGCCTGTACGTGCACTGCGACATCAAGGCCAGCAACGTGCGCATCACCGAGTCCGGCGCGGTGAAGCTGATGGACTTCGGCGTGATGCACCAGTTGGGCACGCCCAGCCCCGGCAAGCTCAAGGGCACGCTGGAGTACCTGGCGCCGGAGTGGCAGCGCGGCGCGAGCATCGACGGGAGGGCGGACCTGTACTCGCTGGGCGTGATGGCCTGGTACCTGGCCACCCGCAAGCTGCCCTTCAAGCGCAACAGCCCCGCGGTGCTGCTGGCGGATCACCTGACGCGCCCGCCGCCGCGCCCCTCCACGCTGTGCCCGGTGGATCCGCAGTTGGAGGAGATCATCCTCCTGCTGATGGCGAAGGACCCGCGCGAGCGCTTCCAGGACGCGGGCGAGCTGCTGGAGGCGCTCTGCCACGCCAGCGGCGAGCCCGTCCCCGAGGAGCCGCTGTCCGCGCGCGCCAGCTACCTGCACGTGCCGGAGGTGGTGGGGCGCGAGGCGGAGCTGGAAGGGCTGATGAACGGCCTGGCGGAGGCGGACTGGGGCCAGTCGCGCGCGATGCTGGTGGGCGGCCCCGCGGGCGTGGGCAAGACGCGGCTGCTCCAGGAGTTCGAGCTCCAGGCGAAGCTGGCGGAGCTGCCCTTCGGCCGGGGCCAGTGCCGCGCGGAGGGGCTGTCCCCGCTGGCGCCGGTGGCGCAGGCCCTGCGCTGCCTGGTGCCGCACACGCCCGCGGACCTGATGGAGCGCGTGAAGGCCCCGCTCGCGCGCCTGCTGTCGCCGGAGGTGCTGGAGGGCGACCCTGACGAGCAACTGCCGCGCGACGGCTCCGAGGAGAAGGCCGCCTTCTTCGAGGCGCTGACGGAGTGGACGCGCACGCTCGGCGGGCGGCAGTCCTTCGTGCTGTGCTTCGAGGACCTGCAGTGGGCGGACAGCGCGTCGCTGGAGGCGCTCAACGGCGTCATCCGCGCGCTGCACGGCACGCGCGGCATGGTGGTGGGCACGTTCCGCTCGCAGGAGCTGTCGCGCCTGAGCCTCGCGTTCCAGACGGTGGACGAGAAGCTCACGTCCCGCATGGACCTGGAGCCGCTGTCCGCCGAGCACGTGGCCAAGCTGGTGGAGCTGGTGCTGCCGGGGCTGGACGTGCCGGGGGGCTTCGTCCAGCGGCTGCACGAGACGACGGGCGGCAACGCCTTCTTCGCCACGGAGTGCCTGCGCATGCTGGTGGAGGCGGGCGCGCTCAAGCGCGTGGGCGGACGGTGGGAGGCGGAGGACGGGCTGGGCACGCGCCCGCTCCCCGCGAGCATCCAGGAGGCGGTGCTGATGCGCCTGGCCAACGCGCCGCCGGAGCAGGTGGCGCTCCTGCGCAAGCTGGCGCCCGCGGGCCGGATGCTGGACCTGCCGCTGTTGCGCGCGCTGTCCGGCCTGCCGGAGGCGGAGCTGTTCGCCGTGCTGGACGGCATCGTGGAGCGGCAGTTCCTCCAGGACGTCGAGGGCCGCTACGTCTTCACGCACGACACCGTGCACCAGGCCGTCTACGACAGCACGCCGGAAGAGGAGCGCCGGGCGCACCACGGCCAGGTGGCGCGGGCGCTCCAGGCGCTGCCCTCGGAGCGCCAGGGCGTGGTGCGCGCGGTGGGCTGGCACTTCGCGCGCTCGGACGCGCCCGCGGAGGCCATCCAGCCGCTCCTGCAGGCGGGCCAGGCCGCCATCGAGGCGGAGGCGCTGCTGGAGGCCACGCTGCTCTTGAAGGAAGCGGCGGGGCTGCTGGAGTCCGCGCCGGACTTCCCGGGCCGCTCGGAGCAGCTCCTGCGCACGTGGGTGTCGCTGGTGGAGGTGGGCTACTCCAGCGACCCGCCGACGTCGGTGGCGTACGCGGAGCGGCTCTTCGCGCACTGGGCGGCCACGGTGGACGTGGAGGCCGGACGGCGCGAGGCGCTCTCCCGGCTCCAGTCCGCGCGCGCGGCCACGCCCGCGGAGCGCGAGGAGCTGCTCATCCCGCTCTTCCGCGAGGTGTCGGCGGACGGGCGGATGGCGCCGGTGGACGTCTTCTGGAAGCGCTCGGAGCTGCAGATCCTCCAGGGCATGGCGCTGGCCATCCTGGGGCGCACGGAGGAGCTGGAGGCGCTCATCGCGCGCGTGGCCGCCGAGCACCCGGAGGACTCGCCGTACCGGGCGGGGCTGTCCGTGGCGCGCTCGACGCTGTGCGCGTACACCGGCCACTGGGCGGGCGGGGTGACCGAGCAGCGCAAGCAGGTGCAGCGGCTGCGCGAGTTCCGCGACGCGGTGGGGCGTCCGCCCCGGCGGCTGGCGTGGGCGCTGGGCATGGGCGGCTACCTGCTCAACGTGAACCTGGCCCTGCGCGGCGAGCCGCTGGACGAGGAGCTGCTGAGGGACGGGCTGCACCTGGCGGAGGGCCAGGGCTTCACCGACGTGCGCGCCTACCACCTCTTCGCGCAGGTGGCGCGCGCGGCCTTCACCGGCGACGGCGCCGCGTTCGCGTCCGCGCTCGCGCAGAAGACGGAGCTGGTGCGGCGGCTGGGCAGCCCCCGGCTGATGGAGCGCAACCTGGCCCTCTTCACGCCGCCGTACTACCTGGAGCGCGGCGAGCACGAGCTCGTCGCCGCGGTGGTGTCGCGCGGCGAGGCGCTCTCGCGCGTGCTGCCCGAGGACCGCTGGCTGCGCGCGCACGTGCTGGTGTACCAGGCGTGCCGCGACGTGCTCTTCGAGGACGCGGCCGCCGCGCGCGAGTCGCTGCCCCGCGCCCTGGAGGCCGCGCGGATGGGCGGCCTGCGCATGGAGACGCTCGTGCACGTGTACCAGTCGCGCTTCGAGCGGGACCAGGGCCGGCTGGCCGCCGCGCTCGTCGCCGCCGAGGCCGCGCTGGCGCGCGCGCTGGACCCCCGCTTCGCCAACCCCTGGGACGAGATCCTGGCCCGCCGCGCCCTGGCGCCGCTGGTGTCGCGGGCGGAGGGGGACGCGCACCTGCGCCACGCGCGCCTGCTGGCGGAGGCCACGGGCAACGTGCTCCAGATGGGCCTCGTGTACATGCAGCACGCGGAGCGGCACGGCACGCCGGGGGAGGCGATGCGGGAGCTGGAGATCGCCGAGCGGGCCTTCGCCACCGCCCGGGCCACGCACCTGCAGCAGTTGGCCCAGTCGCTGCGCGGCCCGCTGTCGCGCCAGCTCGAGGGGGACGTGAAGCAGAGCGCCTGACGGCCGGGTCGTGCTTAGGATGGGCCCATGGCCTCGTCCCCCCTGCGCTTCTGCCTGGACTACCTGTCCCCGTACGCCTACCTCGCCTGGCTCCGCATGCCCGCCATCGCGGAGCGCCACGGCCGGGTGCTGGAGCCCGTGCCGGTGCTGCTCGCGGGGCTGCTCAACGCCGTGGGCTCCATTGGCCCGGCGGAGATCCCCGCCAAGCGCGTCTACGTCTTCAAGCAGACGTTCCGCATCGCGCACGAGCAGGGCGCGCCCTTCACCCTGCCGCCCTCGCACCCATTCAACCCGCTCTTGTCCCTGCGCGTGACGGCGGCGGTGGACGACGTGGCGGAGCGGGTGCGGCTCACCACCGCGCTCTACTCGGCCGCGTGGGGCCAGGGCCGGGGCATCGAGACGCCGGAGCAGGTGGGCGCGGTGCTGACGGACGCGGGCTTCGACGCGCGGGCGCTGCTCGAGCGGGCCCAACTGCCGGAGGTGAAGGACCGCGTGCGCAAGAACACGGAAGGCGCGCTCGCCCAGGGCGCCTTCGGCGTGCCGTCCGTGCTGGTGGACGACGAGATGTTCTGGGGCGTGGACTCGCTGGGCCACCTGGAGCGCTTCCTGGAGGGCCGCGACCCGCTCACCCCCGCGGACCTGGCGCGCTGGAGGGACCTGCCCGCCACGGCCGCCCGGCGCCAGGACGGAAAGCCCCGCCCGTGAACGTGCTCGGGCAACTGGGGGTCGCCGTCGCCGGGCTGGTGCTGGCCGGCGTGCTCCTGTTCCTCAACTTCTGGCGCGCGCTGCTCTACCTCTTCCCCCACACCGTCCGGGTGGAGCCGGAGGCCCCCGCGGACCAGATGGACCTGCCGGACTCCCTGGCCTCCCTGGCGCTCCAGCTCCAGGCGCTGGGCTTCACGCCCGTGGGCAGCCACGAGGAGAAGCCGCTCCTCCAGAAGGCCACCCGCTCCTACGACTGGGCCCACCCGGGCGAGCGCGTCTTCGCCACCCTCCACGAGGGGGGCGACGGGCTGCCCCGGCTCTACCTGCTCACCCCCCTGGCCTCCGGGGGCTTCGTGGTGACGGCCAGCTACCGGCGCCCCGCGCTGGACGTGCCCGGCTACCGCTCCGGGTCGCTGGAGGACGCCGCACCGGAGCGCCTGTTGCGCGCGCATGTGCGACGACTCGAGGGGTTGGACCCGGCGGGGCCGGAGGGCTTCACCTGGGAGGGGCGGGTCCAGGCGGCCAGGGCCTGGTACCAGGGGCTGGGGCGCAAGGAAATCCGCCGCCAGAACCTCCAGGGGCTGTTGTGGACGGCCATCGCGCTTGCCATCGTCGCCAGCGCCTTCCTGGGACGGCGCGCGGGCTGACGGCCCCCCGGACGCTTTTCGGCGTCACGTCGTGCGTGCACCGCGCGCCCCGGAAGAGTAGGGAGACGAGCACCATGAAGAGCGTGTCCAAGAACGAGGAAATCTACTTCCTGTCCGGCAAGCGCACCCCGTTTGGTACCTACGGAGGCAGCCTCAAGGACCTGAGCGCCACCGACCTGGCCGTGGAGTCCGCGAAGGCGGCCCTGGCCCAGGCGGGCGTCTCCCCGGAGCTCATCGAGCACGTGGTCTACGGCAACGTCGTCCAGACGAGCTCGGACGCCATCTACCTGCCGCGCCACGTGGGCCTGCGCACGGGCGTGCCGGTGCCGGTGCCCGCGCTGGGCGTCAACCGGCTGTGCGGCTCCGGCTTTCAGGCCTTCGTCACGGCCGCGGAGATGATGCTGACGGGCGGCGCGGAGGCGGTGCTGGCGGGCGGCACGGAGTCCATGAGCCAGGCGCCCCACGTCATCCGCGGCGCGCGCTGGGGCCTGCCGCTGGGCAAGGGCGGGCTGGAGGACATGCTCTGGACGGCCCTCACGGACAGCTACACGGGCAACGCCATGGCGCTCACCGCCGAGCAGCTCGCGGTGGACTACAACATCAGCCAGGACGACGTGGACCAGTACGCCGTCCTCACCCAGAAGCGCTTCGCCGCGGCGCAGGAGGCGGGCCGGCTGGCGGAGGAAATCGCGCCGGTGACGCTCAAGGGCAAGAAGGGCGACACGGTGGTCTCCAAGGACGAGCACAACCGCCCGGAGACCACGGTGGAGGGGCTGCGCAAGCTGCCCAAGGTGTTCAAGAAGGACGGCGTGGTGCACGCGGGCGCGGCCAGCGGCATCTGCGACGGCGCGGGCTCCATGGTCATGGCCACGCGCTCCTTCGTGGAGAAGCACGGCCTCAAGCCCGTGGCGCGGCTCGTCAACTGGGGCATCGCCGGGTGCGACCCGCGCATCATGGGCATTGGCCCCGCGCCGGCCATCCGCAACCTGCTGAAGCGCGCGGACGCGAAGCTGACGGACGTGGACCTCTTCGAGGTCAACGAGGCCTTCGCGCCCCAGTACCTGGCCGTGGAGAAGGACCTGGGCCTGCCACGCGACGCCACCAACGTCAACGGCGGCGCCATCGCCGTGGGCCACCCGCTGGGGGCCTCCGGGGCCCGCATCACCATGACGCTGGCGTACGAGCTGAAGCGCCGGGGCGCCCGCTATGGTATCGGGTCCGCCTGCATCGGTGGCGGCCAGGGCATCGCCGTGCTGGTCGAGGCGCTCTAGGCGCGCAGGGTGGCGACGGGGTACGGGGCAGACGACTTCCGGACGGGACGTGGTGAGATGAGCAACGAGGTGGACGCGAAGACGGCCCGCGAGCGGGCCAAGGCCATCGCCGAGCAGCGCCGTGCCGAGCGCCGCAACCGCAAGCGCCGCTGTGTGGTGTGCGGCGTGGAGGAGAGCGACAAGACGCCCCTGACGGCCCACCCGGAGGGCATCGGTCCCGCCTGCAAGGACGAAGTGACCTGTCAGGCCCGGCGCGCCGCCGCCGGACGCTGAAGGGCCGGGCGCCCACGCCCCCCGCCGCACTGTCGGCGGGTGGACGGTGGGCGGGCCCCCGCTCGCTGGCGGACGCCCCGAGGGGTGGGAGGCGGCTCCCGGGCCGGATTGTCGGGCCCGTTTCTTGATGGCGCCCCCGACTCGGGGTAAACATTTGTAATCTCTGGTGACACGAGGGTTGGAATGGGCGTTATCAGCTTCACGGGCGTCAAGGTGTTCTCCACCACGCTCGCGCGCGATCGCGAGAACATGGGCGAGAACATCACCAAGTGGCTGAAGGAGAACTCCTCCGTGGAGGTCGTGGACAAGATCGTCACGCAGTCCTCGGACAAGGAGTTTCACTGTCTGACCATCACGCTCTTCTACCGCCACAAGGCCTGAAGCCTCCGGCAGGGCGACAGAAGGCGTGGGATGCGAGGGCGCTTCTCCCTGGTGACACCAGGGCGGGGCGCCCTTCATCGTTTCTGGATTTGGGGTTGCGGACCGGGCGCTGTTCCACCACCTTTGGGCCTCTATGCGACCCATGCGGGGCTACAATCGAGGCGGCGGCGGTTTCGGCGACATGTTCCCGAGCCTGGAGTCGATGGCCGCCAAGCTTGCCATCGCGTTCGTGGGCATCTCCGCCCTGTTCCTGGCGACCTCACGAGGGCAGGGGGCGCTGCTGCTGCTCAACCCGGCGGACGTGATTCTGCGCTTCCGCCTGTGGGAGCTGGTCACCTACGCGTTCGTGGCCACCGGCCCGCTGGGCATCCTCTTCGGCGGCCTCATCATCTGGTCCATTGGCGGCTTCCTGGAGTCCACCTGGGGCGGCAAGCGGCTCTTGCTGGTGGCGGTGGGCATCCCGGTGGTGGCGGGCCTCATCACCACGGCGCTGGCCCTGGTGATGCCCATGAGCGTCTACGCGGGCGGCTCCGTGATGACGGCGGTGATGTGGGTGGCCTACGGCCTGGTCATCGGCAAGGGGCAGACGAACTTCTGGGGCATCCCGCTGACGGGCAACTGGTTCGCGGCCATTGGCGCGGGCTTCACCGTGCTGAACATGCTGACCGCGGGCTCCTGGCGCGCGGTGGCGCCGGAGATTTTTGGCCTGGTGCTGGTGTTCGTCTACGTGCGCGGCGCGAGCCCCAAGCGGCTGATGCTCCAGTTGCAGCACTGGCGCCTGCAGCGGCAGTTGCGCGACCGCTCCAAGCACCTGCGCGTGGTGGACCGCAACCGCCCGCCGGACCGCGACCAATACCTCAACTAGTGCGCGGCCTCCGGGTGGCCGTACTGCTTGAGCTTCCGGTAGAGCGTGGCCACGCCGATGTCCAACTGCTCCGCGGTGCGTGAGCGGTTGCCGCCGTTCTGCGCCAGCACCGCGAGGATGTACTCCTTCTCCATGTCCTCCAGCCGGCGCGGGTTGCCGGTGGGGACCAGGCTGGGCGGCGCGGCGCGCACCTCCTCCGGCAAATCATCGCGCTCCACGCGCGGCCCCTCGCACAGCACCACCGCGCGCTCGACGGCGTTGCCCAGCTCGCGCACGTTGCCCGGCCAGGGGTAGCGCAGCAGTTGATCCGCCGCGTCCGGGGACAGGCCGCTCACGCGGCGGCCCAGCCGCTCTCCGGCCTCCGCCAGCAGCAGCCGCGCCAGGGGGAGGATGTCCTCGCGGCGCTCGCGCAGGGGCGGGATGCGCAGCTCGATGACGCGCAGCCGGTAGAAGAGGTCCTGGCGGAAGCGGCCCAGGCGGACCTCCTCGGACAGCTCGCGGTTGGTGGCGGCCACCACGCGCACGTCCACCTTGCGGCTGGTGTTCTCCCCCACGCGGCGCACCTCGCGCTCCTGGAGGGCGCGCAAGAGCTTGGCCTGCATGGCGGGGGGCACCTCGCCCACCTCGTCCAGGAAGAGGGTGCCGCCGTGCGCCGCCTCGAAGAGGCCGGGCCGGTCGTGCGTGGCGCCGGTGAAGGCGCCCTTGGCGTGGCCGAACAGCTCGCTCTCCAACAGGCTCTCCGTCACGGCGGCGCAGTTCACGGCGATGAAGGCCTTGTGCGCGCGGCCGGACTCGTCGTGGATGAGCCGGGCGATCCGCTCCTTGCCCACGCCGCTCTCGCCGGTGACGAGCACCGTGGTGTCCACCTTGGCGGACCGGCGCGCCAGGTTGAGCACGCGCTGCATGGACTCGGAGCGGGCCACCATGCCCGTGGGGTCCTCCGTCACGCCGGACACGCGCGCCAGCGACTGGCGCTTCGCGCGCAGCTTGCGCTCCGCCTGCCGCAGCGCCTCCGTCACCTGGCCGAGCACGCCCTCCATGCACTGCGTTTCATAGAAGCGCAGGAACTCCGTGCACTCGGTGCTCCACTCCGCCTGCGGGCGGCCCACGATGTGGCAGAAGGCGTCGCCCTTGCCCACGCACTTGAGCTCCGCGCAGTAGATGGGCTTGCCGTTGCAGTAGCTCAGGTATCCGGACGCGAAGCCGGTGAGGCTCCAGCACACGGGCTCCTCCGCCTGGCCCAGGTGGAGCAGGTGCTGCTCGGCCTCATAGGAGTCGCTCCACTGCGCCTCCGCGAAGGGCTCCGGGCCATCCTTGTCCGTGCGCTCGATGCGCTCCACGCGCACCTGGCCCATCAGCGTGTGCAGCCGGCCGCCCGAGCGGCGCCACTCCGCTTCATCCGTCCACGGCACCGCGGTCTTCATCGCCTCCGCGGTGCGCCAGCCGTGCGCGTAGCCCAGCCGCGTGAAGATGCCGCGCGCGGCCGTCATCCCCAGCATCCCGATGAGCTCCTTGCGCAAAAGCCCCAGCGCCACCGGGTCCATCAACAGCGCCCGCTGCCCGGCGAAGCGGATGACGCCGCCCTTCGGCTCGAGCGCCAGGAGTTCCTTCAAGTCCAAACCTTCCAGACCCGCCACGGCGTCCCTCCCAGGTGTTTCAGTCTGAGGTGCTTCTCTATCAATCTGAGAGTTATTTCACAGTGCTGGAATGGGATACCGAGCAATTCCATGTGGTTACCGTGTCGGGTGCGTTGGTCCTGGGGTTGCATTACAAGCCGCTACGATGCCGACCGGGGTGGACAGACGCGAGGTGCTGCAGGGCGTGGCGGCCGCCGGGGTGGCGGGGGTGATGGGGCCCGGGCGTTCGGTCGCCCAGCAGGTGGCTCCGGCGCTGTTCGTTTCGCACGGCTCGCCCATGACGGCGCTGGACGCGGACGCGTATCCCCAGGCGCTCCAGCGCTTCGGTGAGGGCGCGGGCGCGCTGAAGGCGCTGGTGGTGGTGTCGGCGCACTGGGAGACGGACGCGCGCGTGCACGTCACGGCGATGGCGGCGCCGCCGCTCGTCTACGACTTCTACGGCTTCCCTGAAGAGATGTACCGGCTGCGGTACGCGCCGCCGGGCGCTCCTGCGCTGGCGCAGGACGTGGTGGCGCGGCTGTCCTCGGCGGGCGTGCCCGCGGTGGGGGACGGCGAGCGTGGCCTGGACCACGGCGTCTGGGTGCCCTTGCGGCACGCGTTCCCGGAGGCGCGCGTGCCCGTGTTGCAGGTGGCGCTGCCGGCGGACGCGACGCCCGCGCAGGTGGCGCGCATGGGCGAGGCGCTGCGTCCTCTGCGCTCGGAGGGCGTGCTGCTCATGGGCAGCGGCGGGGTGGTGCACAACCTTCGCCGGGTGAATTTCCGGAACAAGCTTGCGTCCCCCGAGCCATGGGCCGCCGAGTTCGACGCGTGGGTCGCCGGAAAACTTGCCGCACGAGACTTCCTCGGGCTTCAGTCGTGGATGGACGCACCGAATGCGCGGGTCGCGCATCCATCCGCCGAGCATTGGTTGCCGATTTATTTCGTCCTCGGAGCCGCCCTCCCCGAGGACCGCATCACCCCCGTGTTCGAGGGCTTCCATCACGGGACCTTGTCCATGCGCAGCTTCGCGCTGCGCGCCTGAACCTCGCAGTCCGCAAACTCAAGGAGTCCACACCATGAAGATGTCTCTCAAGTCCGCCATCACGCTGCTCGCCGTCGCCGCCCCGTCGTTTGCCTTCGCGTCCGCGTGGGAGATCGACTCGTCGCACTCCAGCGCGCAGTTCGCCGTGAAGCACATGATGGTGTCCAACGTGCGCGGCACGTTCAGCAACGTGAAGGGCAACGTCAACCTGGATGACAAGGACATCACCAAGTCCACCATCGAGGCGACGCTCGACGCGACGACCATCAACACCAACGAGCCCAAGCGCGACGAGCACCTGAAGAGCCCGGACTTCTTCGACGTGGCGAAGTTCCCGACCATCACCTTCAAGTCCACGAAGGTGGCGAAGGCCGGCAAGGACAAGCTGAACGTCACGGGCGACCTGACGATGCACGGCGTGACCAAGCCGGTGACGCTGGCCGTGGAAGGCCCGACGCCGGAGACGAAGGACGCGTGGGGCAACGTGCGCCGCGGCGCCGTGGCGACCACGAAGATCAAGCGCAGCGACTTCGGCCTGACCTGGAACAAGGCGCTGGAGGCCGGCGGCGTGGCGGTGGGTGACGAGGTGACCATCACCCTGGACCTGGAGACCACGAAGAAGCCGGACGCGGCGGCTCCGCAGGCCACGGACAAGAAGTAGTCCTCGTCTCAGCCTTGAAATGAAGAGAGGGGCCTCGGGTGACCGGGGCCCCTCTTTTTCGTGCGGGGTGGGGGCGGGCGGTGCCGCCCCCGGAGCGTGACGCTTCAGCCCTCGGCGACGGCCTGCACGCTGGCGCGGTAGATGAAGATGCGCGCGGTGTTGGTGCGGGTGTCGGCGGGGATGACGAAGAAGCCCGGGGTGGGGCCCTTGAAGTCCTGGGAGAAGCCGGCCACCTGGCGGCCGTCGTTGAAGGTGACGCGGATCTTCGAGCCCTCCGCCTGCGGCTGACGCGCGCCCGCGGCGAGCATGAAGAAGATGGCCTTCACGCGCTTGCCGGGGATGCGCTCCGGGGCGAAGCCGCTCTGCTGCTCCAGGGAGATGGTGTCCTCCAGGAGGTCCGCGTCGCGGATGGTGCCGCGCTTCACCTGTCCTTCGACGGTGTGGATGATGACGCGGTGTTCGCCTTCCACGAAGGAGCTGGCGGCGGACGCGAAGGCGGCCCCCGGCACTTCGAAGAGCGCGTCGTCCGTGGGGCGCAGGTGGTTGGCGGCCACGGGCGCCGGGCTCCGGAGGGTCGGGCTGGAGGCGGCGGGGGGCGTCAGCCGGGCCACGGGCAGGGAGGGCGCAGCGGAGAGCGACAGGGCCGGGGCGGGCGGCGGAGGAGGGATGGCCGCGACGGGCAGGGCGGGGACCTCCTCGACGAGCTCGATGTCGGCCACGGGCTCGGACTCGACCTCCTCGACGTCGAGGGTGGCCTCGGGTTCCGCGTCCACGTCGACGGCGGGCTCTTCCCAGCCGGCGGACGGGGTGGGGGCGGTGATGTCGGTGAGGGAGACCTCTTCCTCGGCGACGGGCTCGCTCCACTCGGCGGCGGGGGCCGGAGGGGCCTGCCAGGTGGACGGGGTGGGGGCGGCGTCGGCCATCCAGTCGGGCTGGGCCTCCTGGGGCGTGGCCCAGGCGGAGCGCGCGGCGGGAGCGGCGCTCCACTCAGGGGCGGCCTCTTCGACCGGGGCGTCCCAGGGCTGCTGGGCGTCGGGGGACGGCTGGGCCCAGGCGGAGCTCGCGGAGGAGTCCTCGGTGGCGGCCCACGCCGACTGCGCGGTGGCGTCCGTGGTGGCCCACGGCTGATCCGCGCCCGGGGTCACGGCCTCCGGCGTGGCCCATTCGGGCTGTGCTTCGGGGGCCTCTTCAGAGGCAGCCCAGGCGGGGTGCACGGCGACGGGCGCGGAGGCTTCCGTCGAGGCCCATTCGGGCTGCGCGACGGGCGTGGCGGCTTCAGTCGCAGCCCACTCGGGCTGCGCTTCGATGGGCGCGGCTTCTTCCGTGACCCACTCAGGCTGCGCGACGGGCGCGGCTTCCTCAGTGGCCCACTCCGGCTGCGCCTCGATGGGGGCCTCTTCAGCGGCCCATTCCGGCTGCTCGGCGACGGGCGCGGAGGCTTCCGTCGTGGCCCATTCGGGCTGCGCTTCGATGGGGGCTTCTTCCGCGGCGGCCCACTCCGGCTGTACGGCGACGGGCGCGGCTTCTTCCGTGGCCCACTCGGGCTGCGCTTCGATTGGGGCTTCTTCAGCGGCGGCCCACTCCGGTTGCGCGGCGACGGGCGCGGCTTCTTCCGTGGCCCACTCGGGCTGCGCCTCAATGGGAGCTTCTTCAGCGGCCCATTCCGGCTGTGTAGCGACGGGCGCGGAGGCTTCGGTCGTGGCCCACTCCGGCTGCGCCGAAACAGATGCGGACCCTTCGGCCGTGCCCCACTCGGGCTGCGCGGCAACAGGCGCGGCTTCCTCCGTGGTCGCCCACTCGGGCTGCGCCTCAATGGGCGCGGCTTCCTCGGTGGACCACTCCTGCTGTGCGGAGGCAGGGGCGGCGGCTTCCGTGGTCGCCCACTCGGGCTGCGCGGCGACGGGAGCGGCTTCCTCGGTGGCCCACTCGGGCTGCGCCTCGATGGGCGCCTCTTCCGCGGATGCCCACTCCTGCTGAGCAGCGACGGGCGCGGAGACTTCTTCCGAGGCCCATTCAGACTGCGCGGCGACGGGCGCGGAGACTTCTTCCGCAGCCCATTCAGACTCCGTCGCGACGGGCGCGGAGGCTTCTTCCTTGGCCCATTCAGACTGCGCAGCGACAGGTGCGGAGGCCTCCGTCGAGGCCCACTCCGGCTGCGCAGCGACAGGCGCGGCTTCTTCCGTGGCCCATTCCGGCTGTGCTTCGATGGGAGCGGCTTCTTCCGTGGCCCATTCCGGCTGCGCTTCGATGGGCGAGGCTTCCTCGGTGGCCCACTCCGGCTGCGCAGCGACAGGCTCGGCTTCTTCCGTGGCCCATTCCGGCTGTGCTTCGATGGGAGCGGCTTCTTCGGTCGCGGCCGACTCCGCCTGCGGTGCCGTGGGCGCAGCAGCTTCCGTGGTCGCCCACTCGGACTGAGCCGCTACGGGCGCAGCGGCTTCTTCCGTGGCCCACTCCGGCTGTGCCTCGATCGGCGCGGTCTCCGTGGCGGCTTCAGTCGTCGTCCACTCCGGCTGCGCGGCGGCAGGCGTCGCGTCCGTGGTGGACCACTCCGCCTGCTCGGCAACAGGCGAGGTCTCTTCCGTGGCCCACTCCGGCTGCGCCTCGATGGGGGCTTCTTCAGCGGCGGCCCACTCGGATTGCGCGGCGGCGGGCGCGGAGGACTCCGTCGCGGCCCACTCCGGCTGCGCCGAAACAGGCGCGGACCCTTCGGCCGTCGCCCACTCGGACTGCGCGGCGACGGGCGTGGCCTCTTCAGTCGTCGCCCACTCCGGCTGCGCTTCGATGGGGGCTTCTTCAGCCGCGGCCCACTCGGGCTGGGCCTCGACGGGCGCGGCCTCCGCGGTTGCCCACTGCGGCTGCGTGGGAACAGTGGAGGTCCCTTCAGCAGGGGTCCATTCCGGCTGGGCTTCGAGCGGCGCGGCTTCTTCCGTCGCCCACTCGGGCTGCGCTTCGATGGGAGCCTCTTCCGCCGCGGCCCACTCCGACTGCGCGGCGACGGGCGCGGCTTCCGCGGTGGCCCACTCGGGCTGGGCCTCGATGGGGGCGGCTTCTTCAGCGTTCCAGTCGGACGCCTGGGCCGGCTGCGCGGCGTTGGCCTCCGGCGTGGCCCATTCGGACCGGGCCTCGATCAGCGGAGCCTCTTCGGACGGGGGCGTCCAACGGCCCTGGGCATCCGCGACGGGCGTCGTCGTGGATGCGGCCCATGCGGATTCGGTGGCAGGGGCATCCCACGCGGGTGCTGCGTTCGCGGTGGGCTGCTCGGACGACGCGGTGCCGGACTCCACCTGCGTCGAACCGGTTCCCTCCGCCGTGTCAGCGGAGGCAGCCCACTCAGGCTGGAGTTCGATGGCGGCGGGCTCCACGGCATCGGCGGCCCACTCGGGCTGGAGCTCGATGGCGGCGGACGCGTCCTGCAGTCCCACGGTGTCGGTGGCGTCCGAGGGCTCACCCTCGGCCGACCAGGCCTGCGCATCCTGACCCGGGGTGTTCCACGTCGACGGCTCGGTGGACTGCGCTTCGGCGAGGGACTCTGCGGCGGTGGCCAGCGGCACGGCGTCGTCGGCACTGCCGCTCAGCTCGCCCCACTGTTCCGCTGCAGGGGCCACTTCGGCCGTGGGCTCGACATCGTCCGAGCCGAGCTCCACCGTGTCGGCTTCGATGTCCGGGCCGACCGGGATGCTGCGGATCCGCAGCGACGGAATGCCCGTCTCATTCGCGAACGGGGAGGGCGGCGGAGTGAGCTGCTCCTCTTCGGCTCCCAGGTCGGCCACGTCGAAGGTCTGGGCCTCCACTCCGGCCGCGACCTCCGAGGCAGCGCCACCGTCGGACCCAAGCGCGGCGCCTTCATGGGCGACGTCGTTCGCGTCGAGCGCGATCTCCTCGGCCTGGGCTTCCGCCACGGGAGCGTCGCCGGACTGCCAGTCCGACGAGACATCGCTCGCGTCGAGCGCGATCTCCTCGGCGGGCGTCTCCGTGCCTGACTGCCACGCCTCGGCGGTGGGGGCGGACGCATTGCCATCGGCGGCGACACCCGCCGGCTCCTGGGCCTGCCACTCCGTCGCGACGTCATCCGTGCCGAGCGTGATCTCCTCGGCGGAGGTCCGCGCCGGCGCCGTGTCGTCGGCCTGCCACTCCGACGAGACATCGCTCGCGCCGAGCGCAATCTCCTCGCTGGAGGATTGCGCCGACGTGTCGCTGCCCGACTGCCAATCCGTGGCGACCTCGCTCGACTCGAGCGCGATCTCCTCGGAGGGCGTGCCGGTGGCGACGGCGCTATCGGCCGTCCACTCCGTCACCGCGTTGCCAGAAGCCAGTGCGCTCTCGCCGGTGGATGCGGCCGTGCCGGCCTGCCACTCCGTGGCGACATCCTCGGCACCGAGGGCGATCTCCCCCGCGCCTTCCGGTGAAGCGTTCGGATCCGCCTGCCAGTCCGTGGCGACGTCGTCCGTGCTCAGCGCGACAGCGTCAGCCGCCGGAGCCTCACCCTCCGCCTGCCAGTCCGTGGCGACGTCATTCGTGCCGAGCGCGATCTCTTCCGCCGCGGACTCGCCGCCGGTCTGCCAGTCCGTGGCGACCGCGACATCCTCCGCCGGAGCCGCACCCTCCGCCTGCCAGTCCGTCGCGACATTGCTCGTGCCGAGCGGGATCTCCGCCGCCTCGGGAGTCGCCTGCCACGCGGCCTCGACCTCGGACGTGCCGGTCGCCGTGGCGGCTCCACCGGACTGCCAGGTCTCCGCGCCGGCCGTCTCCGGCTGCCACTCCGTCGCGACGTCGCCCGCGTCCAGGGCGATCTCCTCCGCGGGCACTTCCGTGGCCGCCGCGCCGTCGGTCCACGCCTCCGCCATGTCATCCGCGCCGAGCGCGAGCTCTCCAGCCTGCTCCGGTGCTCCCGCGACAGGGGCCGTCTCCGCCCCCCACGCTCCCGCCGTCTCCGTGGCGACCGCCTGCGCCTCCTGCACGGCCTCCACCGGCGCGGCGGGCTCCGCCGTCGCGACGTCGCTCCAGTCCCACTCCGAGGCCGTGCCTTCCGCCGGCGCTGTCGGCTCCACCGCGAGCGGCGCGGTATCGAGCGCGCTGTCCCGAGCCTCCTCGGACTCCACCGCCAGCGGCGCCGCGTCCCACGCCGCGTCCACGGGCGACAGGTCCTCGGCCATCACCGCCTCGGCGACGGGCTCGGCCTCCAGCAGCTCCGCCTCCCCGACCGCGTGCTCCGCGGAGGCCAGCGCCTCCGCCATCGGATCCAGACCGGACGCCGCCGGGGCCTGGGCCTCCGTCTCGACCTCCATCGACAGGTCCGCGAACGAATCCTCCAGCGAGGGCTCCGGCTCGGCGGCGGCCACCGGGGGCGGCGCCTCCGCCGACAGCCCGGAGAAGTCCTCCTCGGCGCTCGTGCCCCACGGCTCCGCCGCGGCAGCCGGCGAGGTCGCCACGGGCGCCTGCGGCATCCACGGCGCGGGTTCACTCAGCGAGGGGATGTCGATGTCGTCCGTGCTGAGGTTCAGGCTGTCCGACTCGGTGGGCGCCTGCGGGGCATAGGCCTGCGGATCCACCGGGGCCGCGTAGCCCTCCGCCGCGTTCGGGTCATACGCCGCGTTCGGGTCGTAACCCTGCTGCGCCCACGCCGCCGCCGCGTTCGGATCATAGGCCGCCGCGTTCGGATCATAGGCCGCCGCGTTCGGATCATAGGCCGCCGCGTTCGGGTCGTAGCCGGCGGGGTAGGCGTACCACTGGCCATCCTCGCCGTAGTACCCCTGGGCGTTCGGGTCGTAGCCAGCGGGGTAGGCGTACCACTGGCCATCCTCGCCGTAGTAGCCCTGGGCGTTCGGGTCGTAGCCGGCGGGGTAGGCGTACCACTGGCCATCCTCGCCGTAGTACCCCTGGGGCTGCTGCTCGGGCTGGGCCCACGCCTGGGCCGCCGCCGCGGTGTCCGCCGCGTCCTGGATGCCCAAGAGGCCGCGCAACTCGACCCAGCGAGCCTCCTCGACAGCGGACAGGCTTCCCAGCTTCCGCTTCTCATCCAGGAAGCGGAACTCTCTCATCGCGGCGCGCGTATCGGACATCCGTCACCTTGCTGCGCCAGCGTCCAACAGGGGGACCGCCGCAGCGAAAATCTTGGAGGCCCGCGAGTGTAGGGGACTCCCGCCAGGGGGTAAACCAATCCGCCACGCCCGACCGGCCGCTACCTCCCCGAGAGGGCGGCACGCACCGCCTGGTCCAGGCCGGCGAAGTCCTTCTCGTAGGTGGCCTTCAGGGCCTCCTGGAAGGAGTCGGCCTGACCTGCCTTCTGGATGAAGTCCAGGAGCTTCTCCTGCCCCCCCAGCCGCACCAGCTCCCGCACCGCCATGGCGGACGTCCCATAGGCGACTTCCGGCTGGGACATGGAGATGGGCGCCTGCGAGTCCATGTCCGACAGCTTCGGCAGCCGCCCCTGCTTCGCCTGGCCCTTCATCACCTCGCGCAGGTAGCGCGGGGGGCCGTCCAGCCCCAGGTAGCGCCACTCGATGTACTCGGCCAGGCCCTCGTTGAACCAGCGGGGCAGGGCGCCGCCGCCGCGCGGGGAGATTTCGTCCACCGCCGCGTGCACGTACTCGTGGACCAGCGTGGCCTTCGTCGCCTGCGTCAGCTCCGCCGCGTCGTTCATGCGGATGGCGTCCTCGGAGTACAGGCCGGCCACCGCGGCCGCGTACCGGGCGCCCATGTGCGTGGCGAACTCGTCGCGCGTGTAGAGCACGACGTTCAACTGCCGCTCGCGGGCCCGCCCCAGCGTGCGCTGGGTGAACTCATAGGCCTCGTCCAGCGCGGACACGACCTTGCCCTCGTACTCCGCGCGCTGGCCGAAGTCCCGGTCGCTGTTGAAGTAGCGGATGGCGAAGCGGCTGTTCTGGCGCACGCGCATGCCGTCCTTGCCCACGCCGGACTCGTAGCTCAGGCTCGCGGTCTGGACGTTCCCGCCCCCCGAGCCCTTCGCCTGGCGCGTGTCCCCCGGGCCCGGCTCGCCGTTCATCCGCAGCTCCAGGCGCTCCGCCTCGCGCCGCGCGGCCCCTTCCTCCGACACCTGGGCGCGCGCCTGCTGCATCAGCTTCTTCGCCTCCGCGGCCTCCTTCGACTTCGCGGGCACCTGCTGCAGCGTGGTCAGCGCCCCCGCCGAGTCCTTGTCCTGCAACTGCAACTTCCCCAGCTCCAGCGCGAACGCGCCGTCCTTGGGGAAGGTGGCCAGGCCCTTCTTCAGCGCCTCCTCCGCGGCGGCCCGCTGATCCGTCTTCAGCGCGGACCTCGCCAGGCAGCGCAGGCCACCCGCCGTCTCCTGGAAGGCCACTGCGCGCTCGCCCAGCGAGTACGCCATCACCGCGTCCTCCGCGAGCAGCGCCTCGCAGCCCTTGAGCAGCGGGGCCGCAACGGACGGCCGCTGCGCCTCCGGATAGGAGGCCGGATCCGCGGCGGCGAACGCGAGGTACAGCTCCTCCCACTCCTTGTGGGCGGCCAGCTCCTTCGCCTTCTGCGCGGGAGGAGCGGCGGCGAGGAGCAGCAGGGCGATGAGGGGCGTGTTCATGGGTTTCCGGAGTATCGCCGAAGCCCCGAGCGCCCGCGCAAGCCTCCCCGCCCTACGTCCGGGCGACCTGCCAGCCCTGGGCCTCCAGCGCCGCCATCAGCTCCTGGATGTGCGCGTGCCCGGTGGTCTCCAGCATCACCTCCACCGTGGCCTCGCCCAGGCCCGCCTTGGAGAAGGCGCGGTCGTGGTGCAGGTCCACCACGTTGGCGCGCATCTCGGCGATCTGCGTGGTGAGCCGCGCGAGCACGCCGGGCCGGTCCGGCAGCCGCACCTCCAACTGCACCAGGCGGCCCGCCTTCACGAGGCCCCGCTCGATGATGCGGCTGATGACGTTCATGTCGATGTTGCCGCCGCCCACGATGATGGCGACGCGCTTGCCCTTCGCCTGGGGAATCCGGCCGTTGACGAGCGCCGCCAGCCCCGCCGCGCCCGCGCCCTCCGCCACCGACTTCTCCTGCTCCAGCATCATCAGGATGGCGGCGGCGATCTCCTCCTCGTCCACCGTCACCACCGCGTCCACGTACTTCTTCACGTGCTCGAAGGTGAGCTCCCCCGGCACCTTCACCGCGATGCCGTCCGCGATGGTGGTGCCCGCGTTCGTCAGCTCCGTGCGCTTCCCCGCATCCAGCGACGCCTTCATGCTGGCGATGGTGGAGGCCTGCACGCCCACCACCTGGATGCGCGGGTTCGTT
The DNA here is from genome assembly GCF_020036995.1 of Corallococcus sp. AS-1-12. Taxonomy (NCBI): domain Bacteria; kingdom Pseudomonadati; phylum Myxococcota; class Myxococcia; order Myxococcales; family Myxococcaceae; genus Corallococcus; species Corallococcus sp. AS-1-12. The sequence continues at coordinate 505,713 of NZ_JAIQDD010000005.1, read as the reverse complement.
GCCTTCAGCGCCACGGCGATGCCGGAGATGAGCCCGCCGCCGCCCACCGGCACCACCACCAGCTCCAGGTCCGGGCACTGCTCCAGCAGCTCCAGCGCGATGGTGCCCTGGCCCGCGATGACGTGCGGGTCGTCGAAGGGGTGCACGAAGACCAGGTCCTCGGCGGCCTGGATGCGCCGGGCCTCCGCGTAGGCCTCGTCGTAGTTGGCGCCCTTGAGCACCACGCGCGCGCCGTAGTCATCCCGCGTGCGCGTGACCTTGATGAGCGGCGTGCGCTCCGGCATCACGATGGTGGCGCGGATGCCCAGCCGGCGCGCGTGGTACGCCACGCCCTGCGCGTGGTTGCCGGCGGAGGCAGCGATGACGCCGCGGCGCTTCTCCTCCTCCGACAGCGTCAGCAGCTTGTTGAGCGCGCCGCGCTCCTTGAAGGCGCCGGTGCGCTGGAGGTTCTCCAGCTTGAAGTACACCACCGCGCAGTCGGTCTTCTCCGTGAAGTAGTCCGACGCGGGGCACGGCGTGGGGCGCAGCGCGGGGCGGATCCGCTCGCGCGCCGCCTGGATGTCCTGCAGGGTGACCATCATGGCCGGGCGTCTAGCGGAAGCGCGGCCCGCACGGAAGCGGCCCGGAGCTCCACGCCTGCCTGCCCGCGTGCGCGGCGGGGTGCGTCAGATGCCGCGCAGCACCGTGGCCTTGCCCACCCGGCCAATGGCCAGGATGTAGGCGGCCGTCCGCATGGAAACCTTACGAGACCGTGCAATCTGCGCCACCCGGTCGTAGGCCTCCTTCATCGTCTTCTCCAGCTCCGCGTTGACGCGGTCCTCCTCCCAGGAGACGTGCTGGAGGTTCTGCACCCACTCCAGGTAGCTCACCGTCACTCCGCCCGCGCTGGCCAGGATGTCCGGCACCACGAAGATGCCGCGCTTCTCCAGGATGTCGTCCGCCTCCGGCTGGGTGGGGCCGTTGGCGCCCTCCACCACCAGGCGCGCGCGCACGCTGTTGGCGTTGTCGCGGGTGAGCACGTGGCCCAGGGCGGCGGGGATGAGGACTTCACAGTCCGCCGCGAGCACGTCCTCGTTGGTGCACGGCGTGCCGCCGGAGAAGCCCGTGACGGTGCCGGTGCGCTTCACGTGCTCGAAGAGGGACGGCACGTCCAGGCCCATGGGGTTGTACATGCCGCCCAGCACGTCGGACGCGGCCACCACCACGCCTCCGTCACCCCAGATGAGCTGCGCGATGTGGCTGCCCACGTTGCCGAAGCCCTGGATGGCGAAGCGCGTGCCCTTCACCGGCATGCCCAGGTCGCGCAGGATTTCCCGGCACACGTAGAGCAGGCCGCGCCCGGTGGCGGCCTCGCGGCCCTTGGAGCCGTACAGCTCCAGGGGCTTGCCCGTCACCACCGCCGGGGAGTGCCCGTGGTAGCGCGAGTACTGGTCCATCACCCAGGCCATCACCTGGGGGTTGGTGTTGACGTCCGGCGCGGGGATGTCCCGCGTGGGCCCGATGACGTCCTGAATCTGATCCACGAACTTGCGCGTGAGCCGCTCCACTTCCTTGAGGCTCATCTGCGACGGGTCGCACGCCACGCCGCCCTTGGCGCCGCCGTAGGGTACGTTCACCACGGCCGTCTTCCACGTCATCAGCGACGCGAGCGACACGCACTCGTCCTGGTCCAGGGCGGGGTGGTAGCGCAGGCCGCCCTTCATGGGGCCGCGGCTGTTGTCGTGCTGGATGCGGTAGCCCAGGAACGTGCGGATTTCACCGGAGTCCATCTCGATGGACACCTGCACCTTCACCTCGCGCAGGGGCGTGGCCAGGAGCGTTTCGATGGGCGTGCCCACGTCCATCACCCGCGCGGCCTTGCGGAAGTAGTAGTTGGTGCCGTCGACGGCGTTCATGGTGGGCTTCACTCCTGGGGACAGACGGAAAACCTTAACAGAAGCGGTGCGCTACGATGGAGCGTCCATGCGCCCCCACTCCCCGGACGACAGCGACGCCGGTTCGTCCCTGCAGGGACTGGCGCGGCGGATCCGCACGTTGCGCGAGCGCCGGGGCCTCACCCAGGAGGACTTCGCCGCCCGGTGTGACATCTCCGTGAGCTTCGTGTCCCTGCTGGAGCGCGGCGAGCGCAACCCCAGCTACGACACGCTCCTCCAGGTCGCGGCCGCGCTGGAGCTGCCGCTGTGGGAGCTGTTCCGGCTGGAGGACGCGGAGGACGCGGGGGCTCATCGGCTGGTGGAGTGGGTGCGGCTGCGGAAGCTGGGGCGGGACGACGTGGACCGCCTGCTGGCCGTGGCGGAGGCGATGTTCAGCGGCGGGCCGGGCGCTCCGGTGCCTCCGGCGAAGGAGGCCCGCGCGGCCTGCGCTTCACCGGAGTGCGGCCGGCCCGTGCTGGCCCGGGGGCTGTGCGTGGCGCACTACCACCGGGCCCGCAGGAAGAAGGCGGCTCCAGGGCCTTGAGGGAGCCCTGAGCCCCCCAAGGCGCGGAAGCACTACTTGCGCTTGGCGCGCTCCACCTTGAGCGTCTTGCCCTCGCCGTGGGGCTTGCCGTGGGTGGCCTCGAAGCCCGCCACGTCCTCCTCCGCGACGAAGACGTACGCGTACGTGGGGCGCAGGTCGGTGCGCAGCACCTTGCCCGCCGGAGCGCCCGCGGCCTCCAGCGCGGCGGTGACGCCCGCCTCGTCCAGGCCCTCCTGGCGGCCCAGGCCCACCCACAGCCGCGCCTGGCCGGGCAGGTCCGGCAGCGCCTCGTGACGGGGGCGGCGCTCCTCACGCTGGCCGCGCGGACGGTGCCGCTCCAGCTTCAGCGGCTTGTCGTTGTGCGCCTTGCCGTTGAGCGACTCGAAGCCCGCGGCGTCACCTTCCGGCACGTAGACGTAGCCGTAGGTGGGGCGGGTGAGGGCCTTGATGACCTTGCCCGCGGGGGCGCCCAGGGCCTCCAGCGCGGCGGGCAGCTTCGCCTCGTCCATGCCGTCGTCCGCGCCCAGGTTCACCCAGAGCTTCACCTCGCCGGGGCCCGCGTCCGGGGACGGGGGCGGGCGGGTGCTGGGGGTGTCGCGCTCGCTGCGCGGCTTGCTCTTCTCCACGCGCAGCGTCTTGCCGCCGTGCTGCTTGCCGTTGAGCGCCTCGAAGCCCGCGGAGTCGTCCTCCGCCACGAAGACGTACGCGAACGTGGGGCGCAGCTCCGCGCGCACCAGCTTGCCCACCGGCGCGCCCGCCTCCTCCATGGCCGTGGCGATGCTGCCCGGCCCCAGGCCGTCCGCGGTGCCCAGGTTCACCCAGAGCTTCGTCTCGCCCGGGCCCGCCTCCAGCGCGGCGGAGCCGGCACCCCGGCGCTCGCCCCGCTCCTCACGGCGCTCGTCGCGGCGCGGACGGCGCTCGCGATCCGGGTGCTCGTCGCGGCGCGGACGCTCGGCGCGCTCGCCCCGCTCCTCGCGGCGGGGACGCTCCCGGTCGCGCTCGCGGTCCTTGCCCCGGCGCTCCACGGGCTTGCGCTCCGGCACCGGCTCGCGCTTCTCCGTCTCACCGGCGGCCTGGGCCTTCTCCATGCGCAGGCGGCTGAAGTAGTACTTGATGAGGAAGGCGATGAGGTCGTCCGCGTCCGGGCGCTGCTTGAGCTGCGAGGCCAGGGGCAGGAAGCCCTCGAAGATGCTGGACCCCATGCCCTCGCGCAGCTCGCGCACGTGGCGCTCGGTCCACAGGTGCATCGCCTCCTCGGGGGCGGGCATCTCGCGCATCTCGAACTTGATGCCGAACTTCTTCTCCAGCACGGTGAACGTCGCCAGCTCGCGCCCGGAGAAGAGGTTGATGGCCGTGCCCTTGTTGCCGATGCGGCCCGTGCGGCCCACGCGGTGCAGGTAGACGGCGGGGTCCTCCGGCAGGGAGTAGTTGATGACGTACTCCAGCCCGGAGATGTCGATGCCGCGCGCCGCGATGTCCGTGGCGACCATGAAGGCCACCTCGCCGCGCTTCACCTTGCCCATCACCCGCTCGCGCTCCTTCTGCGGCAGGTCTCCGTTGAGCAGCTCCGCGTCGAAGCCGTTGCGGTTGAGCACCGCGGTCACCAGCGCCGTGTCATCCCGCGTGTTGCAGAAGATGATGGCGTTGGAGGGCTCCTCCTTCTCCAGCACGTAGATGAGGTTGCGCGGCTTGGGGAACTGATCCGACACGTCGTAGCGGATGTGGTGGATGTGCTCCACCGTGAAGACGTCGCCGGACAAGAGCAGCGTCTCCGCGTTCGTCGTGTAGCGCGCGATGAGGTTCTGGATGTCCGTGGGGACGGTGGCGCTGAAGAGCAGCACCTGGCGCGTCTTCGGGAGGCGGTCGAGGATGCGCGTGACCTCCTCGTAGAAGCCCTGGTTCAACATCTCGTCGGCTTCGTCCAGCACCGCGTGGTCGCAGCCGTCCAGCTTGAGGTTGCCGCGGTTGATGTGGTCGAAGACGCGGCCCGGGGTGCCCACGATGATGGGCGTGCCCTCTTCCAGCGCGTCCTCCTGCTGCTTCATGGAGGCGCCGCCGTAGATGGCCGCCACCTTCACGCCCTTGTACTTGGCCAGGGTGGTGAGCTCCTCCGCCACCTGGAGCGCCAGTTCGCGCGTGGGGCAGAGGATGAGGGCGCGCACGCGCTTCTCGTCCGCGGGGATCTTCTCCAGCAGGGGCAGGCCGAAGGCGGCCGTCTTGCCCGTGCCCGTCTTGCTGCGGACGATGAGGTCCTTGCCCGCCATCGCGGGACCGAAGGCCTTGGCCTGGACGGGGGTGGGACTGGTGTAGCCGCGCTCCGCCAGTGCACGGCGGAGGGGCTCGGAGAGGTTCATTTCGTCGAAGCTGACGTCCGCGATGTATTCGGCGGGACGCGTCGAGGCTTCGTCAGGCGCCGGGGCTCCCGGCGTGGGCTCTTGGATGTCGCTCATCGGGCATGGGCATAGCCCCTGCATTACCCTCTGGCAACAATCGCGGCACTTTGGGGTATGGAGCGCGCATGGCGAATGGGAGGAAGAGAACCAATGGTCCGGCCGCCCCCCGGCCCCGCGCGAAGCGCCCCGCGGCCTCCGCCCGGCCGGGGAAGGCCCGGGAATCCGCGCCTGAGGCCCCGGAAGCCCCGGAGGAGGAGGTGGAGGAGGCCGCCCAGGACCCGGACGCCCTGGAGCCGGACCTGGCGGAGCTGAACGAGGCCGAGGCGGAAATCGAGGAGGTCCCCACCCCCGCCGCCCGGCCCGCGGCCCTGGTGCGCGCGGAGAGCACCAGCGCCCTCACCAACCGGGACCCCCTCCAGGCCTACATGGCCGAGGTGACGAAGCACCCCCTGCTCACCCGGGAGGAGGAGCACCGGCTGGCCAAGGAGTACCAGTCCACGGGGGACGTGCGGGCGGCCTACCGCCTGGTGGCCTCCAACCTGAGACTCGTGGTGAAACTGGCCCACGAGTACCACCGCAACCCCCTGTCCCTGCTGGACCTGGTGCAGGAGGGCAACATCGGGCTGATGCAGGCGGTGAAGAAGTACGACCCGGACCGGGGCGTGAAGCTGAGCTCCTACGCCGCCTGGTGGATCCGCGCGTACATCCTTCGCTACATCATGGACAACTGGAAGATGGTGAAGCTGGGGACCACGGAGGCCCAGCGGAAGCTCTTCTTCAAGCTGCGCCAGGAGCAGGAGAAGCTGGTCGCCCAGGGCTTCGAGGCCAGCCCGCGCCTGCTGGCGGAGCGGCTCAACGTCTCCGAGCAGGACGTGGTGGAGATGGACCAGCGGCTGGGGCACGACGAGGTGTCCATCGACGCGCCGCTGGGCAGCGACGAGGACTCGCGCGCCACCCGGGCGGACCGCTACCTGCCGTCCGGCGCGGTGCCCGCCGACGAGCGCCTGGGCGCCGAGGAGCTCAAGGCCCTCTTCCGGGAGAACCTGGCCGCCTTCGCCCAGACGCTGGAGGGCAAGGAGCGCTACATCTTCGAGCACCGCCTCACCGCGGACGAGCCGCTCACGCTCCAGGACATCGGCGACAAGTACGGCGTCAGCCGTGAGCGCGCCCGGCAGATTGAAGCGGCCCTCATCAACCGGATGCGCGAGTTCATGCGCGAACGCATCCCGGACTTCGACATGGTGGCGGTGCCCAAGGGCTGACGCTGGGGCGGGTGTGGGAGGGCGGGGCAGGGGAGGGGCGCGCTAGGATGGCGGCCTCCACACCCCGCTGCTCCCCGTCCGGGAGGTCCTCCCCATGCGTCACCTGCTTCGCGCGGCCCCGTTGTGGGCCCTGGCCGTGTCCGCCGTCCTCGTCACCGGCTGCGCCGGCCACCAGCGCGACAACTACATCCGAGACCGCGCGGCCACCGCCGCCTACGAGCAGCCGCTGGCGCAGTTGTGGCCGGAGGTGAAGGCCATCATGGATGAGCGCGGCTATTCGTGGCGCGAGCTGCCCAACCAGTTCGTGCTGGAGACGGAGTGGCTGGACTCCGGCGGCGGCACGCTGGGGCCCACGTCCTCCACGCGCTACCTCATCGAAGGCGTCGTCCTGGCGGATGGCCGGGCCGTGCTGCGCGCGCTGCGCACCGACCGCGTGCAGCAGGCCGTGGGCGTCAGCTACGCCACCGACAAGGGCACCGGCAGCGCGTCCACCGGCGGCCTGGCGGACGCCAACGGCGTGGGCCGCAGCGCCAGCGGCCTGGCCCCGGAGCAGAAGGCCAGCTACCGCGACCTGGACCTGGAGCTGGAGTTCTTCCGCAAGCTCAACCCGAAGGGCGCCACGGCCCTGGAGGCCGAGGCGTCCGCGAAGTACCCGTAGGGCCCTTCACGGACGCGGCGCGCCTCCTGGCTACTTCCAGGGCCGGGAGATGACGCAGGCGTTGATGCCGCCCACGCCCATGGACAGCTTGCCCGAGCAGCCCTGGGGCGCGGCCTCTTCCTTGTTGAAGACGAAGCGGCCGTGCACCTTGGCGATCTGCTTGTTGAGCTCCGGGGCGGAGAGCGGCGTGGGGTACACCTTGCCGGCCTCCGCGCCCAGGTACTGCGCGGTGAGCTCCCAGCCGCCGCCCGCGGACATGCCGTGGCCGAAGGTGCCCTTGCGCGCCGTAATCAAGACGGACTCCGGCAGCACGTCGCGCAGGTTCTGCACCTCCAGGAAGTCGCCCGGGGTGGCGGTGGCGTGCAGGTCCCAGGTGCCTACGTCCTGGGGCTGACAGCCGGCGGCGCCCAGCGCGTCGCGGATGGCCAGCGTGGGGCCTTCCTTGGACGGGGTGATGATGTGGTCCGCGTCCGCGGTGACGCCCACGGCCACGGGCTCCAGGCCCAGCGCCTTGAAGCCCTTCTGGGTGAAGTGCTCGTAGTCGCCCACCACCCACACCACCGCGCCTCCGGCGATGTGCGTGCCGCGCAGCGCGGTGAGGGGCTTGGACACGGCGGCGTCCGCGGAGATGACGCGCGCGTTGTAGAAGCCGCCCACCACCAGCGGGTTGGGCGCCGCGTCCGTCATGCCCAGCACCACGGCCTTCGCCTCGCCCAGGCGGATGGCGTTCATGGCCAGCTTCAGGCCGTAGCCGAAGGACGAGCACGCGGCCACCGGCGCGAACGTCATGCCCGTGATCTGGCCCAGCATGGACACCTGGGACGCGGGCGTGTTGTGGATGTTCCACAGCACGTTGGAGGACACGGCGTTCCACGGCGGCTCGGGCGCGTTCCACTTCTTCTGCAGGCGCCCGTTGCGCGTGCGCTTCTCCTTGATGACGGAGAGCTTGGCGGACTCCACGTCGCCCTCGTCGGGCACGCCAATGGCTTCAATCTCGCGCAGCTCCTCCAGGTACTCGCGCAGCTCCGGCGAGCGGCCGGCCCAGAAGTGCCACCAGTCGTCCTCCGCCTTGTCGCGCTCCAACTCTTCGATGGTGGAGGGCTCCGGGGGCAGGCCGGGCAGGGGCTCGCGCGTCTCACGCCACTGGCGCAGGGCGCCGTTGCGCTCCGGGGACGCCCAGAAGCGGTCCCACCGGCGCTGGGCGCGGTAGAGGTCCAGGGAGATGTGCTGGATGGTGGGCAGGTCGCCCAGGCCGGTGCCCACGTAGACGTGGGCCTTCGTGCCCAGCTCCTGGAGCTCCTTCTCGATGCCCGGGTTCTGCGCCAGCGACTGGATGAACGCGCCGATGGCGTACTGCGTGGGCTGCCCCATCTTCCGCTCCAACTGGGAGAAGCGGTTGGCGGGGAAGCGCGCGTCGATCCACGGCTTGTAGACCGCCAGGTCGAACTCGGGCGTGCCGACGAGGAAGTTGTCCGGACCGAAGCCGTTGAAGGGGGTCAGCCAGGTCTCGGATGACGCGAGGTTCCTGGCGAAGGCCTCGATGTTGGGGGAACGCGGGGCGACCACGCCCCAGCCGAAGATTCCGACTCTGCGCACGGGTGTTTCCTCCGCCGCCCGGGGGAAGGCTACAGCGGCTGGATCTTGAGGTTGTCGAAGTGGACGCGCGTCTGCCAGCCGGAGAACCCGAAGTACTGGTTCCGGGGGCCGTAGAGCGGGGACGCGTCCTGGAGGGTGAGGAAGGGCTTGCCGTCCACTTCCCACGACAGGAGTCCGTCCCGCCGGGTGATTCGGAAGTGGTAGCGCTGGCCGGGCACCACCGCGGCGCCGTCGCGCACGGCGCGGTCGTGGGTGTGCTCGTGCTGGCGCGCGATGATGGACTGGGTGTTCTTCCAGCCGCCGAAGATGAAGACGTAGCCGGTGGCGGTGTACTGCAGGCGCGGGTCACCCGCGTAGAAGGAGCGGCCGTCTCCCCACGCCTCCACCTTCATGTCGCCGTCCGGGCTGTCACCCCAGGCGTCGAACTCGATGACGGCGTTCTCCGGGATGGGCTTCTTCAGCCACACCGGGCGGTTGCCCACGTTCTGGACCACCAGGGCCCCGTCCTCCAGCTTCACGGCGGCGGGGTTCGTCACGTTCCACGCGTCACCCAGGGTGTCGCGGTTGAAGTCGTCCTCGGAGGGGCCCGGGGGCAGGGTGGGCTCCTGCTTCGCCACCAGGGTGGCGGGCAGGGAGTCCGGCGTGCCGATGCGCAGGTTGTCGAAGAACAACTGCGACTCCCAGCCGGACAGCCCCAGCCGGTCCTGCCCCCTGCTCTTCAGGGGGAAGGGGTCGTCCAGCTCCGCGACCGGTTGTCCGTCGATGGCCCACTTGAGCACGTTGCCGCGCCGCTCGATGCGCCAGTGGTACGTGCGGCCGGACTGGATGGGGGCGCCCACGCGGGACTCCACGCGCACCCGGGTGTCCTTCTTGAAGACGCCGGTGGCGACGAGGTCCGCGCCCTGGCCGCCGCCCTTCTCCGCGACGCGCGCGGCCCTGCGCTGGAGCGCCTCCAGGGCGGGGGCGTTGATGTCCTTCCGGGCGATGACGGACAGGCTGTTGTTCCACCCGCCCTGCACCAGCACGTAGCCGGAGGCCGGGTCGCGGCCGTTGCCGAACAGCTCCACGCGGATGTCGCCCTCGGGGTACTCGGGGCGCACGTCGAACTCCACCGCCACGTCGTCCGGCAGCGCGGCCTGGAGCCACAGCGGGTTGTTCTTGGGCGCGGGGCCCAGCAGCTCCCCGTTCGTCACGCGCCAGTAGGCGCCGGTGGAGAAGAAGTCGCGCGAGACGACGGCCGGGTCGTTGAAGGGCTGCTCGTAGGGCACCTTGGCGGTGACGTCCGCCTGCCCCCGGAAGAGCGCGTAGTGGATGAGGGGGAGCTGGATGAAGGCGATGGCGCCCGCGAGGACGGCCCACCCCTTGCGGCTCAGGCCGGCGGGCTTGCGCCACCCTTCATGGGGCACGGCGGGCTGGGCGTCCGGGGACGGCGGGACGGAGGCCGCCGGGGGCGACCCTTCCTGCTTCTGCGTGTCCTTGTCCTTGCGGCTGGCCTGGCCCATCGATGCTCGAGGAAGGGGAGGGGGAAAGCCGGCGGAATCTACGCCCCGGCCCCCCCGGCGTAAAGGATTGCCGGGACAGGGGTCACTTGACCCCCCAGCGCTTCTCGAGCGCCTGCTGCTCCGCCAGCCGCTGCTTCTGCCGCTGCTTCTCCGCCTTCTGTTGATCCGACTCCTCCGGCGTGGGGCGCACGGCCAACTGGTAGACGCTGCCCGCCAGGGCGAAGAGGAGCGCGGCGATGATGACGCCCCAGGGGCGGCTGGCCACCGCCTCCACCACGCCGCCGAACTGGTGCAGCGCCGCGAGCGCGCCAATCACCCAGAGCCACGCGCCCACCACCGACGCGACGATGCCGCTCACCTGCCGGTGGAGGAAGGCGCCCACCAGGCCACCCACGATGAAGCCCGGCCCGAAGCCGAGCAGGAAGTCGCTGGGGCCGGCGATCTGCCCCGCGAGCAGCCCCAGCGGCACGCCCACGCCCACGAAGGTGATGGCGGGCGGGAAGAGGAAGCCCAGCGCCATCAGCGCCGCGGCCACCAGCGTGGGCAGGCGCGGATCCAGGTCCGCCCCCAGGTTGAGCCGCTGGGTGACGGCGCCCGTCCACACCAGGCCCAGCACCGCGCCCACCGGGCCCGCCACGGCGCGGAACAGCTTGCCGCCGCCCGCGAGCAGGAGCACCAGCCCCACGAGCGCGACCACGACGCCCACCCACATGGGCAGCAGCCGGTAGATGCCCACCCAGCCGGAGGGGTTGAAGGTCTGGTACGACTTGAGCGCCTGGAGGAAGCCTTCCATGGCGCGCCATCCTAGCGGCTGTGGCCGTCAGGAATAGCGGGTCACGGCGAGCCCCAGCAGCAGCGCCAGGATGACGGCACCCAGGAGCGCGTACCCGTAGAGGGCGCGGGGCGTCCGCGTGGCGCGCAGCAGGTCTTCCGCGCGTTCGCGGTCCTCCGGGGAGGGGCTGCCCGCGAGGATGCGCTGGGCGTCCCGCCGGGCGCCCGCCACGTCACCGGCGTCCTTGCGGGCCCAGGCGGCGCGCACGTCTTCGGAGCCTGGAGGGGAACCCGGGTCCGGGCCGGGTCCGCCGGACTCCGGGGGCGTCTGTCCGCCTTTCGCCATGGGGCGCGTCTATACCAGGGAATGCAGGCACCCGCCGACGGTATAAGCAGGTCCCCATGCCTGTGCGGTCCCTCTCCCGTCGAAACCTCCTGCTCGCCACGTCCGCGCTCGTCCCGCTGCTGTCCCGGCGTGCCGCCGCGTTCGGGGAGAAGAGCCGCTTCATCCCCGCCGTGGCCCGGCACGGGGGCCGCTGGGACGGCCGGCTGTCAGGGCTGCGCCGGCTGGCGTGGGAGCTGCAGCGGCGCACGTCCGTGGAGGTGATTCCGGACGCGCGCCCGTTCGCGCTGAACAGCCCGGACCTCTTCGAGTACCCGTTCCTCTACTTCGGCGGGGACGGGGCCTTCCCGCCGCTGAGTGACGCGGAGGTGTCCAACCTGCGCCGCTACCTGACGTACGGCGGCTTCGTGTTCGGTGACGCCAACGACGGCAGCGACGGGGACGGCTTCGACGCCAGCTTCCGCCGGGAGATGGCGCGCGTGCTGCCGCAGAGCCCGCTGAAGGAGGCGCCGGGGACGCACGTCGTCTTCAAGTCCTTCTTCCTGCTGGACGCGGCGCCGGGGCGCCTGTTGCACAAGCCGCTGCCGCTGGTGGCGAGCGTGGGCAAGCGCGCGGCGGTCATCTACTCGCAGAACGACGTGGCGGGCGCGTGGAGCCGCAGCGAGTCCGGCGACTACGAGTTCGACGTGTCCCCGGGCGGCGAGCCGCAGCGGGAGCTGGCCATCCGCCTGGGCATCAACCTGTGCATGTACGCGCTCTGCCTGGACTACAAGGACGACGCGGTGCACCTGCCCCTCATCCTCAACAAGCGGCGCTGAGAGGGCGTTTCCTCGCGCGAACGAACGCATGAACTCCCCGTCCTTCAACGCGTGGAAGCTCGTCAGCCTGTCGCCGCTGCCCGTCTGGGCGCTGGTGCTGCTGGGCGTGGGGCTGGCGCTGGGCATCGCGCTGGCGGCGTGGGGCGTGCGCCGCGAGCCGTCCCGGGGCCGCAAGCTGCTCCTGTGGGGCCTGCGCCTGGGCGCGGGCGTGGCGGCGCTCTTCTTCCTGCTGGAGCCGGGCATCCGGCACCTCCAGGTGGCGCGGATGAAGAACCGGGTGGCGGTGCTGGTGGACCGCTCGGCGTCCATGAACTTCCCGTCGGAGCCGGGCGGGCCCACGCGCAGCGCGCAGGTGGCGGCGTTCCTGGAGAAGGCGGCGCCCACGTTCGCGTCCTGGCAGGACCGCTTCACGGTGGAGGTGTATGGGGTGGATCCGGAGCTGACGCCGGTGACGGCCGCGCAGCTTGCCCAGGAGCCGGCGCGGGCGGGCACGACGGACCTGCTCGCGGCGCTGAGGTCCTCGGCGTCCGGCGGGCAGGGGGCGCGCAAGCTGTCCGGCGTGCTCTTGTTCAGCGACGGCGCGGACAACGCGGAGCTGAAGGCCGGGGTGGTGGGCCGGGCGAGAGCCGCGCTCACGGACCTGGGCGTGCCGGTGTCCACGTTCCTGGTGGGCCAGGAGGCGCTGAAGGACCTGTCCGTGGAGGGGCTGAAGGTGGACGACTTCGCCTTCGTGCGCAACTCGCTGACGGTGGAGGTGGAGATCCACGGCCGCGGCTTCGCCGGGCAGGACATCCCCGTCGTCCTGAGCCAGGAGGGCAAGACGGTGGCGAGCAAGCTGGTGAAGATGACCACGGGCGACGACGTGAAGCCGGTGTCCTTCACCTTCACGCCGGACCAGACGGGGCGGTTCGTCTACACGGTGACGGTGCCCACGTTCCCGGACGAGGCGGTGAGCGACAACAACAGCCGCTCGTTCACGCTGAAGGTGATTCGCGACCGCGTGCGCGTGCTGCTGGTGGTGGGCCGGCCGTCGTGGGACGAGCGCTTCCTGCGCGGGCTGCTCAAGCAGGACGCGAACGTGGACCTGGTGTCGTTCTACATCCTGCGCACGCTGTCGGACGACCCGGGCGTGTCGAACGAGCGGGAGCTGTCGCTCATCCCGTTCCCCATGGAGGAGATCTTCGACACGAAGCTGCACACGTTCGACGTCGTCATCTTCCAGAACTTCGGCTACTCGGACCCGTCGCTGTCCATCGCGGAGTACGAGCGCAACCTGGAGCGCTACATCCACGAGGGCGGCGCGTTCGTGATGATTGGCGGCGACAGCGTGCTGGGCGAAGGGCGCGCGTCCATGCCCACGCTGATGGAGGCGCTGCCGGTGGAGGCCGCGGGCCCCGCGAACGCGGAGCCGTTCAAGCCGCGCCTGACGCCGGAGGGCCTGCGGCATCCGGTGACGTCCATTGGCACGGGCGCGGCGAGCACGGAGGGCGCGTGGGGCGAGCTGCTGCCCATCCCGGGCGCGAACCTGACGCGGGCGCGGCCGGGGGCGACGGTGCTGATGGACCACCCGTTCATGACGGTGGACGGGAAGAACGCGCCGCTCGTGTCGGTGTGGGACTACGGGCGGGGCCGGGCGATGGTGGTGGCGACGGACGCCACGTGGTCGTGGGCCTTCACTGCGCATCGGGACGGCTCCCCGAGCCGGGCGTATGACCGCTTCTGGGGCAACGCGCTGCGGTGGCTGGTGAGGGACCCGGACCTGACGACGCTGAAGGTGACGGCGGATCCTCCGTCGGTGGAGCCGGGGCGGCCGGTGGGCGTGGTGGTGCAGGCGCGGATGGCGGACTACCAGCCGGCGGAGGGCGCGCAGGTGCGGGTGGAGCTGTTCTCCGTGGCGACGCAGAAGCCGGTGGCGGTGCAGACGGGCGCGGCGGGGGCGGACGGCGTGGTGCGGCTGGAGTTCGCGCCGCCGGCGCCGGGGCCGTACAAGCTGCTCGCGTCCGCGAAGAAGGGCGAGACGGACCTGGGCAAGGGCGAGGACGCGGTGGCGGTGCGCGCGGTGGGCCCGGAGCTGTCGGATGCGTCGGTGCGGCCGGCGCTGATGGAGCAGATCGCCAGCGTCACGGAGGGCAAGGCGTACAAGCTGCCGCAGGACGGGATGCCGGACGTGCCGCTGTTGGATCCGCCGGTGGTGGAGGTGGGGCGCGCGAAGGACCAGCCGCTGTGGGACCGCTGGTACTACCTGGTGGCGCTCATCGCGCTCTTGGGCGCGGAGTGGTTCGCGCGGCGGCGGTTCGGGTACGTGTAGCGCCCGGTCCTGGTGAAGCGGGCCGATGCCTGCCGCGCAGGCATCGGCCGTGAGGCGGTGACTACTCCGCCTTCTCCACCACGCCGCAGGCGATGCGGCCACCGGCGTCGCCGGTCGGGTCGGTGCGGTAGTCGTCCAGCTTGGCGTGGACCATGACGGCGGAGCCGTCCTTGTCGAGCAGCGACTTCAGCTTCAGGTCGGCGATGAAGACGTCGAACTGCACCTTGCCGTCCTGGGGGACGTAGAGGTTCGGCAGGTCACCGGCGTGCTGGCCCTTGGGCGACAGCGCGCCGTGCTGCTTCTTCGTCGGGTTGAAGTGGCCGCCCGCCGTCTTGAAGTCCGGCGCCTCGCACTTGCCCGTCTCGTGGATGTGGAAGGCGTGCTCGCCCGCGGGCAGGTTCATCAGCGTGCCCTTCACCAGCACGCCCTTGGGCGCCTGCTCCATCGTCACCTCGCCCACGTCCTTGCCCTGGGCGTCCTTCAGCATCGCCTTCACCCTCTCGCCCTTCTTGACGGCGGGCTTCGCGCCCGCGTCCGCGGGGGCCGGCGTCCCGGCGTCCTGGGCCAGGGCGGGCGTGGAGAGGAGGGCGGTGGCAACCAGCAGGGAACGGATCGTCATGTCTCGAAGACTCCAGGGATGGGGTGACCCAGCGGCGCGGGACACTACCCACCCGCCGCGTCCTTCGCTCGGGAATGTCCACTCCCGCATGCCTCCGGTGATGGGGAGTCATCACTCCGGCAGCGGGCCCTCCAGCGGCACCGGCACCACGCGGGACGCCCCGAACGCGGGCGCCCAGACGCGCTGCACCTGCGGCCCGTTCAGGAAGCGCATCACCGCGCGGAACGCCGCCTCCGGCCCGCCCAGGCCTTCCGCCCAGGCGCTGCCCCGGGGCGACAGGTTCGGCACCAGCGGGCCCAGGGACTCGCGGGTCCTGGCGCCCCGGGTGATGCCCAGGCCTTCGTCCCGCACGCGCTGGGGCACGTACAGCGGCGCGAACCGCGCGTGGCGGTGGTCGTGCACGCAGCCGGGCTCCTCCAGCAGCGCCGCGGACAGGGGCAGCTCGCGCACGTTGAAAAGGAGCTTCACCGCCTCCTCGTGCGGATCATACGGGCCGCGCAGCCGGTGGTCCCCGCGCGGAATCAGCCGCCGGTCCAGGTAGCAGAACGCCTTCGCCTCCGGAGGCACCGCGCCCCGGTGCCTCGCGCCGCCGTAGCGGAAGAACGGGCGCACGTGGCTTGCGTCCACCTCCAGCGCGGGCCCCAGCTTCAGCGCGCGCAGCTTGGGCAGCAGCGCGGGCTCCAGGCCGTGCTCCCGCGCGAAGTCCTCCAGCGAGTCCCCGGTCGCGGCGCGGAACGCCTCCAGGCGCGCGAGCAGCCGCTCCCGGTCCGCGTCCACCAGCAGCTCGTCGAAGCGCGTCTTCACCCCGGGCAGGCTCACCGGGATGAGCGTGGTGAGCAGCTCCCCCCGAGCCCGCCAGTCCGCGTCCAGCGCGGCGGCCTCCCGGGCGATGGGGGAGAGCCGCCACTCGGGCGCCTCGGGCGTGAAGCACTGGCCCACGCCCTTGCGCTCGTAGCGGGGAGCGGCGGCGGCCGCGCCGGACCGGGACGTCCACACCGTGATGCACGTGCGCACCTGCGTGCCCGTGAAGATGCCCGGGCCCAGGTCCACCACCTGGCGCAGGTGGAGCGCTTGCAGCAGCGCGTGGCGCAGCGGCGCGTAGATGAACGACTCCAGCAGGCTCGCGGGCGTGATGAAGGCCAGCACCCCCGGCCGGGCCGTCAGCCGCTTCATGGCCACGAGCAGGAAGAACGCGAAGTCGTCCCGGAGGCTGGTGCCCGGCGGCATCTCCAGCGGCACCAGGGCGCGCAGCCGCGCGTAGCAGGCCGCGTCCTTCAGCACGGCGGACGTGCCGTTGTAGGGCGGGTTGCCCACCCACAGCTCCGCGTGCCCCTCCGGCGTCTGCGCGAGCAGCGGCTCCAGCCCGCCCCTCAGCGCGTCCCCCACGCGCACGTCCGCGCCCGGCACGCGGGCCTGGCACAAGCGCGCGACGCCTTCATCCAGCTCCAGGCCGCACAGCCTCGCGTCCGGACGGTGCCTCGCGGCGGCGGCGAGGAAGGCCCCCGCGCCACAGGCCGGGTCCACCACCGTGAGCGGCCCGTCAGCCAGGTGCGCCAGCGCGAGCGCCAGCGTGCGCTCCACGATGGGCGCGGGCGTGTAGAACGCGCCCACCGCCTTGCGGTCGATGCCGGGGAACCGGTGGACCAGCAGCTCCTCGTCCAGCTCGGGCGTGTCGATGGCGCGGGCCATGCCGGGCCATCCTAGACGGATTCACCCGGTGGGCCGCGAGGGGGCCCAGTCCAATGCCGTGCCGCAGCGTTTGCAATACGCCGCATCCAGGTCATGACCCTGTGCGCCACAGCCCGGACACGCCTGGGTATTCACGGGCTGACGCGTGGCGGCGGCGAGCTCCACCGACACGATGCCCGTGGGCACCGCGATGATGCCGTAGCCCATCACCATCAGGATGGACGCGAGGAACTGCCCCGTCACCGTCTTGGGCGTGATGTCCCCGAAGCCCACCGTCGTCATCGTCACGATGGCCCAGTACATGGAGCGGGGGATGCTGTCGAAGCCGTGCTCCTCGCCCTCCACCATGTACATGACCGCGCCCATGATGACGTCGATGCTCAGGACCGTGCCCAGGAAGACGATGATCTTCGGGCGGCTCGCGCGCAGCGCCGTGAGCAGCACCTCCGCCTGACCCAGCAGGTGCCCCAGCTTGAGGATGCGGAAGACGCGCAAGAGGCGCAGCACGCGGATGACCAGCAGCGTCTGCGCGCCGGGGAGCAGCACGCTCAGGAACGAGGGCAACAGCGCCATCAGGTCCACGATGCCGAAGAAGCTGCGCGCGTAGTGCAGCGGCTGGCGCACCGCGATGAGCCGCAGCACGTACTCCAGCGCGAAGAGCACCGTGAAGACCCACTCCGCGATGTGCAGCGCGCGGGCATGCACCGCGCGCACCTCCGCGACGCTCTCCAGCATCACCGCCGCCACGCTGAACACGATGGCCCACAGCAGGGCGATGTCGAACGCCCTCCCCGCCGGGGTGTCCGCTTCGAAGATGACCGTGTGCAGGCGGGCGCGGAGGCCGCTCGGGGGGCTCTGTTCGGAAGGGCGGTCCACAGGCCGCGCAGCTTAGGCGCAATCCCTCGCGGAACGTTCAACAGCGTCCCTGTCCCCTGGACCGGCGGCGGGCTTGGCGGGGACGGTCGCCGGCCCGACGTTTCCGGCGGCCCCTGTCCCTGGCGCGGAGCGGCTCCGGTGCATGATGCGAATCCTCGACGCCGTCCCCGTGCGGCTGCTCGTCCTGGTGGTGATGGGCCTGCTCTTCCTGTGCCTGGAGGTGGGCTACCGGCTCAGCCACCGGAAGCCGGGGCTCGACGAAGCGTCGGCGCTCCAGGCGTCGGTGCTCGGGCTGGTGGCGCTCCTGCTGGGCTTCTCCTTCTCCATGGCCGCGGAGCGGTACTCGCTGCGCCGCTCGCTCGTGGTGAAGGAGTCGAACGCCATCGGCACGCTCTACCTTCGCCTCGGTTACCTTCCGGAGCCCTCGCGCGGCGAGATGCGCGCCTGGATGCGCCGCTACACCGACCTCCGCCTGGAGGGGCACGAGGCCGCGAATGAACCGGACGTCTTCGCGAAGAAGCTCCAGGAGTCGGAGTCGCTCAAGGCACAGCTCTGGGCGCGGCTGGAGGCGCTGGCGCCACGGATGGAGGCCCCCGTGCTCATCCTCGTCACCCAGGCGATGAACGACGTGTTCGACGTGGGCGACGAGCGCCTGGCGGCGGCCCACAACCTCATCCCGACCTCCATCTTCGGCCTGCTGCTGGTCGGGATGCTCGGCTCCGGCGTGCTCCTGGGCTACCAGCCGGCGGCGCACCTGCGCGGGTTCCTCTCCTGGGTCCTGTTCGTGGTCATCCTCACCGCCGTGACGTTCACCCTGCTGGACCTGGACTTCCCCACCCGAGGACGCATCCGTGTGGACCAGGAGCCGCTGCGCTCGCTCCAGAAGCAGTTGCACACCCACCCCTGACGCACGTCCAGGCAATCGGAGGGAGGGGTCGTCCGTTCAGGGGGCATGCGGACCCTGAAAGACACCGTCCCGCGCTCCCCACCGCGTACTTCTACCAGGGCGAGTGGGAGGAGTACTTCACCGTGGCGCATTGGGACCAGCGCGGCGCGGGAAGGACCTACGCCCTCAACCCGCCGGACACGGTGAGGCCCACGATGACGGTGGACCGCATGGTGGCGGACGCGGAGGAGGTGGCCGCGTACCTGCGCAAGACGTACGGCAGGAAGCGCATCGTGCTCGTGGGGCACAGTTGGGGCACGGTGCTGGGCGTGAAGCTCGCGCGGCTGCACCCGGACTGGTTCGACGCGTACGTGGGCATCGGGCAGGGGGTGGACATGCCCAGGAACGAGGCCCTGGGCTACGCGGCCACGCTCGCGGCGGCGAAGGCGGACGGCAACAAGAAGGCCCTCGCGGACCTGGAGTCCATCGCCCCGTTCCCGGACCCGAAGGACCCCGCGCGCACGCTGGCCAACCTGCACAAGGAGCGCCGCTGGCTCATGCACTATGAGACCCACGGCTGGCGCGCGCCGGACTGGCACGGCGCGCAGGTGTGGCGCTACAGCCCGGACGTCACCGACAAGGACATGGACGCGCGCGACGAGGGCCTGGACCTGAGCCTCGCCGCCTTCTGGGCGCCCATCACCCAGCTCAACCTCACGAAGGAGAACCGCTTCGCCGTGCCCGTCGTCTTCTTCCATGGCCGGCACGACCGCACCACGTCCGCGCAGTTGTTGGACGCGTGGTTCGCCACCGTCCAGGCGCCGTCCAAGAAGCTCGTCTGGTTCGAGGACTCCGCGCACATGGTGCACGAGGAGGAGCCCGGCAAGGTGCTCGTGCACCTGGTGAACGACGTGCTCCCGCTCACGCGCGGGAAGTAGTCACGGGGAAAAAGAAAGGCGGAACCCGAGCCCCTTTGGAAACTCCCGGGTTCCGCCCTGTCCTTCACGCCGAGGAAGATGCCGTGAAGGACCGCCGAGCAGCTTTCAAACTTTTTGGGGCAGCGTGCCCGCCACGCCCGTGGGGACCGTCACGGGGGGCGGCGTCACCGCGGCGCCCACGTGCATGCGGTGCTCCACCTCCGCGAACCGCGCCGCGGCCTCCGTCTCCGGCGCCAGCAGCGACACCACCCAGCCCACGACGAAGGACAGCGGGAGGGTGACGATGCCCGGGTTCTTCAGCGGGAAGAGGGCGGTCGCGTTGCCCAGGAGCTCCACCTGCACCGTGGGGGACAGGAAGATGAGCAGCACCGCGCTCATGGAACCGGTGAGCATGCTGGCCACCGCGCCCCGGGTGGTGAAGCCCCTCCACAGCATGGACAGGAGCAGCGCGGGGAAGTTCGCGCTCGCCGCGATGGCGAAGGCCAGCCCCACCATGAAGGCCACGTTCTGGTTCTTGAAGAGGACGCCCAGGAGGATGGCGAGGATGCCCAGCGCCAGGCTGGCGATGCGCGCCACCTTGAGCTGCTCCGCCTCCGGCGCGTGTCCCTTGCGCACCACGCTGGACCACAGGTCGTGGGACAGCGCCGCCGCGCCCGACAGCGTCAGGCCCGCCACCACCGCGAGGATGGTGGCGAAGGACACCGCGGAGATGAAGCCCAGGAAGCCCGTGCCGCCCACCACCTCCGCCAGCATGGGCGCCGCCATGTTGCCGCCCTTGTCCACGCTCACGATGGCCTGACGCCCCACCAGCACGGACGCGCCGAAGCCCAGGATGAACGTCACCAGGTAGAAGAAGCCGATGAGGCCCGTGGCGTAGAACACGCTGGTGCGCGCCGCCTTCGCGTTGGGCACCGTGTAGAAGCGCATCAGGATGTGCGGCAGGCCCGCCGTGCCGAACATCAGCGCCAGCCCCAGCGAGAGGGTCTCCAGCGGGTTGGACACCAGCTTGCCCGGCGCCAGCGCCTCCGGCCCGTAGCGGTTCACCGCCTCGCTGAAGAGCGCCGCCGGGCTGAAGCCGAACCGCCACAGCACCGACACCGCCAGCGCCGTCGCGCCGCCCAGCAGCAGCACCGCCTTCACGATTTGCACCCACGTGGTGGCGATCATCCCGCCGAACAGCACGTAGAGGATCATCACCGCGCCCACGATGACGACGGCCGTCTCATAGGAGAGGCCGAACAGCAGGCGGATGAGGTTGCCCGCGCCCACCATCTGGGCAATCAGGTAGAAGACGACCACGGTGAGCGTGCCCACCGCGGCGGACAGCCGCACCGGGGTCTGCTTCAGGCGGTAGGCCACCACGTCCGCGAAGGTGTACTTGCCCAGGTTGCGCAGGGGCTCCGCGATGAGGAAGGTCACCACGGGCCAGCCCACCAGCCAGCCCACGGAGTAGATGAGCCCGTCGAAGCCGGACGTGGCCACGAGCCCCGCGATGCCCAGGAAGCTGGCGGCGCTCATGAAGTCGCCCGCCAGCGCGAAGCCGTTCTGTCCCGCGCTGATGCCGCCTCCGGCGGCGAAGAACTCCGACGTCGTCTTCGTCTTGCGCGCCGCCCAGTACGTGATGGCCAGCGTGATGCTGACGAAGAGGAGGAAGAAGACGATGGCCGTGGTGTTGGGCTGGCCAAGCTGCGTGCCCGGGGTCGTGGGGTTCATGGGGGCCTTTCAGCGGCGCAGCTCGTCGAGGGCGCTGTCGTAGTGGCGGTTGGCCCAGGTCATGTAGATGCCGGTCAGCACCCACGCGAGGAGGATGGTGAGCGCCCCCAGCACGATGCCGACGGACAGCCCCGGCATGAACGGGTGCCCCATCAGCGGCCGGTTGAAGGCCACCAGCAGGATGAAGCCCAGGTAGGCCACCAGCATCGTCACCGTGAGCGCGCCCGCCACGCGCCAGCGCCGCGCGGCGAGCGCCTTCAACGCCTCGTCCTTGGAATTGCCGTACATCGGTGTTCCTCCTTGCGAAGCGTGAAAGGGACCCGTTCTCAGCGGCGGGGGGCGGGCGGCAGGCCCTTGGTGAGCAGCTCATCCAGCACGGCGGGGTCCGCGAGCGTGCTCGCGTCACCCAGGTTCTCCGTCTCACCGCCGGCGATCTTCCGGAGCATGCGGCGCAGAATCTTCCCGGAGCGCGTCTTGGGCAGGCCCGACACCAGCACCACCCGGTCCGGCGTGGCGATGGGGCCAATCACGTGCCGCACCTGCTCGCGCAGGCTGCCCATCATCTTCTCGTCCGGGGTGCGCACGAAGTCCGGCTTCACCGTGACGAAGGCGCACACGCCCGTGCCCTTCAGCTCGTGCGGGAAGCCCACCACGGCGGCCTCGGCGACGGCCTCGTGCGCGACGAGCGCGCTCTCCACCTCCGCGGTGCCCAGGCGGTGGCCGGACACGTTGAGCACGTCGTCCACGCGGCCGGTAATCCAGTAGTAGCCGTCCTCGTCGCGGCGGCAGCCGTCGCCGGTGAAGTACAGCGGCAGGAAGCGCGCGTAGTACGTCTCCACGAAGCGCGAGTGGTGCCCGTACAGCGTGCGCGCCTGGCCCGGCCACGAGCGCGCGAGGCACAGGTTGCCGCTGACGCCGTTGCCCGTGAGCTTCCGGCCCTCTTCGTCCACCAGCACCGGCTCCACGCCGAAGAAGGGCAGGGTGGCGCTGCCGGGCTTGCAGGGCGTGGCGCCCGGCAGCGGGGCGATGAGGATGCCGCCCGTCTCCGTCTGCCACCAGGTGTCCACCACGGGGCAGCGGCCCTCGCCCACCACGTCGTGGAACCAGCGCCAGACCTCCGGGTTGATGGGCTCGCCCACGCTGCCCAACAGGCGCAGTGACTCGCGGGACGACTTCGTGACGAACCCGTCGCCCTCCTTGATGAGCGAGCGCAGCGCGGTGGGCGCGGTGTAGAGCGTGGTGGCCTTCAGGTCGTCCACCACCTGCCACAGGCGGCCCGCGTCCGGCCACGTGGGGGTGGACTCGAAGAGGACCGTGGTGGTGCCGGTGCTGAGCGGGCCGTAGACGAGATACGAGTGGCCCGTCACCCAGCCCACGTCCGCGGTGCAGAAGTGCACGTCGTCCGGCTGCGTGTCGAAGATGTAGCGGAACGTGGTGTTCGCGTAGACCAGGTAGCCGCCCGTCGTATGCAGCACGCCCTTGGGCTTCCCGGTGGAGCCGGAGGTGTAGAGGATGAAGAGCGGGTCCTCCGCGTCCATCCACTCCGCGGGGCAGACGCCGCGCTGCTTCCGCGCCTCCACGTCCAGCCAGTGGTCGCGCCCCTGGCGCATGGGCACCTCCCGGGGCGTGCGGCGCGCGACGAGCACGGACGTCACCTGGGACAGGCCCTCCAGGGCCTCGTCGGTGATGGCCTTGGTGGCCACGCTCTTGGGGCCGCGCGGGCCCTCGTTGGCGGTGATGACCACCTTCGCGCCGGAGTCCAGCACGCGCTCGCGCAGCGAGTCCGCGGAGAAGCCCGCGAACACCACCGAGTGCACCGCGCCGATGCGCGCGCACGCCAGCAGCGAGTACACCAGCTCCGGGATCATGGGCAGGTAGACGATGACGCGGTCACCCTTCCGCACGCCGTGCGCCTTGAGCACGTTGGCCAGGCGGTTCACGTGGTGGGCCAAGTCGCGGAAGGTGATGGTCTCGTACTCGCCGGGCGTGTTCTTCGCCCAGAGGAGGGCGGCCTTGTCCGGGCGGGCCTTCGCGTGGCGGTCCACGCAGTTGACCGTCACGTTGAGCTTGCCGCCCACGAACCAGGCGAAGTCGGCGGCCTGCTCGTTCACCTCGCGGATGGACTCCGGCGGGTGGAACCACGTGAGCTGCCGGGCCTGCTCGCCCCAGAAGGCGTCCGGGGCCTCCAGGCTCTGGCGGTAGAGGCGCTGGTACTCCTCCAGGCTCTTCACGTGCGCGGTACGGCGGAAGGCTTCCTTGGGCTGGACGAGCGAATCCGTGTCGGTGGCCATGGGGGCGTCCTCAGTAGAAGAGCTGGAGCTGGGCGGTGCCGGTGATGCCCGTGCTCGCGTGGGCGAGGTCTCCCATGCGCGACACGGCCACCTCCGTCTTCAGGTTGAAGGTGTGCTTCTGGAACCAGAGGTTGAGGCCGGGCTTGAACGTGAGCAGGTCCGTCGCCGCCACGCGCCCGTTGAAGTACTCGCTGCTGAAGACGGGCTCGACGATGCCGATGCGGTAGCCCAGCTCCACGAAGAAGCCGGTGCCGCTGCGCACGTTGTCGAAGCCCTGCTGCCAGGAGAAGACGTTGCTCTGGAAGACGAACTCCTGGTCATCCCCCATGGGGATGTCCAGGAACACGTCCGCCGCCAGGGCCACCGCGGAGTGGATGCCGGAGGCGGTGGCGATGGCGCCGTACTGGTAGTCACCGCCCACGCCGAAGGACAGCAGGGGCTGGTCCGTGAAGTAGATGCCGCGCAGGAACAGGTCGTACTCGTGGCCCCAGACGTTGTAGCGGGCGTGGCCCACGACGCGCGGCAGGTCGTCCGCGTTGACCGTCTGGCCGTTCTCCAGCTTCGCGCCCTCCACGCCGTTGAGGATGGCGGCGCGGTACGTCCAGGGGCCCGCGAAGCCGCGCACCTGCACGCCCATGTCGCGCCACACCTTGCCCACGCCTGGCGGGTAGCGGATGAGGTCGGAGTGGTAGTCCACCGTCTGGAGCGCGATGGCGCCCTGCAGCGCGTGGTGTGACAGCGGCGCGAGGATGAAGCCCGCCTCCACCCACGTCTTGTCGGCGAACTCGTACGCGACCGTGGCGTCCTGGATGAAGAAGGCGACGCTGTAGTCGCCGTTCTTGCCGAAGTTCGGCTGGTCCGTGTCGATGAAGAACGACAGCTTCTTCGTGATGTTGCCGAAGAGGAGCAGCCGCACGCGGCGCAGGAAGAAGTCCGTCCCCACGCCGCCCGTGGGCGCGCCGTCCTTCACGAACTGCATCTGCGGATGCAGCAGCACGTCCACGTTGAGGACCGCGTCCTCGCCCAGTTGGATCTTCCCCGCCGCCGCCGGCAGCGCGCTCAGCAGGGCCGTGAGCACCAACAACCGCGACAGGGCATGGGGGACGGGGCGCATGGGTCCCCATCCCCTGAGCAACGCCCGTTCCACCCGCGTGCGCTCCGGGTTTCAGGACCTTGGAGGTTGGCTCGCCGCGTCAGGATGTGGCGGAAGGTGACAGGGCGTTACCCCCCGTAACGATTCGTGCAGCGCGTCGTAACACCTGGGTGACGCGTCAGGCGCGGGTGCGGGGGATGCCCAGGCGCTGGCGCTTCTCCCAGAGCGTCTTGCGGCTGATGCCCAGCCGGCGCGCCAGCTCCGTCTCGCCCATGCGCTCCTGGTGCTCCAGCACGAAGCGGCGGAAGTACTCCTCCATGGAGTCCGGCGACCGGGGGTCCTCGCTGGCCGGGACGGGCGGGAAGTCCAGCTCCTCCAACGCGGGGGGATTTCCTTCCGCGCCCGGTCCTCCCGGCGACTCCAGCGCCAGCAGGTCGGCGGTGATGAGCGGCCCGTCCGCGAGGATGACCGCGCGCTCGATGGCGTTCTCCAGCTCGCGCACGTTGCCCGGCCACGGGTGCTGCGCGATGGCCGCCAGCGCGTCCGGGGACAGGGACGCGGGCGGGCGCCCGATGCGGCGGCTGGCCCGCTCCAGCAGGTGCTTCGCCAGCGCGGGGACGTCCTCCCCGCGCTCGCGCAGGGGCGGCAGGCGGATCTCGATGACGCGCAGGCGGAAGTAGAGGTCCTGGCGGAACAGCCCCTCCTGCACGCGGCGGGGCAGGTCGCGGTGGGTGGCCGCGAGGATGCGCACGTCCACCTTGCGCGAGCGCGTGGCGCCCACCCGCCGCACCTCGCCGTCCTGGAGCATGCGCAACAGGCGCGCCTGCGCGGGCGCGGGCAGCTCTCCAATCTCATCCAGGAAGAGCGTGCCGCCGTGCGCGGCCTCCACCAGCCCCGCGTGCGCGGCCTGCGCGCCGGTGAAGGCGCCCTTCTCATGGCCGAACAGCTCGCTCTCCAGGAGGCCCTCGGGAATGGCGGCGCAGTTGACCGCGATGAGGGGCCCTTCCGCGCGCGGGCTCTGCGCGTGGACGGCGCGGGCCACCAGCTCCTTGCCGGTGCCGGACTCGCCCAGCACCAGCACGGTGGCGGCGGAGGGGGCCACCTTGCGCACGCGCTCGAACACGTCGCGCATGGCGGGGGAGCTGCCCACCATGCCGCCGGGGGACCAGGTCTGCTCCACCTCGCGCTTGAGGGCGGCGTTCTGGCGGGTGAGGCGGCCCTCGCGCAGCACGCGCTCCACCTGGAGCAGCAGCTCGTCGTGGTCGAAGGGCTTCGCGATGTAGTCCACCGCGCCCAGCTTCATCGCGTCCACGGCGGACTTCACCGTGGCGAAGCTGGTCATGATGAGCACGGGCACGCCCGGACACAGCGCGATGATGTCCGTGCCCGGCGGCCCGGGCAGGCGCAGGTCGGAGATGACCAGGTCGAAGGCGTCCAGCGCGTGCTCGGCCGCGGCCTCCGGCACGGCGCCCGCTTCCGCCACGTCATGGCCCGCGCGGGTGAGCAGCCTTCGCAGCTCCGTGCGGATGATGGGCTCGTCCTCGATGACCAGGATGCGGCTCAAGCGGAGGCCTCCTGCTTCAGCGCGTCCGCGCGGGGCAGGCTGAGCGTCACGCGGGTGCCGCCGCCCTGGCGGGCCTCGATGCGCAGCGCGCCGCCGTGCTCGCGCACGATGCCCTCCACCAGCGGAAGCCCCAGGCCGGTGCCTTCGCCGGGCTGCTTGGTGGTGAAGAACGGCTCGAAGATGCGTTGCGACAGCTCCGGGGCGATGCCGTGCCCCCGGTCCTCCACCTGGATGCGCACCTGGTCTCCGGAAGCTTCCGCCATCAGGTCCACGCGCGAGCCCGCGGGCGACGCGTCGATGGCGTTGGTCAAGAGGTTCACCAGCACCTGCTCCAGCCGCTGCGCGTCGCCGCGCACCTCCAGCCCGTCCGGGCTCTGGTGCGTGCACGCCACGTCGCGCGCCTTGCGCGACAGCCGGGCCAACTGCGCGGCCTCCGCGAGCAGCGGGCCCACCGCCACGCGCGTGAAGGGCCGGGACTCGCCGCCGACCGTGCCCGCGTGGCCGAAGCCCACGAGCGCCCGGACGATGGCGTCGATGCGGCGGCACTGCTGGAGGATGAGCCCCACGCGCTCGCGCACGGCCTCCGGGTCCTCCAGCTCGTACTTGAGGTTCTGGCTGATGCTGGCGATGGCGGTGAGCGGGTTGCCAATCTCATGCGCCACGCCCGCGGCCACCCGGCCCAGCGACGCCAGCCGGTCCTGGTGCGCGAGCCGCGCGTCCACCGCCTTGCGCTCCGTCCAGTCCTCCACCAGGAACGTGATGCCCGTCTCCTGGCCGCTGGCGTCGTCCGGGGGCGCCAGCCGCGAGCGGTGCAGGCGCAGCGAGCGCTGCTTGCCGTTCACCGTCACGCGCGCCTCGTCGTCACCGCCCGGGGCCCGCGCGAGCTCCGCGAACAGCGGCCCCCAGGGCTCCGGCAGGCGCGCGAGCGGCAGGCCCCGCGCGGAGTCCATGGGCACGCCCGACAGCGCCTCCAGCGCGGCGTTCCAGAGGACGACCTCGCCGTCCGGGCCCATGGCGCAGACCCCCAGCGGCAGGTCCTCCAGGATGCGGTAGAGGTAGCGGCGCACGACCTCCAGCTCGCGCAGGGGGCCGCGCATGTCGCGCGCGTCGCGCAGCCGCTCCTCCACGAAGCGCAGTTGATCCGCCAGGGCCGTGCGCGCGCCGGGGTCCAGCCGCAGCGCCTCGCCCACCGCGAGCCGCGCCAGCACCGGGCCGATGAGGCCGGAGAGGTTGCGCTCCACGCCGTCGCGCAGGCGGCGCAGCTCCGCGGGCCGGCGCTCGTCGGGGGGCAGGCCCAGCGCCTCGCGCGCGCGGTCCACCTCCGCGGCGGCCACCTGCGCGCCCAGCACGGGCTCCAACTGCCGGCGGAACTCGTCCGGGGAACCAGCCGCCACGCTGCCCTCCGCGAGCCCCGGCGCCTCGCGCGTGCACACCCGCGCGGCCGCCTGCTCCTCCGCGGACTGGCGCGTGAGGAGCGACACCGCCACGAAGCACAGCGCGTTGAGGGCCAGCGAGGTGAAGGTGGCGAAGCCCCAGGGCTCCTCCGCGCCGAAGCCCAGCTTCACGGAGAGCTGGTTGGTCCACGCCACCAGCGAGGGCGGCTCCCACAGCGGGGCCAGCAGCGTGAGGGCCCAGGTCGTGCCGCCCGCCAGGAGCCCCGCGAGCAGCCCCGCGCGCGTGGCCTTGGGCCACGTCAGGAGCCCCAGCACGCCCGGCGCGAACTGCGCGGTGGCCACGAAGGACACGAGCCCCAGGTCCGCGAGCCCCGTCGTCCGCGTGTCCAGCAGCCGGTAGAAGCCGTAGCCCGCCAGGATGATGGCGGCGATGAGCACGCGCCGGGCCCAGAGCAGCCACCCGTAGAGGTCCTCCCGGCCGCGCGCGGTGCCCAGCGGCAGCACCAGGTGCGTCAGGCACATGGGCGCGAGCGCGAGCGTGGTGACGATGACCATGGCGCTCGCCGCGGACACGCCGCCCAGGAAGGCGATGAGCGCCAGCAGCGGGGCGCCCTTCGTGATGGGCACGGAGAGGACGTGGAAGTCCGCGGGCCAGGGCAGGCCCAGCGCCTCTCCGGACCACAGCAGCACGGGCACCGCCGCGTTGATGAGCAGCATGAGCAGCGGGAAGGCCCACGCGACGGTGGCCAGCCCGTCGCGCTCGGGCGCCTCCGTGAAGGCTACGTGGTACTGCCGGGGCGTGAGGAACGCGGCGATGGTGGAGAGCACCAGCAGCGGCGCCCAGGGCGCGTCGCGCGCGGGGCGCTGGAGGGCCTCCACCGCTTCGGGGTGGAGCGTGAGCCAGTCATCGAGCCCGCCCAGTCCTCCGAAGACGGACACCACGCACCAGCCCGCGACGATGAGCAGCGCCAGCAGCTTCACGCCGGACTCGAAGGCGATGGCCAGCATCAGCCCCTCGTGCCGCTCGCGCGGGGCGGGGTGGCGGGCGCCGAAGAGGAGCGAGAAGACGATGAGCACGCCGCAGAAGCCGGGCCCCACCAGCGCCGGGGCCGCCGCGGGGCTCACGAGGCGCGCGGACTCCACGACGGCGCGAATCTGGAGCGCCAGGTAGGGCAGGCTGCCGGCCAGCGCGAACAGCGTCACCGCCGTGCCCGTCACCTGGCCGGGGTAGCGGAAGGCGAGCAGGTCCGCGAGCGAGGTGAGCTGCTGCTCGCGCGTCAGCCGCAGCAGCGGACGCCACAGCACGGGGGCGAGCAGGCACGCCAGCGTGAGGCCCAGGTAGATGCCCAGGTAGCGGAAGCCATGGCGGGCCGCGTAGCCCACGCTGCCGAAGTAGGACCAGGACGTGGCGTACACGCCCAGGGCCAGCGCGTACGTCAGCGGGTGCTGGGTGATGCGCGGGGAGATGCGGCCCTGCTCCGCCGCGTAGGCCACCAGGAACAGCACGCCCAGGTAGGCCACGGAGGCGATGACGAGCGGGCCGGGCCCCAGCGTCATGGGCGCGGGCTCCGGTGCGCCACCCACCCGCCCAGGGCGATGACGCCCAGCCACACGACGAAGGGAAGCGAAGCGGGAGCCCCTTCCGCGAGCCACAGCCGGCGCAGCGGCGAGCCGAACAGCAGCACCGCCACGGCGAACACCAGCAGTGACGGCATGGCGGGAGGGTCCGCGGGGGGCCGCGACATGGCGCGGAGGATAGCAGCCCCGGCCGGGCGCGAGGGGCGCCGTGATAAGCCGGCGGGCCATGGCTCCCCCGGACGTGCCCCCGTTCTCCGAACTGCCCCAGTTCACGCTCGACCGCGAATCGCTGCGCCTGCTCCCGGAGTCCTTCTGCCGCCGCCTGGGCGTCGCGGTGATGGGCAAGGTGGACCCGGGCAACGACACGGAGGCCGTGACGGTGGCGATGCTGGACCCGGCGGACGAGTCCGTGCGCTACCGCATCGCGGACTTCCTGCGCCGCCCGGTGCGGCCCGTGCGGCTCAACCGCTACGAGATCGACTCCGCGCTGGAGGTGGGCTTCGGCGCGGGGGCGCACGCGTCCGTGGACGTGGTGCTGAAGGCCGGCACGGCGCTGTCCCCGCGGCCCACGGCGGTGGAGCTGGTGAACCACGTGCTCGCGGTGGCGGTGGCGCAGGGCGCGTCCGACATCCACCTGGAGAGCTACACGGACGACGTGGACCTGCGCTACCGCGTCGACGGCATCCTCCACCAGACGTACACGGACATCTCCCCGGACTCGCTGCCGGAGGTGGTGAGCCGCATCAAGGTGATGGCGGGGCTGGACATCGCGGAGAAGCGGCGGCCCCAGGACGGCCGCCTGCGGGCGCTCTACGAAGGGGAGGCGGGGCGCAGGTTCGTGGACTTCCGCGTGAGCGTGGTGCCCTCGCCCGCGGGCGAGGACGTGGTCATCCGCCTGCTCGACGCCTCCGTGGGCCTGGTGCCGGTGGAGACGTTGGGGATGACGCCGGAGCTGCAGGCCACGGTGCTGCGGCTTCTGGGCAACCCGGAGGGGCTGGTGCTGGTGACGGGCCCCACCGGCAGCGGCAAGACGACGACGCTGTACGCGGCGCTGGCGCGGCTCAACGACGGGCGCAAGAAGATCATCACCGCGGAGGACCCGATTGAGTACGTGGTCCCCAAGGTGAACCAGAAGCAGGTGTCGCCGCAGATGCCGCACCTGACGCTGCTGCGCGCGCTCTTGCGGCAGGACCCCAACGTGATGCTGGTGGGGGAGATCCGCGACCTGGAGACGGGCAGCACCGCGCTGATGGCGGCGTCCACGGGGCACGTGGTGCTGGGCACGCTGCACACGGCGGACGCCATTGGCGCGGTGAGCCGCCTGCGCGGGTTGAAGCTGGAGGACGGCGACATCGCGGAGGCGCTGCTCGCGGTGCTGGCGCAGCGGCTGGTGCGGCGCGTCTGTCCGGAGTGCTCCGTGCCCACCACGCCCACGGCGGATCAACTGGCGCTGCTGGGGCCGCTGCTGGACGGCGTGCAGCCCCGGGCGGGGCAGGGCTGCGAGGCGTGCCGCCACACCGGCTTCAAGGGGCGCGTGGGCCTCTTCGAGCTGCTGGTGGTGGACCCGGAGCTCCAGTGGCTCATCGCCACCGGGGCGCCGGGCGTCCAGTTGCGCAGGCACGCCCGGGCACGGGGCTTCCGCACGCTGGTGGAGGACGCGCTGGCGAAGGTGGCGGCCGGGGTCACCACGCTGCACGAGCTGACGCGCGTGGTGCCCTACCGCTACATCCTCACGGCTCGGGAGGAGCGTCAGGCCCCGGGGGCAGCATCACGGTGAAGGTCGAGCCCTCGCCGAGGGTGCTGCGCACCTGCACGATGCCGCCGTGGGCCTCGATGATCTGCTGGGTGATGAAGAGGCCCAGCCCCAGCCCGCCGTAGTTGCGCTCGGAGACGGCGCGCACGAAGCGCTCGAAGACGCGCGCCTGATCCTCGAGCGGGATGCCGATGCCCTCGTCCTTCACGCTCAGCACGGCCAGCCCGGCGTCCATGCGCACGCGCAGGTGGATGGGCTTTCCCGCGCCGTACTTGAGCGCGTTGGTGAGCAGGTTGGTGACGACCTGATCCAACCGGGCCCGGTCCCAGTGGCCCGGGATGGGCGTGGCGGCCTCCAGCGTGACGGCGCAGCCGACCTGGGCGGACTGGGGCGCGTAGCGGGTCACCACCTCCCGCGCGAGCGAGGCCAGGTCCATGGGCGCCCGGTCCAACCGCAACTGGCCCATGCTGATGCGCGACACGTCGAGCAGGTCCTCGATGAGGTCGGACAGCTTGCGCACCTGGCGGCGGGCCACCTCCAGGTCGCGGGCGATGCGCTCCACGGGCAGGGTGGCGGAAGGGTGGTTCTCCACGGTGCGCAGGAGCGCCGTGAGCTTGAGCTGGAGCGGGGTGAGCGGCGTCTTCAGCTCGTGCGAGGCGACGGAGAGGAACTCGTCGCGGGCGCGCACGGCGTCGCGGAGCAGCTCCAGCTCGCGCCGCTCCTGGGTCTGCTTGCGCTGGGTGATGTCGCGCGTCACCTTGGCGAAGCCCCGGAGCTTGCCTGACGGGTCGTGCAGCGCGGTGATGACGACGCTGGCCCAGAAGAGGCTGCCGTCCTTGCGGACGCGCCACGCCTCCTCCTCGAAGTGGCCCTCCCGGGTGGCCACCTGGAGGGCGTACCAGGGCTTGCCCCGGGCCACGTCCTCCGGGGGGAAGAAGCGGCTGAAGTGCTGGCCGATGATCTCCTCGGCCTTGTACTGCTTGAAGCGCTCGGCGCCGGCGTTCCAGGTGGACACGCGGCCCTCCGCGTCGAGCATGTAGATGGCGTAGTCCTGGATGTGCTCGACGAGCAGGCGGAAGCGCTCCTCGCTCTGCAGGAGCTGCTCCTGGGCGAGCTTGCGCTCGGTGAAGTCGCGCGTCACCTGGCCGTAGCCCACGAGCTGGCCCTGCGCGTCGCGCATCGCGGTGAGGACGCTGTTGGCCCAGAAGAGGGTGCCGTCCTTGCGGACGCGCCAGCCCTCCTCCTCGAAGCGGCCCTCGCGGTTGACGATCTCCAGGTCCAACTGGGGCTTGCCGCGGGCGATGTCCTCGGGCGGGTAGAAGCGGCTGAAGTGCTGGCCGAGGATCTCCGTGGCCTCGTAGCCCTTGATGCGTTCGGCGCCGGTGTTCCAGCTCATGATGGCGCCGGCCGGGTCCAGCGTCAGGATGGCGTAGTCCTTCACGCTGTCGATGAACAGGCGCAGTTGCGCGCCCATGTCACGAGCGGCGTGGGGGGTCGCGTAGGCGATGTCGCCACCGCTGGCGGACGAGGGAGGCTGGCTGTCGTCCAGGGGACTTCTCATAGACCCTTCAGCGTAATGCACTGGGAGGGGGCTTCGGTGAGGAACGACAGCGGGCATCCATCCACCAGCCAACCCTGCAGGGAGACCGTGCTTGCTGGCAGGGCGGAAGCTCACACCCTGCGTGGAGAACGCGTCGGTTTCTGGGGTGCCGCATGGATCCCAGGTCCCATGCGCGGGCCGGGTGCCGGCGCGGCGTGCGGCCGGCCCGGCTAGGGCTTGCGGTGCTCGTAGCTCAGGAAGACGACGCCGCAGTCGAGCGTGCGCGTGCCTGTGTGGCGCAGCCGGTGGGGCGCGAAGCCTGCTTCGACGAGCCGGATGCCCTGGCCCACGATGACGGGGTTGACCTTGATGATGAACGCGTCGATTTCGGGGAGCAGCTCGGCCGCGAGCGCGCCGCCGCCGCACAGCCAGATGCCCAGGCCGTCGCGGGCCTTGAGTTCGCGCACGGTGGCGAGCGGCGTGCGGGAGAGCTTGACGCCGGGGTCGAGGCTCTTCGTGAGGGTGCGGGAGAAGACGTAGTGTTCGAGGTGCGGGTACGCGTTGGTGACGCCCGCGTCCAGGCCGACCTGATAGGTGTTGCGGCCCTCCAGCACGGTGTCGAAGTGCCTGCCCGGGCCGGTGATGCCCTTGAAGGCGCGGTAGCCGGCGGGGAGCGTCTCCGGGTACTCGGCGGCGATGGCGTCGAAGTAGTCCTGCTCCGTGCTGAAGTAGTCGTACGCGCCGGTGGGCGAGGCGATGAAGCCGTCGAGCGAGGTGGCGACGTAATAGGTCAGTTTCCGCATGGGCGTGCTTCCTCCTGTCGCCAGGGCTTAGCACCGGGTGGGCGGACGCACCTGTTAGAAAGGCGGCGCGGGTTGTCTGTATGGCAATCCCGCGGGAGGCGGTGCCATGCGGATCCCCTGGTTGCTGGGAGGAATGGTGGTGGGTTCGGTCCTGACGCTGATCGCCGGGGCCGTGCTGTGGCTGCGCGACACGGGGCCCACGCGAGCGGGGATTGAAGTGCGCGTGGAGAACCGCACCGGCCAGGCCGTGCGCGAGGTGCGCATCGAGCACGACCACGGCCAGGTCATCTACCGCGCGATGGGCAAGGGGGACACGGTGGCCCTGACCTATCCCGTCCGGGGTGAGTCGTCCTACCGCCTCATCGCCGTGCTGGAGGACGGGAGGGAGCTGCGAGGCGGCGCGGGCTACATCGAGCGCGGGGCGCGGACGCGGGAGGTGCTGGAGCCGGAGCGGGTGGTCTCGTCGGATCCGTGAGCCGTGGAGGGCGCATGAAGCTCTGGGCAATGGCCGTGCTGCTGTGGCTGACGGCGGGCTGCGCGACGACGCGCGTGGTGAACCTGGACACAGGGCGAGGCAGGCCCATCGCCTATACGCCGGTGGAGACGAAGCCGGTCCGGATTGACGAGGAGGCGTTCAGGGACGCGGTCACGCGGCTCGTGCTGGAGCTGAAGCTGGACGTCGCGGTCCGGGAGGAAGGCCGGCGCTCCCTGCTCGCGTCGGTGGGCGGCATCGTCGCGGGCGCTCAAGGTCGGCAGGGGCTCCGCTTGAGCGGCGACTTTCCCCTGGACCCGATGGCGCGGCGGAGCATGGCGCTCTCCTTCGCGCTCGATACGGTCTGGGCAGGGGTGGCGGACGCGGTGGAGGAGTTGATGAACCCCGCCGCATTGCGGACCCTGGTCACGGCGATGATTGGCACCGCGATGGTGATGCTGGTCGCACCCGAGCCCGTGTCCAAGCTGGTCTTCGGCCGACTCACACTGTCGATGGCGAAATGCAGAGGAGTCGCGCAGTGCCGGACTGCGTTGGTGGACGTCCTGACAGCCATCGCGGAAGAACTGACGACCGCGGGCACCCGCATGCGAAAGCTCATCACCAGGGATCCCAATGCCTGACATGACGGAACGGCGGTTTTTCGACCTACAGATCGACGTGTACGTGCCGGGGCGCTGGTACTTCAAGACACCGACCCATGTTGACGGTCAGCCCTTGGATGACCCTTGGATGTTCACGGATGGGGTGTTCATTCCGGACCCTGGCCCGCTGCGGGTTCCGCTCTCCCGCCTTGGCAAGCCCCTGGACTTCACCTCTGCTGGCATAGGGGTCACGCCCGTTCTCAGTGCTCGGACCGCGGAGGTTTTTCGGACGCTGGCCCCCAACGACGTGCAGCTCTTTCCAGTGCAGGTCGAAGGGCAGGTCGAGCCTTATTTCCTCCTGGTCGCGGCGCGCACGGTCCGATGCGTCGATGAGGCCGCGAGTGAGGAGTTCAAGCTCTGGACTCCTGAAGACGGGCAGCCCGAGAAGGTCGGGGGATACAAGTACGTTGCCGGGCTGCGTATCGACAAGGCAAGGGTCGCTGACGAGCGCGTGTTCCGCCCGTGGGGACTTCGGACCGCGCTCATTGTCGATGGAGACCTCAAGGCCGCCCTGGAACAGACCGGCATCGTGGGAGGACAGTTCGTCGAGGTGTAGAACCCGGGCCCATGGAACTTCGTCCCACGGTCCTCCTGGGCCTGCTGTGCCTCCTGCCCATCACAAGCACCGCGCGTCCCCGGTCCAGTGACCTGGGCATCCCCTTCGGCGGACAGCCCGGTGCGCTCAATGCCATCACCGACGTGAAAGGCGTTGAAGTGGGCCACGTCACGCTGAACACCGGCGCGCAGGTGCGGACCGGCGTCACCGCCGTGCTGCCCCGGGGCCGCGAGGCCGTGGCTCGGCCTGTCTTCGCGGCCACCCATGCTCTCAACGGCAGTGGTGAGATGACCGGCACCCATTGGGTGAAGGAGTCCGGTCTGCTCTCCGGCCCCGTGATGATCAGCGACACCCACGCCGTGGGCGCCGTGCACGAGGGCGTCATCGCCTGGGCCCAGAAGCGCGACCTCACCTGGGAGCTGGGCCTGCCCGTCGTCGCGGAGACCTGGGACGGCTTCCTGCACGACATCGATGGCTTCCACGTCAGTCCCCAGCACGCGATGCAGGCGCTCGACGCCGCACGCCCGGGCCCCGTCGCCGAGGGCTCCGTGGGCGGCGGCACGGGCATGATCTGCCATGGCTTCAAGGGCGGCATCGGCACGGCCTCCCGCAAGCTCCCGGCGGAGCAGGGCGGCTACACCCTCGGCGTGCTCGTGCAGTGCAACTACGGCAGCCGCCGCCTCTTCTCCGTCGCGGGCGCTCCGGTGGGCGAGGAGATCCCCGACCTGCGCTCCTGCTACTTCGGAGACGCCCCTCCCAAGGGGCCCTACCGCGCCAACCTGCCACCTTGTTCGAAGCGCGCCAGCGCCGGTCCGCCGCCTCCGGAAGGCATGGGCTCCATCATCATCGTCGTCGCCACCGACGCGCCGCTCCTGCCGCACCAGCTCGACCGCGTGGCCCGGCGCGTGCCGCTCGCGGTGGGGAAGATGGGCGGCCTGGGGGAGAACGCCTCCGGCGACATCTTCCTCGCGTTCTCCACGCAGCCCGTGAGCGGCACGGAGGTCGCTTCCGTCTCCATGCTCGACAACGAGCGGATGACCCCGCTCTTCGAAGCCACCGTGCAGGCCACCCAGGAGGCCATCCTCAACTCCATGCTCGCCTCCGACACGATGACCGGCTTCCAGAGCGTCCGCGTCCATGGCCTGCCGCCCGACCGCCTGGTGAAGGCCCTGCGGAAGTACGGCCGCCTGCCGCCCGCCCCGAAGCCCACGAAGTGACAGCGGCTCCGCCCGGCCTTCCCCGCGCTCCATCCGCTGCGCCATGCTGCGCCGCCAGACGCAAAACAAGGGGACGCGGAATGGAGACGGACGCCTACGGACCGCCGAAGGACGAGCACGAACTGGCCGCCATCGCGGACATCACCACGCAGGCGTTCGCCATGCCGCTCGCGGACTCCGAGTCCGTGGTGCGCAAGAACTTCTCCGAGTCCACGCTGCGCATCCTGCGAGTGAACGGTGAAGTGGCCGCTTCGCTCACCCTCATCCGCATGGGCCAGTTCCTGGGCGGCCGCTCCGTGCCCCTCATCGGCGTGGGCGGCGTCGGCGTCGCTCCCGCGCACCGGGGCGCCGGCGCCGCCACGCGCCTCTTCCACCACTTCCTGCGCGAGATGCGCGACGAAGGCGCCCCCCTCTCCGTCCTCTACCCCGCGACCCAGCCGCTCTACCGGCGCGTGGGCTACGAGGTCTCCGGCGCGCGCTACGAAGTCCACGTCGACGCGGCCTCGCTGGAGCTGGGCGAACGCTCGCTGTCCCTGCGCCCCATCCGCCCGTCCGATGACGCGGCGGTGGAGGCGTGCTACCGGCGCTTCGCCTCCCAGCACCACGGCTGGCTGGACCGCGGGGACTACATCTGGCGGCGCGTGCGCACGCCCCGCAACGACACCGCCTACGGCTACGTCGTGGAGGGCACGTCCGGCGTGGAGGGCTACGTGTACCTCGTGCGGAGCCTCTCGCCCCAGGGCGCCGTGCCCACGCAGGTCCTCAAGCTCACGGACCTCGTCGCCACCACGCCCGCCGCCGCGCGACGGCTCCTGCGCTTCCTGGGCGACCACCGCTCGCTGGCGCGGGACGTGATGTGGTTCGGCGGCGCGGACGAGCCGCTCCTCGCGCTGCTGCGCGAACAGACCTACCAGGTGAAGCTGTCCATGCACTGGATGACGCGCATCCTGGATGTCACCAGGGCCCTGGAGGCACGCGGCTTCGCGCCCGGCCTGTCCGGCGCGCTCCACCTGGACGTGGAGGATGACCTCCTCCCGGAGAACACCGGGCGCTTCGTGCTGGAGGTGGAGGGCGGCACCGCCCGCGTCCGGCCCGGCGGCGAGGGCCGCCTCAAGCTGCACGTGCGCGCCCTGGCCCCGCTCTACACCGGCTTCCTCACGCCCCAGGCGCTCCAGCTCGCCGGCATGCTGACCGGGGACGACGCGTCGCTCGGCACCGCCGGCGCCCTGTTCTCGGGCCCCGCCCCCTCGCTGCGCGACATGTTCTGACGCGACAGGCGCGGGCTACCCGGCCCCCGCCGGGAGTGGTAGGAGCGGCGTCCTCGGACGGAGGAGGCTTCACACGTGCGCGCGTTCGTCACCGGTGGCTCGGGGTTCGTCGGGAAGCACCTGCTCGCGGCGCTCGCGAAGCGCGGGGAACCGGCGCGCGCGCTGGCCCGCTCGCCAGAGGCCGCGCAGGCCATCCAGGCCGCGGGCGGCGAGCCGTGGGAGGGCGACCTCACCGACCCGGAGCGCCTGCGCCTGGGCATGGAGGGCTGTGACACCGTCTTCCACGCCGCCGCGCACGTGAAGATGTCCGGCCCCCGCGCGGCCTTCTATGAAACCAACGTGCGCGGCACGGAGGCCGTGCTGGAGGCGGCGCGCGCGGCCGGCGTGAAGCGCTTCGTGCACGTGAGCACGGAGGCCGTGCTCGTGGACGGCGGCCCCATGGTGAACCTCCACGAAACGCACCCGCTGCCCGAGCGCCCCGTGGGCCCGTACCCGTCCACCAAGGGGCAGGCGGAGCGGCTCGTGCTCCAGGTCAACTCGCCGGAGTTCACCACCGTCGTGGTGCGCCCCCGCCTGGTCTGGGGGCCGGGGGACACCACCGTGCTGCCCACGCTGGTCGCCGCGGTGAAGTCCAAGCGCTTCCGCTGGATTGGGGGCGGGCACTACCTGACGTCCACCTGCCACGTGGCCAACGTCGTGGAGGGCCTGCTGCTGGCCGCGGAGAAGGGGCAGGGCGGTCAGGCGTACTTCCTCACCGACGGCCCGCCCGTGGAGTTCCGCGCCTTCGTCACCGCGCTCCTCAAGACGCAGGGCGTGGAGCCCGGTGACAAGACCCTGCCCACCGCGCTGGCCGCGACGGTGGCCGTGGTCAGCGACTTCGTCTGGGACCTGCTGGGCCTCAAGAGCGCGCCGCCCCTGTCCCGCACGGAGCTGCTGCTCGCGGGGCAGGAGGTGACGGTGAGCGACGAGAAGGCCCGGCTGGAGCTGGGCTACACGGGCAGCGTGTCGCGCGACGAGGGGCTGCGCGCACTGGCCGCGAAGGTGGAGTAACCTCCGCGTCCATGCGCAGGTTCGAGTTCGTCGACGGCAACAGCTCCAAGTTCTGGATGCCCGAGGTGCAGGGCGCCACCTTCATCGTCACCTACGGCCGCATCGGCACCGCGGGACAGCGCAAGGAGAAGGCCTTCCCGGACGAGGAGGCCGCCCTGCGCGAGTACAACAAGAAGGTCGCGGAGAAGGTCCGCGAGGGCTACGCCGAGGTGAGCGGCGGCGAGGCCCCGCCCGCGCCGCCCCCGAAGGCCGCCGCCCCGCCGCCTCCCGCGCTCGTGCTGCCGCGCCGCGTGGCCCCCGCCACGCCCGGTCCGGAGGCCGTGAGCGCCGCCGCGTCCGCGCTCGCGCTGCTCCAGTCGAAGCTCAAGGGGCCCAGTTGGAAGGTGACGCGGCTGGCGCGCAAGGCCCGCCACGCGCTGCGCGCCCTGGGCGGCGTGGACCCCGCGGCGCACCCCGCCCTGGCCGCCCCCTTCGCGGCGCTGATGGCGCACGTGGTGGGGCCCAAGGCGGAAGGGCGCCTGCCGCCGCGCCACGCGCTGGGGCTGCTGTCCCAGGTGGACGTGGCGGCCTTCCAGCGCGCGGCGGAGATGTGGAAGGCCGCGCCCGCGGGCTCGGTGCCGCCGGGCGTGGCCGCCGCGCGGACGCTCCACGACCCGGAGCTGGCGCTGCGCGTGACGGCGCTCCTCGCCGAGCGCCCCGACCTGCGCGACGGCTCCGAGGACGCCTGGACGAAGCGCTGGGCCACGCTCAAGCCGCACGTGGAGGCCCACCTGTCCGGCGCGGGCCAGTCGCTCGCCGCCTTCGTGGGCGGCGTGGACGCGGGCGGCGACGCGCACCTGTCCAAGCGGCTCGCCCGGCTGGGAGCGTGACGGCGAAGGCCCGCGCGTCACGCCCCTGTCTACGGGGCGCTGCCCGCCGCGCTGCCGCCCCCGGACGCTGCGGCCTTCTGGAGCGTGGCGGCCGTGGGCTCGCGGTCCATCTCCTCTTCCGGGTAGGCCTGCGCCGCGTCCAGGTACTTCTTCGCCTGCACCCGGCGGCGCTCCCACTTGGACAGCCCCTCCGGGGACAGCAGCGTGGGCTCCCCGCCGCCGGACTTCTCCACGACGTGGCCGTCGCAGAAGAACCACTCCGTGCGCCCGTCCGGCGACACGCGCGCGAAGAAGAGGTCCGGCTGGCCCACCTTGGAGGGCTTCGGGCACCACGTGTCGCGCGCCTTCGCCTCCCGCTCCGCGCCCTGCTCACGCCACTGCTTCTGCGCCTCGCGCAGCGCCGCGGCCGCTTGAATCCGGGGCCCCAGCTCCATCCGCTCCCGCGTCTCCGTCAAGAGCTCCCCGCCGCGCCGGGCCAGGTCCGGGAACGCGCCGGTGCTCCGGAAGTCGCAGGCCTTCAGGGCCCGGAGGTTGTTCTCGTGCACCTTCAGCACCGGGGGCAGCGTGCGCAGGCCCTCCTCCAAGAGCGCCAGGTGCTTCGCGTGCTCCAGCGCCTTCGGGTCCAGGGCCTGGTCCGTCTCCTTGACGAAGCGGGCCAGCAGGCCGTTCACCGCGGTCAGCTCGTCCTGGAACCAGCGCGGCTCCGCGTCGCAGGGGCTCGCCTTCGACCCCGTGTAGTCCCGGTACTCCGCCCGGGACATGCCCAGCGCGTAGCGCTGGATGGGCGGGGCCTGCTTCGCCGCGCAGCCCCCGAACACCGCTCCCAGTCCCAGGAGCGCGATGCTTCGTGCCAGTGTCGTCATCCGGTCCATTCTGCCAGTCCTATGAGGACAAACAAACCGGCGGAGCGGTCCCTGGACGGGGAGCGGGCGGGGGAGGGGCCGTGAGTGACAGGGTTGTGACAAAAGCACCGCCGGGCTTTCGGGGACCGCGACCCGGGGTACGAGGGGGGACATGAAGCCCCGGGTCCTCCTCCTCATTGGCGTGCTGGCCGCCCTGCTGGGGGTGTTCTACCTGCTGGCGGCCCCGGTGGCGCCCCGCCAGGGGACGCCGGAGCCGGAGCCCACCGTGCTGCCGTCGCGGCGGCGGGTGACGGACATCACGTTCCTCTACAGCACGGAGAAGCGCGCGTGGGTGGAGGCGGCGCTCGCGGAGTTCGAGCGGACGCATCCGCGGGTGCGGGTGACGCTGGTGGGGCGGGGCTCGCTGGAGGCGGCGCAGGCCATCCTGGAAGGACGGGAGAAGCCCACGGTGTGGAGCCCGGCGGACAGCGCGGAGCTGCGCATGCTCGCGGCGGACTGGGCGACGGACGCCTCGCACGGGCCGCTGTTCGCCACGCAGGGAGACGCGGCTCCGCATCCGCTGGTGCTGACGCCGCTGGTGTTCGTGGGCTGGCAGGACCGGATGGAGGTGTTGCGCAAGGCGGGCGGCGGCGCGGCCCTGTCATGGAAGACGCTCCAGCGCGCGGTGGCGAGCGACCGGGGCTGGCCCGCGGTGGGCGGCCCGCCGGAGTGGGGCTTCGTGAAGCTGGGCCACACGGACCCCCGCAAGTCCAACTCCGGCCTGCAGGCGCTCCTGTCCGCGACGCTGGAGTACCTGGGCCGGCGCGAGGGCGTGAGGGAAGGGGACCTGTTGGATCCGGGCTATCAGGCGTGGCTCCAGGGGCTGGAGCGGGGCGTGACGCGCTTCGAGCCGTCCTCGGGCACGTTCATGACGGACCTGGTGCGCTACGGGCCGTCTCGCTACGACCTGGCGCTGGTGTACGAGAGCCTGGCCATCGCGCAGTTGGAACACGCCCAGGGCCGGTGGGGGCCGCTGCGGGTGGACTATCCGCCGGTGACGCTGTGGAGCGACCACCCGGCGGCGGTGCTCCAGGCGGACTGGGTGACGCCCGAGCAGCGCGAGGCGGCGCTGGAGTGGGTGGCCTTCCTGCGCAGCCCGGCGGTGCAGGCCCGGGCGCTGGCGTTCGGCTTCCGGCCGGCGGACCCCTCCGTGCCGCTGAGGACGCCGGACGCGAGCAACCCCTTCACGCGGCTGGCGGCGCACGGCATCCGGGTGGACGTGCCGCCCGCGGCGGACGTGCCGGACGCCTCCGTGCTGCGCACGCTGTTGGATTTGTGGACGCGCATGGGCGTGGGGCGCTGAAGGCCGCCGCCTACCGCGCCCGCGCCACGAACTCGGCGACGCGCAGGGCCCAGGCCTCCGCGGAGTCCAGCTCCGAGCGCGCGTCGGCGTAGCGGTCGAACGACGCCTCCGAGCCGTCCCGCGCGAAGAGGGCCGCGTTGAAGTCCCGCTGCGCCGTGGTGAGCCACTGGCTGGCGCGCATGCGCAGCCAGTTCACCACCTGCGGGGTGGGCTCCACCTGGTTCAGGTCCAACGAGGTGGGGTGCAGCTCCACCCTTTCTCCATCCTTCTCAGACTCTGGCATCACGTTCATGGACCGGATGGTTGCCA
Organism: Corallococcus sp. AS-1-12; assembly: GCF_020036995.1. NCBI lineage: Bacteria > Pseudomonadati > Myxococcota > Myxococcia > Myxococcales > Myxococcaceae > Corallococcus > Corallococcus sp. AS-1-12. Next base: position 464,260 of record NZ_JAIQDD010000005.1, on the reverse strand, counting down.
TGGCCCCCGGGCCTAGCACCCGGCCCGGATGGACGAGACAAACGTCGGTCCTGCACAGTTGCCGACGCTGAAATCTTCGCTGGAGGACGGAACGTCAGACTGGCGGGCTGCGTCAGATGACGCCATCCCACCCGGTGTCATGGCGACGGAAGGCGTCCCGGATGGCCTGGACGGTGGGTTCGGGGAGGGGACCCTGCTCCAGGGTGCGCGCGTTGGCGCGCAGGTTGTCCAGCCGCGTGGTGCCCACGATGCAGGTGGCCACGCCCGGGGCGAACGCGGTGAAGCGCAGCGCCAGCTCCGGCCACTCCAGGCCGTCCGTCTGGAGGGCCATGCGCTGCATCCGTTCCCAGTACTCGCCCACGTCGTGCGCGTAGGGGCGCCCCGGGAAGCGCCACGGCGCGTTGGCCAGGGGCCGCTTGGCGATGACGCCCACGCCGCGCGCCTGGGCCTTCGCCACGCCCTGGTCCAGCGAGCGCTGGTCGAAGAGGTTCACGGACGTCTGCACCACGGCGAACGCGCCCGTCTCCAGCGCGGCGTCCAGGCCGGCGTTGTCACCCGAGTACGCGGCGGCGCGCACCTTGCCCGCCTCCACCGCGCGGGTGAGCGCCTCGATGAGCCCCGGGCGGTGGAGCACGTCCGGCGGACACGAGTGGAAGTGCAGCACGTCCAGCACGTCCGTGCGCAGGCGCTGGAGGGCCAGGTCCACGCCGCGCGTGATGCACTCGGGCGTCCAGTCCTCCACGCCGGGCACGCCGTAGCCGCACTTGGTGGACAGCACGAACTCGCGGCGGCGCGCGCCGAGGAACCTGCCGATGCGCTCCTCGGACACGCCGTAGCTGGGCGCGGTGTCGATGAGCGTGATGCCCGCGTCCAGCACGCCGTGCAGCAGCGCCTCCGCGTCCGCGTCGCTCAGCGCTTCATTGCCCACGGGCCCCGCGCCGAAGCCGAGCGCGGACACGGTGAGCCCGCTCTTCCCCAGGGGACGTTGAATCATCGGGTCGGGCCTTCTCCACGCGCCGCCAGGTCGATGAAGCCGCGGATCCAGATGAGGTTCACGGCGTCGCAGGCATCCTGCGGCGTGGGCGTGGTGGTCTCCAGCGCGGCGGTGTACGGCACGCCCTGGCGCATGTACCAGTCGGTGACGCTGCCGTCGTGGAAGACGATGAGGCCGTGCTCGTCGGCGTGGGCGTTGTCATCCACCTTGCGGCTCTTCACCACGGTGGCGTGCGCGGCGGCGGCCTCCTGCAGCGGGCGGTAGGCGGCCTTGTCCCCGAAGACGTATGCGTACGTGGCGACGCCGCCCAGGTAGTTGTCCTGGTGGAGGTCGAGCGCCGCGTCCGGGGCGGGGAAGCGCGCCAGGTCCGTGCGCACCGCGCGCGTCTCCTTGGGGCCGCCGTCATAGAGGGCCCAGCGGAGGATGGGCGGGTCGCCCACCAGCTCGCCGCGCCACTCGCCGGGGGCGACCTCGTAGCGCATGAAGTCGTTGTTGGGCTTCTCGCCGCTGCGGTTGTAGCGGGTGCCGTCCTCGAAGCCGGAGGGGTTGATGCACGGGTAGACGCGCAGGCCCACGCCCTGGGACTTCGCGTACGCGACGATGTCCGGCAGGTGCCTGGCGAGCGTCAGCGGGCCGGCGGGCTCCTCCCCATGGAAGCCGGACGTGATGACGAGCCAGCGGTCGCCCGGGACGATGAGGCGGAAGAGGGGATAGTCGCGCCCCCCTTCGTGCACCTGCCCATATTCGGAGAGCTCCCCCAGGGCCGCGTGGGAGCGGATGCGTCGTGCGTATTCGGTGTAATCCACCGACCGACAATAACCGTGCGCGTCATCCCTGCCCACGAAGGTTCGGGGTGAAACACGGAATGTGTCGTGCCGAGCGCACCCTGCGCGGGCCGCGGGGTGGGTCTACTTCGCTCCGGTGTGCTCGCGGAAGTCGCTGGCGAGCGTCTGGCGCTGGGCGGGGGTGAGCGTGCGGTGGACCTCGAGCACGGCATCCACGGCCTTGTGGGCGAAGGCGCGAGCGGCGTCGATGCGCGCGTCCACCAGCGAGTGGAGCTTCGCGGCGTCGGGCGTGTCGGACGTCAGTTGGGTGACGGCCTCGGCGCGGGCGGCCTGCTGGCCCTCCATGAGGGACTGGCCCTCGTTGAGGAGGCGGTCCTTCACGGCGTGGATGGAGGAGCGCTGGGCCTCGGTGGCGTTGAGGTCATCCAGCTTGTCGTCCAGCTTCCAGGTGACCATCTGGTTGATGCGTGCCGGGTCGGGCGTGCCGCGGTGATGGCGGCCCCAGCCGAAACCGGTGAGCAGGGTGACGGCGACGACGGCGGTACCGGCGATGGCGAGCGTCTTCTTCATGGCGTGTGGCTCCAGGGGTGGGGTGCTGTTTCCCGCTGCTTGACTGGAACCAATATGGAAGCCGCCGGTTGCGGTGGTTTGAGCCGGCGGTGAAGAAGTGTGAAGGCCGGGGACGGAGGCTCAGCGGCCGTCCCAGAGCGTCATGTCGCCGTACTCCCAATCCCAGGGCACACCGGCCTCGCCCAGCACGAAGCGAACGAGGTGGGGATAGGCGGGCTCCGCACGGACGTCGTTGCTCAGGACGCGCACGCAGCGGCGTCCACGCGGCAGGCACACGAGGATGTTGCCGGTGCTGTCATTCAACGGGCTCCCATCCGCGAAACAGGAAGCGTACTTCACGGCTTGAGACCGCCCAAGGTCACTCAATGGAGGGCGGCTCGGGCTCCAGGAGGTGCGGCGGCTCCGACTGCCCTTCGTCTCGGAGCCTGAGCGCGCGGTCGATGCGCGCGGCGGCGCTGATGAGGCCGAGGTGGCTGAAGGCCTGTGGGAAGTTTCCCAATTGCTCGCGCGTCAGCGGGTGGATCTCCTCCGCCAGCAGCCCCAGGTGGTTGGACGCCTCCGCGTGCGCGACGAAGACGTCCTCGGCTTCCTGGATGCGATTGGCCAACGCCAGCGCCTCCGCCAGCCAGAAGCCGCAGAGGATGAATCCTCCCTCCGGCCCCGCGACTCCGTCATCCATCCGGTACCGGCGCAAGAACGGGCCCGCGCCCAGCTCCGCGCGCAGCCAGTCGATCGTCCTCAGGATGTACGGATCCGTCCCCCGGAAGCAGCCCACGATGGGCAGTTGCAGCAGCGCGGCGTCTGGCTCGTTCCCTCCGTAGACCCCGACGAAGTGCTTGCGCGCCGGATCCACGCCGTTGCGCAGGATGTCCGCCCTGATGACGTCCGCCAGGTCGGCACTGGACTGCTCCAGCGCCGTCTCCCCGAAGAGCCGTGCCAGGTGCTGCCCCCGGCGCAGGGCCAGCCACCCCATGAGCTTCGAGTGGACGTTGTGCCGCATCTCCCGGCGCGGCTCCCAGATGCCGTGGTCGGGCTCGCTCCAGCGGCGGGCGGTGGTCTGGATGACGGAGCGGAGCAGCCTCCAGGTGCGCAGCGGCAGCCGCCCGCCGGAGCGCTCGTAGAGGTAAGCCGCGTCGAGCAGCGCGCCCGCGGTGTCGAACTGGAACTGGTCCCTCGCGTCGTTCCCCAGCCGCACCGGCCTTGAGCCCTGGAAGCCGGCCAGTTGCTCCAGCTCCCGCTCCGGCGGCACGGAGGCACCGTCCAGCGCGTACATCACCTGAAGCGAGTCACCGCGTTGCAACGTGTCGCGCACGAAGTAGAAGAACTCGCGCGACTCATGCTGGAAGCCGAGGAGGTTGGTGGCGCGCACCGCCATCGCGGAGTCGCGGACCCAACTGAAGCGGTAGTCCCAGTTGCGAGGCCCTCCAATCCACTCGGGGAGCGAGGTGGTGGGCGCGGCCACCATCGCGCCCGTGGGGCCGTACATCAGCAGCTTCAGCGCCAGCGCGGAGCGCAGCACGTGGTGCCGCCACGGCCCTTCGTAGTGGAGCTGTTGCGCCCACTCGCGCCAGGCCTGGCGCGTATCCCGCAGGTGGTCGAAGGGCCGGTACGCGGCCAGCGGCTCCGGCCGGTCGGAATCCCAGGACAGAATCATCCAGCGCCGCTCGCCCGGCCCCATCCGGATGCGGGTCTGGAGGCCCGTGTCTCCCCGGCAGGGGTGGCCGCGCAGCGCCTCGCAGGGCCGCCACTCCGCCTCCCCGCTGAGCACGGCGACCAGCCGCTCGCCTCCCGACCCGCGGGCGACAAGGCCGTGCTCCTCCCGCTCCACCCGCGTCCGCGACGCCCCGTAACCGAAGCGCGGGTCGAAGACGATGTTCAGCTCCACCGGGCCTTCCAGGCACTCGATGCGCCGGTGCACCTCGTGGACGGTGGAGCGCGGGTCGTTGGTCCACGGCATGTAGTCGATGATGCGGATGGCCCCCTTGCGCTCGAAGCGGAACAGCGTCTCCAGGACGTTGGTGTCCGGGTCGTAGCGCTGAAGACTCTCGAAGGGCCACACGACGGGGGTGATGCCGGTGATGCCACCCTTCGCGTCATCGAGGATGCCCGCGAAGACGCTCGGGCTGTCGAAGCGGGGGAAGCAGAGCCAGTCGATGACGCCGTCCGGCCGGACGAGCGCGCAGGAGCTTCCATCGCCAATCACCCCGCGGGCGGCCAGGGAGATCTCCCGGTAGGACCCCGGGTTGGTGAACCGGAAGGGGCGGGCCATCCGCCTGGCGGCGCTGTAGAGGTCCATGAGCAGGCGTGTCGCGGGGCTGGAGCGCGACCTCCCGCCCTCAAGGTAGCGACCCCTGCGAGGCGGCCACACCCGGCGGCCCAGCCGCGCAGGGGTGCCTCGCTCCGCCGTGAGCGCGGACTCGGGGCCGTGCCTACTCCCCGCCGTTCCGGACGGTGGGGGCCCGCGAAGGTGCGATGAAGCCCGAGTAGGCCATCCGGTTCGGTGAGCAGCGCCCGGGGTTGGTCACCTTGTCCGGTGTGGCGTTGCCCGTCATGGCGGCGCTGACCTCCTGCGGCGCGGAGGAGGGATGGGCCTCCAGGAAGAGCGCGACGATGCCGGTGACATGGGGGGCGGCCATGGACGTGCCGCTCAGCGTTCGGGTCGCCGTGTCATCGCTGGCCCAGGCCGAGAAGATCTCCTCGCCGGGCGCGAAGACGTCCACGCAGTCGCCATGGTTGGAGAAGGACGCCCGCCGGTCCACGGTGGTGGTGGCCCCCACGGTAATGGCCTCGGCGGTGCGCGCGGGAGAGCGCTTGCACGCGTCCTGGTTCTCGTTGCCCGCCGCCAGCACATACGTCACGCCCAACGTGATGGAGCGGCGCACGGCATCGTCGAGCGCCGCGTCCTCCCCTCCGCCCAGGCTCATGTTGGCCACCGCCGGGGACTGGTGGTGTTCGGTCACCCAGTCCACGCCCGCCACCACGCCCGCCGTCGTCCCGGAGCCCTCGCAGTCCAGCACGCGCACGGCGTGCAGCGACGCGCTCTTGGCGATGCCATACAGGTTGCCGCCCACCGTGGCGGACACGTGGGTGCCATGGCCGTTGCAGTCCACGCCGTTGCGACCGTCGCCGACGGCATCGAAGGCGATGTCCGCCCGCCCGGCGAACTCCTGGTGCGTGGGGCGCAGGCCCGTGTCGAGGACGTACACGTGCACGCCCCGGCCCTGCGTCTGGTACTGGTAGCGCTGATCGAGCGGCAGGTCGCGCTGGTCGATGCGGTCAATCCCCCACGTCGCATCGGGTTGACTCTCGTCGAGCGTCACCGTGCCATTCTGCTGCACGTACGCCACCTCGGGCGCGGCGGACATGGCGCGGGCCTGCTTCTCGCTCATGCGCGCGGCGAAGCCCCGCAGCGCGTGCGTGTACACGTGGAAGGTCTTGCCGCCGAAGCGCTGGGTCAGGCGCCGCGCGACCACCGCCGGCTGCTGCGCGGCGTCCCCTTCCTGGGGTTCATTGAGCACGACGACGTATTCACCGGAGACCGGCTTCGCGACCGTGAGGAACTTCTCGCGCACCGGTGTCTGCACGGACGCGGCGCCACGGCAGGGTGTGTCACCGGGTGGCGGTATGGGATTGCCCGTGCTCTGGCACGCGGACAGCAGGAACAGCACGCAGGCGGACGAGACCGTCCGCGACAGGAGCTTCAGCGACATGGGTCCCCCCGGGGGTGACACTTCCCAGGGGAATAACGCATGCCGAATCAAAGCAGTTGCTGCCCCGCGGTGCCGCGAAACGTCCGAACCATGGCTCAGAGCAGCCCGTCCGGGATGAGCCCACGGCGCTGGGAGTCATGCATCTGCGCGCCGTCGTGGGCCACCACCAGGTGCAGCTCGGGCGCGGTGCGCAGCAGGTCGTGCAGCCACCGCAGTTGGTGTGCCATCGCCTGTGCATCCTCGCCGCCCAGCCAGTTTGTGAGCCGGGGGTGCATCCTCGGGAGCCGGATGTTGTCCTGGTGCCAGGCCACGTCACCGACGAGCAGGAACTCGCGCCCGTCGACGAGCCGCACGTACACCAACTGGGTGCCGGGCGTGTGGCCCGGGGCCTTGATGAGGACCACGCCGGGACGCAACAGGTGCATTCGCTCGTACTGGAGCGGAGTGAGTTTCGCGCGCAGCTCCGGGGTGAAGCCGGCCTCCTGCGCGAGCGGGCTTCGCAGTTGTTCGTCCGTGAGGTGGACCTTGCTCGCCACCTCGTCCAGGTATGGCGAATGCGCGATGCCCGCGCAGTGGTCGAAGTGCTCGTGGGTGACGACCGTCGCGTCCGCGCGGCGCAGCGCCTCCTGGACCCGGCTGTAGGCCGCGGCGTCGAACTCCGAGCCGGGGAACTGCTCCTGCTGCGTCTTCTCGTCGCTCACGACGTCCACCAGCACCGTGCGGCCGTCGGCATAGACGACCTGGTACGCGTTGAAGTCGAAGGCGAGTTCTCCGAAGCCGCTGCCGGCCACTACGCCACCGTGCGGGGGATCGAGCCCTCGGACGGGTTTCTCAACAGCCTGATAGGTGTGAGTTCCTCCAATGGCTTCGAAATAGGGAGCTGATGGGCGCTTCTACTGACTGCCGTCGGACAGTTCATGTAACGTTCGCAGTCTGTGAAAGTGGGAGGACCGGTGAGACCTGCGCTGGTCGGGTTGGCAAGTGCCCGGTGGGTACGGATCCCGCTCACTCGCAAAGTAAATCCGCCGCAGGCGAAAGGGACGCCGGCATGAAGCTCGCCCGCAGCAGCGGCACCGACAGCGTCATTGGTGCCATCCGGTCAGTGCGCAAGACGGCCAGCCAACTGGACCTCGTGACGCCCGCTTTCTCCCTTTTTGCCCAAGTGGGGCTACTGGCAGCATCCTGTGCCCCGGCACGGCTCGTCGTGTACTTCCTTAAAAAAGGAAGCCTCAAGCCCGCGAAGAGAGCCGGTTACGCGATGGCAAGTGAGAGCGAGTTGCCGACGTTTAAGGTCCGCGGCCAGGCGCGGATCCGGCAAGTGGAGTTCGAGCGCTGGATGGACGACCAACCGAGAGGGAGGCCGGAATGACGGCGCGTGAAAGCGGCGCCACTCTTACCAACTTCGCCCACCTTGAGACGCACGGTGCGCAACTTGTGCGCCTAGGAATGCTCGCGGAGCGCTACTTTCCCGACGACCCGAACACAGCACTCCTAAAGCTGCGGCAATTCGCGGAGCTGCTTGCCCAGATTGTGGCCACCAAGGTAGGGCTCTACGCCTCGCGTGACGAAGCGCAGTACGACCTCCTTCGTCGATTGCAGGAGCACGGGATCCTCCCGCGAGAGATCGCGCAGCTTTTCGGTGAAGTCCGACGCGCGGGAAATGCCGCGAATCACGCAATCGCTGGCGACCATCGCACCGCGCTCTCCATCCTCAAGCTCACCTGGCAGCTTGGCCTTTGGTTTCACCGCACCTTTGCAAAGCCGGACTTCAACTCCGGGCCTTTCGTACCCCCGACGCCACCGAAGGACGAGAGCGAAGAACTGCGCGCCGAGCTGACAACGCTGAGGAAGGCTCTAGCGGAGTACCAGGCCGCCCATCACGATGCGACCGAACGACTCGCTTCAACGGAAGCGAAGCTGCTCGCGGCCAAGGACGAGCAGACGTTCTGGGAGCAGATGGCCATCGAGGCCGAAGAGGCCAAGGCTACCCTCGCGCACAGGCTCGCGGCCGACCAAGCTCAGGGACTCGGGCAGCCAAAGGCCACCGTGGCGGCGTTCGTCACCGCGGCCTCGACGGCGGCGAGCGCGGTCGAACTCGACGAGGCCGACACACGCAAGCTCATCGACGAGCAGCTTCGCAACGTCGGGTGGACGGTCGACTCCGGAGCCCTCACGTACGCCAAGGGCGCGCGCCCGGAGAAGGGGAAGAACCTCGCGATTGCAGAGTGGCCGACAGCCAGCGGCCCTGCGGATTACATCCTTTTCGTTGGGCTCATGCCGGTGGCTGCCGTCGAGGCCAAGCGCAAGAACATCGACGTCTCAGGGGCGCTCCAGCAGGCAAAGCGCTACAGCCGGACCTTCAAGTCCGACGAGGGGCTCGTGTCGCCGGGCGGTCCCTGGCGCGAGTTCCACATCCCGTTCGTCTTCTCCTCCAACGGTCGCCCATACCTGCGCCAGCTCGCCACCCGTAGCGGCACTTGGTTCTGCGATCTACGCAACCCCGAGAACCTCGGGCACGCGCTTGATGGGTGGTACACGCCGGAGGGACTCATCGTCCTCCTGAAGCGCGATGAAGGCCGAGCGCACGAACAACTGAAGAATGAGCCCTTCAATTACGGCTTCCCCCTGCGCCACTACCAGCAGGCTGCCATCCAAGCCGTCGAGGCCGCCATCGGCCAAGGCCAGCGCGAGATGCTGCTCGCGATGGCGACGGGGACCGGCAAGACCAAGACCTGCATTGCCCTCATCTACCGCATGTTAAAGGTGCAGCGCTTTCGGCGTGTGCTCTTCCTTGTCGATCGCTCTGCCCTCGGCGAGCAGGCAGCCAACTCGTTTAAAGACACACGGATGGAGAGCCTGCAGACCTTTACCAATGTGTTCGGCATCAAGGAACTCGACGACCAGCGGCCCGACAGCGACACGGCAGTTCACGTCGCTACCGTGCAGGGTCTCGTGCAGCGGGTGCTCTACCCTCCCGAAGGCGTCGCGCCCCCTCCAGTCGATCAGTACGACTGCATCTTGGTCGACGAGTGCCACCGCGGCTACCTGCTCGATCGCGAACTCTCCGACACCGAGTTCGGCTTCCGCAGCTTCGACGACTACATCTCGAAGTACCGCCGCGTGCTCGACTACTTCGACGCCGTGAAGATCGGCCTCACCGCCACGCCCGCGCTTCACACCACGCAGATCTTCGGTATCCCCATCTTCAATTACGGCTACCGCGAGGCGGTGGTCGACGGCTACCTCGTCGACCATGAGCCGCCGGTCCAGATTAATACGCAGCTCTCGGTGAACGGCATTGTGTGGCGCGCCGGCGAGCAGGTGGCAGTCTACGATGCCCGCCAGAACCAAGTCGATCTCTTCACCACTCCCGACGAGATGCGCATCGATGTCGAGGACTTCAACCGCAAGGTCATCACGGAGTCGTTCAACCGCGTCGTGTGCGATTACCTCGCGGGCGAACTCGACCCGTCGTCGCGACAGAAGACGCTCATCTTCTGCGTGAACGACGCCCACGCAGACCTCGTCGTCGACCAGCTCAAGAAGGCCTTTGCCAAGCAGTACGGCAGCGTCGACGACGACGCGGTGCTCAAGATCACGGGCGCGGCCGACAAGCCGCTGCAGCTCATTCGCCGCTACAAGAACGAACGCAGTCCCAACGTCGCCGTCACCGTGGACCTGCTGACCACTGGCATCGACGTGCCCGAGATCTGCAACCTCGTGTTCCTGCGGCGAGTGAACAGTCGTATCCTCTTCGACCAAATGCTAGGGCGAGCCACTCGCCTCTGCGAGGAGATCGGCAAAGAAGCCTTCCGAGTCTTCGATGCCGTGAAGATCTACGAAGCCTTACAGAACGTGACGGCGATGCAGCCGGTTGTGGTCAATCCGTCCATTAGCTTCGCTCAGCTCAGCCGGGAACTCGGCGAGGTGAAGTCCAATGATGAGCGCAGCCTCGTGCGCGATCAGTTCATCGCCAAGCTCCAAGGCAAGAAGCGCCACCTGAGCGACGCCCAGACGCAGGACTTTGAAACCCGCGCCGGCATGTCTCCCGAGGCGTTCATCCGCCAGCTACGCATGATGGCGCTGCCCGAGATAGCCGCGTGGTTCACGCAAAACCCAGACCTCGGAGAGATACTCGATCGCAAGGACTACGCGGTACACCCACCGACGTACCTCTCGGTTCATGAGGACTCGCTGATCGGCACCGAGCGCGGATATGGCAAGGCCAAGAAGCCAGAGGACTATCTCAAGGATTTCTCCGAGTTCATCAAGAGTCGAAGCAATACGATTCCCGCGCTGGTCACCGTGCTTACCCGCCCGCGTGAACTCACCCGAAAGCAGCTCCGGGAGCTGGCGCTCGAGCTCGATCGCGCCGGTTTCTCCGAAGCGAGCCTCTCGACAGCTTGGCGCGAGATGACCAATGAGGACATTGCGGCGCGTATCGTCGGCTACATCCGACAGGCGGCCATCGGCGACGCGCTCGAGCCTTACGAACAGCGCGTCGACCGGGCACTCCAGAGCATCCTCGCCTCTAAGCGCTGGACGACTCCGCAGCGACAGTGGCTGCAGAAGATCGCGGCGCAGACGAAGGCGAACCTCATCGTCGACCGTGCCGCCCTCGATGATTCGGACCTCATCTTCAAGCGTGACGGCGGCGGATTCGCGCGCCTCGATCGCGTCTTCGGGGGCGAGCTTCAGCAGGTACTTGAGACCTTCAACGAATCCCTTTGGTCGCCGGCTGCCTGACAGCTACAAGCACTCATGAGCACCGTCACGCATGACATCGTTCAGAAACTCTGGAACCTCTGCAACGTCCTCAAGGACGATGGGGTCACGTACCATCAGTACGTCACCGAGCTTACCTACCTGCTCTTCCTCAAAATGGCTAAGGAGACGGGGACCGAAGATCAGATCCCCAAGGGCTACCGCTGGGACGACCTTGAGAAGAAGGCCGCACCTGACCGCCTTGAGCACCACAAACTCACGTTGATTCACCTCGGCACGCACGGCTCGACGCTGGTCAAAGAGATATTCGGCAACGCCAGCTCTTTCATCAAAAAGCCGGCGACACTGTCGACCCTGGTCGCCGAGCTCGACAAGCTCGACTGGTACAGCGCGAAGACCGAGGGCTTGGGCGACCTGTACGAGGGGCTACTCGAGAAGAACGCGAACGAGAAGAAGTCGGGGGCTGGGCAGTACTTCACGCCGCGGCGGCTCATCGACTCGATGGTAGCGCTAATGAAGCCGACCCTCGACGACGTGATCCAGGATCCAGCCGCGGGCACGGGCGGCTTCCTTATCGCCGCGAATCACTACATCCGCGAGCACTGCGACCCGGACAGTTGGACCGAGGCGCAGCAGCGCAAGTACCGGCGCGGCACCTTCTACGGTGTGGAGCACGTGCAGGACACGCACCGCCTCGCGCTCATGAACCTAATGCTGCACGGGCTCGACTCGGAACCAAACGGGGCCGGCATTCGCTACGGCGACACCCTCTCCCCTGAGGGGGAGGCGCTACCGAAGGCGAGTCTTATCCTGACGAACCCTCCCTTCGGCACCAAGAAGGGCGGAGGGCTGCCGACGCGCACCGACTTCACATTCCCGACCAGCAACAAGCAGTTCTGCTTTGTGCAGCACATCTATCGTGGCCTGAAGCCGGGAGGCCGCGCTGCGGTCGTGCTGCCCGACAACGTGCTCTTCGAGGGGAACGTTGGAAAGCAGATCCGCGCCGACCTGATGGACAAGTGCAACTTGCACACTATCCTCAGGTTGCCGACCGGAATCTTCTACGCGCAGGGCGTGAAGACCAACGTTCTGTTCTTCACGCGTGGCGAGAAGGACAAGGGCAACACCAAAGAGGTCTGGGTCTACGACCTGCGGGCGAACATGCCACAGTTCGGCAAGCGCACGCTGCTCACGCGCGAGCATTTCGCTGAGTTTGAGGCCGCGTTCGGCAAAGACCCCCTGAGCAGCCCGAAGAGCCTGGCGAAGCGCAAGGACACTGGCGAGGAAGGACGCTTCCGCAAGTTCACGCGCGAATGGATCGCCGAGCGCGGTGAGAGCCTCGACATTGCTTGGCTTAAGGATGACAGCGACGGTGGCGGCGACGAGCTGCCCGAGCCGGCGGTGCTGGCACGCGAGGCGATGACGGAGCTTGAGGGCGCGTTCGAGGAGCTACGCGGGATCCTCGCGGAACTGGGCGAGGACGTGGAGGAAGAGGTGGCGCAGTGAGCGAAGACGAGCTGTGGCCACTCCCGGGCGGGTGGCAATGGACCTCCTTCCAGAGTGTCGCGGAGGTGAGTTCCGATTTACGAGACCCAACCGCTACACCGGAAGCCATACACATCGCGCCGAATCACATTGAGTCTGGTTCAGGCCGACTACTTGGTCGCGGAACGGTGAACGGCGATGGGGTGACCAGCCCGAAGCATGCGTTTCACCCGGGTCAGGTACTCTACTCCAAGATTCGTCCGTACCTTGCGAAGGCCGTCCTAGTTGACTTCGAGGGACTCTGTAGCGCGGACATGTACCCGATCTCGGTCAGAGCGGGGTTGATGGAGCCTCGATATCTGCATCGTTGGCTTGTCTCACCTGCGTTCACTGCGAAGGCGAGCGAAAGCCAGGGCCGCACCGTGCTACCAAAGATCAACCAGGAGGCTCTCTACAGGAAGCCCGTCCCACTCGCGCCGCTTCCCGAGCAGAAGCGCATCGCCGACAAGCTCGACGCCCTGCTCGCGCGGGTGGAGGCGTGCCGCGAGCGCCTCGAACGTATCCCCGGCATTCTCAAGCGCTTCCGCCAGTCAGTGCTTGCTGCGGCGACCAGTGGCGAGTTGACGCGTGAGTGGCGAGAGGCGCGGGGGGGCGACGGCGAGTGGCCGGTCGTGGACCTCGAGAGCGTGGCAAGCGACTTCTCGTATGGATCCGCAGCGAAGTCGTCGAAGGTCGGCAAGGTCCCCGTGCTGCGCATGGGGAACATCCAGGATGGTTTGCTCGATTGGGGAGACCTTGTCTTCACCTCTGACGCTGCGGAGATTTCCAAGTACAAACTCGTCAGCGGCGACGTCCTGTTCAATCGGACGAACAGTCCGGAGCTTGTCGGCAAGACTGCCGTCTTTCGTGGAGAGACGGACGCGATTTACGCCGGGTATCTGATCCGCGTTCGATGTAGCGAGCGGCTTCTCCCTGATTATCTGAACTACTGTCTTGGTAGCCCTGCGGGGCGCGAATACTGTCGGCAGGTGAAGTCGGATGGCGTCAGTCAGTCCAACATCAATGCGCGCAAGCTCGCCGCGTTCACGTTCGGCCTGCCGAGTGTCGAAGAGCAACAAGAGATCATCCGGCGTGTTGAGGAATTGCTCGCGCTGAACGTGACGCTCGGCACCAAGAGTCGGTGTGCGAGGGTACTCGTAGATCGCCTAACGCCGTCGACTCTGGCCAAGGCGTTTCGCGGCAAGCTCGTTCCGCAGGACACGAACGATGAGCCTACGGCTGAGCTCTTAGCGAAGTTGAAGGCTGCGCAATCAAACGCCGCAGCGGAGCCGCCATATAGGCGCCCAAAGACAGCGGGGAATCGACCGACCATGAGCAATACCGACAAGGACACCATCAAGTCAGCGATCCTGAAACTAAAGGCCGAACGCTTCTCGTTCGACGAGCTGAGGGCACAGGTCTCCGGCGACTACGAATCCCTGAAGGCTGCACTCTTCGAACTGCTGGAAGAACCGAGCCCCGTTGTCCGGCAGGTCTTCGATAAGAGGGGAAAGGCGATGCATATCGTGCGAGTGAGGCCGTGAAACTCACCCGCGTGCACATCATCAAGGCGGCGACCTGCGGCGGGCTCCTCGATGGACTGGATGTCGGCCTGAGAGGAACGCTGAGCGGCCCCGATCAGTTCGCTCCGCTCTGTCTTGTTGGCCCCAATGGCGCCGGCAAGTCACAGTTTCTTCAGGTGGTCGCTGAGGCGTTTCAGACGGTCTTTCACGCCTGCGTGGATGAGGAGGAGCGTGCGAAGGGCAACGAAGATCTTCAGTTCGAGATTGAGTATGTTATCCGCTCTGGACGCGCTCGGGAGCCGGTCCTCGTTCGCCTGTCGCGGCGCAGCGAGGGCAAGAGGCGTCCGGCACTCAAAATCGAGCGTAAAGAAGGTATCGAGTGGGTTGAATGCCCGCTTGAGAAGCCTGCAACCCGCGATCTTCTGCCGTCGCGGGTCGTCGGCTACACGTCCGGCGACAACGAGACCCTAAGCCTGCCGTTCCTCGTCAGCCGGAGCGGTTACGCGGAAGCTGTCGGCAAGCAGGCTTTGGACCGTGAACTCAGCACGAAGGCGAAGGCGAAGGCGATTCCCGACACCCGTTTGATGTTCGTGGACTACGGCACCCATCTCGAGGTGCTGGTCGCTAACCTCATCCTTGGGTCCGCCGAGGAACGAATTGCGTTGCTTAACGACGCGAAGCTCAAGGAACTGCACTCGTTTCGATGCGTCATTCAGCTCGCTCACCGAGCTGTGCCGAAGCTCTCCGCGCGCGAGACGGCAAGCCGCAAGCGGAAGGGCGTGCAGCTAACTAACGAGCTTGAGAGCTATATCGAACAGCTTAAGCGCTGTTCGACATGTCACTCCTACGATGAAAAGACCGAGACCTACGTCTTCGACTTCCTGGTGACGGGCGAGACGCGCGCGGCTTTTCGCGCGTTCTGGGCGACGACGATCGAGCTGTATTCGGCACTTCACAAGCTGGCGATGCTGAACGACCTCGCGATCCCGAAGGTTACCCGCGAGCGCTTGCTGCGTGACATCAAGACGAGACGCTTCGCGTCGCGACTGCCGGAGCCACAAGATGAGGACCGAGTCTTCCGATTCGAGCAGGTTCGCTTCCTCCCTAAAGTCGGAGACGGCGTCGTCGACTACGTCTCGCTGTCAGATGGCGAGCATCAGCTTGCGCAGATTCTTGGAACCATGTGCATGGCATCCTTCGCCAACGTGCTGTTCCTACTCGACGAGCCGGAGTCGCACTTCAATCCGCAGTGGCGGGTCAATTTCATCTCTCGGCTGATGGAACTGCCTACGGCAAGCGGCAAGCGCGGCGAGGCGGGCGGAACTGTTGCCCAGCAGGACTGCCTGCTGACGACGCACTCGCCATTCGTCCCCTCGGATATGTCGCGAGAGAACGTGCTCATCTTCAAGAAGAGCGAGTCGGCTGTGGAGGTGCGGCGGCCCAATATTGAGACTTTTGGCACAACCTTCGACACCATCCTTGAGGAGTGCTTCGGCGTGAGCCCGCCGATGTCGGCGGTTCCGCGACGCGAGATTGCGGATCTCATGCAGAGCGACGATCCCGCGGCGATCAAGGCGGGGATCGCACGGCTGGGTGACTCCGTCGAGAAGGTGTTCTTAATGGACCGCCTTCGGCAGTTCTCGAAGCAGGAGGGGCGATAGCCGTGCTCTTTGGCTATCCTATAGCGGCGACGCTGAACAACTGGCTTCACGACTGTATGGTTGAGGCAATCAAGAATGTTCATGCTGCCGTAGACAGTGCGAAACGCTGTCCCGCATGGCCCAAAGTGTTTCCGCGCGCTTACCAAGCGACGCTGAAACCGCGAACCGGCTTGCGTGACCGCGTGAAGGCGTACAACCGGGCGATTCGCGGGCTCACGAAAGCAGACCGAGACCTTGTTCTCGCGGCCGTCGCAGACCAGAATCGCATCGCGGACCTTCTGTCTGGGGCATGTAACTGCACGCCCATCGACGGGTTGCACCAAGACGTGCGCGAGCCCGTGAAAAACCTCTTCGGTTTTGCGTTCGATCTGCTCACCGAACTCAAGGTACGCGACCAGCACTACGACGCTATCTACGCTGCCGCGACCGAACACATGTGCCCGTTCTGCGGGACGGAGTACTTCGAAGCTCCGGGGACACCTCGGGAGGCGCTGGATCACTACTTGGCGAAAAGTCGGTATCCGTTTGCCGCCGCGAATTTGCGGAACCTCGTTCCGATGGGACACAAGTGCAACTCGAACTACAAGCTCGCGAGTGACTTGCTCTATGGCGTGGGTGGTTCGCGCCGAGTCGCCTTCGACCCATACAACCACACGACCATCAATGTCGTGCTAGACGACAGCGACCCGTTTGGTGGCGTGACGGCGAACACGCCCAAATGGACGGTCAAGTTCGCTCCTGACACTCCGGCCGTGCAGACGTGGGACGAGGTGTTTTCGATTCGCGAGCGCTACCGTCAGAGCCACCTAGACCCAGACTTCGCTCGCTGGCTCGCGGGCTTCCAGAGTTGGGCGCGAAGCGTGAGCTTACAGGCCGACACTGATGACAAGCTTATAGATGCGCTGCGGCAGTACGAGGAGTACTGGGTCGCGAGTGGTATCCAAGATCGAGCCTTCCTCAAGGCTGCCGTGTTCCGAATGCTTCGTCGCCATTGCGAACTAGGACATCAGCGCCTGAAGGACCAACTTCGAGATCTGGTTGCTCCGCTCGTGAAGACAGGTGGTGAGGTCGTGGCATGACGACGTCGCTCGCTATCCTCCAGTCGCTCGTAGCCCAAGACGAGTCCGAGACGCCCACCTCGCGCTGCCCACTGCTGCCGAAGAGGCGTCCGCGGGGCCGTTTGGTGCGGGAGAGCCAGCGAAGCGCAAGTGCGCAGAGCCTGAACTGGGCGGGCCTGCTACGCCGCGTCTTCAAGGCGGGCGCCTTAACCTGTGGAGAGTGAGGAGCGGCAGCGGGTGCTGCCCTACCTGACGCAAGGGACCGTGGTGTGAGGCATCCTGTCTGTCAGCATGGCGATGGCGATGGCGATGGCGATGGCGATGCTCCGTTCGGGAGTGAAGCCCCAGGACACGGAGGCCATCCAGGCCCTGACTGAGAAACTCAAGTCGATGCCCTGGCTGATGGTCGCGGCCGTGATGACGTCCAGCATCTCCGGGTTGGTCGCTGCGCTCATGGGCGGGTTCTTGTCTCCCACGCCGTTGATGCAGCGGCTGCGCCTGGGCGCGGGAACACCGCTGCCTGCGTGGGCCTGGGGCGCCGCGCTGGTGGGCTGCTTCACGATGGGACAGGCGATGGAGAGCCTGTCGGTGCTCGCGGGTGTATGGAATTACGGGGCGTCGCTGAAGGGGTTGCAGTCCGCGAGCCAGGGTTCGGTCGTGACCTTCGCGGCGCTGCTGTTCTTCGGTGCTCTGGTAGCGGGCGCCGCGGAGGAACTCTTCTTCCGAGGCTATGTGCAGACGCGGCTCGTGGCGCGCTGGGGGCGCACAGCAGGCATCGCGGGAGCAGCCACGCTCTTTGGCATCCTGCACTTCGACCCCATCCACAGCCCCATGGCCCTGATGATGGGCCTGTTCCTGGGCTGGCTCGCGGAGTGCACAGGAAGCCTGCGGTTGTCCATCTTCGTCCACGTCTTCAACAACCTGACCTCGTTCCTGCTGTCCCGCTATGCGCCGTCCACCACGGAGCTCCCTTCCTCCGTCCACGTGACGTTGCTGGCGGTGTGCTCGCTGGCGTTCGTGGGAGTGGTAATGGCGCTGCGTCGAATGGATGCCCGGTCACCAGAGCCCGTGCTCGCAAGGCCTTGAACGAAGCTCAAGGCCCCACGGCACCGCGAGCCTCGCCCGTCCTGTCCGGCAGCTCCGCCGCGAGCTTCGCCCTCAGCGTGGCCACGATGTCCAGATGGTCTCCCGACACATCCCGCAGCTCCGACGGATCCGACACCGTGTCGAACAACTGCACACGCACCCCATCCGGAGTAGGCAGCTCCAACAGCTTCCACCTGCCCAGGTACAGCCCCCGGTGCCGCGCCCGGCGCACCGGTCCCTCCCACTCCGGCTTGAGCGCGATCTCCCCCGTATCGCCCTCCACCATCGCGATCTCATACAGCCACGGATACGGCATGCGCACCGTCTGGTACGCCTGCCCATCCCGGTCGCTGAACCACACGTCCGTCTCAATCAACGCGGGCACATCCGGCAGCGCCCTGGGCTCCGGCCCCGGCCGCGCGAGCGGCGCCAACGAGCGCCCCCGGAACGACTCCGGCGCGGGCACGCCCAGCAAGTCCAACACCGTCGGCGCCACGTCCAGCGACCGCGCCCGCTGCGTCACCTGCCGCCCTGACGCCACCTGCCCGGGCAGCCGCACCACGAATGGAATCCGCAGCCCCGCGCTGCCCCACAGGTGGTCGCCGTGGCCCTGGCCCAGCCCTTCATCCTCCAGGTGCTCGCCATGGTCCGACAGCAACACCACCAGCGTGTCCTCCCACCGGCCCCGCCGCTCCAGGTCCTCGCGCACGTTCCCCACCAGCCCATCGAACGTGCGCACCCCCGCGTCGTAGTTCGCGCCCAGCGCCGAGACGTCCTCTGGCGTAGCCCCGGGCGCATCCGGATCCACCTCCATCCGAGGCGTCGCTCCGAACCGCCACGGCCCGCGATACCCGCGCTCCACGTACTTGCCCTCCAGCGGCCACGGCGCGGCGTACGGGAAGTGCGTGGACGACGCGAACACCACCAGCGCGAACGGCGCGTCCTCCGGCATCCCGTCCAGCACATGCCGCACGCGCGTGCGCAGCGGGGCAGGGTCTGTCAGCTCCGGGAACTCGCCCCGTTCCTTGAACAGCCCCGGCGCCAGCGCCGTCCACGGCAGCAGCGCCACGTGGGTGATGAGCATCCGCTGCCGCACCAGGTCCGGGAAGCGGAAGTCCGGCGCGGACACCCGCTGGAAGCCGTACGGGAACCGCGAGAAGTGGTCCCCCGCGTAGTCCGCCACCACCGACGTGCGGTACCCCTGCGCCTCCAGCGCTGTCGCCAGCGTGGTGAGCTTCGTCTCGCGCGCCTCGCGCCCCACCAGCGTGTGCACCACCGGGTGCTCGCCCGCGTACTGCGACGTCAGCAACGTCGTCCATGACGGCGCCGTGCGCGGCACCTGCACCACCGTGTCATGGAAGCGCGTCCCTTCCTCCATCAGCCGGTCGATGTTCGGCGACGTGGACCGCGAATAGCCGTTGCCCGACAGGTGGTCCGGCCGCAGCCCGTCCGACGCCAGGATGAGCAGGTTCGGCCGCGCACGCCCGGCGGACTCCGGCCCCGGCTCCGCCCGCGTCAGCCCCAGCCCCGTGAAGCCCGCCACCGCCGCCGCGGCCGTCACGCCCCCCAGCACGCCGCGCCAGCGGGGTGACTCCGCCAACCCCCGTCCCACCACCGCCAGCACGCTCAACACTGGCAGCACCAGCGCCGCCATGGCCCAACCCGACGGCTGCGTGCCGCTCAGCCCCCGCAGCACCGCCGCCGTCACCTCCGAGCGCTCGTACAGCGTCGCCGCGTACAGGTGCGGATGCCGCGCCATGTCCGCCGCCACCAGGAAGCCCTCCACCACCAGGCACCCCAGGCCGCTCAGCCAGAACACCGCGCGCCGGCTACGCTCCGCCGCCCACAGCCCGGCCCCCAGCAGCGCTCCCAGCACCAACCCTACCACGCAGTACGCGCCAATCAGCCGCGCCACCTGCCACAGCACCACGCTCCGCCATTCGTTCCAGACGTACTCCGTGACGACGCGGCTCTCGTTCCCCTGGTAACCCAGTTGCATGTTCAGCAGGGCACAGAGCGTGTAGAGCGCCAGGAAGACGAGCAGGCCCGCCCGGCAGCCCAGCAGGAGGGCGCGAGCGAGCGTCGGCGGTGTACGGGCGGAGGTGGGCATCCTGGGGCAGCGTGGTCACGAATCCCACGGCGGCCACCCCACGCCCGCGGGGAGTGCCCACGCCCGGACGGACGGGGGGCGGAATTCCGCTCCCGGTGTCTCCCAGGCCGGTTTTCCGGGCCCCGCACGCGCCCATCCCGCTTCTTTCCTCCGGCCCCGTCACTGGACTGGCGAGCAGGGGTTGCGGGCTCTAGTGTTCAGGCGCCTCTTTCTTCACCGGGAGCCGGAACGCCCATGTCCTTTACCCACCTTCACCTCCACACCCTCTATTCGCTGCTGGATGGGGCCATCCGGATGAAGGACCTCATCAAGACGGTGAAGGAGAAGGGCATGTCCAGCGTGGCCGTGACGGACCACGGCAACATGTTCGGCACCATCGACTTCTACAAGAAGGCCAAGGACGCCGGCATCAAGCCCATCCTCGGCCTGGAGGCCTACGTCGCGGGCCCCAAGGGGCGCGAGGACCGCTCGGAGAAGGTGGCCCACCACCTCATCCTCCTGGCCAAGAACGCGGAGGGCTACGCGAACCTGCGCTACCTGTCCTCCACCGCGTACATGAACGGGTTCTACTACCACCCGCGCATCGACAAGCAGGTGCTCGCGGAGCACAGCAAGGGCCTGGTGGGCCTCACCGCGTGCCTGGGCGGTGAAGTCACCAGCGCGTGCTTCCGCGGCGACATGGACCACGCCCGCCGCGTGGCCGCCGAATACAAGGGCATCTTCGAGCCGGACAGCTTCTACCTGGAGGTCCAGTCCAACGGCATGGTCGAGCAGGACAAGGCCAACGAGAACCTCAAGCAGTTGTCCCGGGACCTGGACATCCCGCTCGTCGCCACCGCGGACGCGCACTACATCAAGCGCGAGGACGCCAAGGCGCACGAGCTGCTCATGTGCATCGCCAGCGGCAAGACGCTGGCGGACAACAAGCGCCTGCGCCACTCCACCGACAAGCTCTACGTCACGAGCCCGGAGGAGATGCTCGGCTTCTTCGCCGACTCGCCGGAGGCCGTGCACAACTCCATGCGCATCGCGGAGATGTGCAACGTGGAGCTGAAGCTGGGCAAGCCCATGCTCCCCACGTTCAAGGTGCCGGACGGCCACACCCCGGACACCTTCATGTCGGAGCTGGCCTACGAGGGCCTGCGCCAGCGCTTCAAGGAGCTGGAGGGCCAGTACCCCATCGACCGCGAGCAGTACCAGGCGCGCCTCACGCTGGAGCTGGGCGTCATCCAGCGCATGGGCTTCTCCGGCTACTTCCTCATCGTCCAGGACTTCATCAACTGGGCCAAGGACCACAACATCCCGGTGGGCCCGGGCCGTGGCTCCGGCGCCGGTTCGCTCGTGGCCTACGCGCTGCGCATCACCGACCTGGACCCCATCCCGTACAACCTCCTCTTCGAGCGCTTCCTCAACCCGGAGCGCGTGTCGATGCCGGACTTCGATATCGACTTCTGCCAGGACCGGCGCGACGAGGTCATCAAGTACGTGGGCCGCAAGTACGGCGAGATGAACGTGGGGCAGATCATCACGTTCGGCTCGCTCAAGGCCAAGAGCGTGCTGCGCGACGTGTGCCGCGTCTTCGGCCTGCCCTTCAGCGAAGGCGACCGCATCGCCAAGCTGGTGCCGGAAGTCCTCAACATCACCTTGAAGGAGGCCATCGAGATGGAGCCTCGCCTCAAGGAGATGATCGAAAAGCCCCAGAACATCGGTGAGGTGGAGGGCAACCCCGTCACCACCAAGGACGTGCTGGAGATCGCGCTCGCGCTGGAGGGCCTGCACCGCCAGCCCGGCATGCACGCCGCGGGCGTGGTCATCGCGGACAAGCCGCTCTGGGAGTTCGTGCCCGTCTACCAGCCGCCCGGCGAGAAGATCCTCATCACCCAGTTCGCCAAGGACGAGGTGGAGGCCGCGGGCCTGGTGAAGTTCGACTTCCTCGGCCTGAAGACGCTCACGGTCATCCAGCACGCGCTGGACCTGGTGAACCGCAACCACGGCAAGGACATCAAGCGGCACGAGATCCCGCTGCACGACGAGAAGATGTGGCAGTTGATGGCGGAGGGCGACACCGCCGGCGTCTTCCAGATGGAGTCCAGCGGCTTCACCGAAATGGTGATGAAGCTCAAGCCGACCTGCTTCGAAGACGTCATCGCCGCGGGCGCGCTCTACCGCCCGGGTCCGCTGGACTCCGGCATGGTGGACGTCT
Organism: Corallococcus sp. AS-1-12; assembly: GCF_020036995.1. NCBI lineage: Bacteria > Pseudomonadati > Myxococcota > Myxococcia > Myxococcales > Myxococcaceae > Corallococcus > Corallococcus sp. AS-1-12. The sequence continues at coordinate 442,311 of NZ_JAIQDD010000005.1, read as the reverse complement.
TCATCAACCGCAAGCACGGCCGGGAGAAGGTGGCCTACCCGCACCCGAAGCTGGAGCCGGTGCTCAAGGACACCTACGGCGTCATCGTCTACCAGGAACAGGTGATGCAGATCTCCCAGGTGCTGGGAGGCTACACCCTGGGCCGCGCCGACCTTCTTCGCCGCGCCATGGGCAAGAAGAAGGCGGAGGTCATGCAGGCCGAGCGCGCCGGCTTCCTGGAGGGCTGCAAGAACAACAACGTGGACCTGAAGGTCGCGGGCGAAATCTTCGACCTGATGGAGAAGTTCGCCGAGTACGGCTTCAACAAGAGCCACTCCGCGGCGTACGGCCTGGTCACCATCCACACGGCGTGGCTCAAGGCCCACTACCCGTGCGAATTCATGGCCGCCCTTCTCACCAGCGAGAAGGACAACACCGACAAGGTGGTGAAGCACATCGGCGAGGCCCGCGAGTCGGGCACGCAGGTGCTGCCGCCGGACGTGAACCAGTCCGACATGGCCTTCGGCGCGGTGGAGGGGAAGATCCGCTTCGGCCTGGGCGCCATCAAGGGCGTGGGCGAGGGCGCCATCGAGTCCATCCTGGAGGCGCGCAAGGAGGGCCCCTTCAAGAGCCTCTTCGACTTCTGCGAGCGCGTGGACGGCCGCCGCGTCAACCGCAAGGTGCTGGAAGCGCTGGTGAAGGCCGGCGCCTTCGACTTCGAGAAGCGCCCCCGCGCGCAGCTCTTCGAGACCATCGAGCGCGCGATGAACCGCGGCTCCTCCAGCCAGAAGGACCGCGCGGCGGGGCAGAGCTCGCTCTTCGGCATGCTCGCGGGGCCCGAGTCCTCCGGCGGCGGCCTCAAGGACGACTACGCGCAGGTGGAGGAGTGGCCGGAGAAGGAGCGCCTGGCCTTCGAGAAGGAGGCCATCGGCTTCTACGTGTCCGGCCACCCGCTGTACCAGTACGAGAAGGAGCTCAAGCGCTACGCGCGGCCCATCACCGCCGTGCAGCGGGCGCGCCGCGACGAGAAGCTCACCGTGGCGGGCATCATCACCGTGCTGCGCGAGCGCCCCACCAAGACGGGCAAGCGCATGGCGTGGGTCACCATCGAAGACCTGTCCGGCTCCACGGAGCTGGTGTGCTTCCCGGGCAAGGACGGCACGCGCAACGTGATGGGCAAGGACGGCAAGTGGTCCAAGCAGGGCCCCAAGCCGGGGTACGAGCACTGGGAGCACCTGCTCAAGTCGGACGACCCCATCCTCGTCACCGGCACCGTGCAGATTTCGCAGCGCGACGAGAACACGCCCACCGCGGAGCTCATCGTCGAGGACATCCAGAGCCTCAAGGCCGTGCGGGAGAAGCGCACCAAGCGCCTGGAGCTGCGGCTGCCCGCGGACATCGTCACGGAGGAGCGGCTGGCGAAGCTCAACGAGCTGGCGAAGAAGTACGCGGGCGCCACCCCGGTGGCGGTGAGCGTGCTGTTCCCCGGGGAGGCGGAGGCGCATATTTCCGGCACCACCCTCAAGGTGCAGGTGAACGACGATTTGCTCCTCGCGGTGGACCGCCTCTTCGGGCAGAAGGTCGTCGAGTTCGGCTGATTTCGAAAGGAAGCGACTCCATGGCGGACAGCGTGTTCAAGGATGGGCTGCTCAAGGGCAAGACGGCGTTCGTCTCCGGCGGCAGCAGCGGCATCAACCTCGGCATCGCCACCGCGTTCGTGAAGGCGGGCGCGAAGGTGGCCATCAACGGCCGCAACGTGGAGAAGCTGGAGGGCGCGGTGAAGGGCCTCCAGGCCCACGGCACCGCCATGGGCGTGGCCGCGGACGTGCGCGACTACGCGTCGGTGGAGAAGGCGCTCCAGCAGGTGAAGGACGCCTACGGTGAGATCGACGTGCTGGTGTGCGGCGCGGCCGGCAACTTCCCCGCGCCCGTGCTGGGCATGTCCTCCAACGGCTTCAAGGCGGTGATGGACATCGACGTGCTGGGCACCTTCAACGTGTCTCGCGCCGCCTTCGAACACCTGCGCAAGCCGGGCGCCGCCGTCATCAACATCTCCGCGCCCCAGGCCTACCTGCCCATGGCCATGCAGGCCCACGTGTGCGCCGCCAAGGCCGGCGTGGACATGCTCACCCGCGTGCTCGCCATCGAGTGGGGCGGCACGGGCGTGCGCGTCAACGCCATCACCCCGGGCCCCATCGAGGGCACGGAGGGCATGAGCCGCCTGGCCCCGTCGGAGGGCGCCCGCCAGAAGCTCGCGGAGGCCCTGCCGCTCCAGCGCTTCGGAAAGCCAGACGACATCGCCCGGCTGGCCCTGTTCCTCGCCTCCGACGCGGCGTCCTACATCACCGGCGCCATCATGGTCTGCGATGGCGGCCAGTCTTTGTTGGGCGGTGCCGCGGTGCTCCAGGCCATCAACGGCTGATTCCAGCCGAGGTGCGTGTCCCGGCCCTGCTTCGCGGGCGCCGGGGGATGTCTGCTAGAAGGCTTTGCAACCCCGCGTGGTGCGCACGCCGCGCGCGCGGGGGCTGCTCGCTGGACGGAGACATCCATGTCCCCAAGGATTGCTGTGCTCGCCCGGTGTCTGGGGTTGAGCGTGCTGTGTCTGGGATTGTCACTGGGCTGCACGGAGCCGGGGCTCTCCCCGCAGCCTCCGCCCAGGGGCGTGGTGGACACGGCGGCCTCCACGGTGGTGGTGGACCGGCCCACGGGCGTGCTGGCGGATGGCCAGGACACCGCGGTCGTCACGGTGACGGTGCTGCGCAAGGCGGACGGCTCGCGGCTGTCCGGGCTCTCGGTGTCGGTGACGGTGGAGGGGGAGGGCGCCTCCGTCCTGGAGTCGGAGGCCCTCACCGGCCCCGATGGCGAGGCCCTGGCGCGGGTGACGTCCACGGCGCCGGGCGTGAAGACGGTGAAGGCGTCGGTGACGGATGTGACCGGCGGAAGGATGCCGCTCACCCAGACGGCCACGGTGGAGTTCGCGAGCGTCAGCACCGTGAAGACGCTGGCGTTCCGCTCGGCGCTGCCGGACGGCGTGGCGGGCGTTCCGCTCGCGGGCCTGGTGGTGGAGGTCCAGGACGCCAGCGGCGCGGTGGTGGCGGACAGCACGGCGGAGGTGACGCTGTCGCTGGGCTCCGGCGGCAGCGTGTCCCCCGAGGGCCTGCTGACGGTGGCGGCGGTGAACGGCGTCGCGTCCTTTTCGGACGTGGTGCTGAAGCGTGCGGGCGCGGGCTACTCCTTCGTCGCGAACGCCCCGGGCTTCGAGGCCGTCGCCAGCCCCCCCTTCACGGTGGCGCCCGGTGCGCCCTCGGCCCTGGAGTGGAGCACCTGGCTGGAGGCTGTCACCGCGGGCGTGACGCAGGACCTGGAGGTCACGATCCAGGACGCGTACCTCAACACGGTGACGGGCTACACGGGCACGGTGACGCTGACGTCCACGGACGCGGCGGCGACGCTGCCCGCCGCGCACACCTTCACCCCCGTGGACGCGGGCAGGTTCAGGTTCCAGGGCATCACCTTCCGCACGGCCGGTCCCCAGCGCCTGATGATGGGTGACGGGACGGCCGCCATCGCGGCCACGCTGGATGCGAACGTGTCCGCCGCGGCGCCCGCGCGTCTGGTCTTCACGCAGCAGCCGGCCACGCCTGTGTCGACGCGTGCCGCCCTGGGGACCGTGAAGGTGGCGGTCCAGGATGCCTTCGGCAACACGGCGCCGGTGACCTCTCCCTCGGTGACGCTGTCGCTACCTCCAGGCACCTTCACGTTGATGGGAACGGTGGACGCGGCGCCGGTGGAGGGCATCGCGACCTTCACGGACTTGAGCATCGCGGGGCATGGCATCACGCACCTGGTGGCGTCCGCGCAGGGCGTGCAGGACGTGAGCAGCGCGGACGTGGAGGTGAAGGACGACGTGGCGCCCGCGAAGCCGGTGCTGACGCAGACGGGGGCCACGGAGACGGGCCTCACCGTGCAGTGGACAGGCGTGGGGGATGACGGTGTGCAGGGGCAACTGGCGTCGCAGGAGCTGCGCTACGCGACGTCCGCCATCAGCACGGACGCGGCCTTCGACGCGGCGACGCCGGTGACGGTCGGCGCCCCGGTGCCTCCGGGGACGGAGCAGTCCGCGACCCTCTCCGGGCTCGGGGCGGGCAAGACGTACCACGTGGCGCTGAAGGTGACGGACGCGCACGGCAACTCCGCGCGCTCGGACAGCCTCGCGGTGTCCACGGAGGATCCGCAGGTGACGCAGTTGGCGTTCACGCCGCAGCCGTCGAATGGCAACGCGGGGTCGGCGCTCGCGGACGTGAAGGTGTCACTGCTGGACGCGCGGGGCGACGTCGTCCCCAAGGCCACCACGGTGGTGACGCTGACGCTCACCGGTCAGGCTGGCTTCACGGCGGTGCCGGTGGCGGCGGTGAATGGCGTGGCCACCTTCGCGGGCCTGCGCGTGGACACGGCGGGCACGTTCACCTTCACGGCCACGGCGGGCTCGCTGACGCAGGTGAGCCAGTCCTTCACGGTGGGCGCGGGCGCGGCGGCGAAGCTGATGCTCGTGCCCTTCCCGGGCCCGGTCGACGCGGGTGCGTCGAACGACGTGACGGTGTCCGTGACGGATGCCTTTGGCAACCGCCTCCCGGACTACACCGGCACGGTGCGCTTCACGTCCTCGGACGCGCAGGCGGTGCTGCCTCCGGATGTCGTCTTCGCCCCGGCGGACCAGGGCGAGAAGACGGTCTCCGGCTTCGTCTTCAAGACGGCGGGCACGCAGTCGCTCACGGCCACGGACACCGCGACCCCGGCGCTCACCGCGACGGTGAACGCGGAGGTGCGCTCCGTCACGGCCACGTCGCTCGAAGTCATCGCGAGCGCGGGCCCGTTCGGCGCGGGCCAGTCGCTGAGCTACGAGCTGGTGGCACGTGACGCCTACGGCAACGTGGCGAAGGGCTACGCGTCCACGGTGACCTTCACCTCCTCGGATGCGCAGGCGGTGCTGCCCGGCGCCTATACGTTCACCCTGCTGGACGAGGGCCGGCACACCTTCAGCGTGGAGCTGCGCACCGCCGGAGACCAGGACGTCACCGTGGAGGACGTGACGGACACGTCGCTCACGGCCTCGCACACGTATTCCATCCTCCCCGCGACCGTCGACAGGCTGGTGTTCGTCTCCGCGCCCACGACGGGCTCGGTGCGGCAGGCGCTGGCGGACGTGGAGGTCGTGCTGCGGGATGTGTATGGCAACACCGTCAAAGACACCCCGACGGACGTGACGCTGGCGCTCGCGGGTGGCGGCTTCGCCCAGGCCAATCCCACGCAGAAGACCGTGGACGGCGTGGCGACCTTCGCCGGCCTCGTCGTGAATGACGAAGGCACGTATCGGTTTGAAGCCGACGCGGACACCGTGGCGGTCGCTACGTCCGGGGACCTGCTCATCACCGACGAGGTGGCGCCGGCCGTCGCGCGGAGCTTCAGCGCGACGGTTGTGTCCGGCACCAGCCTCCGCCTGGATTGGGCGGCCCCGGGAGACGACGGCGACCTGGGGACGGCGAAGCGCTACGAGCTGCGCTACGCCACGTCCGCCATCACCGACGCGACGTTCGACTCGGCCACGGAGGCGACGGGCATGAGCACGCCCCGGGCTCCGGGCATGGCGGAGACCTTCACCGTCTCCGGCCTGGAGGTGGCGACGACCTACTTCTTCGCGCTGAGGACCTTCGACGGCGCGGGCAACGTCAGCGCGCTCGCCACCGCGAGCGCCAGCACCCCCAGCCCTTGCGACGGCTACGTGTGCACGCCGCCGGCCCCGACGTGCGCGGAGGACGCCAAGACACTGGAGGTGCCCACGTCGGTGTGCGTGGTGCGCGACAGCGTGCCGACCTGCGAGGACGGCGCGGTGGCGCGGCAGGTCTGCCCCAGCGTCTGCCACGCGGGCGCGTGCACTCTGGCATCGTCGTTCGTGAACGTAGGGGAACTCGTCCTGTCGGAGGTGATGCACTCGCCCTCCGCGGGCACCACGGAGTACCTGGAGCTGACCAACACCAGCACGAAGCTGATGGACCTGAACGGCATGCAGGTGCACATCACGAACAGTCAGGGATCGTTCTCCGGTTTCTCCGTGCTGTATGGCAAGCCGCTGTTGGTCGAACCCGGCGGGCGGGTGGTGTTCGCGCAGGACGCGAACCCGGCGACGAACGGTGGAGTGCCCGCGAGCTACGCGTATGGCACGAGCATGCGCATGGACAGCACGGGCGCCGTCGCCATCCGGGGGCTGTTTGGCCCACCGGGAAATCCGTCGGTGGACCGCGTCGAATACTGGGAAGGTTTCCCGAACACGCCCGGTCGCGCGATGAGCCTCGCGTCCAGCATCATCGGCGCGCCGGCCAGCGCCCGGTCCCGGTCCTGGTACTGGTGTGACTCCTCCGGCAGCCTCAAGGGCGGCGACCGGGGCACGCCGGGCCAGCCCAATGACGACTGCGGCATGAACGTCCAGCCTCCGGTGGACTTCTGCAACATCGCGTACCCGAAGACTTTTCCGGACTTCCCCAGGTACCCGGCCACCATCACCACCACCGAGACCTACGCCATCCACAGCTCGTTCTCCGACTTCGACGTCACCACCCGGAACCCGACCGGCAATGACTACTCCCCGCGCATCGAGGCGCAGTTGGGGTACGGCACGGACGCCGCCAACCCGGAGGGCTGGACGTGGCTCAAGGCCGACTTCAACGTGAACTACGCCGTGTCCGCGGGAAGCGTGAACGACCAGATGCGGACCTGGATGAACATCCCCACGCCCGGGACCTACCGCTATGGCTTCCGCTACCGGTTCAAGGACGCGGGCGCGCCGTGGGTGTATTGCGATCAGAACGGCATCACCGTTCCACCCGCCGGCACGTATGGCTCGGTGACGGTGGTGGCGAATGTGAAGCCGCCGCTGACGGACCATGTCGTCATCAGCGAGTTCAATGGAGGGCAGCCCTACCTCAGCGCGGATGAGATCATCGAGCTCTACAACCCGACGCACGCGGACGTGGACCTGACGGGCTGGGAGGTGGGCTACATGCCCGCCAAGGGGAGCAGCTACACGACCTTCGTCCTCCCGGCCGGGAGCAGGATTCGCGCCCACGGCTTCTTCCTGCTGGGCGGCGCGACCTACACGGGCACGGTCGCCGCGGACGTCAGGTACTCGGTTTTCGACGCAGCGGACTCCTCGACCGGTGGCCACATCCGCCTCCGGAGTCCGGACGGGGCGAGCTTCACCGAGGTGGACCGGCTCGGGTACGGCACCGCCAGCCAGCCCGAGGGCTCCCCCGCTCCGTACTCCGCGGGCAGAAGCCTGATCCGCAAGGCCGTGTCCACCTCGGTCCCCTCGGGGATGGTGTCCGTGCTCGGCTCGGATTACTGGCGGGGGAACGCCTACGACACGAACGACAACGCGACGAACTTCTTGGACGTCCCGGAACGGGAACCCCAGAATTCCGCGAGCCAGGTCGAGTTCTACTGACCGTTCCCAACGGGGATTCCAGTTGAGGTGCAAACCTCCGGCCCTGCTTCGCGAGGGTCGGGGGATGTCTGCTAGAAAGCACTGAAACCCCGTGAGAAGCGCACGAAGCCGCGCGGGGCTGCTCGCTGGACGGAGACATCCATGTCCCCACGGATCGCTGTGCTCGCCCGCTGTCTGGGGTTGAGCGTGCTGTGTCTGGGCCTGTCGCTCGGCTGTAAAGACTCTGGAACCCCGCCGCAGCCTCCGCCCGAAATCGAGGGCGTGGTGGACACGGCGGCCTCCACGGTGGTGGTGGACCGGCCCACGGGAGTGCTGGCGAACGGCGAGGACGTCGCGGTCGTCACCGTGACGGCGCTGCGCAAGGCGGACGGCTCGCGGCTGTCCGGGCGCTCGGTGTCGCTGACGCTGGAGGGGGAGGGCGTCTCCGTCCAGGAGTCCGCGCTCGTCACCAACATCAACGGCCAGGCGCAGGCGCACGTGACGTCCACGGTGCCGGGCGTGAAGACGGTGAAGGCGTCCGTGAAGGACGACACCGGCAAGATGACGGCGCTCGACGCGACGGCCACGGTGGACTTCGCGGACGTCAACACCGTGAAGACGCTGGCGTTCCGCTCGGCGCTGCCGGATGCCGTCGCGGGCGAGCCGCTCAAGCTCCTGGTGGTGGAGGTGCGCAACGGCGCTGGCGGGGTGGTGACGGACAGCACGGCGGAGGTGACGCTGTCGCTGGGCTCCGGCGGCATCGTGTTCCCGGAGGGGCAGTTGACGGTGGCCGCGGTGAACGGCGTCGCGACCTTCCCGGACGTGGTGCTGAAGCGCGCGGGCAAGGGCTACTCCTTCATGGCGAGCGCCCCGGGCTTCGAGCCCGTCCCCAGCACCGTCTTCAAGGTGGAGCCCGGTGCGGTGTCCGCGCTGGGGCTGGACCGCCTCCTGGAGACCACCACGGCGGGCACGGCGGAGTCCCTGGAGGTCACGCTCTCGGACATGTACGCCAACACGGTGACGACCTACACGGGCACGGTGACGCTGACGTCCACGGACGCGGCCGCGACGCTGCCCTCCCACACGTTCACCGCCGTGGACGCGGGCCGGTTCAAGTTCCAGGACATCACCTTCCGCACCGCCGGGCCGCGGTTCCTGACGATTGCGGACAGCGCAGGGGCCTTCTCCTTCGAGTCCAGGGTGCTCGTGTCCGCCGCGGCGCCCTCGAAGCTGGTGTTCACGCAGCAGCCCGCCTCGCGCGTGTCGACGCGCGCCTCCCTGGGGACCGTGAAGGTCGCGGTCCAGGACGCCTTCGGAAACCCGGCGTCGGCGACCGGGCTGACGGTGAAGCTGTCGCTGCCGGCGGGGGCCTTAACGCTTGCGGGGACCGTGAGCGCGGCGCCGGTGGACGGTGTCGCGACCTTCACGGACTTGAGCATCGCGGGGCACGGCACCACGCACCTGGTGGCGTCCGCGCAGGGCGTGCAGGACGTGAGCAGCGCGGACGTGGAGGTGGTGGACGACGTGGCGCCCGCGAAGCCGGTGCTGACGCAGACGGGGGCCACGGAGACGGGCCTCACCGTGCAATGGACGGGCGTAGGGGATGACGGTGTGCAGGGGCAACTGGCGTCGCAGGAGCTGCGCTACGCGACGTCCGCCATCACCACGGACGCGGCCTTCGACGCGGCGACGCCGGTGACGGTCGGCGCCCCGGTGCCTCCGGGCACGGAGCAGTCCGCGACCCTCTCCGGGCTCGCGGCCGGGAAGACGTACCACGTGGCGCTCAAGGTGACGGACGCGCACGGCAATTCCGCGCGCTCGGACAGCCTCGCGGTGTCCACGGCGGACCCGCAGGTGACGCAGTTGGCGTTCACGCTGCAACCGTCGAATGGCACTGCGGGCTCCACGCTCGCGGACGTGAAGGTGTCGCTGCTGGACGCGCGGGGCGACGTCGTCTCCACGGCCACCACGGTGGTGACGCTGACGCTCACCGGTCAGGCTGGCTTCACGGCGGTGCCGGTGGCTGCGGTGAATGGCGTGGCCACCTTCGCGGGCCTGCGCGTGGACACGGCGGGCACGTACACGTTCACGGCCACGGCGGGCTCGCTGACGCAGGAGAGCCAGTCCTTCACGGTGGGCGCGGGTGCCGCGGCGAAGCTGGTGCTCGCGGCCTTCGCGGATCCGGTCGACGCGGGCGACTCGAACGACGTGACCGTCTCCGTGACGGACGCCTTTGGCAACCGCATCCAGGGTTACACCGGCACGGTGCGCTTCACGTCCTCGGACGCGCAGGCGGTGCTGCCTCCGGACGCCGTCTTCGCCCCGGCGGACCAGGGCGAGAAGACGGTCTCCGGCCTCGTGTTCAAGACGGCGGGCACGCAGTCGCTCACGGCCACGGACACGGCCACCCCGGCCCTCACCGCGACGGTGAACGCGGAGGTGCGCTCCGTCACGGCCGCGTCGCTCGAAGTCATCGCGAGCGCGGGCCCGTTCGGCGCGGGCCAGTCGCTGAGCTACGAGCTGGTGGCGCGTGACGCCTACGGCAACGTGGCGAAGGACTACGCGTCCACGGTGACCTTCTCGTCGTCGGATGCGCAGGCGGTGCTGCCTGGTGCCTATACGTTCACCCTGCTGGACGAGGGCCGGCACACCTTCAATGTGGAGCTGCGCACCGCCGGGGACCAGTCCGTCACCGTGGAGGACGTGACGGACCTGTCGCTCACGGCCTCGCACACGTATTCCATCCTCCCGGCGGGCGTGGGCCAGTTGACCTTCGCCTCCGCGCCCACGACGGGCTCGGTGCGGCAGGCGCTGGCGGACATCGAGGTCGCGGTGAAGGACGCCTACGGCAACACCCTCACCGACGCGTCAGCCGATGTGCAACTGGCGCTGGTGGGCGGCGGCTTCGCCCAGGGCGTCCCCACGCGCACCACCGTGAGCGGCGTGGCCACCTTCGGCGAGCTCAGCATCAACGACGAAGGCACGTACCAGCTCCAGGCGAGCGCGGACGACTTCCAGACCCTCACGTCGGCGGACCTGATCATCTCCGACGCACAGGCGCCGTCCGCCGCCGCGAGCTTCAGCGCGACGGGGGTGTCCGGCGACAGCATCCGCCTGGACTGGCAGGCCCCGGGTGACGACGGCGTGCTGGGCACGGCCTCGCGCTACGAGCTGCGCTACGCCACGTCCGCCATCACCGACGCCACCTTCGGCGCGGCCACGCTCGTGACGGGCATGAGCGCGCCCCAGACGGCGGGCACGGCGGAGTCCTTCACCGTCACCGGCCTGACGGCGGCCACGACGTACCACTTCGCGCTCCGGACGTTCGACGGCGCGGACAACGCCAGCGCGCTCGCCACCGCGAGCACCGCCACCACCAGCCCGTGCGACGGCTACGTGTGCACGCCGCCCGCGCCCCAGTGCGCGGAGGACGGTTACTCGCGCGAGGTCTACTCGTCGGTGTGCGTGGTGCAGAACGGCGCGCCGACCTGCGTGGCCGGCGACTCGACGCTCGAGACCTGCACCGGCGCGGACGCGGTCTGCTACGCGGGCGCGTGCACCAGCGCGCCGCACCCGGGCGCGGGCGAGCTGGTCATCTCGGAGGTGATGCACTCGCCCTCCGCGGGCACCACCGAGTACCTGGAGCTGACCAACACCACGTCGCATCTGCTGGACGCGCAGGGCCTGACGGTGACCCTGGTCAACAGCGCGGGGACGGAGACGTCCTTCACGGTGAACCACAACCCCACGCTGCTGGTGCCCCCCGGCGGCCGGACGGTGCTCGCGCAGGACGCGAACTACACGCGCAACGGTGGCGTGTCGGCGAACACCGACTATGGCATCGACAAGTTCATGGACAGCACGGGCTCCATCACGCTCAAGCAGGGCGCGGTGACGGTGGACAGCCTCACGTACACGAACGCGTTCCCCCAGACGACGGGCCGGGCCATGAGCCTCGCGTCCAGCATCATCGGGACGAAGGGCAGCGCCCAGGCCTGGTACTGGTGTGACTCCACCGGCAGCCTGTCCGGCGGGGACCGGGGCACGCCGCTCCAGGCCAACGACGACTGCGGCCTGAACGTGGAGAAGCCGCTGAACTACTGCGCCATCCAGTACCCGAAGACGTTCCCGTCGCCGGACAACGCCTACCCGGCGGTCATCGCCCCCAACGCCAGCTACGACATCTACAGCCAGTTCTACAGCTACGACGTCACGCAGCGGAACACGCAGGGCAACGACTTCTACCCGCTCATCGAGGCGCAGTTGGGCTACGGCACGGACGCCGCCAACCCGGCGGGCTGGACGTGGACGGCGGCGGACTTCAACGCGGGCTTCACCACGCCGAACTCCAACAACGACGAAATGAAGGCGGTCCTCCAGATTCCCACGGCCGGCACGTACCGCTACGGCTTCCGCTACCGCTTCAAGGGCGAGCCGTGGGTGTACTGCGACCAGTCCGGCAAGGTGGATCCTCCCGCGGGCACCTGGGGCTCGGTGACGGTCGTCAAGACACCGCTGACGAACCACGTGGTCATCAGCGAGGTCAGCGGCGGCAACGGCACGGGCACGGCCGCGACGGACGAGTTCGTCGAGCTCTACAACCCGACGAACTCGGACGTGGACCTGTCCAACTGGCAGCTCAGCTACAAGTCCGCCACCGGGACCACCTGGAGCGGGACCGTCACCATTCCCGCCGGAAAGGTCATCCGCGCCCACGGCTACTTCCTTCTGGGCGGGGCGAACTACAGCGGCACGGGCACGCTGGCCAAGGACCTCGGCTACACCTTCGATGCGTCGGCCTCCACGACCGCCGGTGGCCACGTCCGCATCCAGCAGCTCGTGGGGGGGACCTACGTGGACGTGGACAAGCTGGGATGGGGCGCCGGGAATTCCCCCGAGGGCACCGCCGCCCCTTCGCACCCGGCGGTGGGCGGCAGCCTCGAGCGCAAGGCCGTGGCCTCCTCCACCTCCACCACCATGGGCACGACCGGCGCGGACGCCCTTCGTGGCAATGGGCAGGACACGGACAACAACGGCCAGGACTTCGTGACCCGCGCCGTCCGGGAGCCGCAGACCTCGCAGAGCCCGCTCGAGTTCTACTGACGCCTCCGCCTCACCCTTGAGAAGTCCCAGGAAGGCCGCCTCCGGCACTCACGCCGGGGCGGCCTTCCGCCTTCGGGCACCGCCCGCCCGTCCGCCGCCCGACGGACGGGGCGGGGGAGGGCGTCCACTGCCCGGCAACCGTCCGCGCCGGGCCACTCGGATGCTGCCAGGGAGGACGGGGCGCATTAGCTTTGAGCCCTTTCCCGCACACCCACGGCTTGAGAGGAGCCCATCCCGTGTCCGAGCCCCTGGTCCCCGACGCCGCCCGCCATGTCACCTGCCCGCCGGAGGAGTTCCGCCGCGCGAGCGAGGAGGCCCTGTCCAGGGCCCGCGACGGCATCGCGCGACTGAAGACGCTGCCCGCCTCCACGCCCCCCAGGGAGGTCCTGGAGCTGTTCGACGAGTCCTCGGCCGCGCTGGATGACGCCGCCGCGCGCGCCAGCGTCGTGCGCCACACGCACCCGGAGGCCGCCCTGCGCGAGGCCGCGGAGGCCTCCGAGCAGGCCATCGAAAACCTGGCCAACGACATCCGCATGGACCGGGGCGTCTACGACGTCCTGGCGCGCGTGGACCTGTCCCAGGAGGACGCCGCCACGCGCAAGTGGATGGAGAAGGTGCTGCGCGACTTCCGCCGCGCCGGCGTGGACCGCGACGACGCCACCCGCGCGAAGGTGAAGGCGCTCCAGGAGGAGCTGGTCCGCATTGGCCAGGAGTTCAGCCGCAACATCAGCCAGGACACCCGCAAGGTGTCCCTGCCCCCGGCCGCGCTGGACGGCCTGCCGGAGGACTACGTGCGCGCGCACGCCCCCGGCGAGGACGGCCAGGTGCGCATCTCCACGGACTACCCGGACCTGGTGCCCTTCCTCACCTACGCGCGCGACGGCAAGGCCCGCGAAGCGCTCTGGCGCGCCAACCGCCAGCGCGGCTACCCCTCCAACGTGGACGTGCTCCAGAAGCTGGTCCAGAAGCGCCATGAGCTGGCCACGCTGCTGGGCTACCCGCACTGGGCCGCCTACGCCACCGAGGACAAGATGGTGCGCACCGCGGACGCCGCGGGCACCTTCATCCGGAAGATCGCCGACGCGTCGGAGGAGCGCATGAAGCGCGACTACGCCGTGCTCCTGGAGCGCAAGCGCAAGGACGACCCGGCCGCCGACAAGGTGAACCCGTGGGACTCCGGCTACCTGGATGACCGCGTGAAGGCGGAGCAGTACGCCTTCGACTCGCAGACGGTGCGCCCCTACTTCGAATACACGCGCGTGAAGCAGGGCGTGCTGGACCTCACGGCGCGCCTCTTCGGCGTCACCTACCGCCCCGTGAAGGACGTGCCCGTGTGGCACCCGGACGTGGAGGTCTACGACGTCCACGAAGGCCAGACGCTCAAGGGCCGCTTCTTCCTGGACATGCACCCGCGCGCGGACAAGTACAAGCACGCGGCCCAGTTCACGCTGACGAGCGGCAAGTCCGGCCGGCGGCTGCCGGAAGGCGCGCTCATCTGCAACTTCCCCAAGCCCGGCGCGGAGCCCGCGCTCATGCAGCACGGCGACGTGGAGACGTTCTTCCACGAGTTCGGCCACCTCCTGCACCACATCTTCGGCGGCCACACGAAGTGGGCGGGCCTGTCCGGCGTGCGCACGGAGTGGGACTTCGTGGAGGCCCCGTCGCAGATGCTGGAGGAGTGGGGGCGCGACGTGACGTGCCTGCAGACCTTCGCGAAGCACTACCAGACGGGCGAGGCGCTGCCCGCGGAGCTGGTGGAGCGCATGCTCGCCGCGGACGAGTTCGGCAAGGGGCTCTTCGTGCGCCAGCAGATGTTCTACGCGGCGCTCAGCCTGGAGCTGTACCGGCGCGACCCGAAGGACCTGGACGCCACCGCGCTCGTGCGTGAGCTGCAGGGCCAGTACATCCCCTTCCCGTACCTGGAGGGCACGTACTTCCACCTCACCTTCGGGCACCTGGACGGGTACTCGTCCAACTACTACACGTACATGTGGTCGTTGGTCATCGCGAAGGACCTCTTCACGGTGTTCCAGACGAAGGGCCTGCTCAACCCCGAGCCCGCGCAGGCCTACCGCCGCGCGGTGCTGGAGCCGGGCGGCTCCGACGACGCCGCCCGCCTGGTGCACCACTTCCTTGGCCGCGACTACGACTTCCGCGCGTACGAGGCCTGGCTCAACAAGGCCGCCTGAGCGGCGGACGGCACGGCGGCCCCGGGAGGAGGGGGCCGCCAGTGCCGAGCGTCACGTCACTCCACGGTCGTCTGCTGCACCTTCCAGATCTCCTCCGCGTACTGCTTGATGGTGCGGTCGGAGGAGAAGATGCCCGCGCGGGCGACGTTGATGATGCACTTCTTCGTCCAGGACTCGGCGTCCTTGTAGGCGCGCGCCACGTCCTCCTGCTTCGCCGCGTAGGACGCGAAGTCCGCCAGCACCAGGTAGCGGTCCTCGTTGAGCAGGCTGTCCACCAGCGGCTGGAAGAGGTTGCGGTCCTCCGGCGAGAAGAAGCCGGAGCGGATGAGGTCCAGCGCCTCGCGCAGCTCCGTGTTGGACTCGTACACCTCGCGCGGCCGGTAGCCGGCCTTCTTGCGCGCGATGACCTCATCCGCCGTGAGCCCGAAGAGGAAGAAGTTCTCGTCGCCCACCGCGTCGCGGATCTCCACGTTGGCGCCGTCCAGCGTGCCCAGCGTCAGCGCGCCGTTGAGCATCAGCTTCATGTTGCCCGTGCCGGAGGCCTCCCAGCCCGCCGTCGAAATCTGCTCGGACACGTCCGCCGCGGGGATGATGCGCTCCGCCAGGCTCACCCGGTAGTTGGGCAGGAACACCACCTGCAACCCCGTGGCGCCCGCGTCGCTGTTGACCACCTCCGCGATGCCGTTGATGAGCCGGATGGTCAGCTTCGCCAGGTGGTAGCCCGGCGCCGCCTTCGCGCCGAAGAGGAACGCGCGCGGCGTGATGACGCTGGACGGGTCCCTGCGCGCCTTCATCCACAGCGCCACGATGTGGATGGCGTCCAGGAGCTGCCGCTTGTACTCGTGCAGGCGCTTGATCTGCACGTCGAAGATGGCGTCCGGGTTGAGCTGCACCCAGCGCAGGTCCCTCACGTGCTGGGCCAGCTCCTCCTTGTTGGCGCGCTTCACCTCGCGGAAGGCCTTGCGGAACTCCGGGTCCTCCGCGTGCGGCTCCAGCTTCTGGAGCAGGTCCAGGTCCGTGGTCCAGCCCTCGCCAATGCGGCTCGTAATCAGCTTGGACAGGCGCGGGTTGCACCACGCCAGCCACCGGCGCGGCGTCACGCCGTTGGTCTTGTTGTTGAAGCGCTCCGGGTACATCTGCGCGAAGTCCGGCAGCACGTCGCGGCGCAAGAGGTCCGTGTGCAGCGCGGCCACGCCGTTGATGCTGTGGCTGCCCACCACGGCCAGGTGGGCCATGCGGATCTTCTTCTCCGGGCCCTCCTCCACCAGGCTCATCCGCTGCTGCTTCTCCACGTCGAACGGGTAGCGGATCTGCACCTGGCGCATGAAGCGTTGGTTGATCTCGAAGATGATTTCCAGGTGGCGGGGCAGCAGCCGCTCGAACAGCGACACCGGCCAGCGCTCCATGGCCTCCGCCAGGAGCGTGTGGTTGGTGTAGCCGAACGTCTCCTGGGTGATGGACCAGGCCTCGTCCCAGAGCAGGCGCTTCTCGTCCACCAGCACGCGCATCAGCTCCGCCACGCCAATGGCCGGGTGCGTGTCATTGAGCTGGATGGCGCACTTCCTGGAGAAGTCCCGGAAGTCGTTGTGGTTCTTCAGGTAGCGCCGGACGATGTCCGCGATGGAGCACGCCACGAAGAAGTACTGCTGCTTGAGGCGCAGCTCCTTGCCGGCCTGGAACGCGTCGTTGGGGTAGAGGACCTTGGAGATGACCTCCGAGTCGTTCTTCTCCACCACGGAGCGCTCGTAGTCACCGGCGTTGAACAGCAGCAGGTCGAACTCCGCGCTCGCGCGCGCCTGCCACAGCCGCAGCGTGTTGACGGTGTTGTTGCCGTAGCCCGCGATGGGCGTGTCGTACGGCACGCCAATCACCGTCTTGCCGCCCACCCAGCGCGCCACCGGCCGGCCATCCGGACCCTGGTGGTGCTCCACGCGCCCGAAGAAGCGCACCGGCACCGCCTTCTCCGGCCGGACGATCTCCCACGGGTTGCCGAACTTCAGCCACTCGTCCGCGCGCTCCACCTGGTGTCCCTCCACCAGGTCCTGGGAGAAGATGCCGAACTCGTAGCGGATGCCGTAGCCCATGCCCGGGTAGCCCAGGGTGGCCAGCGAATCCAGGAAGCACGCCGCCAGCCGGCCCAGGCCGCCGTTGCCCAGGCCCGCGTCCGGCTCCATCTCCAGCAACTGGCCCAGGTCCACGCCGACTTCCTGCATGGCGGCGGCGGCGGCCTCGTACGTGTTGAGGTTGAGCAGGTTGTTGCCCAGCGCGCGGCCCAGCAGGTACTCCGCGGACAGGTAATAGGCGCGCTTGACGTCCTGCTCGTAGTAGGTGCGCGCCGTCTTCACCCAGCGGTCCGTGAGGCGGTCGCGCACGGCCAGCGACAGCGCCATGAAGCGGTCATGCGGGGTGGCCGTCTCCGGGTTCTTGCCGCGCGAATAGCGCACGTGTTCGAAGAAGCCGCGACGGACGCTGGCCGCGTCGAGCCCGGTGCGGCCGCTGTCTTCGGGGGTTCCCGAGGCGGAGGGCGGGGGCGAAGCGGGGCGCGCGGAGGCGGGAGGAGCCATAAGTCGGTCGTCTCGAGGGTCGCGAAGGGGTGGAGGCACTGCGCGAGCGCCCGCGCTTTTGACGCGGGACGCCCATGACGGAAGGCTACCGTGTCACGCCAGCCCAGGGCAGGGGAAACCCACGTCCCCCGCCCGGGGTCGGCCGCTTCCTCCGCCAGGGAGGGAAGGTGCCCGGGGACCCGCGTGACGCGGCGCGGCCCCAGGGTGCGCGATGGCGAGCACCTCCCCCGCGGGGGTGGGCCGGAAGCGAGCGGAAGTGGAGTACAAAGCTCGCGAATGTCCCGCCCCCTGGATGACCTGGAAGCGCGCATCGCCCTCACCCGGCCCGGGGACACCGTGCGGGGCTTGAGCTTCGCGGCGGTGCTGCGGCTCGCGCACCAGCGGTTGGGGCGTGACGCCGCGGAGCGCCTGCGCGCGCCGCTCATGCAGCGCAGCCCGGTGGACTTCTTCTCCTACCCGGCGGTGGACTTCCTGCGGCTGCTCGCCTTCGCGTCGGAGGCGCTCCAGCCGGAGTACGGCACACGTGACGCGGCCCTGCGGGCGTGCGGGGAGGCCATCGTCGGGACCTTCTTCGAGTCCACGGTGGGGCAGACGCTCCTGCGCCTCACCTCCAGCGGCGCCGACCCCAAGCGCCTCTACAGCAACGCGCCCGCGTCGTACTCCACCGCGGTGAGCTACGGGCAGCGCGAGTACCAGGCCCTGGGCGACAAGCGCGTGCGGCTCGTCTTCAAGGGGGACCTGCTGCCCGTGGAGGTCCACGAGGGCATCCTCGGCGGGCCCCTCCACGCGCTCCACCGCGAGGGCAGCGTGCGGGGCACCGAGCGGTGCCTGGGCGACTCCGAGTTCATCATCGAATGGACCTGAGACAAGCGACGGGCCCCGCTCCACCGTGAAGGGGAGGGGGCCCGGGGCTTTCGGCGCGAGGCGGCCTGGGGCTACTTCGTGGCGGTGGGCGCCGGGCCCGCCTTGCCGGCGACGGCGGCCACGGACACGGCGTCAAGCTGCTGGGCCATGTCCTGCGCCTTGGCGAGGAAGTCCGCCGTCAGCTCCTTGGGCAGCGGATCCGCGCGGGGGAACTTCTGGGTGAGCGGGTTGGCGTAGGCGCCGTTGCGCTTCAGGCCGAAGTGCAGGTGCGGGCCGGTGGAGCGGCCGGTGTTGCCGGAGTAGGCAATCACCTGCTTCTGCCGCACGCGCTGGCCGGCGCGCACGCCGTCACCGAAGCGCGACAGGTGCATGTACTGCGTCTCCATGCCGTTGGCGTGGCGCAGCACCACCATGTTGCCGGCCGCGCCCGCGTTGCCCGCGGACACGACGGTGCCGTCCGCCACGGCCCACACCGGGGTGCCAATGGGCGTGCCGTAGTCCACGCCGTTGTGGTTCTTCACGTACTGGAGCACCGGGTGGAAGCGCGACCCGAAGCTGCTGGTGACGTGCGCGTACTTCAGCGGGCTCTTGAGGAAGGTCTTCTTCGCGCTGGCGCCGTCCTCCTGGAAGAAGTTGGCCTCGCCGTTGGGCAGCACGTAGCGGAACACGCGCTTGTTGCCCACCAGCCCGCCCTCGTACGTGGCCGCCAGCACCTCGCCGTAGCGCAGCACGCGGCCCTTGGAGACGAACTTCTCCACCAGGGCCTTGGCCCGGTCGCCCTTGCGCACGTCGCGGTAGAAGTCGATGTCCCACGCGAACACGTCCGACAGCACCAGTCCGATGGACGGGTCCTCACCCGCCGCGAGCGTCGCCTCGTACAGGGACGAGCTGATCTCCAGCGACACCAGCGACACCTGCTTCTCCACCTCGATGGAGCGCTTGCTGCCGACGTACTTCTCCCCGTCGCGGCGCACCTGCCACTCGTCCACGGTGCTCTGGCGGTAGTCGAAGAAGTCCAGCTCGCCGTTCTTCATCACCAGGCGGAACTGGTCCCCCACGCGCGACTTGCGGAAGTCGAACACGCCCTCCAGCGCGGAGATGACCGCCGTCACCTGCTCGTCGGGCAGTTGCGCGTCATGCAGCGCGCCCGCCAGCGTCTGGCGCGGCTCGATGCGGCGGTTCTTGATTTCGAACTGGGTGGCGGCTTCGGACGTCGAAGCCACCCCGAGGGCGGCGAGGCAGAGGAGGGAAGCGGTCTTCATGGGGGGCGATACAGGAGTGTAGAGGACTGTTGGTCCTCCGCCCAAATCCTGACCGCACTTCCGCAGCCTGCCTGCCTGCTTGGGACTTCCGGCCTTACAGCTCCACTTTCTTTTCCGAGTGGTGCTGCCCGTCGTAGCGCAGCAGGGTGCCCTTGCCGTCGTAGCGGGTGATGATGTTCACCGGGCGCCGCCACAGGGACTGGAGGTTGCGCAGCGTCTCGCGCGCGTAGTCGCCCTTCAGGTCCTGCCCGTCGTGCTTGTGCGCGAGCAGCAGCTCCGAGCGGTTCTCGTAGTTGCCGTCCACCACCTCGATGATGGGCTGCCCGAAGTTGGTGAGCGACGTGAGCAGCTTGTTCTTCACCTTGCGGAACTCGCGGTCCAAGATTTCCCACGAGTTGCGCTTGTCGTTGAAGCCGTAGACGAAGAGCTTCTGCTGCTGGGCGAACTCGGCGGTGAGGAACGTGTCGATGAAGGTGATGTCGTTGTAGTGCTTGCGCACCTCGAAGATCTTCTCGCGCCCCGCGCCCAGCTTCTTGTCCCAGGCCTGGCGCGCGCGAAGGTCATCGCACTCGTCCCACTCCTTGCCGAACTTGCCCTTGTTCCACCGGTCTTCAATGTCCCGCCACAGCTCGATGCCCAGCTTGTACGGGTTGATGGCGCCGGGGCGCACGCCCATGGTGCCGGAGTGGTGGTCCGCGTAGTCGATGATCTCATCGTCCTTCAGCGCCCGGCGGGTCATGATGGTGGAGTGCCAGTAGCTGGCCCATCCCTCGTTCATGATCTTCGTCTGGCCCTGGGGCGCGAAGTAGTACGCCTCGTCGCGCAGGATGGAGAGGATGTCCACCTCCCACGGCTCCAGCGGCGCGTGCTCCAACAGGAAGTAGAGCACGTCGCGCTGCGGGCGCTCCGGGAAGCGCTTGCGCTGCTGCTTCTCGTCCTCCGCGCGCTTGCGCTGTGAGTCCATGAACTCGGAGGGGTTGATGAAGCCGCGCATGTACTCGCGGTTCACCTTGAAGCCCTCCACGCGCTCGTTGGACTTGGCTTCCTCCTCCGCGCGCTGCGGGTCCGGGTTGCGCCGGATGTGCGGCGCGTGCTGGTCGATGAGGTTCTCCAGCGACAGCGTCCGGTCGATGAAGTCCTCCACCTTCTCCACGCCAATCTTGTCCACCCACCGCCGGACGCGGGTGGCGTGGTTGGCCATGTCGTCAATCATCCGGCGGTTGGTGTGCCGGAAGGAGAAGTTGTTCTTGAAGAAGTCGCAGTGACCGTAGACGTGGGCCATCACCAGCTTCTGGTCCACCTCCGGGTTGCTCTCCATCAAGTAGGCGTAGCAGGGGTCGTTGTTGATGACGAGCTCGTAGATTTTCGAAAGCCCGTACTCGTACCCCTTCGCCAGTTGCTCGTACTCCATGCCCCAGCGCCAGTGGGGGTAGCGGGTGGGGAAGCCGCCGTAGGCGGCCACCATGTTCATCTCGTCGTAGGACACCATCTCGAAGACGGTGTCGAAGAAGTCCAGGCCGAACTCCTTGGCGTAGCCGTGGATTTCATCCCGCAGCGCTGCGAGTCGCGGTGTGAGGCTCTTGGGCATGGGGCGGTGGCTCCGGTGGGGGATGAGACAGAAGCGCTCGTGTCAGCGCCCCTTGCCGAGGAAGTCCTTGATGGAGGCGTAGATGGCGTCCTTGTCCGCGATCTCGCTCAGCGCGACGTTGTTGGTGTCACCCACGGCCTCGCGCAGGTCCTTGATGAACTGCCCGCTGCCGTAGGGGGACTCCACCTGCCCGTAGGCGAACTGGTTCACCTGCGGGAGGATGTCGTTGCGGAGCATTTCAATGCACTGGCGCGTGTCGTCCGCGCTCCAGTTGTCCCCGTCGCTGAAGTGGAACGGGTAGATGTTCCACGCGCTCTTCGGGTAGTCCGCCTGGATGATGTCCCGGCACAGCTTGTATGCGCTGGAGATCATCGTCCCGCCGGACTCGCGGGTGTGGAAGAACGTGTCGCGGTCCACTTCGCGGGCCACCGCGTCGTGGATGATGTAGCGCGACTCCAGCCCCTTGTACTGGTGCTTGAGCCACGTATCGAGCCAGAAGCTCTCGATGCGGACGATCTCCTTCTGCTCGTCCCCCATCGAGCCGGACACGTCCATCATGTAGATGATGACCGCGTTCGTCTCTGGCAGCTCCTGCAGCTTGTAGCTGCGGTAGCGCCGGTCCTCGCGCGTGGGGATGATGACCGGCATCTTCGGGTCGTAGGTGCCGGTGGCGATTTGACGCTTCAGGGCCTGCTTGAAGGTGCGCTTGAAGTGGCGCAGGGACTCCGGGCCCGTGGTGTTCACGCCCGTGTACTTCACCTTCTGCGTGACGATGCGCTCGTTCTGCCGCCGCTCAATCCGCGGCAGTTGGAGCTCCTCGCCAAGAATCTGCGCCAGCTCCTCCAGCGTGACGTCCACCTCCAGGGCGTGGTCGCCTTCGCCCTGGCCGGCCTGGTGCCCGTCCCCGGGCTCCACCGCCCCGGGGCCGAGCTGCTGGCCGACGTCACCGTCACCCTGTCCAACGCCGCCCTGCTCCTTGTGGCCGTACTTGAAGCGCGGGATGTCGATGAAGGGGATGGGGATGCTGATGGCATCCTTGCCCTTCTTGCCCAGCATCTCGCCCTTCTGCACGTACTTGCGCAGGTTGGCTTTGATCTTCCCGCGGACGATCTGTTTGAAGCGGGAGTGGTCCTGGTGGATCTTCAAGGTCACGGTGTCACGTCCCTCTTGGGCAAAGTCGCTAGGCGTTACTCCTTGGCGTCACCGCGGGCGAAGATGCTGGCCACGAAGTTCAGCACGTCCGTGGAGCAGATCTCGCAGTACCCGTAGTTCTTCATCATCCGGTCCTTCACCAGGTCGATCTTCTCCTGGGTCTCCTTGTCCACGACGGACGACACCAGGTTCTTGAGCTTGATGCTGTCCTTCTGGTCCTCGAACAGCTTCAGCTCCAGCGCCTTGTGCAGCCGCTCGTTGGTCCGGTAGTTGAAGGTCTTGCCCTCCACGGCGAGCGCGCCGATGTAGTTCATGATCTCCCCGCGGAAGTCGTCCTTGCGGCTCTCCGGGATGTCGATCTTCTCTTCAATCGACCGCATCAAGCGCTCGTCCGGCACCTCGTAGATGCCGGTGTACTTGTTGCGGACCTTCTCCTTCTGGGTGAAGGCCTTGATGTTGTCGATGTAGTTGCCGCACAGCTTGCCGATGGCGTCCTCGTCGGCGCTGATGGCGCGCTGGACCTCGTTCTTGACGATGTCCTCGTACTCCTGCTTCACCGTGGTGAGCAGCTCCTTCATCCGCTTGCGCGCGTCCTCGGTGTTGATGAGGGAGTGCGTCTTCAAGCCGGCTTCCAGCTCGTTGAGCACCATGAAGGGGTTGATGCAGCCCTCGCCCTTGTCGCTCACCAGGGCGTTGCTGATTTTGTCCTGGATGTAGCGGGCGCTGATGCCCTCCAGGCCCTCGCGCACGGACTCCTTGCGCAGCTCCTTGATGTTGTCCTCGGTGAAGTTGGGGAGCGTCTTGCCGTTGTAGAGCTTGAGCTTCTGCAGGAGCGACAGGTTGTGCTTCTTGGGCTCCTCCAGGCGCGTGAGGACGGCCCACATGGCGGCCATCTCCAGCGTGTGCGGGGCGATGTGCTTGCCCTTGATGGCGCGGGAGTTGAAGTCCTTCTCGTAGATCTTCACCTCCTCCGCGAGCTTGGTGATGTACGGGATGTCGATCTTCACCGTACGGTCGCGCAAGGCCTCCATGAACTCGTTGTTCTCGAGCTTCTTGTACTCGGGCTCGTTGGTGTGCCCGATGATGACCTCGTCGATGTCCGTCTGCGGGAACTTCTTCGGCTTGATCTTGTGCTCCTGCGACGCGCCGAGCAGGTCGTAGAGGAACGCGACGTCCAGCTTGAGCACTTCCACGAATTCAATGACGCCGCGGTTGGCGATGTTGAACTCGCCGTCGAAGTTGAAGGCGCGCGGGTCGGAGTCCGAGCCGTACTCGGCGATCTTCCGGTAGTTGATGTCGCCGGTGAGCTCGGTGGAGTCCTGGTTCTTCTCGTCCTTGGGCTGGAACGTGCCAATGCCGACGCGGTCCTTCTCGCTGAAGATGAGCCGGTTGACGTGCACGTGGCCCATGACCTTGGCGAAGTCACCGCCGTACTGGGTCATCAGCTCCTTGAAGACGAAGCGGCACGCGGGGCACAGCTCGCAGCCGTTGGGGATGGTGTAGCCGGACTCCGGCGGGGACAGCTCGGAGAAGACCTTGTCGCGCCACTCCCGCGGGATGAGGTTGAGCGGCTCCTCGTTCATCGGGCACTTCATCTTCTCCTTCGTCACCGTGCCGTCAGGCTGCTTCTTGTCGGTGAGCCAGGAGAAGGTGTAGGCGGCGCCCTCCGGCGTCTTGGAGTACTCCTCCATGCCCTTCTTGAGCAGGCGGGCGATGGTGGACTTGGACGAACCCACGGGCCCGTGCAGGAGGATGACGCGCTTCTCCGTGCCGTAGCCCTGGGCGGCGGACTTGAAGACGTTCACCAGCTTCATCAGCGGCACGTCCAGGCCGAAGATGGCGTCCCGGCCGCCGAAGCGCTCGTCACTGAAGAAGTGGTAGCGGGTGAGCTTCTTCTTGTTGTCGATGTACTCCGACTTCCCGTGGCTGAGGATCATGTCGTAGATCCTCTGGAAGGCGGTGCGGGTGACCTTGGGGTTCTTGCGGACGATTTCGAGGTAGTCCTCGAAAGAGCCCTCCCAGTTGAGTTCCGCGTAGGTCTTCACATCCTGGAACGCGGCGATTCTGGAGACCCACGAGCCCTTCTCAGCGTCCTTCATGTCTCTCCCTCGTAGCCTCACAGGAGGACGCGAAAACTCGCGTGCTTCCGGGGGGCCAACATGGTGAACCTGGAGGGCTGGAAGGCCATTCCACACCCACTCCGAAGAGGTCCCAGGCGACGACAATCGCGATGCTTCAGCCCCTTCGGGACCCCGCCGCGGAGTGGGACCGCGCGTTCGGCTCGTGTCGGAGGGGAGCCGCCCTCCTCCACGGGGTGAAAAGGCACTTCGATTATAAGGACCGGGACGCGCGCTGGGAGGAGCCCCCCCGGTGCGATGTGTCCGGTCCCACCTCACCCAAGCGCGTACTTCCCGACGCTTGGGCTTCCGCTGGAGGACATCCCGTCCGGGCAGGCCCTCCCTGTGGGGCGGCGTCCGTGTCCACTCCACATGTCGGCGTGGCGGCCGGCGCACCGGTTCCGTCCCGCCCAGAAGGGTGCGTAACGGCGCGAATCCCACGCTGCCCGGGGAAGTGATTCCGGAGGAGACACAGGGCAGGCGGGCGGGCACCGGGCAGGTGGAAGGGACGCTGGCTTGGATTTGAGCCCTGCCTGCGTATCCTCGCGCCCTCCATGGTTCCCGCTTCGAGTCCCGCCGCCCTCGCTTCCCCCCCCTCCGCCGTGCCCGGTCTGACCGCGGTGCCCGCACCCCGGCCCGAGCCGTCCACCCGGTGGTTGGTGGGACTGCTGCTCCTGGCGGCGCTGCTCCCCCGGTTGGGGGTGTTCTTCATCAACGAGAACCTCTTCGGGGACGCGGTGGTGCGCACGGAGCTGGCGGAGCGCTGGCTGGCCGCCCCCCACGTCATCACGTCCTACAAGGACGGCACGTACCAGTTCGGGCCCCTGCACCTGTACCTGGTGGGCGCGGTGCTGTCGGTGTTCGAGCGGGACGTGGCGGGCCGCCTGGTGAGCCTGCTGTTCGGGGTGGCGTCCGTGGTGCCGCTGTTCGCGCTGACGCGGCGGCTGTTCGGCTGGCGCGCGGGCGTGGCCGCGGGGCTGGCCTTCAGCGCGTGGGGCATGCACCTGCAGTTCTCCACCACCGCGGGCAGCGAGGCGGTGTCCCTCTTCTTCATGCTGGCGGTGTTCGCGCTGGTGGCGGAAGGGGTGGAGGAGAACCGCTTCCAGCCGCTGTTCTGGGGCGCGGTGCTGCTCAACTTCGCGTGCGCGCTCCGCTACGACGCGTGGATGTACATCCCGCTCATCACGGTGGCGCTGGTGTTCAGCAGCGAGGACCGGGTGGCGTCCCTGACGCGCGCGGTGGGCTTTGGCCTGGTGTGCCTGCCGTTCCCGCTGTTGTGGATGCAGGGCAATGAGCTGGCGCACGGCGACCCGTTCTTCCCCATCAAGGCGGTGGAGGACTTCCACAAGCAGTGGGTGGCCGACTCCGGTGGCGCGGGCGGCGCGCTGGGCTGGCGGCTGCAGCAACTGGGGTTCTGGCCCGCGGTGGCGCTCTTCACGCTGACGCCCGGCGTGGCGCTGCTGGGCGGGGTGGGCATGGTGCGCGCGTGGAAGAAGCACCCGGAGACGCGCTGGCTGGTGGTGATGGCGGTGCTGCCCGCGCTGTACTTCACCCTGCGCGCAGCGGTGCTCCTGAACTTCGTGCCCCTGGCGCGCTTCACGGTGACGCAGTTGGTGCTCCTGCCGGTGTTCATGGCGCCGGGCCTGGCGGCGCTGGTGGGCAACAAGGGCGCCTTCGCGCGCCGCGCGGTGGTGGGCGTGAGCGCGGTGCTGGCGGTGGTGATGCCGGTGGCGCTGGGCATCTACACGTTCCGCACCGAGGGCGGGCTGCATGACTCCCTGCGCCCGGTGAGCCCCACGTCCACGAACCCCGTGGCGGTGATGCAGGTGGCGCGCTACCTCAAGGAGGAGGTGGCGGCGAAGGGCGGCGCGGCGGCCATCGACGATGATCCGAGCTACATGGACCTGCAGGTGGCCTTCTTCTCCACGCTGCCGGAGATGCGCATGGCGCGCGTGCGCTGGGACACCTTCCGCCAGCGCATGGCGGACGCGCGGCCGGAGGTGCTGGTGCGCTTCGACGGCGGCAAGCTGGTGAAGGACCCCGGCGTGAAGCTGGACGGGCGCACGCTGACGCTCGACGGCGTGGCGTACCAGGAGCAGGACGGCTTCTCCGCGCCGCTGCACGTGTACCGGCGCCAGCCGTAGCCCGCCGTCAGGGACTCCCGGAGGCGCTGCTCAGCCCTCCGGGTCGTAGTCGTCGTCGTCGTAGCCGTCCTCGTCCTTGGGGCGGTGCGCGTCCAGCCAGCCCTGCAGGATGAACTGCGCGGCGAGCTGGTCGATGACCTCCCGCCGCTTCTCCCGGCGCACGTCCGCCTCCAGCAGGGTGCGCTGGGCGGCCACGGTGGACAGCCGCTCGTCCCACAGCTCCACGGGCAGTCCCAGGGCGCTCTCCAGCACCTGCGCGAACTTGCGCGAGGCCTCCGCGCGGGGCCCCTCCGTGCCGTTCATGTTGAGGGGCAGCCCCAGGACGAAGCGCGTCACCTCGTGCTCCTTCACCAGCCGGGACAGCTCCGCCAGGTCCCCCTTGAGCGACGTGCGCCGCACGGTGGTGACCGCCTGGGCGGTGAGCCCCAGTCCATCCGAGACGGCCACCCCGATGGTCTTGGTGCCGTAGTCGAGCCCGAAGGTGCGCATGGGCGCGGGACTCTAACCGCAATCCTCCGCCGCGGACCGACCCGTCCGTGGGTGGGGACGCGGCGGGAGGACCCCTCGGGCCAACCCCGCGTTTCGACTCGCCCCGCGCGCGGCCGTGCCCGGCACCGCCGCTGCAATGCCTGCCCGCGTCCGAAGAGACGGCGCGCGGCACCCGGCAGCACCCACTTCAACCCGTCGCGCGGGAGTATCGATGCTCGACATCCTGAAAGGCGTGGCGAACCTGCTGGGCGGCCCCATGGCCGCCGTGACCGACCTGGCGGGGGACGCCCTGGGGCTTCCCCCCGTCCTCACGAACTCCATCAAGACGGCCGCGGGGGTGATGAGCGGCAACGTGATGATGGCGGCCAGCGGCGCGCTGGGCGTGGCGGACGAGCTGAAGAAGAACCCGTCCGCGAAGACGGAGTACCGCGCGCCCCAGGACGCGGCGAAGGCGGGCGCGGGCTACGCGAGCGCCGCTTCGCAGGCGGGAGGCACCTCCGGGAGCCGCAGCCCGCTGGACCCCAAGCTGCTGGACTACGCGGACTCGCTGCGCACGCTGGAGGCGAACTTCGGCTACCTGGACTTGCTGGACGGCAAGAAGGACGGCTCGCTGTCGCGCGCGGACCTCCAGCGCATCTCGCAGGACACGAACGTGTCGCCGTCGCTCCGGGACGCGGCGAGGTTCCTCGTCGACAACCGGGCCTTCTTCGAACAGGTGGACACGGCGCAGAAGAGCCTCCTGATGCTGAAGGTGCCGGGCCTGAACGATGACCGCATCGAGCTGATGGGCCTCCAGCAGGAGTCCAGGCGGCTGGCCGCGGAGTTCGCGAAGTACGGGCGCCCGGAGCGGCCGGGCCGTCCGGCGCCTTCGCCCTCGGACTGCGCGCCCCCGCCCTCGGACTGCGCGCCGCCCAGGACCGGCGGGGGGGCCGGGCCGGGGCCGGGGAGCGGGGCGGGGCGCCCGGGCACCGGCGGCACGGGGCGGCCGGGCAGCGGCACGGGGAGCACGGACGGAGGCGTGCCGGGCCGTCCGGGCCATGGCGGAGGAGGCACCGGGGGCGCGGGGCGGCCGGGGGGCAGCGGGGGCTCGGGGGCGGTGGATCCGGACCTCCAGGAGTACGCCGACGCGCTCCAGGTGCTGGACGAGAACTGGGACACCTTCGACACGGCGAAGGGGACGAAGGACGGCAAGCTGACGATGGCGGACCTGGAGGCGGTGCTGGACAGCCCGGCGGCGTCCTCCACGCTCAAGCGCGCCGCGCAGTTCTTCACGGACCACCCGGAGTACTGGCACCGCCTGGAGATGGCGGCGGGCGGCGGCCGGGACGGCGTCACCAGTTGGCAGGACCTGGACGCGGAGCTGGGCTCGGTGGCGAAGCCGGCCGGCGGCGGCCGGAGCACGGGCGGCTCGCGGGCGCGCGACATCGTGGACAACCCGAACATGAGCATCGAGCAGAAGGTGCAGGCCCTGCTCATGGGCATCACCCAGGACACGGACGAGGAGCTGCTGGACGTGATGAACGAGATGGCCAGCGCCCGCGAGGAGCGCGCCGCGTTGGGCACCAGCCCGTCGGACAAGGCGCGCGGCGCGAAGCTGGACACGAGCATGCAGGAGCTGGAGCTGCGGCTTCAGACGCTGATGGAGAAGCGCAAGGCGATGTTCGACCTGATGAGCAACATGTCTTCGAAGTTCAACGAGATGGCGAAGACGGCCATCTCCAACCTGCGCAGCGCGTGAGGGCCGCCATGGGACGCATCATCAAGCACGAAGGCGGCGAGGGACGGACGATGGAGACCGGGACGGCGCGCAGGCTGAAGGCGTTCGCGCGGGGGGAGACGACCTGGGCGGAGGTGGAGGGGATGACCTTCGAGGAGGCGAAGGCCATCGCGCAGGTGGGCTGCGACCTGGCGGCGGCGGGCCGGCTGGAGGAGGCGCGCATCCTCTTCGAGGGGCTCGTGGAGGGGAACCCGAAGGACTCCGCGGCGCACGCGGCGCTGGGCACCGTGTACCAGAAGCTCGGGAGGGTGGAGGACGCGCTCACCGAGTACACGCACGCGCTGACTGGAGACCCGCGCAACCCCGTGGCGCTGACGGGCCGGGGCGAGCTGCACCTGCGCCGGGGCGAGCGGCAGGGCTTCACGGACATCGCCAACGCGGTGGAGGTCGACCCGCATGGCGAGACGTCCGCGGGACGCCGCGCGAAGGCCCTGGTGAAGGCCATCACCCTGGTGGCGGTGGAGAAGCTGAAGGAGGGCGCTCCGCCGACGTGAGGCGCTGAACGCGGAGACGTTTCAAGACGGATGTGCCACCGGACAGTTGGGGAGCGGTCCGGGGGCGGCCGGCCGGAGGGTGGGCCTGGATGGCGAGGGGGAGTGGAGTGGAGGCCCATCCACCGGCGGCTTCTTGAAGGCGGCGTCAGGGCGCGTCGAGCGCGGCGAGCCGTTCCCCGATGGGGGGATGGCTCATGCCCTTGAGCACGACCCAGCGGGGCGGCTCGGGGTCCATCTTGTTCACCCGGGCGGCCTTCACCAGCATGCGGCGGAAGGCGCCGGGGTCGCCGGTGAGGTTCAGGCCGTAGCGGTCCGCCTCGCGCTCGCGCTCGCGGGAGAGCGCGCCGGACGCGGGGGCCGCGAGCGTGATGAGCAGGAACACCACCAGCGAGACCAGCGGCAGGGTGCGGATGTCGCCCGCGCGCTGGACGCCCCACCAGCCCCGGCGGGCGGACAGGCGCAGCAGTTGGTCGATGAGGAAGAGCAGCGCCAGCACCGCGAGCGAGGAGACGATGCGGCCGGGCCAGCGGGGCTCGTTCACGTGGCCCGCCTCGTGCGCCACCGCGGCCAGGATTTCGTCCTCCGCGAGCTCACCCAGGATGACGTCGTTGAGGACGATGGTGCGCGTGGGGCCCTGGCCGGCGAAGTACGCCTGGATGCGCTTGGACTTCACGGACGTCTTCTCCACCACCACGTCGGAGAAGGTGATGTCCGCCTTGCGCATGAGCCCGGTGATGCGCGAGCGCAGCGGCCCTTCCTGCAAGGGCGTCTGGTCGTAGTAGAGGCGGGCGCGGTACGGGTCCAGGGCGGAGGACACCAGCATCAGCAGGGCCACGGGCACGCCCAGCACCAGCCACCACCGGCGCACGCGGCGGGCCAGGCCATACAGCCCGACCACGAGCGCCGTCAGGGCGATGGCGCCCACGAGGGTGCCCTTGAACCACATCCACGCGAAGGTCGCGGGCGTGTCGTTGGACAGGCCGTGCCGGTGCTCCAGCACGTAGAAGAAGTACACGTTCGCGGGGGCGTAGAGCAGTTGGGTGGCCAGGTCGATGAAGAGCGCGAAGAGCAGCGCGGCCCCCCAGCCGGGCTCGCCCCACAGCCGGTCCATGGCGCTGAAGAAGGCGCGGCTCACCGGGGCCCTGCGCAGCCTTCCGCCCCACCTGCTCTCCAGCGCCGCCGCCGCGGCCGTCGCCCCCCGGTACACGGGCCGCACGAGCACGGCCAGGATGAGCGCCGACAGGGCCAGCCGCACCAGCGGGTCTACCGCTGCCCGGATGTAATAGGGCTGGTGGTAGGCGTGGATGTCCGCGAGCTGCTCCGGGGTGAAGAGCGGTTCCATGGCCGGCGGGGGACGCTAGCGGCGCTTCGCGCCCGCGTTGGAGGCGGGCATGGGCACGGAGACCTCGTCCGAGTCCGTATCGGCGGAGTCCGCGTCCGCGAGCAGGAGCGTCTTCACCTTCTCCAGGCTCTGGCGGGTGCGGTCCACGAAGGTGTTCTGGGAACCGATGCGCTCGGCGGCCTCCAGCGTGCGTTCGTAGATGTTGATGGACTTGGTGAGCAGCACGCGGATCTTCTTGCGCAGCTCCTGGCGGTAGACCTCCGCCTCCTCGGCGTTGAGCTCCGGGGGCGTGGGCGAGTTCACCATGTGCTCGTAGAGGTTTTCGTACAGGGCGCCAATCTGCGCGCCCGCGGCGGTGGCCCAGTAGCCGTTGCCCACGCGGATGGAGCGCAGGTAGTGGCCCTGCGCGGACAACAGCAGCTCCGCCTTGTAGTTGAGGTCCTGCGCCAGCCCGTCGCTGCCCCGGCTGGCCTCCAGCTTCACCGCTTCGTAGTGCAGCCGGTAGATTTCGCCGACGAAGAAGTGCGCCTGGGCGGGGAAGTAGTCCTCCACCTCCGCCTTGTCCGGCAGGGCGTCATACGCGGCCAGCGCCTTGCGCAGCGTGCCTTCCGCGTCGTCGGTGCGGCCGGCCTCCACCTGGCAGATGCCTTGCTGCACCTGGGCCTCGATGCGGCGGCCCGCGGGCAGGTCCTCGCGCGAGGCCAGCGTCGTCAGGAGCTTCACCGCCTCCTCGTAGCGCTCCAGGTGGTAGAGCGTCTCCGCCACGCGGAAGGACGCGTCCAGCGCGTCGCCCTGGCCCTTCTGGGGCTCCGCCAGCTCGGAGAAGCGCCCGTAGGCGTCGTCCCACTCCTTGAGGCGCTGGTGCGCGAGGCCCGCGTTGTAGAGGGCCTGCCGGCGGTGCGGGCTGTTGGGGTGGAAGTCCGCGAGCCGGCCGAAGTAGCGCGCCGCCTGCTTGAAGTCGTTGGCGGCGAAGGCGGAGGTGCCGCCCGCGAAGAGCTCCTCGTCGTTGAGCTTGTCCAGCTCCAGGTCCGCCGTCACCGTGACGGGGTCGAACTCCACGACCTGCTTGTTCGCCGTGGCGTCCGGCTTCGCCGCCGCGCCCGTGGTGCGGCAGCCCGTGAGCGTCAGCCCCAGGCCCAACACGCCCGCCCACAGCCACCGCCGGGCGACTCCGGTTGCCTCCATCCGCTTCCTGCCGTGCATGCAGCTCGCTCCCATCCGGTGCGCCCACGTCACCCGGTACGGCCCCGGACATCGACACCCCGGAGACCCGCCAGGTTCCCGGAAGTGCTCCTCCGCGGTGCTCCCGGACTCCGCCAGTCTAATGCGGGCGGGCCGCCGGCGCCCTGCCACCCGGCATGAACGCCCCCGTGCGCCGGAAATGCCCGACGGCTCCACGGCGGGGGCGCGTCACGCGGGGTGGGGGAGGGCGCTCAGGCGAGGACGTCGTCGCCCAGGAGGTAGCGGCCGGTGCCCCACAGCGCGGTGAGGTCGTGCACGTCCAGCCCGAAGCGCGGCACCTGGATGAGGGGCGTGCCCGGACAGGCCTCGCGCAGTTGCGCCATGCCCTCCAGGTCCTGCTGCGCCAGCACCTGGAGCTCGCGCAGCGTCTCCTCCACCTTCGCGCGCCGGGTGGGCGTCAGCGTGGCCGCGTCCGTCCACTGCGCCTGGGTGGGCAGCGGGTGCACGCGGTTCACCACGATGGCCGTCATCTCCATGCGGTTCTGCTTGAGCAGCTTGTGGAAGTGGATGGCCTCGTCCAGCCGCTCCGGGTTGGGGCTCGTCACCAGCACGAAGCCCGTCGTCTTGTCCTCCAGCAGCTCGCGCACGCCGCGGGCGCGCTCGCGGAAGCCCTCGTTCATGGAGGAGAGCGTCAGCATGAAGGAGGACAGCTCCTGGAGCATCTCCGTGCCGGTGAAGCGCGCCAGCGCGCGCGTCACGTAGCTGCCGCCCAGGTTGAAGAGGGACAGGCCCACCTTGCCCGCCTTCAGCGCGGGCGTGAGCAGCCACTTGGCCGCTTCGTTGTCCAGGAAGTCCAGCACCCGGTTGGGCGCGTCCAGGAAGTCCAGCGCGTGCGCGGTGGGCGGCGTGTCCAGCACCACCAGCTCGTAGTCCGTGCTGCGGCGCAGGTCCCAGACCTTCTCCATGGCGATGTATTCCTGGCTGCCCGCCAGGGCCGTGGAGAGGGACTGGTAGAAGCGGTTGGCGAAGATGCGCTCGCGCTGCTCCGGCGGGGCCACGCGGGTGATGAGGTCGTCCCAGGTGGCCTTCATGTCCAGCATCATCGCGTGCAGGGCCGCCCGGGGCTTCACGCCCAGGTTCTCCAGCACGGAGGCGGGCACCTCCGCCTCCTCGTTGCCCAGGCCGGACAGGCCCAGGGAGTTGGCCAGGCGCTTCGCCGGGTCGATGGTGCACACGATGCTGGGCCGGCCATCCACCGCCGCGCGCAGCGCGAGCGTCGCCGCCACCGTCGTCTTGCCCACGCCGCCGGAGCCCACGCAGATGAGCACGCGCTTGTTCGCGAGCGCCGCTTGCAGCGCCGTCATGCTCCCGTGCCTCCCGTCACCATCGCGTTCAGGTGCCCCATCACCGTCTCCACCGCGTCCCGTCCGAAGCGCGGCACGAACAACCTGGGCACCGTGTACACCGGCGCGTGGAGGTTGCGCTCCAGCTTCGTGCCCGCGAGCACCGCCTGCGAGGCGCGGTCGTGGTGCGCCTGCGCCACGCGCATGAGCTCCGGGTGGCCCGCGAGCGCCTCCAGGTCGGCCTCCGTGAAGCGCTCGGGGAAGGCCTGGTTGAGCACCGCCGCGTGCGTGCGGATGTGCACCCGGTCCCGCAGCGCGCCGTGCAGCTCCAGCGCCTCGTTCACCGGCATCTCCTCCGGCAGCGCCACCAGCACCGCGGCGGTGACGGCGGGGTCCACCAGCAGGTCGCGCATCTTCATCGCCTCGCGCGTCATGGGGCCCGGCGGCACCGTCTGCAGCAGCACCTGCGGCACGCTCAGGAAGGAGATGGCGTGGCCGGTGGCGGGCGCGTCCAGCACCAGCGTGTCGTACTTCCAGCGGCCGTCCGGCAGCTTCTCCTGGAGGTGGAACATGATCTTGCCCAGCAGCACCAGCTCCTGGAGCGAGGGGATGAAGCGCAGGAAGTAGCGCACCAGCCGGTTCTCGAAGACCGTCTTGTAGAGGGTCTCGAAGCGCAGGACCATCAGGCCGTACTCGCGCATGGCCTCCTGGGGGCGCACGTTCACCGCCCAGAGGTTCTCTTCCAGGAGCTTCACCTCCGGGCCCGCTTCGGGCAGCTCCAGGATGCGGCTGACGCGCTCCTGGGTGTTCACTTCACACACCAGGGTGCGCCGGCCAGCGCGCACCGAGGCCAGGGCCAGGGCGGCGGCGACGGTCGTCTTCCCCACGCCCCCCTTGCCAGAGACGATCCACAGGCGTTTGTCGAGCAGTCCGGCCATAAGAGGGCGCGCGAACCGTAGGGATGGGTTCCCGGAGAGTCAACGAGAGTCCACGAGCGGAAACCCCCATTGTTGCCCTGCTTGACACGTCGCGTTGGCCCCTCCCAGAGTGCGGCGTCCTCTTCCTGACGTCCCGCCTGTCCCGAAGGCCATGTCGCCTGTCTCGCGGTGGGCCGGACCTGAACGGTTCCAAGACCATGCTCAAGAACAACCCGGTGATGAAGAAGCTCGTGGAGACGGGCGAGGAGCGCGTGGGCAAGCTCGCGCAGCAGTTGCTCTCCAACGAGAAGTTCGTGGCGGCGGTGCAGACGCTGGTGTCCCGCTCGCTGGCGGCGAAGGGGACGCTGGACACGGCGCTGCGCACGGCGCTGTCCGCCATGAACCTGCCGTCCACGGCGGACCTGGAGCAACTGCGCTCGAAGGTGGACGACCTGGAGAAGCTGCTCGCGTCCGTCGAGGGCAAGGTGGACACGCTGGTGTCGAACACGTCCTCGAAGAAGAAGGGGTAGGGCGCGGCACGCCCTCAATGGCCATGCGGCGCATCGCGTTCATCAACGAGAAGGGCGGCACCTGCAAGACGACGCTCGCGGTGAACACCGCCGCGTGGCTCGCGCTGGAGCAGCGCCGCCGCGTGCTGCTGGTGGACCTGGACACGCAGGGCCACGCGGGCAAGTCACTGGGCGTGGACGTGCGCACGCTGCCGCGCAACGTCTTCCACCTGCTCACCGACGCGCAGGTGTCCCTGTCTTCCGTGGTGCGACAGACGGGCGTGAGCGGGCTGGACGTGGTGCCCGCGTACAAGGAGATGGCGGACTTCCCGGTGGTGGTGGCGCAGGACCCGCGGCGCGCGCACCGGCTGGCGGACCGCATGCGGGAGGCGCAAGACGCGGGCTACGACGTGGTGCTCTTCGACGCGCCTCCGTCCATGGGGCTCACCACGCGCAACATCCTGGTGGCGGCCACGGAGGTGGTGGTGCCGGTGGCGCTGACGTACCTGGCGCTGGACGGGTGCGCGGAGCTGGCGGAGACGGTGCGCCAGGTGGGCGAGGCGGAGGGGCGCGCGGACCTGCGCGTCACCAAGGTGGTGCCCACGCTGTACCGCAAGACGGCGCTGGCCACGGCCATCCTGGAGCGCCTGGGGGCGTACTTCCCGGACGCGCTCGCCGCCACGCCGCTGGGCTACAGCGTCAAGGTGGACGAGGCGCAGAGCCACGGGAAGACCATCTGGGAGTACGCGCCCCAGAGCCCCGGGGCGCGGATGCTCGCGGCCATCGCGGCGGAGATCCACGGCGGGGCGCCTCCGGCGAAGCGGAAGCGGGCCCGGCCGAAGGTGGCCTGAGGCGCCTTGCGCCCGCTTCCCCGCGGGCGCCACGGCGTCCAGGCCTGGGGTGCTTCAGGACGCGCTCGCGTCCTTCTTGTCGCCCTTCTCCACGGCGTCGAGCTTCTTCTCCAGCTCCTCCAGCCGCTGCGTGAGCGCCTGCATGTCGCGGCCCAGGGCGGGGAGGTTGCCGGTGAGGTTCTCCACCACCTGCTTCACGCGCTCGTCGATGCGGCGCTGGAAGTCCTCGAAGGCGCGCTGGCTGGCCTTGAGCAGCTCCGCCGGGTTGAGGCTCGCGGCGTTGCCTTCGGCCTGGGGCGCGGCGGGCGCGGCGGCGGGGGCCTCCGGAGCGGCCTCCTGCGGGCTGCCGTCCTCGCGGCGCAGCAGCTTGTCCAGCCGCTGCTCGGCCTCCTCGCGGATGGAGGCCACGCGCGGCGAGACCTCCTTCTGGATGAACCCGGAGATGGACTCGCCGGGGTGGCGGATGATCTCCCGCAGCACCGACAGCGGCATCTGGTTCTTCTTCTTCTCCTCCTCGAAGATGATCTGCGCGAGGGTGACGGAGGTCAGGTCCTCCTTCGTGCGGTTGTCGACAATCCGCACCTCGGTGCCCTCCTTGATCATCGCGGCGATCTCATCGAGCGTGACGTACCGGCTCTCCACGGTGTCGTAGAGCTTCCGGTTCGTGTAGCGCTTGATGATCTTCGGCTCCTTGGTGGTGCTGGGAGCGTTTGCTTGCTCGGCCTCGCTCATGTCTGTCGTCTCCGACCCCGGCTGCGCCTTGGCATTTACTGGTTTACTTCTCAATTTCCAAAGGGGCGAACCTCGTATCAAAGGGGTTGGAAGCGAGCAAGTTACCCGGGTCCGACTCGCCGTGGTTGCCGGGTGGGCCTATGCTCTGAGTCCCCCCGACCCGACCCCATGATCGTCCAGTGCGAACAGTGCCAGACGCGGTTCAAGATCCCCGACGAGAAGGTGACGGAAAAAGGGGTCAAGGTCCGCTGTACCAAATGCCAGAACACCTTTCGGGTCGCGCGTGAGCCCGCGCCGGCCCTGAGCGCCCCCCCGCCCGCCGGCCCTCCGCCCGAGCAGGCGGACCCGTTCCAGGCGTTCGGAGCGGCGCCGGAGCCCACCGGGGAGGTCACCCGGCCGGGGGCCGCGTACTACGCGCCCGGCGCACCCGCGGTGAAGTCCCAGGTCCAGTCCTGGGGTGACGTGGATGTGGACATCGACGTGGACGCCCCGCAAGCGGCCTCCGTCCGGGCCCCCGCCACGCCGGGCGCCGCTGGGGCGATGATGCCGTTCGACCCGCCCACGCCGGTTCCGGGCGTCGCGTCCCGGCGTCAGGCGGCCCCGCCGCCACCCCCGAATCCGGTCGTGCCGGACCTGGATGACCCGTTCGCGGACTTCATGCTGGATGCTCCGGCGGCGGCCTCCCAGCCGCCCGTGGCTGCTCCTCCGGTAGCGGCGCCCCGCCCGATGCCTCCAGGGGCCTTCGCGCCTCCCGCCGCCCGGGCCGCGCCTCCGGGGGCGTTCGCGGTGGGGAACGCAGGGGCGGCCCGTCCGGCGGCCGTGGCTCCGGGCGGACCCCCGGGGGTGTTCGCGGCGGAGGCCGCGCCCGTGGCGCCCAGGGGACCGTTCCCTCCCGGGGCGGTGGCGCCTCCGCCTCCCGGGGGCTCCCCGTCCGCCGCTCCGGGGCGTGCGGCCATGCCTCCGGGGCCTGGTGCCTTCCCGTCCGGCGGACCGGCACCGTCGGGCGCCGCGTCCTCGCGTGCCGCCATGCCTCCGGCGGGAGCCCCCGTCGCGCGCATGCCGCTGGCCTCGGTCCCCGCCGGGGCGTCACGTCCCGGGGCCGCGCCCGCAGCCTCGCCGGGGCTTGCCGCCGCCGGTTCGACGGACTTCGCGGCGGATCCGCTCTTCGACTTCCCCATCGACGCTCCGGCGGCCCCGGACGCGGCGTCCCTGCGCCATGCCGCGAACGTCGCCGCGGCGCCCTCCCCGAGCGGCGCCACGGCGGTGGGGCCGATGACGCCCCCTCCGGGCTTCGAGAGCGAGGACCCGTTCGCGTCCATCGACGTGGCGGCTGCGGCCCCGGACCTGTCCGCCGCGCCCGAGCACACCTCAGAGGCCACCCACGTCGGCCCGGAGCCGATGGGCGACCTGTTCGACTTCTCCGGCGCGGGGGCTTCCGGTGAGGAGGGCGTGGCCGCCTCCGACACCGGCCGCGCCGCGCTGCTGGGGGACGTGCCCGCCGAGGCGGGCGCGGAGGAGCCCGGCGGCATCTCGCTCTTGAGCGACGTGCCGGCGTACGACGACGGCGACCCGTTCAAGATCACCACGCCCCGCCGCGAGGTGGTGGACCTGGCCAGCATGCGCTCCGGCCCGGCCGTCACCGTGGCCAAGCCCTCCGCCCGCATCGAGGACGTGGGCATGCCCCAGCGCCGGATGCCCGGCCGCGCGCGGAAGCTGACGGGGCTGGTGCTCAACCTCTCCATCGCGACCGTGCTGGTGGTGGCGCTGGGCGCGCTGGGCACCCTGTACCTGCGCGACGGCAAGGTGGACCCCTCCACGCTGTCCCCGGACCGCCTGCGCACGCTGGTGATGCCCGCGTCCCGCCCGTTCGTCGCGAGCGACGTGTCCAACGGCCTCTACGAGACGCGCGACGGCCGCATGCTCTTCGTCGTGCGCGGAGAGGCGGAGAACCGCACCGGCGCCGCCGCGGCCGTGCGCGTGCGCGCCGCCCTCTTCGACGGCGACCAGCGGGTGCGCTCCACGGAGGGGCTGGCGGGCGCGCTGGCCACGCCGGAGGAGCTCCACGCCGTCACCACCCGCGAGGCCGCCACCGCGCTCCGTCAGCGCATGGACGCGGCGTCCCTCCCGGTGCCGCCGGGCGGCAAGGTGCCCTTCCTGGTGCTGTTCCAGGAGTTCCCCACGGACCTCACCGGCCACCGGCTGGAGGTGACGCTGGAGCCCATCCCCTCCGAACCCACCGCGGACCGCACGGGAGGCTGAGCGTCGCCATGTCCACGCTGGAGGAGGCCCGCGCGCTCGCGCGCAACCTGCACGCCCTGGGCGGAGGCGCCACCGTGCGCCGCAAGGCCGCCGCGCGTGAGCTGGCCCGGCGTGAGCCGTTCGACACGAACGAGCTCATCGGCCACCTGCTGTCCCTGTCCCGCGCGGGGCAGGCCCCCGCCACCTGCGTGCTGTCGGACTTCCTGGCCGCGTTGGACCAGGAGGCCGAGCACATCCCCCACGTGGAGGCGCTGCGGCGCATGGCCCACGTGCAGTCGCTGGAGGCGGTGGCGGACCTCTTCGCCCAGGGCCCCGCGCGCAAGGAGCTGGACGCGGACGCCGCCGCCCGCGCGGACGCGCAGGCCGCCAACCAGTCGCTGGGCCACCTGAAGCAGCAGGCCCGCCTCACGCGCGACCCGGACGTGCTGTCGCGCCTGGCCACCGTCAGCAACCCGGCCGTGCTGCGCAACGTGCTCATCAACCCGCGCCTCACGGAGGACCTGGTGGTGCGCATCGCGGCGCGCAGGCCCGCGCGTCCGGAGCCGCTCGTCGAAATCTGGAAGTCGCCGCGCTGGTCCGTGCGCCACAAGGTGCGCCGCGCGCTGGCCTTCAACCCGTACCTGCCGCCGGAGGTGGGCGCGAAGCTGGTGCCGCTGCTGTCCACCGCGGACCTGCGCGAGCTGGTGGAGGACACGGGGCTGCTCCCCGCCCTGAGGCAGCAGGCCGCGCGCCTGCTTCTGGCGCCAGCGCCCGGCAGCCCGCCCGGCCCGCTGGTGCTGCCGACGGGGGAGGAGTTCTAGGAGCGGCGGTCCTTGGGGGCGCCGTCGGTGTAGTCCGCGTCGGTGGTGCCCCGGCGCGAGTGGGGCAGGTGCTTCACGTCCACCAGGTCGTCGCCGCGCGACGCCTTGCGGAACGAGTAGACGAACTTGCCCACCGCGTTGCCCAACTGCCCCATCCGGGCGGCCGAGAAGACCACCAGCAGGATGAAGCCGAGGACGATGAACTCTCCGAGGCCCAGCATGCGCCGGACACTGCAATAAACCCACCCCCGAGGCAAGTCGCGCGGCCGCGTCCGCCCCCTGACGCCCTCGCCACGCCGGCGCTGCGCGTGGGGGGCGTTTGAGCGCACACTGCGCGCCCATGCTCCTGCTCGCTCACCGTGGTGCCAGCGCAGACGCTCCCGAGAACACCCTGGAGGCCTTCGCGGAGGCCGTGCGCCAGGGGGCTGACGGCGTGGAGCTGGACGCCATGGTGTGCGGCTCCGGAGAGGTGGTGGTGTGCCACGACGAGCGCCTGGAGCGCCTGGCGGGGCAGCCCTGGGAGGTGCGCGCCACGCCCTGGTGGAAGCTGTCCCGCGCGGACGTGGGCACGCGCCTGGGCTTCGCCCCCGCGCGCATCCCGCTCCTGGAGGAGGTGCTGGACGCGCTGCCGGAGCACTTCCTGGTCAACATCGAGCTGAAGTGCGACCGCTTCGACGACGGCGGCCTGGCGGCGGGCGTGGCGAGGCTCTTGCGCGAGCGCGACCTGGCGGGCCGCGTGGTGGTGTCCAGCTTCAACCCGCTGTGCCTCTTCCGGCTGGCGGCGGTGGCGCCCACGCTGCGCCGGGGCTTCCTCATCGACCCGGACAGGCCCTGGGCGCTGCAGGCGTACGGGCTGAGCCCGCTGGTGTCCTCGCACTCGGTGCACCCCTTCCACGAGGCGTGCACGCCGGAGCGCGTGGCGGCGTGGAACGACGCCGGCCTGCGCGTGGCGGCGTGGACGGTGGACGACCCCCGGCGCGCCCGCGAGCTGCGGGACATGGGGGTGTCCTACCTCATCACCAACCGCCCGGGCCGCATCCGCGAGGCCCTGCGCTGACTAGAAGTCCAGACCCAGCGTGGTGTTGAAGGCGAAGACGGAGGGCAGGTCGCGGCTGCCGGCGCCCTCCTGGTCGAAGCTGCCCAGGTTGGTGAGGGAGACCTCCGCGCCCAACTGGAGCACGCCGCCAATGAAGCGCGCGCCCGCGTAGAAGCGCGGGGTGAGGTTGTCGCCCGCGTTCACCCGCGAGTACGGCGCGGAGTTGGTCAGCGCGTCGCGCGAGTCGTTGCCCGCCGTGTCCGCCGGGGTGCGGCTGGGGTCGAAGTCCAGCGTGCGCGTGGTGGCGCTGACGAAGTTCAGGTCCAGGCCGCCGTAGGGCGTGAGCGTCACCATGCCGCCCAGGGGGAACTGCTTGCCCACGCCGATGTCCAGGCCCGTGGTGGCCAGGTCCAGGTTGTGCGCGCCGAACAGCTTCGTCACGTGCAGGCGCAGGCCCACGTCCGGCAGGTACGTGAAGCCCTCGTTGACGGCCCACTTCAGCTCGCCCGTGGCCGTCACCATGCCGCTCTTCTCGATCCAGCCCACGCGCCCGCCCAGCTCCAGCGAGAAGGGCAGGCCCTTGCGCACGTGCAGGGAGGGCACCAGCACAGAGCCCGGCTGCTCGGCCTCCGTGGGCAGCGCCACGTCCTCCGGGAGCGACACGACGGACAGCTCCGCGTTGAACGCGAAGCCCGAGTGCCCCGTGGTGCGCGGGGGCATCAGGTTCGCGGACGTCATCACCGCGCCGAACGTGCGCGCGAAGGAGCGGAAGTCCGCGCTGGCTTCGGCGAACTCCGTGTTGGTGATGACGGCAGTGGCGCCCCGGCGCTCGACGCCGAAGCGGGAAATGACCAGGTCGTTGTCGTCCGCATGGGCCGCGGCCCCTGACAGCGCCGTCGCAAGCACCAGCCACCGACTGAACGTCCGCATGGGGGAATCACGCCTCCGGGACGCATGCCGGCCAAGCGGGCGCCCACCTCCGGCGGACCCTAAATCGGCCCTCGATGAAGCGTCAACAAAACGGGCGGCCCTCCTCCAGGGAAACGCTCCCCGGTGCGAGGGGAGCGTCCGCTGGAGGTGAGCCGCCCGTGGGTCAGGCGCTCCGGGGGCTTCCCCGGAGGGGGGTTACTGGCGCGGCTTCACCGGCGTGGTGGCCGCGGCGGCGGGCGTCGTCACCTTCTGCGCCACCTCCGCCGGACGGCGGCGGATGACCAGCGTGCGGCGGCTGGCGAACTCGGTGCTCTCGCGGGCCACCACCAGCACGTTGTTGTTGCCCTCCTTGAGCGCGAAGTCGGAGGTGAACTTCAGCGTGTTGGGCTCGCCGCCCTTGGGGTCCACGGCCTTGAAGTAGACCTTCTGGTCGTTGACCAGCACGTAGACGTCCAGCAGGCCGTTGGGGTCCTTCACCGCGCCGGTGAGGGTGAACTTGTCGCCGTTCACCACCACGCCGCCGTGGGACGGATCCACGTCCAGCTTGATGTCCGGCGGCTGGTGCGTCGTCGTGTACGCCACCGTCTTGGGCGCCTGGGCCTTGCCGGTCTTCACTTCCTTCGCGTCCTGCGTGCGCACGAAGGCGAAGCGGTCCTTCTCCAGCGAGACCTTGTAGTAGCCCTTGGTGGTGGCCTCCAGGGCCAGCGTGGCGCCCTGCGGCAGCTTCGCCACCGGACGCGCGTCCGCGGTGGGCGAGGCGAACAGCTCCGCCTTGTCGTTGAGCTTCACCAGGCCCTTCTTCGCCTCCAGCGGGGCCACGGGGCCGTCCTTCACGGGCAATTGGAGCTTCTCCAGGACGAACTCCTCCAGGGGCTCGTCGAGGATGGCCAGCTTCAGCGGGAAGGTGTCGCCCTTGAAGCCCTTCTTCAGGGACACCTGGA
Organism: Corallococcus sp. AS-1-12; assembly: GCF_020036995.1. Lineage (NCBI taxonomy): Bacteria > Pseudomonadati > Myxococcota > Myxococcia > Myxococcales > Myxococcaceae > Corallococcus > Corallococcus sp. AS-1-12. The sequence continues at coordinate 400,270 of NZ_JAIQDD010000005.1, read as the reverse complement.
AGCGCGCCGTCTTCGTCTCGCCGGGCTTGATCTCCCCCAGCTTGAAGCGGCCCTTCTCGATGAAGATGTTCGCGTCGCCGCCGTTCTTGATCTGCGCGAACGAGTCCAGCGCCGGGCCCGCGCCCGTGTTGGTGACGTCCATCACCACCGTGACGTCCTCGCCGCGCTGCACGACGCCGTCGCCGTTGCACTCGGCGCAGTCATCCACCACCTGCCAGTTGAAGGCGAACGTGGGGCGGGGCAGCTCCACGAAGGACAGCTCCGACACCAGGGTGTCGCGCAGCGGGCCGTTGTCGTCGAACAGCTTCACCTTCACGTCGTCGCGGCGGCTGGTGAGGTCCTTGGGCAGGCGCACCTGCACCTTCCAGGACTTCTTCTCACCCGGGGCGATGGCGCCGAAGAGGAACTCGCGGCGGTCGAGGAACGCGTTGTCGCTCTCCGTCCAGCCACGCACGCGCTTGAGCGGCTCCGTGCCCTTGTTCTCCACGTTGATGACCATGTCCAACTGCTCGCCGGCGGCGATCTTCGCGTCGGCGCCGGGGGAGAAGCTGGCGTCCAACTGCACGTTCTTGGGCGTGGGGCCGGGGGTCCAGTCCAGGCCGAGCGCGGCGATGGCGTTGTTGATGCGCTGCTCCTCCTCGTTGCGCTTCTGCTCCACGAACGCCTTGCCCTTGGCGATCTGCTCGTTGCGCTTCACCGCCGGGACCTTCAGGACGAAGTCGCGGGCGAACTGGACCTCGAAGTCCTCCTTGATCTCCTCCTGGGACTCCGCGTCGAGCTGGTCGTCCAGGTCCTCGCCCTGGCCGGCCACGTCCACGTCCAGGAGCGGATCATTCTGGCCGTGCTCCTTCTTGTCCTTGGCGCCCGGCTTGGCGGCGACCTTCTCCTTGGGCTCCTCCTTCTTGGCGGCGGCCTGGGCGGCCTTCTCGTCCACCTTCAGGTACTTGAGGCTGGTGCCCGGCTTCTCGCGGTCCAGCACCTCTTCGCGCTTCTTGGCGACGGTGGAGGACTCCGGGTTGCCGAAGTGCTGATCCAGGTCCGCCTCGCCCATGGACTTGCGCGGCGCGAACACGTCCACCCGGTCCGCGGTGACGCGCGTGGGGACCAACTGGATGTCCGGCACGATGCCGACCTCCTGGATGGAGACGTCGCCCGGGGTGAGGTACTTGGCGATGGTCAGCTTGAGCGCGCTGTCGTCCGGGAAGTCGTAGAGCACCTGCACGCTGCCCTTGCCGAACGTCTGGCGCCCGATGATGACCGCGCGGTCCAGGTTCTTGAGCGCGCCCGCGACGATTTCGGACGCGGAGGCGCTGCCCGCGTTCACCAGCACCGCGATGGGGTAGTTCTCCTCGCCGTCCGTCATGCGCGCGCGCTTCTCCTCGCGCAGCTTGTCGCTGAAGCCCACCGTCGCGACGATGGTGCCCTTGGACAGGAACGTGTCCGACACCTGGATGGCCTGCTCCAAGAGGCCGCCCGGGTTGCCGCGCAGGTCCAGCACCAGGCCCTTGAAGCCGCCCTTGGCGTCCGCCTGCTTGCGGATGTCCGTCAGCGCGGCCTCCAGGTCGCGCGTGGTGTTGCCCTGGAAGTTCTTCAGGCGCACGTAGCCCACGCCGCCCGCGAGCAGCTTGTGCTGCACGGACTCAATCGAAATCATGGCGCGCGCCACCGTCATGTTGCGCGGCTTGTCCCAGCCGTCGCGCTCCACGGTGATGGTGATGCGGCTGTCCACCGGGCCGCGCAGCTTGGACACGGCCTCGTTGAGGTCCATGTTGACGGTGGACTCCTCCCCAATCTTCTTGATGCGGTCGTCCTTCTGGATGCCGGCGCGCGACGCGGGCGTCTTGGGCAGCACCTTCACCACGGTGAGGTTGCCCTCCTTCATCTGGATGACGAAGCCCAGGCCGCCGAACTCACCCTTGGTGGACAGCTTCATCTCCCGGTACAGCTCCGGGCGCAGCAGCACCGAGTGCGGATCCAGCGTGGAGAGCATGCCGTTGACGGCGGCGTACTCGATGTCCCGCGTCTCCTCGATGGGACGCATGTTCTTGGACAGGAAGTCGAACACGTCCTTCAGCGCGAAGGACATCTTCCACAGGGAGTCCACGTGGGAGATGTCGAACTCCTTCTGCTTGCCGTTGACGTTGACGTTGAGCTTGCCCGTCTCCGGGTTGCCGTCCACGAGCACGTCCGGGACGCTCTTCTCCACGTACTCCAGGGAGGCGATCATCATCTCCTTGGGCTTCACCCGCTTGGGGTCGACGTAGTTCTCCTTCACGTAGAGGATGACCTTCGTGAGGACGCGGAGGCTGTTGAGGTCGTGAGGGGCCTTCTCGCCCTTGCCGGCGGAAGGCAGCGCGCCGTCCCAGGAGTCCTGCCCCGCCTCCGCCGCTCCCACGGTGAGCGGGAGGGGCGCACGGTCACTGCCTGCGAATGCCCAGGCCCCCAACAGAACGGCGACGGCGGTGATGCGGCGGAAGATACGCGGCATGCGGTTCATCCAAGCTGGGGCGCGAGAGGCGTCCCGGGTGATGCGTGAAAAGCCCTGTGAATCCGAACGGTTCAGCGTGAGCCAAGGGACCTGGCAGCGGCCGGGCAAGCCTAATCACGGCTTCCTGGTGCTTCAAGGCGTGGCCTTGTCACTAGCGACCGAGAACGTCTGCCGCAGGCAATGCGTTCCCAAAGCGGCCTGGACGTACGGACACCCGGCATGCCCCTTTATTTCGCGCTCAGCCCCGGGCGTCCGGCGGCGGGGGCAGGTCCCCGGCCTCCCGCAGGGCCCGGTAGAGCAGGGTGCCCCCGACGATGGCCACCGGGAGGAAGAAGGTGTTGAGGATGGGGACCCACAGGAGCAGGTAGACGCCCGCGCCGAAGCCCAGGCAGAGCGCCCGGCGCTCGCGGAGCATGCGGCGCACCTCGGCGAAGGGGTACAGGTGGCGCGTCATGGGCGCGGCCAGGTGCTCCGCCGCCATCCAGAGCATGGTCCACAGGCTGGCCAGCACGGTGAACGCCACGCTGCCCAGGCCCGGGACGAGGTTCAGCGGCAGGAGCACCGCCAGCCCCAGGAAGAGCAGCGCCAGCCGGGCGAGCGTGTGCAACAGCCCCGTTGTCAGCCCCCGCAGGAAGGAGGCGGGGGAGAGCACGGCGTCCGCCCCCGCACACTCGGCCTCGGTGGCCTCCGACACCGGGTCCTGGAGCGGGGTGAGGAGCAGCGGAGGCACCACATTGGCGCCCACCACCCAGGCGACCAGCGCGCCCAGCACGAGCGCGGTGTACCAGCCGGCCTGTCCGTACCAGGACCCGGGGCGGGCCCACACGGACTCCAGGAGCCCGGGGGCGTAGCGGTAGAGCAGCACGGCCAGTCCCACCAGGGTGATGGCGGTGAGGACCGCGCACAGGCTGGAGAGGAGGAAGAGGCGGCGCGAGCGGAAGATGAGCCCGAAGGCGCGGCCGAGCACCCCCATGCCCTGGAGGAAATCCGACAGACGGGGCCGGGGAGACAGGGTGGGGACGGGGGATGCAGGACGCATGGGGTCGGGGTGCTCAAATGAGGGCAAGGGCCACGGGCCCCGTTATATAGGGCGCCCACATGTCCCTCGACCTCAAGCGCGTGGCCTCCGAGCCCCTCACTTCCGCCGCCCCCCTGGTGGAAGAGCTTCGCAAGGCGGAGAAGCCCCGGACCGAGCACCGGCTCGGGCTGGAGCACGAGAAGTTCATCTACCCCGTGGGGTCCGCCCAACCCGTGCCCTACGAGGGACCGAACGGAGTGGGGGCCCTGCTGGAGCGCCTCGCGCCGGGCGGCTACGAGCCCTTCCGCGAGACGCCCCAGTCGCCGGTCATCGCGCTGCAGCGCGGGATGGCGGCCATCTCCCTGGAGCCGGGCGGGCAGTTCGAGCTGTCCGGCAGCCCGTTCCGCACGGCGCGCGAGGCGCACCAGGAGAACCTGGCGCACCTGAAGGAGACGAAGGCGGCGGCGTCCGGCCTGGGCCTGCGGCTGGTGGCGCTGGGCTACCGCCCGGTGGGCACGACGGGGGAGATGCCCTGGATGCCCAAGACGCGCTACCAGGTGATGCGCCGCACGCTGCCGGAGCGCGGCCGGCTGGCGCTGAACATGATGCTGATGACGTCCACCGGGCAGGTGTCCCTGGACTGGGCGGATGAGGCGGACTGCGTGCGCAAGACGGTGGCGGTGGCGCGCCTGACGCCGCTGCTGGTGGCGCTGTACGCCAACAGCCCGCTCCTGGAGGGCAAGCCCTCCGGCTACATGTCCTTCCGCAGCCGCGTCTGGGAAGAGGTGGACCCCACGCGCTGCGGCTACCTGCCGTCGTGGTTCGACGGCTCGTTCTCCTATCAGGCGTATGTGGACTGGGCGCTGGACGCGCCGCTCCTGTTCCTGCGCCGCGAGGGCGAGTACCGCCACCCGAAGCTCACCTTCCGCCAGCTCATGAAGGAGGGCTACGAGGGCAAGCCGCCGGACATGGGGGACTGGACGGACCACCTGTCCACGCTCTTCCCGGAGGTGCGGCTGAAGAAGGTGCTGGAGGTGCGCGGCGCGGACTGCACCAGCGCGGCCATGACGGGGGCCCTGGGGGCCCTCTGGCGCGGCATCCTCTACGACGCCCAGGCGCTGGAGGAGGTGGAGCTGCTCCTGCCCCGGCTCACCTTCACCGAGCACCTGGCCTTCCACGACACCGCGCGCCGCGAGGGCCTGGCCGGGAAGCTGGGGCCTCGCGAGCTGCACCGGCTGGCCGGGGAGCTGGTGGCCATCGCGAAGCGGGGGTTGCAGCGGCTGGACCCCGAGGACGCGCCGCTGCTGGCGCCGCTGGAGGCGGTGGCGGCCTCGGGCCGGTCTCCGGCGCAGGCGGTGCTGGACGCGTGGAAGGAAGATCCGCGTCCGGAAGTGCTGATGACGCGCTTCGAGCTGTGAGGCCGTGAGGCTGCGTCCGCGGCGGTGTGCCGCGGACGCGACGGGCCGCTAGAAGCGGCCGCCCACGGTGAGGTTGCCGTTGAAGAGGCTGCCCTTGGCCTCGTCGGTGGTGCCGGGGACGGTGGTCAGGTCCTCGCCGCCGACCAGGCGGTAGGTGGCGCGCACGCCGGCGGCCAGGTGGCCCATGCGGTATTCGATGCCCGCGGCCAGCGGCCACTCCACCTGCCAGTCATTGCCGTAGGTGGGCCGTGAGCCCTGGGACGCGTGCAGGTAGCTCAAGCCGAAGCCCGCGCCCACGAAGGGGTGCCACTTGTTGTCGATGAAGGGCCCCAGCTTGGCCACGCCCGAGCCGTTGTTGCGCCAGATGTGATTGCCGCCGAGGACGCGGGCGTCATTGATGGGGATGTTCTGGCCTTCGTAGCCGAACTCCAGGCCGATGTACTCCCAGGGCTGGGCGTTGGCGGTGATGTTGAAGAGCCCGCCCACGCCCGTTTCATTGCCCAGCTTGCCGGTGTAGCCGCCGAAGCCCACGCCCACGTCCAGACCGGGCGCGAGGTTCTCATTGCCCGCGCTGAACTTGCGTGTCACCTCCGTCGCGTCCACCGCGAGCGCGGGGCCGGCCACGCAGACGCCCGCCACCGCCAGTCCAGCCACCATCGAAGTCCGTGTCATGTCCAGGTTCCTCCTGAGGGAAGTGTGGGACCTGGAATGGAAGCTGGGACGGCGGGGCCCGACAGGGCACCTGCCCGCGCGGTGGAGCCAGGAGGCCGAGGGCCTCAGCGCCGGCCGAAGAGCTTCTTCAAACCGGAAAGCAGGCCGCTCGGCCGGGCCTCCGGTTCGGTGTGGAAGGGCGAGCGGGCGATGAGGGCGTCGCGGGAGGCGTCATCCAGGTCCTCCGTCGCGAGCGTCACGGGCTGCCGCTTCGCGCCGGGCAGGGTGGCGCTGAAGGCGAGGGTGCCGTCGGTGGACAGCTCCAGGTGCACCTCCACCTCGCCGGGGCGCTCCACGGTGAGGGTGAGGGCGCCGAGCCATTCGTTCTCCACGGCGCTGGCGGCGGTGCCCTGGAAGAAGGCGAGCGTCAGCGGACCGGGGACGGTGACGGGGATGACGAGCGTCTTCGCGGTGGGCAGGCGGGTGTTGCGCTCCAGCACGCGGCGGAAGGTGCCGGCGTCCTCGGCGACGCCGATGGGCGCGGTGAGCACTTCGGAGACGCTGGCGGCGGGCTTGCCGGTCTCCGACAGCAGGAGCGCGTGACCGAGCAGCGCGGCGCCACGCACCACGGCGGTGCGGGCGTCCACGTCGTCGCGCACGGGCACGCCCAGGCTCTCCTCCAGGCGGCGGCGCACGAGCGGTGAGCGGGACTGGCCGCCCACGAGGAGCACGGCGTCCAGGCCCTGGGGGGACAGGGCGTTGGACTCCAGCACCTCGCGGGTGACGGAGACGACGCGCTGGGCGAGGTCGGCGGTGAGGGCCTCCACGCGCTCGCGGTCGAGCTTGGGGCCGGGGCCGGTGGGCAGGGTGACGTCCACGCTGTCCTGGGTGGAGAGGGTCTCCTTGGTGGACTCCGCGAGGGTGCGCAGGGGGCCCCAGTCGAGCAGGTGTTCGGGGCGGGGGTGGCCCTGTTCCGCGAGGTCACTGACGAGCGCCTCGGCGATGCGGCCGTCGAAGTCCATGCCGCCGAGGGTGGGGTCGCCGCCGGTGGTGACGACCTCCAGGTCGTCGCCGGTGACCTGGACGACGCAGACCTCCAGGCCGCCGCCGCCCAGGTCCACGACGAGGACGCGTTTGCGGGCGAGGCCCCGGCCGTGCGCGTACGCGAGCGCCGCGGCGGCGCTGTTGGTGAGCACGCGGGAGACGTCCAGGCCGGCCATGGTGGCGGCTTCGCGCAGGGCGGCGCGCTGGCGTTCGGTGAAGTGGGAAGGCGCGCAGAGCACGGCGCGCGTCACCTTGCGGCCCAGGTGCGCGGTGGCCGCCTGGTGCAGCTCGCGCAGCAGCATCGCGGTGAGGAGGGTGGGCGCCACGTGGCGGCCATCGAGCTCCACGCCTGCGTCCCCCAGGAGGTCGGTGGCGACGGGGAAGGTGAGCTGCGGGGAGAGCCAGCGCAGGTTCGGGGAGCGGGCGCGCATGCCGAGCAGACGCTTGAGGCCGGTCGCGGCGTGGCGGGGAGCGCGGGCGGCTTCGACGAGGGCGGCGGCACCGACCAGGAACTCGCCGGCGCTGTTCACCGCGATGACGGAGGGGAGGCCCGAGCCGTCGGTGCCGGGGATGGGGATGGGCGTGGCGACGCCGTCGATGAGCGCGGCGACGCGAGCCTGCGAAGTGCCCACGTCGATGCCGAGCACGACCTCCGCCGCCGCGGGCGGGGTGACGGGCACGGCGGGAGCGAGGTCGAAGAAGGTGCGGCGGCGGCTGCGCGCGGTGGTGGCGCCGCCCTGGGCGTCAGCGGAAGGGGGAGGCGCGGCTTCGTCGGTGCGCGGGGACTGGGGGGCTGTGGAGGTTTGGGACGCGGCCGTGCTGGCTTCGCTGGCGCGCGGAGGTTGTGTCGCGGCCGGTGCTTGAGGAGGCGGCTGTGCCGAGGCCGTGCTGGATTCGCTGGCGCGCGGAGGTTCTGTCGCGGCCGATGCTTGGGAATGCGGCTGTCCCGCCGCCGCGCTGACTTCGCTGGAGCGCGAGGCGACTGTCGCGGCGGATGCTTGGGGATGCGGCTGTGCCGCGGCCGTGCTGGATTCGCTGGAGCGCGAGGCGTCTGTCGCGGCGGATGCTTGGGGATGCGGCTGTGCGGCGGCCTCGCTGGCTTCGCTGGCGCGTGGAGGTTCGGTCGCAGCCGATGATTGAGGAGGCGTTTGTTCCGCGGCCGTGCTGACTTCGCCGGAGTGCGAGGCATCTGTCGCGGCCGATGCTTGGGGATGCGGCTGTCCCGCCGCCGCGCTGGCTTCGCTGGCGCGCAGAGGCTCTGTCGCGGCCGATGCTTGAGGAGACGGTCGTTCCGAAGCCGCCCTTGTGAGCGCGGTAGCTTCGCTAGAGCCCGGGGATGCGGCCGCGCTCGATGCTTGTCCCAACGCTGTGCTGATGAGCGCCGCGGCTTCGCTCAATCGCTGGGAATCTGTCGCGGCCGATACTTGAGGGCGCGGTCGTTCCGAGTCCGCGTTGATGGGCGTGATGGCTTCGCTGGAACGCGGAGCTTCTACCGTGGCCGACACGCGTGGCTGCGGCTGTGCCGACGCCGTGCTGATGGGCGCCGTGTCTTCGCTGGGGCGCGGAGTTTCTGCCGTGGCCGATGCGCGCGGCTGCGGCTGCTCCGACGCCGCGCTGGTGGGTGCGGTGACTTCGCTGGAACGCGGAGTTTCTGCCGTGGCTGATGCGCGTGGCTGCGGCTGCTCTGACGCCGTGCTGATGGGCGCAGTGTCTTCGCTGGAACGCGGAGTTTCTGCCGTGCCCGATGCGCGTGGCTGCGGCTGTTCCGACGCCGTGCTGATGGGGGCGGTGGCTTCGCTGGAACGCAGGGACTCCGTCGCGGCCGACGCTTGGGGGGGCGGCTGCTCCGAAGCCGCGCTGATGGGCGCAGTGGCTTCGTTGGAACGAGGCGGCGGCTCCGTGACGGATGCCTGCTGCGAAGGCGTATTGCTCTGTGCGGTGGTTTCGCTGGTGGGGGCGAGCTGTTGCTCAGCGGAGGTCCGCGCAGGCGGTTGTTCCGAAGTCGAGCTGCCCGCACCGGAAGTTTCGTTGTCCTGTGTGGGCTGCGCGGCAGCGGATTCGCCTGGCGATGGTTCCCCGGTCGTGCTGACCGGAGTGGCGGCTTCGTCGCCACTGGGCGCACTTGCTGCTGTGGGCTGTGTGGCTTCGCCCGAAGCGGCCGGTGACTGGAGGGGCGTCGAATCCTCGACGGGCGGCTGCGTGTCGGATTCGAGCGCGTTCGAGGGGCCCAACCCCGCCGGAGCTGGAGTCTCCCCGGGCGTCACCGTGGCTGGTGCCTCTCCGTGGGATTCCGCATCCAGAACCGAAGCGAGCGCCTCTCCGTGCCCTGGTGCTTGAACCGACGCCGGTTCGAATTCAGATGACGCGTCCACAGCGGGCGCAGCCACTGCGGGAGTCGTGTCTTCGGAGGAAGAGAGCGCCGATGATCCGACGAGCGCCGTCCATGCATCCTCGGTCGGCAGCTCGACCACGACGACCGTTGATGCGTCCTCCTCTTCCAGAGGGTGCGCCGAGACGGGCTCGGGCGCACGGTCCGAACTCGCAGTAGGCGCATCCGCGGAGTTCGTAAGGGCCTGCGTAGCGCGCTCGGGAACCGTCGCCGGCTCGTCGGTGCCCGTGTCCCCGACAACCTGTTCAAGCGCTGCGCTGAACGGATCCGCGTCCTCCGAGTCCGTGCTGAGCGCACGCGGAAGAGAGTCCGGGTCGATGCCCCATGCACGAAGGCGCTCGGCCTCCCGTTGGCTCGGCGTCGGTTCCTTCAGATCATCCGCCGCATGGAACTCCACGGGCTGCGATGTCGCCTGGGAAGAGTCCTCTCCTGCGTCGGAGCCCGTGACTACCGCGGACGTCTCTTCCGGAGGGAGGGGCTCCTCGGTCGAACCCACGACGGCGCTGAAGTCCGGGACGGTAGAGAAGTGATCCGCCGACGGAAGCGCTGCTTCGGTATCGGTTCCCTCGGTGCCGGAGTCATGAGCCGCCCATTCACTGCTCGCCTCTGGATGGGGCGGCTCGTGAGAGCTGACGGCGTCGGAGCCTGATTCCGTCGCATGGGAGTCCGGTGCGGATGCGAAATGGGACTCTGCCGGAGCGGAGGCCTCCTCCGACTCCATGCTGAGGTCGACGTCGAAGTCGAACGACGGGTCGGAGTCCGGCTGCGTCTCGCCGGACACGGCGGTCGCTTCCACGCGCGCCGGTTCCGCTTCGCCTGGCGTGTCCACGAGCGCGGAGGCCGTGTCACCAGTCTCCTCCGCCGCGTATTCGGAAACCCACCCGGAATGCTCGGGAGCGTGCGCGGCTCCGAGCACGGCGTTCGGATCAAACGCGTCCACTGATGCCGGAGTGAAGTGGCGCTCGGAGGCTTCGCCAACGTCAGGAGCGCCAGAGGCCACCGGTTCCGGCGAAGGCGCATCGTCCTCGCGTGCATCCGGGACGGAGGCGTGCTCACCAGGCACCGCGGATTGCGCGTCCGAGGGAGTCGGGTCCCAGGACGCTGCCGCCGCGTGGCCGTCATCGGTCTCGGCGGTGCTCGGAGTCGCATCCCAAGCAGAGGCTTCGGTGCCAGCGAACGAAGTCGCCGCGGCGTTCTCGATACCGGCGGGCGCCTCCGTGGAGGTCGCATCCCAGGCCGGAGCAGCCGGTGCGTCCGCTGGGCTCGGCGCCGAATCCCATGCAGAGGCGTCGGTGAATGAAGTCGCCGGGATGTTCGCGGTACTGGCGGGCGTCTCCCAAGCCGAAGCTTCCGCACGGCCGTCATCGGCCGAGGCTGGATCCGCCGCCCCCACGGAAGCCTCAACGTGCCGCGGATCCGTGGAAGGCTCCGGCGCCATCACGGCCGCGAAGGTGCCGGAGGCCACGGGCGGCCGTTCCTCGGCCTGGACCCTGCTGGACGGCTGGACCGTGAACATCTCCTGGGTCGCCCGTTGCGCATCCACGCCAGCCGGATGCCTCCGGGGCTTCCTCGGGAAGTCCACCGTCGGCAGTGGCGCCAGCTCCTCTTCCTCGTCAGCCGCGTGCTCCGGGAACAGCGACACCGGCTCATCCGGCTCCGCCAGGTCCGGCGGCGGTTCAGCCGCGACGGGCAGCTTCACGGCCGGCAACGTCATGGACGCCTTCGGCGGCGCGGCGCGCGTCCACGGTTCCTCGGGGGCAACCTTCGCCGGAGGCTCCACCGGTGCCGGCGCCTCGCTCCCTGACAGAGCCCGTGCCGGAGTCCGTCGCACCAGCCCCGGCGGCGCCACCTCCGTCCCGCTCCGCCGCGCGACGATGCGGTCGATGAGCGCCTTGCTCGCCGCGTCCAGCTTGGTGAAGCGCACCGTCATCCCGGTGCGCGCGCTCCCCGCATCCGCCTTCAGCACCACGCCTTCACCGCGCAACAGCCGCGTGCCGTCCGCGAGGACGAACTCGAACGCCAACCCCGTGCCTTCCGGCTTGAGCGCTCGCGTGGCCACGAACACCCCACCGCGCCCCACGTTCGAGCCATACCGCTCGATGAACTCCTCCTCCCCCGTGTACGGGAGTCGGATGCGCAGGGGGAGGAGCTTGGGGGCCGGCCCGGTCATCGCAAGGGGATCCGCACGTCCCCGCCGGAGCCCTGCACCACGAGCACCAGCCCATCGTCTTGCACGGCGTCCGGCGGCACCTCGAACAGCAGCGCCACCTCCGTGCGCTGCGCGGGCGCCCACGTGGAGGGCAGGGGCTTCGTGCCGGCCACCGCCTGCGCGTCACGCGCCAGCGGATACGTCTGCCCCTTCGCGTCCGTGAGCTTCGCGCCCTCCAGCGACAGCGGCGCGGGCATCCCGCCCACGTTCTGGGTGATGAGCTCCACGCGCAGGAACAGGTCCTCCGTCGTGAGGCCCAGCCCCGCCTTGCCGGAGCCCTTCACCGAGTGCGACGCCTCCAGCCCGGTCACCTTCATCGCCACCGTGTCCACGTGCACGGTGTCGTTGCGCTCGGGCAGCCGCAGCTTGCGCGGGCCGCTGTCGCCCATGCCCGCGGCCAGGCCCGCCAGCTTCGACTCCTCCGGCTCGCGCTGCGCCGGCCGCGGACGCGTGGCCACGGCGCCGCCCTGCTTCACCCGGTCCGCCTCCGCGCGCAGCTTCTGGAGCGTGCGCGCGTCGGCCTCCTGGCCCTCTTCGGACGTGGAGGACTCCTTCGTGCAGCCCCCCGAGAGGAGGGCCGCCGTCAGGAACGCCAGGGTGCGGGATGAAGCGCGGGGACTCACGCCGGGCTCGCGCCCTTCACCAGCTCGAAGAGCTTCTCGAGCGCCACGGGCAGCTTGTCCGCGTCCGGGCCACCGGCCTGCGCCATGTCCGGCTTGCCGCCGCCCTTGCCGCCCACTTCCTTGGCCATCTCGCGCACCAGGTTGCCCGCGCTGATGCCCTTGGCGACGACGTCCTTCGTGGCCGCCACCAGGATGACGGCGCGGCCGTCCTTCTCACCGCCGATGGCGATGACGCCCGAGCCGATGCGGTCGCGCAGTTGATCCGCCATGCCGCGGAACACCTTGTCGTCCGCGGGGTCCACGCGCGTGGCCAGCACCTTCATGCCGTTGACCTCGCGCGCCTGGTCCAGGAGGTCCTTCTGCGAGGCTGACTGGGCCTTCACCGAGACCTCCTCCACCTTGCGCTCCAGCTCCTTCACGCGCTTCTGGGTGGCCTCGACGCGGGTGGCGACCTCCTTGGGGTTCGTGCGCAAGAGCGCCGCGACCTTCTTGAGCTCGTGCTCCTGCTCGCGCACGAACTGGAGCGCGCCCACGCCCGTCACGGCCACGATGCGCCGCACGCCGGAAGCGACGCCGCTCTCGCTCGTGACCTTGAACAGGCCGATGTCGCCGCTGCGCTTCACGTGCGTGCCGCCGCAGAGCTCCGTGGACTCCGGGTGCACGGTGACGACGCGCACCGTCTCGCCGTACTTCTCACCGAACATGGCGACCGCGCCGGACTTCTTCGCGTCGTCGATGTTCATGACGCGCGTCTGGGCGTCCGCGTTGTCGCGCACCCAGGTGTTGACCAGGTCCTCCACCTGCTCCAACTGCTCCTGGGTGGCGGGGGAGAAGTGCGAGAAGTCGAAGCGCAGGAAGTCCGGCGCGACGACGGAGCCCGCCTGCTTCACGTGCTCGCCGAGCACGCGCTTGAGCGCCTTGTGGAGCAGGTGCGTGGCGGAGTGGTTCGCGCGGATGGCCTTGCGGCGCTCCACGTCCACGGACGTCTGCACCATGTCGCCGACCTTCAGCGTGCCTTCCTTCAGCTCCACGCTGTGGACGATGAGCCCCTGCACCGGGCGCTGCGCGTCCTTCACCTGCGCCACGGTCTTGCCGCCGTGCGCGACGATGCGGCCCGTGTCGCCCAACTGGCCGCCGGACTCGCCGTAGAAGGGCGTGCGGTCCAGCACCACGTCCACCGTGGCGCCCGCGGAGACCTGGGGCACCTCCACGCCGTCCTGCACGAGCGCGAGGACGCTGCCTTCACCCTCGTGGCCCTCGCCGTCGTAGCCCAGGAACTGGGTGGGGGCGGTGCGCGCGAGGACGGTCTGGAAGACCTCCGTGGTGGACTTCTTCTCGCCGTGGAAGTCCTGGCTGGCGGCCTCCTTCTCCTGGAGCTGCTTGAAGCCCTCCAGGTCCACGTCGAAGCCGCGCTCGCGCGCGATGATCTGCGTGAGGTCCCACGGGAAGCCGTAGGTGCCGTGCAGCAGGTAGACGACCTCTCCGGAGATCATCTTGCCGCCGGAGGCCTGGAGCTTGGCCAGCTCCTCGTCCATCAGCTTGAGGCCGCGGTCGAGCGTGCGGCGGAAGCCCTCTTCCTCGTGCTTGGCGACTTCGAGGATGAAGGTGCGGCCGTCACGCAGCTCGGGGAACGCGTCGCCCATGAACTCGATGACGCGGTCCACGACCTTGAAGAAGAAGGGCTCCTTGATGCCCAGTTGCTGATCACCGTGGCGGATGGCCCGGCGCATGATGCGGCGCAGGACGTAGCCGCGGGCCACGTTGGAGGGCTGGACGCCGTCGGCCACGAGGAACGCGGTGGCGCGGGCGTGGTCGGCGACCACGCGCTGGGACGCGCCGGTCTCCTGCGTGTAGGGCTTGCCGCACAGCTCGCTGACGGTGGCGAGGATGCCCTGGAAGAGGTCGGTGTCGTAGTTGGAGCGCTTGCCCTGCACGACGGACGCGATGCGCTCCAGGCCGGCGCCGGTGTCGATGGACGGCTTGGGCAGCGGGATGAGGGGCGCGTCCTTCTCCTTGCGCTCGAACTGCATGAACACGAGGTTCCAGATTTCGAGCCACCGGTCGCAATCACACGCGACGCCCTGGCACTTGCGGCCCGCGGCCTCTTCCACACAAGGGATGTCGTCGCCCTGGTGGTAGTGGATCTCCGAGCAGGGGCCGCACGGGCCGGTGTCGCCCATGGCCCAGAAGTTGTCCTTGTAGCCGAGCTTCAGGATGCGGTCGCGCGACACGCCCTGCTTCGCCCACAGCTCGAAGGCCTCCTCGTCCCAGGGGATGTTGTTCTCGCCGTTGAACACGGTGACGGCGAGCCGGTCGATGGCAAGGCCCAGGCGCTTCGTCACGAACTCCCAGGCGAACGCGATGGCGTCGGCCTTGAAGTAGTCGCCGAAGGAGAAGTTGCCGAGCATCTCGAAGAACGTGTGGTGGCGCGCGGTGTAGCCCACGTTGTCGAGGTCGTTGTGCTTGCCGCCGGCGCGCACGCACTTCTGCGAGGTCGTGGCGCGGCGGTAGTCGCGCTGCTCACGGCCGGTGAAGACGTCCTTGAACTGGACCATGCCAGCGTTGGTGAACAGCAGGGTCTGGTCGCCAACGGGCACCAGCGAGGAGGAGGCCACACGGCGGTGGGCGCGCTCCTCGAAGAACTGGAGGAACGCCTCGCGAATCTGGGAGGCGGTGAGGGCGGAAGGCATGGTGTGGGTATATGCCACAAGAGGGCCGGGCGCAGCAGTTCCTGGACGGGTCATCCCCGGGCGGACGGAGCATGTAGGCAGGGCTGACGGCCGGGGGCAGGGGAGCGGCCGGGGGCGAGGCGGGTGGCCTGCTGTGAACGCTTGGGGCTCCAGCTTCAGATCCCGGAATTCGCGTTCCAGTCCTCGCCCCCCATCGCGTCATCGCGGAGCCAGGGTGTTTCGCTCCAGAGGGCGCGAGGACCAGTGTTCCTCGATGGCCTGGACGAACTCGGGACGAACGACTTTCGCGCGCGCGAGGAGGAAGTCACCCTCATCACGCCGGAGGTAGACGCCCTCCATGGGCGCATGGGTGAGGCTTGAGGGGCCGAGCAGGTTCACCACCTCGTCCGCCGTGAGACGCCCGCGCGCGACGGTAGGGACGGCAGCGAGGCCGAGCGAGGCCACGAGGGCGTCGCGTCTGGAGGAGGACCAGAAGCGGCCCGCCTGCTTGTCGTAGACGTCGAAGGCGAGGAACCAGTCGGGTAGGGCGTCGTAGTGCACGCTGTGGACCGCGAAGCACCATTCGCCAAAGAGCATCAGGTGTTGGCCCAGCGTCTCGACGAGCTGCTGGCGCCGGGTCTCCAGCCAGGGCCACAGCGGCTGGAACTGGGGGGCTGCTCGGGGACCGAGGTAGGCGCCGCGGTTCTGGGCTCGCAGCTCGCCTTCGGGGCCTACGGAGATGCCAAGGTTCGCCCCGTCTACCTTTTCCTCGATGAGGACTTCGCCATCGAGGAACTCGCGTGCCTCAGGTGGAGAGAGCACCTTGTCATGGCGTACGGGTCTGGCGGAGAGCCAGGCGAGGTGCGGGGTGTGGGGGAACTTGAAGAAGTCGTCAGTCATCACTCCCCACCCTTGCGCTCGTGGAGTTCCTGGATGTCCTTGGGGCACAGAAAGCGGACGCGGACCCCGCAGCGCTCAAACTCTCTCCGCAGTCCCCACCATTTACTGTCCGTTGCCTGGAGGATGGGCGGTCGCTCCTCGTGGGCGCAGCTCGCCGCGACGAACTTGCGGTCCGACGGATCGAAGCCGGCGAGCGCCGGGTCACGGGGAAACTCCTCGAAGTCGCGGGGATCTTCCTGGCGTGGCGTCAGCGAGACCCGGACGCAGCGAGCCGGATTGGCGTGATGGGTCAGGACCCACTTGAGGAAGCGGTCACCCACCCCTGGCTGGCCCGTGGGAGAGAGCTTGTGTTTGTACTCGTTGATGATGCGCCAGTTGTCATCAAGGACGATGCGTCCGCTCTGGATCACCGCGTGGATCTCCTGGACACAGGCCTGAACACACGCGGGGCTGACCGTCTTCTCATTGTTGTTGGCGGTGAGCGGCACATTCGTGTCGATGACGAATAGCGCAGGGGACGCGTTCATTGGGGGGGCTGCTCCTGCTGGCGCTTCATCGCCGCCTCGGTCATCGCGACGAGGTCTCCCATGTCGTCGCCGAAGAAGTCCTTCGGCCAGTTGATGATGTTCCCGTACTCGTCAAGCTTCAGCTTCTCGATGCGCGAGCCCTCGGGGCCGGGTGCGCAGAAGTAGATGGCTGTCTCCTCCGGCCGGAGTTTCCCTTCCGCGATACGCCGCTGGATCCGGCGCAAGAGGTGCTCGGAGTGGCTCTCGATGATCAGTTGGATGTTTCGAGGCTGCCCATCCTCACTGGCGTGAATCGCGTCGATGAAAACATCCGCGAGCTCTGACTGTGCCTTGGGATGAAGATGGAGCTCGGGCTGCTCGAAGAGCAGTGTGGAGCCGGGCTCGGTATAGAAACATTGAAGCAAGACAGGCATGACCTGGGACACGCCGAACCCAACGTCTGGCAATCGAACCGCCATCGGGCTGCCAGGAGTGCGAACGAAGACTTCGTACTCTTTCCGATAGGGGGCGATGGGCCGGACCTCGAAGGAGTCCAGCAGTCCCATGCGGACCAGCCTCTCTGCGATCAATTGCGCAAGAGGCCGGCCAGGGTGGTCCTCCACCTGGATTGAGCGCTCACTCGAAGCGAGAAGCGCGGCAACCGTGAGGCGGCCGTCCTCGCCTACGTTCTCGGGGGCCTCACCCGACCAGAGATAGGTTCTTCGAGGCGGCACTCGCAGGGGGCCCAGATACTGTATGGCGTCCAGTTGGTCTTCGAGTTCGAGCGCAAGGCTGTCGAGGTCGCCGAGGAACTTGTAGCGGGCTTCGGCTTCATGCGGGAAGCCGTAGAAGTGAATGGGGGCTGATAGCGCCTCCCTGGCAGCTCCTTCGCGGTTGAACTCAACGTTCTCCAGAAGCAATTCGTACCCTGGTCCATGAGCGCGCCTGGCCATGCCGATGCCCTGCGTGGACTGGGGTGTCGGCAGCCGGTAGATGAACTGCTTCACCTCGACCCTGGTGGACTGTGCGTCTTCTTGGCCAATCAAAGCCCCGAAAGATATCGCGTCCGGCACTCCTTCCTCCGGCACCCTCATGCCCCACTCCATGTTGAAGCGGAGAAGCGCGGCAGGATCCTGGCGGAAGAGCATTTCCGGAAAGGTCCCCATATCGACGGGAGTGCTCTCGTCGCCCAGGTGCAGCACCCGCTTCCGGTCTCGCGACTGTGCTGTCTGCTGTAGCAGGAGAAGGAATTGCTGGAGGCTCGTCTTCCCCGAGCTATTGGTTCCGAAGAACATCGTGAGCGGGGCGAGCTGGATGTCGCCCGTGTCCTTCCACGCCTTGAAGTTCTGGATGTGGAGCTTCTTGAACATGCCGCCGGTTCTACCTCACCCCTGTTTCTTCGGTTTCGTGCGGAGCCTGGAAGCGTCCATCCGAGCCCATGAGACACGGCGCGGGTGCGGTGCGAACTCCGTTCGAGCGCTGCCGCACGCGGCGCCATCCACCACCGGAGTGAGCCGGAGCCTGCATGTGGATGAGGTTGGCGGCTCATCGAGAGTGAAGCGGCCTTCCTCTACGCCGCACCGCGCCACGTGCTCGGAGTCTCGGCTTCTCACGGACTTGGAACGGGGACGCAACTCCCGGCGCCATTTGCCGACAATGTAGGCAAGCCTCCCTGCTGCTCAAACTCGGCTCCCCCTTCCGAGGTCCCCTCATGGTCCAGGTCACGCGCCCCTCCAGCCTCACGCCGTCCTCGCAGACGCGGGTCGCCGCGGAAGTCCCTGCCCGGGCCAAGGGCGCGCAGGGCTTCAACGCCATCGTGAAGGGGGACAGCTTCTCTTCCGTTACTCCTGCGGGGTCGCAGCAGGTCAATGCCCTGCGCCTTCCCATCCCCTGGCCCGGCAAGGGCGAGGCGGACAAGATCGGCTGGATCCAGAAGGCGTATCCGCCCGCGAAGGACTCCACCGCGGAGTTCATGAAGCTCAACCAGGCCGTGCGCGCGGGCCAGAACGTGATGCCCCCCGAGGCCAAGGACTGCGTGTTCCTGGCCGTGGGCGGTCTGCTCTCCGAAGCCGCGCCCAAGCAGATCTACTTCGACAAGAACCTGGACGCGCTCGAGGCCCAGGGCCTCCAGGTCGGCCGCGTGCCCGTGGACACGGACATGGGCGTGGAGCACAACGCCGCCATCGTCCGTCAGGCCGTGCTCGAGGCCTCCAAGAACGGCAAGCAGGTGGTGCTCATCGGCCACAGCAAGGGCGGCCTGGACTCCGCCGCGGCGCTGTCCATGTACCCGGAGCTCCAGGAGCACGTGCGCGCCCTGGTCACCATCCAGTCGCCCTACGGCGGCTCGCCCATGGCGCAGGACCTGCTGGACAACCCGCTCGTGCGCTACGGCGTGGGCGGCGCGGTCGAGGCGCTCGGCGGCAGCATCCAGGCCGGTGAGGACCTGACGTACGACTCGCGCAAGGCGTTCCTCGCGAAGCACCCGATGCCGCCGGGCATCCCCGCCGTGTGCATGGCCTCCACCACCGCGAACCCCACGTCGCCGCTGTTCGCCATGGAGGAGTACATGCAGCAGCGCTACGGCGTGAAGTCCGACGGCCTGGTGCTCCCGCAGGACGCGTTCATCCCCGGCTCCAAGTCCGTGACCCTGTCCGGCCTGGATCACCTGGACTCCACCGGCACGACGCTCAACCCCTTCAAGCCCTACCAGCCCGAGGACCTCACCCTCTCGCTGGTCGCGATGGCGCTGAAGATGCCCAAGGGCGGCTGAGCCCTCACGTCCCCGTGGGCGGCGCCTGCCGCTTCAGCTCGCGCGCGGGAATCCCCGCCACGGTGGCCCCCGGCGCCACGTCCTCCATCACGATGGCGTTGGCGCCAATCTTCGCGCCGTCGCCAATCACCACCGGGCCCAGCACCTGCGCCCCCACGCCGATGAAGACGTCGCGGCCCACGCGCGGCACGCCGACGACGCCGGGCAGGGGCTCCAGGCTCACGTTCTGGGAGATGAAGCTCTTCTCTCCAATCTCCACGCCCGGCGCGATGATGACGCCGATGCCTCCGTAGCCCAGCTCCACCGAGGGGTGCAGCGTGGCCTTCCGGTCCACGTGGCTGTTGTGGATGCGGTCGCCCACCGTGGCCACCACGCTCGCGAGCCTCGGGAGCGCCTGGAGCCGCTTCGCGGCCCGGTAGAACGTCAGCGCCGTCGGACCCATCTGCCCACCATCCTTTTCGCCACCGGAGCCCAGCGGAACTTCGACCGGTGCAAGGTCTGTCCCATCCAGGTGTCCCGGTAGATGAACAACCAGTGGTGTTGCCGGACCTGCTTCGTCCACTCGCGCTTGTAGGGGGCGTCGTCCCCCAACAGGTCCAGCTCTCCCAGTCCCCTTCCAATGCAGTCCTGGATCAGCTCCTCCGTCAGCAGGTGCCCCGGGCTGACCTCCGCCAACGCCTCGTCGTAGCCCGGCTTCATCGCCAGATAGCGGCCGGCGTATTCCAGCCCGTACTGGAACGCGATGGGACGCGAGTCCAGCCTCAGGAAGTACAGCCCCAGCCAGCCGCGCTCCGCCGCCGTGCGCGCGAGCCCCGTGTAGAAGTCCCGGCGGTGCCGCGCCTGCGCGATGGCCGTGCCCTCCCGCGCCTTCCAGCCGCTCCGCTCCAGCGCGAAGGCCTCCTCCAGCTTCCCGTCCAGGCCCTCCACGCCGGACACGCGCTCCACCTCCACGCGGCCCTTCTCCTCCAGGCGCCTGCGCCTTCGCCGCAGCGGCTTCGCGTTGCTCCGGCCCTTCGTCCACGCCGCCACCGTGGAGGGCAACATCAGGTAGGGCGAGCGCGCGCTCGGCCACGCGCCGCAGGGCATCCCCGCGCCCCTCGCCGCCTGGAGCAGCTCCCACGCCGCGCCGCCCTCCGGCACGTCCGACAGCCGGAGCACCTCCCAGCTCGGGTCACCCAGCAGATGCGACAGGAAGGCCACCGCGGCGCGCCGGGGCTCGTCCGCCACCAGGTCGAAGCGGCACGAGTGCTTGTTCGTCAGCGACGACAACTGCCGCACCGGCACGCCGTACTGGTGGCCCTGCTCCTCCTGGAGCGCCAGCACCGCCACCAGCATGCCCAGCGCGTTCCTCGCCGTGAGGATGCGCAGGGCCGCGCCGGGCGCGAAGCTCGCCACCCAGCAGCGTACGAACTCGTGCCGGTGGAACACCTGGTCGTCCGCGCGCTTCACCAGCGCGTTCCACTCCACCTCCAATGCATCAAAGGCCGCGAGACTCCGGACCTCCTCCACGCACAGGGGCTCCACGCGCCCGCGCGGCAGGGGCTCCACCGCGCTGAGGCGGGGGAGGGAAGGGACGCGCTCCCCGAGCATCGCGTCCGTGATGGGGCTCTCCTCCATGAACATCGCTCCTCGGGTGTCTCGCTCGGGGGGACTCAGGACAGCGGCTCGCCTGCGTCATCCGCCGCTTCGGGGCCCAGCACGTCCGGTCCCTGTTTCTTCAGCGGCTCGTCACGCAGCAGCACGGGGCCGTCGAGTTTCGCCAGCGCGTTGGTGTCCAGGGGGACGTGATGCACCTGCACCGGGACCTTGGCGCCGGGGCGCTCCACCGTCGTCTTGAACACCACCTCCGCGGGGGCCGGCATGGCGGGCGTGGGCGCCTCCACCACCGGCGCCAGCTTCGGCTGCTTCTTGAGGCCGCGGAAGAGCCAGCCGCCCTTCTGGCGCTCGTACAGCTTGCGCGTCTCCACCGCCGCGCGCGCATGCGACACGCGGCCCGTCTCCAGGTCCTCCAGCAACATCTCGCTCAACCGGCGGCGCGTCACGCTGTCCAGGTAGTCGAAGACCTTCTCCAGCTTGCGCACCACCACCTGCGTGGCGCCGCCCGCCGCGGTGTGCGTCAGCGCCGAAATCTTCAGCTCGTGCCGAGCCCGCGCGCGCTCCGCCAGCTTGCGCAGCCGGTCCGCTTCGTCCGGCGACGCGGCCTTGCCGACGAGCCCCGGCAGCACCGTGCGCGCCAGGCCCGCGTCCACGAAGCCCGAGTCGTCGAACGTCTCCAGCGACTCCAGCGCCCGCCGCCGCGCCTCCACCGACGTGCCCTCCAGCGCCTTCAGCGCCGTCGTCACCCGGTCCAGCGCCATCCAGCGGTACACCCAGTCCAGGCCCGTGCCCTTGATGTTCTGCGCGCCCATGATGCTCACCTGCATCCCGGGCGCCACCGCGCGGGCGCACGCGTCCACCACCTGGTCGCCCGTCGCCTGCGAGTCGGACACCGGCACCAACTGCTCCAGCATCATGGCCCGGTACGCGTCGCGGAACTTCGCGTGGAACGCCTTCACGCGGCCCTGCGCGTCCGCCTCGCCCCGGGGCAGGAGCGCCTTCAGCCGCGCGTGCACCGCCATGCGGGCCAGCAGGTACAGCGCGTGCTCGCGCACCTCGTCCTTCGTCGCGGCCGTGAGCACCTCCGGCAGGGGCTGCGGTTGCACGCGCGTCGCCGGAGACAGCGCCTCGTCGATGAGCGGGCCCACCTCGCGCTCCAGCGCGCGGCGCACCTTCTCCACGCCCACCTCGTCGTCTCCGCCCTCCAGCGCCTTCTCCACCGCCGCCGTCAGGGCCAGCGTGGGCGTCGCATGGAGCCCGGCGCCGGCCGCGTACCGCTCCAGCCGGTCCAGGAACGTGGCCGTCGTGGGACGCGGCACCTTCAGCTTCGCCAGCTCCTTCGCGAGCCGCGCCTCCGCGCGGGCCTGGCCCTCGGGGCTCGCCACCTCCTCCGCGGCGACGACCTCCGTGCTCGACAGGTGCCGGTCCAACGCGTCGCGCACGTACTTCTGGAGGCCCTCCAGGTTCGTGCCGATGAGCACGTGCCGGTCCGCGGGCGCGTCCTCCACCATGATGCGCGCGAACACCTCCGAGCGCGACACGCGGTCCCAGCGGTTGTTGATGACCGTGATGACCGCGCGCTCCGGGTTCGCGTCCGGGTCCACGTCCCCCAGGCCCGTGCGGATCCAGTTGTTCATGAAGCCCGTGCGCTCGTTCGCCGAGTGCCCGTTGATGAACTGGAGCTGCCGCCCGCGCACCTTCGCCGGCGGGAAGACCTTCAACACGCCAATCTCGGGCTGCACGTGCTCGGCCATCAGCGCCAGCGCGTACGGCCTCGACACGCCGAGCTGCTCCGCCAGCGTCGCCACCAGCGCCATGTTGCGCGGGTGCTCGCGGTAGGGGAACAGGGCGAGGAACTCCTCCGGAATCAGCTCCGCCTCCCACCACGCGCTGTGCAGCAGCGTGGTGTCCTTCTCCTTCGCCGCCTGCTTGAAGAGGGGGAGGAAGTGGTCCTCCGTCGTCACCACCCGGCCGCCGTTGGGCATGAAGTTGGTGATGACGGACGCGACGTTGATGCCCGCGGGGCCCTGGATGTCCTCATGGTCCGGATAGGCGTTGGTCAGCGTGGCGAAGTCGTCCTTCATCCAGTCGTTCTGGAGCAGCTCGACGAAGTTGGGCTGCAGCGCCATGCACTCCCAGAGGAACACCTCCGTGCCCAGGCGCGCGCCCAGCTCCACCATGTCCTTCTGCTCCCAGATGGTGGCCTTGTCGTAGGGGCGGAAGATGAAGAACTCGGACGGCCCGGCGCCCGGGGCGCTGTGCACGAACATCGCCTCCGAGCCCGTCGTCTTCGCGAACACCTCGAAGCCCATGCCGGAGAAGAGCGCCGCCTTCAGGCGCTCCGTGCCGGACTTGCCGCGCGTGCCCCAGCCGCCGATGACGAGCGGGATCTTCTCCCGCGACTTCCGCACGTTCTGGCGCTTCACGTACGTGTCGCCCAGGAAGATGGAGAAGAGCGCCGCGGTGAAGAGGCCCAGCGCCGCGATGCCGTTGCCTCCCATGCCGAGGAAGTAGCCCTCGTTCTCCATGATGCGCTCGGTGAGGAGCGCCAGGAACCCGCTCTGCAGGCCCAGCAGCGCGGGCGTGTGCAGCGTGGACGCCGGCTTCGGCGCGGGCTCCGGCTCGTGGAAGAGCGTGGCGAGCGGAGCGGGGACCTGCTTGTGCTGACCGTACGGCGTGAAGCGCACCTGGACGCCCAGCTCGCGCTCCACCTGCTCCACGAAGCGGCGGCGCTCGCGGGGCTCCTCGCCTCCCAGCGAGTCCAGCCGCAGCGACGCGAGCCGCCGGTAGTCCTTGGACACCTTCAGCCGGTTCGTCAGCCGGCGCAGTCGCGAGGCGGGCGGCACCAGCACCGTCTCGCCGTGGCTGCTGAACAGGTGGACCTTGCCGTCCTTCGACAGCGGCAGGTCCAGCAGGTCATCCACCGTGGGCAGGTGCCGGCCCCAACTGCCCTGGCTCGCCACGTGGACGCGCTCGCCGGGGACCAGCGTCTCCGTGATTTCGTCCAGGTGGCCCGGGTGCGCGCGCAGCGTGCCGGACATCACGCGGCCGGTGGTGTGCAGGAACGCCTGGCGCTTGTTCGGCGCGGGGCGGCCCAGCTCGTGCCACACGCGCCACAGGCGGCGCTCCTGCCGGTCGCCGTGCCACAGCGTCAGCGTCTTGTCCGTGCGCTCTGCGTACAGGCCATGCCCGTCCTGCGACAGGTCCGCGAGGATGGCGCCCAGCCACGCGGGGCCCTCCGGCATCGGCGGCAGGTTCTCCGGCGCGGGCTGGAGCGGGATGCGCGTGCGGCTGCCCGGCCGGAGCTTGGAGACGCGGCCCGCGAGGAACGCCGTCCACGCCTGGCGCACGGGGTCCTTCACCCGGCGCAGCACCTGCGCCGCCGCGGCCGCGGCCTCCACCACCGGCCCGGTGGCGCCCGGCTGCGTCGTCAGCGATTCCACCGCGTCCAGCAGCGCCGCGTGCGCGGGGCCCAGGCCGGCGGCGCCCAGCGACTCCGCCAGCGCGGCGGAGCGCTCGCACGACACGCGCAGCACGAGCGGCGCGG
Source organism: Corallococcus sp. AS-1-12 (assembly GCF_020036995.1). Taxonomy (NCBI): domain Bacteria; kingdom Pseudomonadati; phylum Myxococcota; class Myxococcia; order Myxococcales; family Myxococcaceae; genus Corallococcus; species Corallococcus sp. AS-1-12. Next base: position 376,442 of record NZ_JAIQDD010000005.1, on the reverse strand, counting down.
TGTCACGGCCGAGCACGTCCACCAGCACCTGGAGGGCAGGGCCCTTCACCTTCGGGGCCGCGAGCGCCGCGTCCACCGCGGCCAGCACGGCGGCGGTGCGCACGCGCGGGCTCGGCTCGGACAGCGGCTGTCCCGCGACGGCCGGCACCTGCTCCAGGCCCGCCAGACGGCGCAGCAGCGGCTGTCCGTCCGGGCGCTGCGCGATGAGGGCGCACAGGCCCATGCGCACGTACTCGCTCGGGTCGTGGTGCGCGACCTCGGTGAGCAGCGGCATGCGGTGCTCTTCCGACAAGAGCGGCGCGCACTGCTCCAGCACCTGGCGGCGGAAGAGGAAGTCCTTCTCCGACGGGGCCTTCGCGCGCAGCCGCTGGCGCAGCAGGGCCAGGCCCGTGAGCGCGTCCACCGTGAGCAGCGCGCGCAGGGCCTCCGCCTGGAAGAACGGGCTCACGTCCTCCTGGCCCGCGAGGCTCGTCAGCGTGGGGCCCACTTCGGGCAGCGACGCGGCGACGCCCGGCACCGTCCGCGCGAGCTGCCGGAAGGCCTCCAGCGCGGCGAAGCGGTTCTGCGCCCGGGGCGCGTCCACGGCGCGGTCCAGGAGCTGCCTCGCCAGCGGCACGGCGGCGGGTTGCAGCTCCTGCGCGTGGGCCGTGCCCAGCACTCCCGTCAGCGCGCGGAGCGCCGTCTCTTCTTCAATCAGCAGCTTGTGGCGGCGCTTCTCCAGCCGCTCGCGCAGGGCGTCGAAGCCCATCCACCGGTCCAGGGCGCGCAGGTCCTCCTTGCGGTCCTTGCGGTCCTTCACCGTGGCCCGGATGTGCTCCACCAGCACCTGGCGGCGGGCGGCGTCGTCCTGCGCCTCATTGTGCTGACGGGTGAACTGGACGATCTCCGCGTGGACCGCGGCCAGCTCCGTCTCCAGGGCCTCCAGGGCCACGCCCAGCCACGGGGCCAGCCCGTCCAGTCCAGCGGGGCGAGGGCACGATTCCACCAGACGCTGGGCCAGGGCTTCGACCAGGGCCCCGCGCACGCGGCGGTGCAGCGGCGGCAGGGCTTCCAGCAGTTGGGACTCGAGAGGTTCGTTCGCCAGGTGCATGTCGCGGCCAGAGCTATTCATTGCTTGAGAAACCTGCCCGGTCCCCCCAGGCCCGCGTTCGGATCACGACAGCTCCCCCCTCCTCAAGGCTGCAAACGTCGTTCATCGAGCAGCTCTTCGAACTCCTCCTCGGTGGGCGTGACGTCCTGGAGCCCACGTCCACCCGTCCAATCCCACCGCGCTCCGAGTGAAAACATGTTCTGCATTCCGTACGGGCCGGAGAGGAAGGCGCGGTCCTCGGCGAAGAGCATCAGCCGGTTGCCGCCCTTGCCCATCCACACGTTCCAGTCCACGCGGCCCGACACGCGGTGGCGCAGGTAGGCCGTGGCGCGGTGATCATCCTGGAAGCGCTGCGACGCGCCGTAGCCCAGCTCCACGCGCGTGCCCTGGAGCTTGCCGCCCAGGAGCGCCGCCCAGCTCGCGTAGGCGCCCGCGTTGTCCACGGTGTAGACGTTCGCGTTGCTCACGGCGGACATGCCCAGCGTGGCCACGTGGTCCTGGAAGGGCTGCCAGCGCAGCGACAGCCGGGGCGACAGGCGCCGCGGGTGGTCCTTGCCGTAGAGCCAGTAGACGTTCTGGTCGTAGCGCGTGGCGTCCACCGCGCTGCCGCCCTGCATGGACTCCAGCGTCAGGCCCAGGCCGGGGATGAGGCCCACGTCCGGGGACAGGCGCACGTAGCGGTCCGCCGCCACGCGGCCTCGCGCGCTCCAGCGCATCGCGCCGTCGATGGTCTGCGAGAACACGGAGCCCTGCATGGACAGGCGCAGGTCGCCGGGCAGTTGATTCACATAGCCGGCCACGGTGCCGCCGAACACGGCGGACTGGTTCAGCGGGTAGCGCGCCTCGGGCGTGAAGCGCAGCCACGCGCGGCCCGGGGACAGCTCGCGGCGCAGGGAGAGGCGGACCTCCAGGCCCGTCTGGAGCGGGCGGTTGAGCAGCTCTCCTTCCTGCACGTCCTCGCTGCGGTAGCCCATCTCCGCGGACAGCATGCCCAGGCCGCCGGTGCGCGTTTCCGGAGGCATGCCCTCGGGCAGGAGCGACAGGCTGGGCGGCAGCGCGGGCCAGGGCAGGGGCTCCAGGCCCGTGGTGCCCTGGGCCCACGACGGGGCCGCGAGCGCGCTCGGATCCGAGGCGACACCCAGTTGCACCTGCACCAGGGCTTCACCGGCGGGCGACTCCAGGCTCACGCGGTGCGGGCCGCGCGAGGGCAGCAGCAGCCACGTCTCGCCCATGCGGCCCAGCGGCTGGGACGCGCCCTGGAGGCCGGGGTCGGCGTCCTCGGGCAGGCCCAGGTGCATGAGTGGGCCTTCCTCCGCGCTGGAGCCGCCGGTGCCGTCACCGGCGGGCAGCGGCGTGCTGCGCAGGAGCAGCTCGCGGCCCGCGGCGGGGGCGAGGGCGGTGGCGCGCACGCGCAGGGCGGTGGGGCCCAGCACGGTCATCACCACCGGCGCGCCCGGACGGCTGCGCAGGAGGGAGAGGGGCTGCGGGGCGGCCACGACGCGGGCGTTGGCGGTGGCCTCCTCGGACTCCACGAAGCGCACCAGGCCGGTCTGCTGCGTTTCGGCGCGCGCCATCACCACTTCCACCTGGTGGCGGCCGGGGACGTCCAGGCGCGTGCCCAGGATGGCGGTCTCGCCCTCGGCGACCTGGAGTTCACGCACCACGCGGCCGTCCACGCGGAGCGCGAAGGCGCAGGTGCCGGCGGCGTCCACGCCCGGACGCGGGGTGGTGCCGCAGAGAACCTCCGCGCCGAGGGGCCGGGGCTGCTTCACCACCAGGCTCATGACGCGCGAAGCACCGGCGGGCAGCAGCTTCGCCTCCGACAGCTTCCACGGGGGAGCGAGCAGCGCCTTGCGCACGGACATGGCGACGTCCTCGTCGTCCGTGCCGGCCTCTGAAGTGGCGACGAGCGAGCCCGCGGTCTCCTCCGCGTCGCGAAGTCCTTCCCAGCGGGTCCAGCGGCCCGCGGTGAAGCGCATGCGGCGGACATCCGGGTGATCCGCCCAGGCCTGGAGCTGGCTCGCGAGCGCCGCGCCCAGGGGAGCACCGCCGTCCTTCCACGCCTGCGGCGAGTCCTGAAGCCGTTCCAGCATGCCGAGCGCTTCCAGGCCCACCTGGGGCAGGCCCGTCTCGCGGTACAGCGCCGCCATGGCCAGCGCACCCGCCGCGTCCTCACCCGAGGCGGACAGCAGCCGGGCCCGGAGGTAGCGGCCCGCGAGGCTCTTGTCTCCCGACACCGCTGAGAGCGCCGCGGCCGTGTGGCCTTCGCGAACCTGCGCGCTGAGCGCGGCGAGCGACGTGTTGCCCTGCGCGGCCGTGCCGCTGTTGCTCGCTGAGGTGCTTGTGGCAGCGAGCGAACCATTGCCCTGCGCGTCCGTGCTGCCGTTACGTGCCGAGGTGCTTGTGGCAGCGAGCGAACCATTGCCCTGCGCGCCCGTGCCGCTGTTGCGCGCCGAGGCGCTGGTGGCCGTGAGCTTCGCGCTGCCCGTGTCCAACGCCGGGAAGGCAGGTGACACCAGCGTGGGCTGGGTGATGGCCTGTGCGAAGCGCACCGTGCGCGGGGCCGCCTGCGACAGGCGGTCCATCAGCGCCAGCAGGCGCCGCTGCTGCTCCGGCGTCAGCTTCGCCTGCGCGTCCAGCAGCCGGCCCACGTCCGCGCGGGCGAAGCCGTCCTCCTGAAGAGATGAGAGCAGCTCGGCGCGTGCGAGGCGCGGCTCCACTTCATCCGGCCCCGTGCGCAGCGCTCGGGAGAGCGCCTGGAGCGTCTCGTACGCCGTGCCCGCCTGCGGCTGCTGCGGCAGGGCAGGGGGCTCCTCGGACGTGGCGACCTCCGCGCGGCGCACCGACAGCGAGACGGCGAGCTGTGCCTTCGGGTCCTCGGGCTCGAACCACACCTCGCGCGCCTGCGCGGGCAGTGTCACCACGGCTGAGACCGGCGCGGATGACGTGCCCTTCGCTCCGTCCAGCGCGACGTGCCGCGGGCTGGCGGCCGTGGGCATCAGCACCAGCCTGCGCGGATGGCCCACGTCCGTGTTCATGCGCACCACGAGCGGCTTTCCCGGCGTGGCATTCAACGGACGCAGTTGCACACGCACCGGCGACGGCAGCTTCGCGTCCGGCACCCGGAAGCGCACCGCCTTCTTCTCCACCTTCACCGGCCACTGCGAGCGCACGTAGCCCACTTCGCCCGGCGTCGCCTCTGCCTTCGCGGGCGCGAGCGACAGGAACGCGCGCGTGCCCTCCACGCCCTCCAGCTTCAGGGCGTGCTCACCCGGCGGCAGGGCAATCTCCACCGGCTCCACCGCCGACAGCGGCAGCAGCGGGAAGGCGTTGCTACCCACACGCAGCACCGGATTCACCTTCGCGCCCGGCGGCGTCATCACGTAGGCGCGCAGCAGGGGGGGAGCCTCGGCGAGCCCCGTGGCCCGCACGTGCGTGGTGCCGCCCGCGGCCAGCGGCCACAGCGCGCTGCCCGTCATCGACGCGTCCGCCTCCAGGCCCTGGAGGTCCAGCCAGTGCGAAACCTTCACTTCGGTCCCGTCGTCGCGGGGCGCGGGCGTCACCTGCGACCAGCGGCTCGCGCGCCACCATGCGGTGCGGTAGCCGCGGCGGATGTCCTCCGACAGCGGATCCGCGCGCCACGCCAGCTCCAGCGCGGCCAGCTCGCGGCTGCGCAGCGGGTCGCCCAGCGGCAGGCGGGCCACCAGCTCCGACGCCTCGGCGGTGAGGAAGCCCGCTTCCGGCAGCGCGGGCGCGGTGCCCAGGAGCGCGTGCGCCACGTCCGGCTTGTTCGCGTCCAGGAGCTTCTTCGCGGTGAGCAACCGCAGGTGCCACGCGAGCGGCGACGCATCCGCGCCCTTCAGCGCCTCCACCGCCACGTCCGTGTCGCCGTCGACCAGGGCCGCCATCACGGTCAGCAGCGGTGACAGGCCCTCCGTCTTGATGCGTCCGTACGTGCCGCGCGCCAGGTCCGGCATCAGCGCCACCAGCCGCTGGCGCAGCAGCGAAGGGCGGGCGGCGGGGTCCTGCTTCACCACCTCCCACGCCTTCTCCGCCAGCTCCGTCCAGTGCGTCTGGTGCGACAGCGCCTCGGACAGCGTGGGCCGGCGCGTGGCGACGCGCGCACGCAGCAGCGGCGCGGGGCCCTTCCAGCTCACCCGGTAGTTGTGCTTGCCCGGAGGCAGCGCCACGCGCATCTCCTCCGCGATGCCCACGCGCTCACCCGACGCGAGCACCCGCGCGGTGCGCCCGTCCGGCAGCGCCGCGCCCTCGGGCGCCTCCGCCCACGCGGGCTGCGGCGTGAGCTGCGCCTGCGCGAGCACCCCGCCCACGCCGTACACCTCCACCGTCGGCGCCTCGGCGGGCGAGCCGTTGCCCAGCACGGCGCGCGCCTCCAGTGACAGCACGCCCGGGCCCTCCATCTCCATCGCCCAGACCGAGCCCCTCCCCTCCGGGCGGACCCAGGGCGCGTCCATTCCGTCCAGCACCACCTCCGTGCCGGTGGGACGCGGGCGCTCCACGCGCACCGCCCGGCCGTAGAGCGGTGACACCAGCGCCCACTCGCGCAGCGCGGAGGCCTTGCGCCAGTCGCGCACCGCGGTCCGGAAGGCCGAGGACGCAGGCTCGTCCTTCACGAGCTCCGCCTCCAACGCCGCGTCCACGTCCAGCCGCGCGCGCGTGGCCGCGTCGAACGCCAGCGCCGGGCGCGGCCCCTTGCCGTCCACCCACTGGAGGAGCGCGTCCCGCATCCGCTCCTCGGTGCTCGCCGTGGACGTGTGCGTGGGCCGCTCCACCACGATGCGGGCGTTCTTCGTCGCCGTGACCCACCAGATGCTGCCGGCGCCCATGGGCTCCGCCAGGTACCAGCGGCCCGGACGCTCCGACACGCCCTCTTCCTCCACGCGCAGCTCGGGCGCTTCGCCGCCCTCCGACAAAGGCACGCGGGTGAAGCGCAGCGCCCCGGCGGGGCCGGTGACGCGCACCACGTCCAGCGGGCCCAGCCACACGGCCGCGCCCTTCTGGGACGTCACCTCCATCGCGCCCGTCACCTGCGGCACGCCGCCAGGCACATAGGGCGCGTGGCCCCGGAGGTCCTCCAGAGCCACCGGTCCCCGGATGGCGCGCGGCTGCCAGGTCATGCCCTCCTCACTGCGAGCGATGACGGACGGCTGGGAGACGGCGGGCTGCGCGATGACGGGCAGCGCCGCGAGCGCTCCCACGAGCAGGGTGTAACGGGCGCGGCGTCGAACAGGAAACATCGGCGCTCAGTCCTCCAAGGGTGCGAACAGAATCTGGGCCAGCAGGGCCAGACGCGCCGGGGTCACCAGCGCTTTGCGCGTACGGGATGACATTTCCAGGTGCAGGAAGCGGGCTTGCGGGTAGGCCTGGAGCAGACGCGCCTGCGCGTTCTGCGTCCCGCCGAGCACCTGCACCCCGGTCGGGAACAGCTTCACTCCTGGGCCGAGCGCCTCCTCCAGCGGTGCGGCCACCTTCCGGGCCCACATTCCGGGCCTGCGCGTCCCGTCGCTGATCACCGCGGCCAGCTTCTCCGTGCGGCCCTTCTGGACCTTGGATTCGCCGAAGCCGTGCAGTTGCACCACGCGCGGCGAGACGAGCTGCCGCGCGGCCAGGTCCGTCACGCTCTGGAAGAGGTGCTCCGGGTTGTGCGCGACGTCCGCGGGGTGCTCTGGATCCTCGGGCGTCTCACCGGGCGTGCCCTTGTAGCGGTGCGCGGTGGCGGTCATGAACAGGCGCGGCGCGCGGCCCTCCGGCGGGCAGGAGAAGAGGCTGGAGCCGATGTCCTCCGTGCCGATGTCGAAGTAGGGGTGGGGCACCTGCACCACGTCGTTCGTGGCTTCGCCCGTGCGAATCACATACGCGCCCGCGCCGTGGTAGCCGTCCGGCCGCTCCCGCAAGACCCAGAAGGTGTCGCGCGGCGTGGTCCACGTCTCCAGGAAGAAGCCCACGGACGCGGCCACGTTCGTCAGCTCCGGGGGCACGTCCTTCCGCTCCGGCGCGGCGGCCAGCAACGCGGGGATGAGCTTCGCGAACGCCGTCCGCTCCTCCAGCGTGGTGGGGTGGAACGTCACGGCGTCCGCGCGGGGCCACAGCCCGGAGAAGCGCGCGTCCACGCGGCACCCTGACTGCTCGGGCACGTTCACGGATGGATCCTCCTGGGGGACGCGCTCCGGCGCGGGCCGCGTGGCGCCCTTCGCGGGGATGGCTGTCTGGGCATGGGCATTCACGCCAGCGCCCAGCACGGACACGACTCCCGCGGCCACGAGCGGGCGCCACGACCCGGTCTTCCCGAGGAAGCTCACAACATGTCCTCGTCCGGCTGCCAGCCGCCCCGGTTCCACATGCGCGGCGCGGTGTTCTCCACCGCCTGGCCGAACATGAAGAACCGCGCCCACATGGGGCCGGCGCCCAGCGCCTGGATGCGCACCGTGTGCATGCCCGGCGCGATGTCCTCGCCCAGCGTCACCGGCACCGTGCGCGCGTACCACTTCACGCCCGGGCGGCCCACCGGCATGGCCGGCTCGCGCTCGGAGGCCGGCAGCACCACCGTGCGCTCGGCGCGCGTGACGTGCGGCACCAGCACGCTGGCTCGGCGCACCGGGTTGCCGCCATCCACCGTCACGGACAACTGGGGCTCGGTCGCGCCCTCCGCCACCGGCGTGTAGACGACCACGTTGAGGGTGACAGCGCCGGGGCCCGTCTTGCGCACCGGCACGCGCAGCCCTCCCTGGCCCACCGGATACACCGTGCGCGAGCGCAGGCCGCTGCCCGCCGCGGGAGGCCGGTTGAGCAGCGCCGTCAGCCCCGGCGCCGTGGAGCGCAGCAGCACCTCGTGCTCACCCGGCGGCAGCGGGGGCAGCAGCTCCCGCGCCCGCGTGGAGCGCACGGTGAAGCGGTGCAGCGGCTCTCCGTCGAGCAGCACCTCCACCTCGTTGCCCAGCGCCGCCGCGTCCTTCAACGAGAGGCGCACCTCAGGACGGGTGGGCGTGCGCGCGTCGAAGCGCGCCCGCACCGCGCGGCCCGGCTCCAGCACCGTGGACAGCGCCTTCACCCGGTCCACCGTGTCCTCCGGCCCGGACTCCAGCACCTCCACCACCGACGGCGAGCCATACGGGCGCACCACCACCGCGTCACCCGACGGCGGAGGCGTCTCCTCCTGGGGGCCCACGGGCTCCAGGCGCACCTGGCTGAGCAGCTCCATCCGCGCGCCGCCCTGCATCAGCGCGTTCAGGTTCGCCGGGCGCATCGGGTGCCACGCGCGCTGGTCCACGGGCGCGTTGCGCCAGCGCACGCCGGTGAGCGCGTCGTTCGTGTACGGCGCGGACGCCGCGATCGGCTGACCGCTGGACAGGAAGCTGTAGAGCTGCACGATGGTCGTGCGCGGCGCCTCCACGCGCAGCTTGCGCGCCCCCATCGGCAGGAACACCCGGGCGCTCGCCGCGCCCGACACCCACGCCGGCAGGTCCGTGACCTCTCCCGAGCCCGCGTCCGGGTCCGCCGCCGCCACGGGCGTGCAGGGCAGGGCGCCGCCCGGCAGCGGCACCAGGGCCGCGCTCTCGAACGGCGCGGGCTCCGGCGTCGCGTCCAGCGAGGCCTGTCCCAGGGACTGGCCCTGCGCATCCAGCACCGTGAGGCGCAGGTTGAGCGGCTCGCGCGAGGGCGCGCGGTCCAGCGAGCGCGCGTCGATGCGCACCAGCCGCCCCACCGCGTCCATGCGCGGGTCGATGTCCAGCTCCAGCACCGGGCACGCCGGGCCGGTGGCGAACGCCTCCGTGCGGCGCGTGTCCGGCAGGAAGGCCACGCGGCCCTCCGACGCGACGCCCGCCTGGGGGCGCGACTCGGCGGGCAGCAGCCACGACTCGAAGGGGCCCTCCACCGTGTAGCGCAGGTCCTCCTGGCCGTCGTTGCGCACCATCACCGTGTGCACGCCCTCCGGCAGCTCCAGCGGATGCGACATGGGCGAACCCGCCACGGGGCCCGGCAGCTCCATCGTGTGGGCGGTGCCGTCCGCGGAGAGGGTCCGCACCGTCACGGGGCCGTGCGGCTGCGCCTTCGCGTCCGTCGCGTCGCTCCACAGCCACAGCACCGGCTTCGCGGGCCCGGTGACGTTGATGGCCACGGCGCGGCCCGCGCCCAGGCGCTCCTGCACGGACTCGGTGGCCTCCACCAGCGGCAGCCGGTAGGCGGTGCGGTAGACGGGCTCGATCTGGTAGTCCGTGCCCGCCTCGCCCTCCGCGTTGAGGCGCTCCCAGTGCTCCTCGGCGAGCCAGCGGCGCGTGTCGGAGGAGAGCTTCTCGAAGGGCTCGAAGGTGGCGCGCCCGGCGCGCACCTCCGCGCGGGCCTGGGCCAGCTTCTGCGACGCGAGCAGCGGCAGCGTCCGGTGCGCGCGGACGTAGACGCGCGCCAGCAGCGTGTCGTTCGCGCCCGCGGCTCGCAGGTACAGCACGGAGTACTCCGGGCGCTCCTTGGGCAGGCGCAGCACGAACTCGCGCTCGTCCGTCACCTGCTGGTCCGCGTGCGTGGTGAAGGCGCTCTCCTGCAGGAACGTGCCGTCCTCCTGCGGCTGGCCCTTGCTCTGGCGCGTGCGCGTGAAGATGGAGCGCTCCAGCAGGACGCCGTCCGGCCCGCGCAGGATGGCCTTGAGGCCGTACTGGTACTGCTTCTCCGGCGCGTAGGGCGTGCCGTCCGGGAGCAGTTCGTGCGTGACGATGAGCAGCTCCTCGGCCTCCGCGGGGACGCGCACGCGCATCTCCCGGCCCGGCTCCAGGCGGTAGAAGATGAGGCGCTCGGCGTTGACGAACTTCGCGTCGCGCCGCGCGGTGGGCGTGTCGGTGTTGCCCAGCACGGCGAGGCTCGCGCCCCAGATGAGGGCCAGGCCCACCATCAGTCCAAGGAGCGCCACGAGGGCGCGGCTGCGGGTCTTCATCGACGGGCCTCTTCGCGGGAGACTTCCCCGGTCAGCACCACCGGACGGCGGTGCCGCAGCGCCAGGTCCACCGTGCTCGCGAGCTCCGCGTCACCCGCGGTCAGCTCCGCGCGCTTCGCCGGCGACGGGTGCTGCTGAAGGAAATAGACGGCGCGCAGCACCTGCTTGCCCTGCCGCGCTTCCACCAGGAGGAAGGGCAGGCCGTATTCGGCGCTGAAGCCGGACTTCACCTGACGCGTCACGTTGCCCACGCGCTTCGTCTGCGCCAGCGCGCGGAGGTCATGCACGTTCTGCTGCGCGACGTAGCGCTCCGCGCTCGCGGTCAGCTCCGCGAAGTGCTCCTTCAGCGCGGCGGACACCGGCTGCGTCGGCGCCACCAGCCGGTCCCCCAGCAGCGCGCGCTCGGGAGACTCGCGAGGCTCCTCGGGCAACAGGCCCGTGAGGGCCAGCTCCTCCGCCGCCAGCCGGGGGCCCACGAAGGCGCCGCGCAGCGGCTCGGACAGCCACAGCGTGGCCAGCCGCGCCCCGCCGAAGGTGCGGGAGAAGACCTGCTGCGGGCTCGCGTCGTTGAGGCCCGTCAGTTCCGGAGAGCCGTCGTGGTAGCGCACGCGCTGCCCCAGCCAGCCCAGCGGGCCCTCCTGGGACAACAGCCGCTCCAGGTCCGCGGGCCGCTGCGCCTCGGTGAGCACCGGGCTGCCCACGTCCACCAGCACGTCCGCCTCCACGGACGGCCGGCCGGAGAAGCCGCGCAGGTGCAGCACCCAGCCCTGCTCCTTCGGCAGCGCGCGGTGCACCGCCTGGTGGAACGCCTGGAAGCTCGTGCGCAGCTCCCCGAAGGTGGCGGGGTGGGGCAGGTCGCCGGACGCGGTGGCGAACACCAGCGCGGTGGCGCGCGACTCGTGCCACAGCTCCGAGGCCACCTGCAGCGTGCCCGCCTCGCGCGCCGGTGACGGCACCTCCAGCGCGAGCGGCGAGCCGCCCGGGCGCACCATCAGCCCCGCGCCCAGCCGGCCCGGCGTACCCTCCGCGTCCGTCACCCACCAGCACCCGGTCGCGCCCGCGCACTCCGTCACCGGGTGCACCCGCAGGCCCATCAGTGCCGCCATGGCCCCGGCCCAGCGCGCGCGCAGCGCCTTGGGCACGTCCGCCGTCCCGCCGCCCAACAGCGGCGAGGCCACCTGCTGCTCCAGCACCAGCAGCTCCGCGTCCGACGGGCGCACCGCCGGCACGCGCGCGACCTCCGGCGCCACCATCAGCGTGCCCAGCGCGTCGCGCTCCGTCATCGGCGCGGCCAGCGCCTGGGCGTGCGCCAGCACCAGCGAGGCCAGGTCGAAGGCGCCCGCGCGCAGCACGCTCACCCGCGACTCGCCCCAGTTGCCGCCGGGCTCCGGCGGAGGTTGAGCGGTCACCGTCGCGCCCGGCCACAGCAGGTCGAGCCCCCGAGGCGCCTTGCCGTCCGGCGTATGCAGCACCACCTGGCCCGGCTTCAGCGACGGATCCACGCGCAACTGCACCCGCTCCCGCGAGGACAGCGCGTCGTGCGCGTGGCGCAGCGGCGTCTCCGACTGCGCCAGCGCGTCGCCCAGCACCAGGCCCGCGCGGTGGGAATCCACGCCGCTCACGATGATGGCGCGGCAGCTCACGCGCTCGCACAAGAGCGCGGCGGCTTCGGCGCTCGGCGCCTCCGTCAGGGGACGCGGCACCTCCAGCACCGGCCCCTGCGCGCCGGGGACGAGCAGCGACGTGTCCCAGCCCGCCTTGCCGGCGCCCTCCACGCGCTCCACCAGCGCGAAGCGCGCGGGCACGCCGTCCTGCTTCGGCAGCTCGCGCAGCTCCAGCCCCAGCGCCACCGCCTTCGTGCGCAGCGCGCTCAGGCTCTCCGCGCGGCCCGACTCCAGCCACGCATCCAGCCCGTTCCACAGCCCGCTGTACTCGCGCAGGTCGCCGTGCTTCAGCCGCAGCGACTGCCCGCCCACGTCGCTCTCACGCGCGGTGGCGCGGCCCATCACCATCAGGCCCAGCGGAGACTGGTCCAGCCCCAGCCCGGGCACGTGCTCGCGCGGCGCCTCCGCGGTGAGCGCGGTGGCCGGACGCGGCTCGATGAGCGACAGCCCGAAGCCCGCGAGGCTGCCGATGAGGAAGCCCGCCAGCGACGTGTGCAGCGTGGGCAGCAGCACGCGGGCAATCACCTGCTTCTGCAGCATCTTCACCGCCAGCAGCGTGGGCACCAGGTAGCCGAAGCCGAACAGGTCCGTGACCTTGAGGCCTGGAACGCGGGCGCCCATGGCCCAGCCGATGCACCACTTCACGAGGAAGCCCAGGCAGAAGACGAGCACCGTCTTGCGCGGCCCCTCCAGGTTGAGCGTGCGCAGCCCCGGCACGGACAGCACCGCCTTCGCGGCCACGACCAGCAGCAGCACCTCCGCCAGGGTGGCCACGAGCTTCAACGGCTCCAGCCACGTGAGCGCCAGCAGCGCGGGCACGAGGATGCCGTTGAAGTCCCAGCCGTACTTGAGGTTGAAGCGCGCGGCGAGGAACGCCGTCGTCAGCAGGATGATGTAGGCCTTGGGGCTGGACAGGAAGTCCTGCGCCACGTCCTCGTACATCAGCTCCAGGCTGGAGAAGGACAGGTTGGTGCCGGGCAGCAGCACGAAGCGGAGGATGACGTAGGTGAGCGCCACCGGCACCGCCACCTGCCACAGGCCGCGGCGCAGCTTCAGCTTCCAGAAGGCGTTCGCGGTGAGCGGCACCAGCACCAGGCCGATGCTGTGCAGGCTGCGGTCGACGATGAAGGACGTGCCCCACCGCTCGTCCATCCAGTGCCCCAGCACGGGCAACAGCCACGTCTCGCTGACCGCGCGCACCACCACGCTGGCGAGCACCACCGCGAAGAAGCGGTCGCGGCCGAAGAACTCGCTCCAGGCCCCCGTGCGGGACAGTCCGCTGGAGAACGCGAGCGCCAGACCGTACGTGAGCAGTGACTCGGCGACGACGGTGCAACCCGCCTCCGGGTGGATGACGAACACCGAGGCCAGGTAACCGGGGACCACGAGACCCACGAAGACCCACCCGAGCGTCTCCGTCAGGAGCGCCAGGATGAGCACGCCCACGAGCACCGCCACCAGGATGGAGGTGTCGAGGGAGTAGGCCGGAAACAGTGTCAGGGTCGAAAGGAGCGCCATGGTGGCCGCTCGAATCTAGGGAGGGCTCCGGACCCGACCAGGGTTGCCCCTCTCGGCGGATGAGAAGCGTCCGCTGCCAAACCGAAAGTTCGGGCCTCCAGTGTCACTGAATGCCCAGCCCCGGACACTGGGAGCGGACCCGCGGACGGATCAGCCCGCCTGTTTCACGCGACGCGCAGCCGTCTGGCACGCCAGGTGAGGACGTCCGCCGCCTGACACTTCACGGGCAGTCCAGCGCGGCCACGGCCTGACAGCCCAGGCCGGAGCCACCGAGCGTACAGGGCACGGTGTCCGCGAGCGCCTGCATGACGGCCCGGGACGACGCGCCGGTGCCGCGCAGCGTGGCGGACTGCTCCAGGTGGATGAAGCGGTCGGTGGCGGCGGCGGCCTCCGTGTAGCAGGCGTCCGCGGCGCCATTGTCGATGCGGCCCTGCACGTTGCTGGTGCCGCACAGCGTGCGGTGCTTGCCCGCGTCATCCGCCGCGTTGCAGGAGAATGCCTTCTTGGTGCCCGTCAGGTGGGTGTTGAGCGCGTCGCGCAGGCGGTTGGAGAGCGCGCCCGGACGCAGCGCGCCGGTGCCGTCGCTCACCACGGCGGCCTCGGGGCCGGTGCCCGCGTCCATGCCGTGGATGCTGGCGGCGATGGCGTCCGGGTACGTGTCGCGCAGCGCGCGGTGCGCGGCGGTGAAGAAGTTGTTGCCGTAGTGCGCGACGTCGGAGATGCGCAGGCCCTTCGTGCCGCACACGCTGGTGGTGCCGCTGCACGGGCTGGCGGTGGTGACGGCGCAGCGGTTGCTGCCCGTAATCAGCAGCGCGCGCGCGCCCAGCGTCACCAACTGCGTGGCCGTCTGACGCAGCGTGCCCTCATCAGAGTCCGCGTGCGGCGCCTCCAGCCACAGGTCGCGCGCGGGGAACAGGTTGATGATGAAGGTGCCGCCGCCCCGCGACAGCAGCCCCTGCTCACGCACCACCAGCCACCCTCCGCCCGTGTCGTTGCGGAAGGTGGACACGCCGTAGCCCATCCCCGCCAGGTCCTGCACCACCCGCGCCGTGGGGCCCTCGGTCAGCAACGTGCGGAACGCGCCCTCGAACGCGGCGAGCTCCGTGCCGCCCGGCTCCTTGAAGCCGCCGCTGTTGGCCCCGGCGATGGGCGCCGTCAGCAGCCACGTCGTCAGGTTGCCCGTCAGGCTGGACAGCGCGCTGAGCGGCGAGCACACGCTCGCCGTGGGGGCAGGCGCGCTGACGACCGGCGTCCCGGTCGTGGGTGCCTCGGCCGTGGGTGTCTCCACGGACGTCTGCGTGTCGGTGGGCGTCGGCGTGGCGGGCCCCTGGCCCACGTCCTCCACGGGCTCGGCCGGAGTGTGGATGACGGTCCCCGGAGCGGACGTGGAGGGGCTCTCCGCCACGGCGTCGCTCGGTCCGGCGACGGCATTGCCGCAAGCGGCTGCGAGGAGCAGGAGGCAGGACAGGGCTGCGCGCAGGGGGGGCAGGGACATGGTCCTGTCCCGAACAGCACGCCCTGCGCATGCATTCGCATCCCGTCAATCCGGGATGACAGCCGGAGCGGGGCCCGGTTGCCCGTCCGCCCTATGTCCCTGCCGGCTCAGGGCAGGGTCCGCAGCAGGCCCTCCGCGTCGGGGGCGCCCCAGCCGGTGGGGATGTCCCAGCCCGGCCCGGCTTCGTACTGCCGGTCGGTGACGCCCACGGTGATGTCGCGGAACGTCTTCTGCACTTCGGGCAGCGTGTAGAGCTGCGAGTTGAGCCAGCCCACCCGGGGCTTCTGCGCGTCCGCGCGCGCGCCGTTCACCACCGTCATGATCCCCGCGAAGATGGGCGAGGAGAACGACGTGCCGGTGTTGGGCGTGGTGACGCCCAGCCACGTGTACCAGAAGCCGGTGTCCGCGTTCAGCGCGACGTCCACCACCGCGCGCTTGGCGGGCATCGGGAAGAGGCCCTTCTGCCACTCCGGCGTCGCGAAGGTGCGGGTGATGCCGGAGCCCGAGTAATACCAGGCCGTCTCGCCCGTCACCGTCATGCCGCTCATCTTCAACTGCGTGCCGCCCACGGCGGTGACGTAGGGGCTGTTGCCCGGCACGTCCACGCCCGCGGAGTCGCCGCTGGCCGCGGCGACGGTGATACCCAGCGCGGCGGCCATGGTGCTGGCGTGGCTGTAGGCCTCGTGCACCGCCTTGGGCTCGGAGTCCTCGCGGTGGGCGAAGGACGTGGTGATGACGCTCACCTCGCCCCGGCCAATCGCTTCGTTGTACGTGTAGAGCATGGACGTGTTGCGCGCGTCCGGGCCCATGTAGACGAGCACCTCCGCCTTGGGCGCCATCGCCGCGGCCCACTCCACGTCCAGCGTGCCCTCGCGGTAGCGCGTGACGGGCGGCTCCATGGTCTGGATGACCTTGGGGTCCTCGCGCTCGATGCCCCACATCTTCCAGAAGGCGCGCACGTCCTTCCAACGGAAGCTGGCGCCAATCACCACGCCCAGCTTCATGCCCTGGCCCTGGTGGCCCTGCTCATAGAGCGAGTCCACGTTGTACGCGCGCGCCACCTGCTGGGGCGTGAGGCCCCGGCTGACGGGGTTCGGCGGCTCCGTGGACGGCTGGCCGAACTCGCCGGGCAGCGTGCCCGTCTCCGCCGGCAGGTCCAGCGCCACGACGGCGTGGATGCGCTGCTGCACGAAGGTGGGGGCCTTGACGCTCTCCACGAGGCCGTAGACGTCGTGCGGATCATTCCCGCCCTGGGGCGACTTGCGCTCCAGCACGCGCAGCGTCACGCCGAACGCCTTGTTGAACTGGGCCACCGTCCCCACGAACTGCACCAGCAGCCGGTTGGTGGCGACGTAGGGCACCTGCATGCCCTCGGACTTCAGCCAGTCCGTGACGATGGTGACGTCCTTCTCCAGCGGGGCGTGCTTCGCCATCCACTCGGCGGGCGTCATGTACTGGCGGAAGCGGGAGCCGCCCGGCTTGTAGATGTCCGCGATGCGCTCCTCGAGCGCGGCCGGGTCGCGGATGGGGAAGGACACGAGCCCGCGGATGAGGTCCGTCACCGGCGCCTCGCCCTTGTCCGTGTAGACGCCCGGCAGGGGGCCCGGGACGCCGTCCGTCGTCGGGATGGGCGTGGGGTCCAGCACCTCCGCCTCCGGGTCGGGCGGCGGCGGGTCCACCCCCTCCGGCTCCGGCGGTGGCCGGCCGGGAGGGGGCTGTGAGTTCTCGGAGTCGGGAAGGGTGGGCGTGGACTCCACCGGCGTCGGCCCGGGAGGTCGCGGCTTGCCCACCGACGTGAGGCGGTCCGAGTCCCGGCAGCCGCTCAACCACCCCGCCAGCAGAAGAACACCCGTCAGGATGACTCCGCGCTTCATCGCTCCCCCAGCCCGCGGTGACCCGCCTCGGGTCCGCCGCACCCCAGCCGTCCTCCCCCGGGAGGACGTCCGCCCTTGTGCGCAACGAAGGTGGGCGCGATTGCCCTGAGAGGCAACTGTCGTGGACAGGTAAATCGCGGCTACACTGTTGGCACTTCTTTGCCCATCCCATGCGGCTGCCGACAGCACTCCTGCTCCTCTTCTTCCTGCCGCCGAGCGCCGCACTGGCGCAGGGGGACACGCGCATCACCTTCCTGGGACGTCAGTTGGAGAAGGGAAGGGATCCGCGTGCGCGCTCACAAGCCGCGCTGGTGTTGGGCCAGACGGAGGACCCCGAAGCGGTGACGCCGCTGTGCGGCGGCCTCAAGGACCCGAGCGAGCTGGTGCGCGCGGCGGTGGCCAAGGGGCTGGGCGCGCTGCTGGAGCCGAAGGGACTCGACTGCCTCCAGGCGGTGCAGGGGGAGGCGGACGCCACGGTGCAGGCGGCGGTGGCGGAGTCCATCAAGGCCATCAAGGCGTACCAGGCGCGCCGGCCGCGCTTCTACCTGTCGCTGGACGCGCTGAAGGACAAGACGGGCACCGTGCCCGCGGACCTGGTGAAGGTGACGGAGGCGCGGCTTCGCTCCAAGCTGGTGCGCCGGGGCGCGCAGATGGCGCCGGAGAAGGAGTCGAAGGCCGCGGCGAAGGGCGCGCTCAAGAAGCTGGGCGTGCACGGCTACCGCATCACGGCGGAGATCCAGAAGACGGACAGTGGAGGCCTGCGTCTGGCACTGTTGTGCATGACGTACCCGGAGCAGTCCCTGATGGGACAGGTGGAAGTGAACGCCGCGGGGGCTCCGCCCGCGGACCTGTTGAAGGCCCTGATCCCCCGAGCCATCGAGGAAGCCGCCGCGACCTTCGACTGGAGCAGCGAGACATGACGACGACCACGGCCCAGGCCCCGACGACGAAGCGCCGCTGGCGCAACTTCCTGCTCGACGCGCCCTTCCAGTTGAAGCTCACCGCGTACATCGTCGGTGTGTCGCTGGTGATGGCGGCGCTCCTGGGCATCTTCCTGGTGCGCGCGGCGAACTCGCTGATGCACGAGACGGCGACGGCGGTGGACGCGCGCTCGGCCGCGGCGGAGGTGAGCCGCGAGCTGTCCGGGGCCACGCTCTCCAACGAGCTGATGGCCCACATGAACGACCCGGCGTTCGAGAAGCAGTTCCGCGAGCAGGCGCAGGCCATCGACGCCAAGTACGAGGCGGAGCGCGCGGCCATCGTCGCGCAGCGCGCGGAGCTGGAGCGTCACCAGCACCTGACGTGGTGGGTGCTGGGCGGCTGCCTGGTGACGTTCATCGTGGTGGTGGCGCTGGCGACCATCGTGGTGACGCACCGGATGGCGGGCCCCCTCTTCCGCATCAAGCGGATGATGCGTGAGGTGGCCGAAGGGCGCCTGCACCCGCCGCAGCACGGCCTGCGCGAAGGCGACGAGCTGCAGGACGTCTTCGAGGCCGCGAGGGACATGACCCAGCGGCTGCGCGCGCAGCAGGAGGAGGACGCGCGCGTGCTGGCGGAGGTCCTGGCGCAGGCGAGGACGGGCAGCGCGAACGGCGCCTGGGTGGATGAGCTGTCCGCCCTGGAGGCGCGCTACCGCGAGCGGCTGGCGCGGTAGGGAAGGGGCAGTTATCACAGCTTCATTGCTGGTCTTGACGCTATCGCGGCTGTGGGGGCGACTGTGGGTTGTGCGGTTTGTGGCGGAAAAGGCAACAGTCACATAGATGGTTGCAATAGGAGCAAGCGGAAGCCAGATGCTGAGGAGGATCTGACCGCTGTTGTCTATTGTTGCGCTTGTCTAAAGGCCTTTAGGAAGATGCACGGCGGCGCTCTCTGGTGTGAGACATGCAAAGAGCAAGTCTGGTGGTGCGCAAAGTGCTGCACAAATGAAGAGGCGCAGCTCAAACACCAGGAGCGTGACCACGCTCCTCCAAAAACCTGAGGGTCGAAGCTTCACACCCGCGCGGTGTCCGCGGTGAGCCCCATCTGGAGCAGCTCCGAGTGCAGCAGCCGCCGCGTCTGTGCCCATGGCAGCGCGACGACGCGGTAGCCCGCGAGCGCCTGGAGCAGCAGGGGCCGGTAGCCGCGTGCCCGGGGGCCGCCACTACAACGATGCCCTGGTCCATGGTGGAGCGGATGAGCCTCCCGACGCCCTGACGCAGGAGCAGCAGCGCTCGCGGCAGCCGGTACTGGAGGAAGCCCAGGTACTCGTTGCCCGCTTCGCCAGCGGCTCCTCACGCGCGGCCACCAGCGGCCGTGACGCCGGCTCCAGGAGCAGCTTGTCGATGAAGACACACCCCCACGCCGCGCCCGGGATGTCTACGCCCTGCCAGAAGCTCTTGGTGCCCAGCAGCACCGTGCCCGTGTGTTGGCGCACCACAACCTGCAGGCTTCGCTCCATTCGTCAGGCAGTCCGTCTCGTCCACTGTCAGGATGCCTACGTCGTCCAGCGCCGCGCGTGCGTACTCCAGCCGTCGTCGCGTACCGCATCGTCATTCCACTGCTCACACAGTAATAGGGGCTGGAAGGCATGTGCGCTCGATGCCCCCGCATTCGCCAAATGGCCACGTACGCTCTTGCCTTGCGTCAACCTCAGGGGCCTTCACGCACGCGACTGCAGTGGCATGTGCCTCGCGCCTGTGGAAGTGCAGTTGCTACCTAATGCCTACTGCCTCTAGTTCCGTCACGAGGCAGCCAACCAACAGGACTCCTGGTGCCTCCGCTTCTGGGGCCAATGGTTGTTGCCTAGCGAGTCTCGCTCCTTTCCCTTGACTCATCAAAAAGAAGGAAGACTGTGGATGCCCTGAACTACAACTGTATGAGTTGTGTCTAAGTCGGTTGTGAGGATATTTGTTCTTCGCAGAGACTTTTAAAGTTGCCGATAGAGTGAGAATACCTGCGGTCGCCACCCTACAGTGTAGAGCCAAAGTTCTATAGCGTCCGCATCCAATGCGGGTGGATGCTTCCAAATTACAGCTAGCATCCATAGTAACTCATTAAAGTGTCGCTCTGAGGGATGGAGCCCTTTTTTCTTCTGGCGACTGTATTCGTTTAGTTCCTCGTTTGTGTCGGTGAGCAATACGAGTAGGTCATCTTCCTTGCTCGGTAGTCGGATTTCTGGGGCATAGATGCGTAAGAATGCGCGCACCGTAGAGCCGTGAGGACGGAAATGGCTGGCTTGTTCAAGCAGATTGAGGAAGTCTCTGTGGATGTAGTCCTTTTGGGCAGACTCTAATTTCCGTCGTCGCTGCTGGATGAGCTTGACTTCTTCGTTTAGTTGAAGCTGGTTTATGTTGTGTGTGGCTCTGAGTTTTCCTGTACTGTCGGTTGTTGTGGGTTTGATTTCGCAGAGATTGTTCTCGTCCTCGATTTCTACGGTCAGCCAGTCGGCGACAGGGTCGACTGTTGGGTCTATGAATAGTCGTGCTTCGTTGTGGATTTGGTTGCGATTGTTGAAGTCAACATGAGAGGCTCCCTGCTCAAGCGGGAAGAGCGTTCGCTTGTGGCTTGAATTGCATGTGCTGCAGCTTAGTAGGTAGTTCTCAAACTCATAGGCGAGCCACCAGTAACCATTGTGTGTGGCTTCTTTTGCTGCGGATTTCGGGCGGAAGTGTTCCACATCGCCACGCCGATCTTCTCCAAGTCCTCGCTCGCAGAAGGCGCAAACCCAGCCGTGCATGGCTAGGAGTGCGCCGCGTACGTCTACGGCCTTCCAGTGCGGAGGGAACTCAAGTGGAGCCTTTGGATCTAGACTGCGCCTTTGTTCGTCTTCAATGCGCTGACTTGCCCCTGCTCCACGAGTTAGCGTGGGGAGTCGAGCGGGAGGGCGGATAAGGCTTCTCATGGAGTGGGACTTGTTGTCGTGATTCGGAGTTGGCTTGGTCGAAGGGCGATGAAGTGCTGTGTGGGTGTGTCAGTGTTTGTTGTTGGTTTTATGGTTCGCCATCTTGTTTTTTTCTGCGCACCTCTTCTAGGCGTTGCCTGCGCCACTCGCGGGCCTGCCTCGCGTCCTCGTCGTTCATGTCTGGCGACTGTGCGAGGATTAGTCCTAACTCGCCCTTGTTGGAGTCTTGTCTGTTTTCCCAGAGGGCATCCAATTCGGCACTGCTTGGCTCTGTTTCCATGAGCCATCGGTAGATTTCATCCGTGGAAAATCCGAGGATTTGTCGATCTAGGGGAGGGCGCGCCTGTCCTGACAGTCCTTGAAGTGGGATGATCTCGTTTCGATCGAAACTGGCCAATACCAATGGAGAGTGCGTAGTTGCAATCCACTGCACTCCGGGGAGGAGACGGCGCAGTCGAGGGACAATTGTCCGTTGGAGACGAGGATGTAGATGTAGATCTATCTCGTCGATAAGTACGATGCCTTGCAATAGCGAAATGTCGCCAAGTTCCGCTTCTTCGGGGGCTTTCTCCTGCCAACTTGCGCAGAGATCGGCAAGCCAAGTGATAAGAGCCCGAAATCCATCAGGTAGTTCGGTAGTAGTTACTGTGGCCCCCTCGACTCTGAACTGAAGCATGCCGCTGTCCGGTAGGACTTGTACGGGACTGTCGGACAGAAGTTCGTCTAGAAGAAATTGGAGGGCCCTGAACGCTGCCGGTTGCAGGCGGTCTTGATGTGTCAGCACCTCTGCGTGGGCTACTGAGGCTAGGGGCTCAAAAAGAGTAAACTGCCGTTGGACGTCGCGACTCTTGTCTTGGCCAATCCCTACTTGAACGTGTTCAGATAGGTTGCGGCCGGCGCCGTACGAAACGAGTAGATGGTTTTGCGCACGCCATTCCCAGAATTCGCGCATCGCTTTGTAATTCTCATGGGCTTCCAGCTTTTTTAAGTCGATGCCGTCGGGTCCCAGTGGGAGCAGTAGGTCAAAAGTTTCGCGGCTATTGCTGATGCGGAGTTCAATTTCCGAGGAGTTTTCGATGGGGTGTGAACGCCGACGCATGCGTTGGAGTCGTTCCCCTCCAAGTTCGGTTACTAGCCGCTCGCCAAGCAATGCGCATGCGACTGCTTGGAGAACAGTGCTTTTGCCTGCGCCGTTAATTCCTGCGATGCACCGCCATTGTCCGGGCAGACTGGATGTTGGTGTGAAGTCGATAGAGATGGACGAGATGTTTTTTATATTGCGGATGCTTAATGACTGGATTGAAAAAGTTGGTTTTCTTAGTGAGTGTTTAAGTGCTACGATGTTCTTTAGTGTTGCTTGGTGTTCTTCGGGGTTGCTTAGTTTTTTCCAGATTGGCAGTACGTCCTGGCGAAGTATGTGAAGGGCTTCGCTCGGGTTGCCGCGCAGCGTGAGTATTTCGCTAACCTTTTCTAGGGTTACTGCTTGTGAATGTATGTCGCCCAGGCGTTTGTAGACAGGAAGCTCTTCTTGTTGCCGAATGCGGAAGGCCTCGTCGAGATCGCCACGTGTTTGGAGGATGTCGGCAATTTTTCCCAGGGTTACGGCTCTTGAACGAATGTCTCCGAGACGTTCAAAGACGGGCAATGCTTCTTCGCGGTGAATGCGCAAAGCCTCATTGTAATCTTTACGTCGCTGAAGAATATCTGCAACCCTGCTCATCGACACGGCTCGTGAACGCACGTCTCCTAGGCGCTCGAAGATGGGTAACGCCTCCTCGCGATGAATACGAAGGGCTTCGTCGTAGTCTCCGCGTTGCTGAAGGATGTCGGCGACCTGTCCAAGTGCAACGGCACGTAGGCGTACATCTCCCAGTCGCTCATAGACGGGAAGCTCTTCCTCGCGGCGAATGCGAAGGGCTTCGTCGTAGTCACCGCGTTGCTGAAGGATGTCGGCGACCTGTCCAATTGCTACGGCGCGCGAATGAACATCTCCCAGTCGTTCATAGACGGGAATCTCTTCCTCGCGGCGAATGCGGAGGGCCTCGTCGTAGTCACCGCGATGCTCGAGGATGTCGGCGACCTTTCCAATTGCTACGGCGCGAGCTCGCACATCGACTAGGCGTTCGAAGACAGGCAATGCCTCCTCGCGGAGAATGCGAAGGGCTTCGTCGTAGTTGCCTCGCTGCCCAAGAATCTCTGCTACTTTGCCCAGAGCTAGCGCGCGCGAGTGAATGTCTCCTAAACGTTCGAAGACGGGCAATACTTCCTCGCGGTGAATGCGAAGGGCTTCGTCGTAGTTGCCTCGCTGTTCCAGAATGTTCGCTATCTTGCTTAGTGCTATGGCGCGTGAACGCACATCCTTGATTCGCTCATAGACGGGGATTTCCTCCTCGAGACGAATGCGGAGAGCTTCATCGTAATCGCCGCGTTGCTCAAGGATGTCAGCAATCTTGCCAAGCGCCAATGCGCGTGAACGCGCATCGCCTAGTTGTTCGAAGACAGGCAAGACCTTCTCTCGAAGGGTGCTGAGAGCTTCTTCGTAGTCTCCGCGTTGCTCAAGGATATCTGCTGCTTTGGTCAGCGCAATGGCGCGTGCGCGTATGTCGTTTAGTCGCTCGTAGATAGGAATGACTTGGTCGCGCAGGATGCGGAGGGCGCTATCAAGATCCCCACCTTTGTGGAGGCTGTCTGCGCCCTGGAGGAGAGATTTTGCTCCAGTGCGCAAGGAGTCGGCCAGTGGGTCCGTGCTTTTTGAAGACTTTGTTTCGGGGGATTGCCACTGAAGTCGCCCGTCTTTGCTGCCTTTGTATGTCTGGCTGTCGTTGGTCCACCCGGCTTGTGCTGACCAGCGCCGAACCCAAACATCGACTTCCTGTGGGATGCCGTGGTCGTCGAGCCAGATGTCTATTGTCTCGCAAGTCTGTGGGAAGGAGGTGCGAGTGTGGAGGCTTCCTGCGACGAGCGTGAGTGGCAACTTGCTTTGGAGCTTTGCTTGGTATGCATGTAGGTGGCCATGGAGAAGCAGGTCCACGCTCTTTGCAAGAAGCCGAAGACTGCCTTTGGGATCAGCAAGGTAGTTCGTCGGATGGTGCATTAATGCTAGTCGGAACCCAATGAGTGGGTCGCCGTGCGCATCGGTCCCGAGATTGCGAATTTGCGATTCAGTTAACCAGAGACTGCCTTGATCCTTGTCGTCGCCTGCTAGCCAAGCAGAGTCGAGGCCTATTGCGTGTACTTCAAATGGAAATTTTGGTAATTGCAGTGAAACCCTGTAGCCCAGGGGTGGGTGTTCTCTGTCGGCTGGTACTAGAGAAGTCCGACCGAGGTCCTTGCTTATCCAATTGCGATACGCGCTCTGTCGCTCAAGCAACTGATCTCGTGCGCTTTGCGCCAAGCCATTTAACGGCGCTCCTTCTATCCATCGTGAAATGGCTTTGGCTTGATTCTTCTTCAGTTGTTGCCGTGCTTGGCTCCAAGCTTCTCTGGCTATCGCACGGTTGATGTCATGGTTTCCGGGAGTGACGAAAAAACACTCACGTTTTAACTCGAGCTGGCGCAGAGTCGCGTCTATGAATTGGGTTGCGACTGCGTATTCCTCTACTTGTCCGGAGAATGCTACGTCCCCTGTGCAGACAACCAAGTCTACGGGGCTCTCTGTGGAGATGGTGTCTAGATTGCGCTCCCATGCCTCGCCAAGTAGTGGGACTGTCCTCCATGCATTGGAGGTTGGTGAAGCACGGAATTGAGTGTCGGATAGGTGGAGAATCCGGAGCCTGTGCGCCATGGATGGCAGGCTATCTTTTGGTGGTGATTTGACAAGTTGCCTGTGGCCGGCGACGCGTTAGTAAAGTCTCGCGACGGCGAACCAGTGGACCCCCGATTGCTGCGGCCCTATAGAGGGTCTATCGGTAAAGCAAGGGTAGAGGGGGCGATATGCAGGGCTTCACACCCGCGCGGTGTCTGCGGCGAGCCCCATCAGCAAGAGCTCCGAGTGCAGCATCAGTCGCGCCTGCGCCCACGGCAGCGCGACCACGCGGTAGCCCGCGAGCGCCTGGAGCAGCAGCGGCCGGTAGCTCGCGTGTCCGGGGTCCGCCACCACGACGATGCCCCGGTCCGTGGTGGAGCGGATGAGCCGCCCGACGCCCTGACGGAGCAGCAGCAGCGCTCGCGGCAGCCGGTACTGGAGGAAGCCCAGGTACTCGTTGCCCGCCTTCGCCAGCGGCTCCTCGCGCGCGGCCACCAGCGGCCGTGACGCCGGCTCCAGCGGCAGCTTGTCGATGAAGACACACCCCACGCCGCGCCCGGGGATGTCCACGCCCTGCCAGAAGCTCTTGGTGCCCAGCAGCACCGTGCCCGTGTCGCGCTCCTGCCGCGCCGCCAGCGAGCGGCCGTGTCCGCGCGACTGGCGCAGCACCTCGATGCCGTGCGGCTCCAGCCGCGCCTGCACCTCGCGCGACACGCGCTCCAGCCGCCGCGTGGAGGCGAACAGGCCCAGCACCCGGCCGCCCATCACCTGCGCCAGGCCGGAGATGCGCCCGGAGGCCCAGTCGATGAACGGCTCCTCGTGCGCGCGCGGCGCGTCCGTCACCAGCACCACCAGCGCCTGCTGTCCCAGGTGGAACGGCGACGGCGCGCGCAGGATGGGCGGCCTGAGCCCCAGCCGCTTCAGCACGAAGGGCACGCCGTCCCCGGTGCCCAGCGTGGCGGACGCCATCACCAGCGCCCGCTTGTTCGCGGCGAAGTCCTTCGCCACGGACTCGGACACGTCCACCGGCTGCGCGCCCACGCTCCAGCGCTGCTTGCGAGGCTCCGCCCGCGCCGCGTAGCAGCGCTTCGCGTCCGGCTCTCCGGCCAGCTCGCCCGCGAGCACGGACAGCTCACCCAGCTCCGTGGTGGCGCCAGCCAGCTCCCGCTCCAGCGAGGGCTGCTTCACCGCCAGCTCCGGCAGCGCCGCCAGGACGCGCACCGACAAGAGCGTGTGCACCCGCTGCAGCGCCGTGCGCACCGCCACCAGCCCCTCGCGCACGGGCTCCCAGGCGGGCAGGGCGCGCACCGCGTCCGTCACCCGCAGCTCCGGCGCGTAGGCCGCGTCGTCCGCGTCCTCGCCGGGCATCGCCGCCGCGGGCTCGCACAGGGCCGTCACCTGCTCGCCCAGCACGCGCGCCTCCTGGAGCAGCGTGCGCAGGGCGTCGTCCACCTCGGACATCAGCACGCGGGACTCATCCCGGCGCGTGGCCGCGAGCGCGCGGCGCAGCTCCGCGAAGAGGCCCCGGCGCCCGTCGCGTCCGTGCAGCCGCTCCGTGAGGCGCAGGAAGGCCAGGTCGGACAGCTCCACCGTGAGCGCGGTGGTGGCCACGTCCTCCAGCTCGTGCGCCTCGTCCAGCACCAGGTGGTCCAGGCGCCCGTAGCGCGCGGGCCACGCGAACGCGAGCGACTGGTTGATGACCAGCACGTCCGCCTCGCGCGCCTGCGCCACCGCCGAGTGGTAGAAGCACTTGTGGTGATGAGGGCACCGCTCGCCCAGCGTCGTCGCCGCCTCGGAGCGCACCGCCGGCACCAGCCCGTGCATGCCCGGGAAGCGCTCGCGGAACCAGTGGCTCAGCCGGTCCAGGTCCCCGTCCACGCTGCGGCGCAGGTACGCGCGCACGTACGCCCGGGGCGCGCGCGCCGTGTGGTTCATCCCCGGCTCCACGCGCGTGGCCTCCAGCGCGCGGCGGCGGCACAGGTAGTTCGTCTGGCCCTTGAGCAGCGCGTAGCCGAACGCGCCCCCCGTGGCCTGGTGCAGCCGGGGCAGGTCCTTCTCCAGCAACTGGTCCTGGAGCGTCTTCGTGTGCGGCGCCACGCCCACCTTCAGTCCGTTGCGCGCGGCGAACAGCGCCGCGGGCGTGAGGTACGCCAGCGACTTGCCCGTGCCCGTGCCGGCCTCCACCGCCACCTGCCCGCCGTCCGACAGCGTGCGCGCCACCGCCTGCGCCATCTCCAACTGCGCGGGCCGGGACAGGAACCCGCCGCCCCGCTCCAGCGCGCCGCCGGGCCCCAGCACCTGGGCCACCTCCTCCGGCCGCACCGGCAGCGGCGTCGCGTCCAGCTCGGGCTCCGGGGGCGGCCTGCCGCCATTCGCGCGCTTGCGCTCCGGCCGCGCGCGCAGGAAGCCGCCCGTCGTCTCCAGGTTCAGCGGCGCAGGCGTGGCCCGGCACGCCTCCCACAGCCGCGAGAGCAGCTCCAGCAGCGGGCGCGCCTCCGCGTCCATCGCCAGGTCGCGCGCATCCTCTTCCGACAGGGCCTCCAGGAGCGGCGTGGGCCCCAGCGCCGCGCGGGCCCGGGGGGCCATCGTGGCCAGCAGGTCCGCCACGTCCTCCGCGCGCCCGTCCCGCACGCAGCCGTCCAGCGCGTGCACCAGCACCGCGTGCACCGCCACGCAGTCATGGAGCGCCCGGTGCGGCTGCTGCGAGCCCAGCTTCGCCCACCGCATCAGCGACTCCAGCGAGTGGCTGGGCAGCTCCGGGTGCAGGTAGTGCATGAGCTCGCACGAGTCGAGCACCGGCACGCCGCCGAGCACGTCCGGCAGGAAGCCCTTCTCGAACGGGGCGTTGTGCGCCACCACCGTCCAGCCCTTGAGCCGCTCGCGCAGCAGGGCCCGCTCCGCGTCGAAGCGGGGCTGCCCGGCGAGCTGCGCGTCGGAGAGGCCGGTGAGCCGGCGGATGGTGAGGTTCAGCGGGCGCGAGGCCGAATACAACTGGGAGAAGCGATCCACCTCCCGGCCGTGCTCGAAGAAGAGGCAGCCCACCTCGATGACCTCGTCCACGCGGGGGTCGAGCCCCGTCGTTTCGAGGTCCAGGAAGACGTGCCGGGTGAAGAGCTCCGAGCTGCCCATGCAGGCGCGTGAGCCTACCCGCCCGGGCGGACATCGCCAGTTAACGGGCGGAGGCGCTACTGCACGAAGAAGCGGCCGGTGGCCTCACCCGTCGGGCACCCGTAATGGAGCATCCCGGAGCGACGGGGCGTGAAGGCAATCTCCACCAGCGTGTTCAGCGGCAGCTTCACGTCGATGCCGTAATCGGCCATCACCAGCGACGTGGCGCACGTCGCCTCCGTCCTGCGCGTCACCAGCAGCGTCACCGGCCTGTCCTTGCGGAGCAGGACGAGCGAGGAGGGCTCGAAGCCCTTCTCCGTGACGGACACCTCCAGCATCAGCGTCCCGTTCACCACGTGCCCCTCGTCCTGGATGGCCATGTAGCCGTGGCGTGCCTCGTGCTCGTCCGCTCCCGGCGCCTTCGCGGCGGGGGGCTCCTTCGAGCACGCGGGCTGCGTCACCCCCGCGAGGACCGCCGCCACGGTGAGCACGAGGACGCGGAGGGAGGACGGGCGCATGCGGGGGGCTCCGGAAGGCGGGTGGGTCCTTCAGTCCACCACGAACGTGCCCGCGATCATCTTTCCCATCGCGCAGCCGTACTTCAGCGTCCCGGACTGGTTGGGCGTGAAGGCGATCTCCACCGGCGTGTTCAGCGGCAGCTTGGTGTCGATCTTGTACTCGTCCATCACCAGCTCGGTGGCGCACGTCAGGTCCGTCTTGCGCGTCACCACCAGCTTCACCGGCTCGCCCTTCTTGAGCTGCACCGGCGAGGGCTCATAGCCCTTCTCCGTGACGGCCAGCTCCACCACGTGCACGCCGTTCTCCCGCCGTCCCACCTCCTGCGCGGCGGGCGCGCCCGGCTCCTTCGCGGAGGACTCCTTGGAGCACGCCTGCTGTGACGCCCCCGCGAGGACCGCCGCCGCGGTGAGCGCGAGCCAGGGCTTGATGATGCGGGAGAAGAAGGGGCGCATGGACGGGGTCTCCTGGGGGAGGAAGGACACGGGCGGCCCGCCACTGAAGGCAGGGCCGCCCGGACATAACGGCGCCGCGAGCCGCTTTCAGCCCTCGGCGTCGGGCTTGGAATCCGCCGCGTCGCCGGAAGCATCCTCGGCGGGGGCCGGGGGCGCCTCGAAGCGCAGGAGCGCGTGCAGCGGGATGAACAGCTCGTGCCCGGGCTCTCCCAGCAGCACGTCGAAGCGGCCCACGCGCAGCAGCGGCGCCTCCACCGTGATGCCGTTGCGCAGCACCAGCTTCACCGTCTGCCCGATGTGCGGCAGGAACGGCCGGGGGTCCGAGTAGGGGCGCTTGTCCGGCTGCCGCGCCACCTGCGCCGGCTTCTGCGTGAGCTTCGCGTCGCGCTCCAGGTTCGGCATCAGCCGCTCCCAGTCACCCCTGCGCGCGATGAGCACCACCTGGAGCTTCTCCAGCCGGCCCGTGCGCTCGAAGGTGAAGGCGATGGCCTCCTCCGCCAGCAGCGTGTCCAGGAGCGACCGCTCCGCCAGCACCACGGACAGCTCGGTCTTCTGCTCGATGAAGGCGCCCAGGAAGTCCGCGACGAGCGCGTTGTCCACCTGGCCGCGCGCCTGCTTGATGGCCGCCTTGCGCTGGCTGCGCTCCTTGCGCGCCATGAACTCCTGCACGGTGAGGCCGCTCTGCAGGATGCCGAACGCGTCTCCCAGCGACAGGCCCGGCGTCTGGCCCATCAGCTCGTAGACCTGGTCGAAGCGCTTCGCCTCCTCGGCGTGCAGCTTGCGCCAGATGCGCGCCTTCATCTTCCCTTCCAGCTCACCCTTGGCGATGCGCGCCGGCACGTGCTCGCGCGTGGCCAGCGCCAGGATCTGCTCCGGCGTGGGCGGCGGACGCGGCGTGCTGGGGCGCGGCGCGAAGCGGCCCGGAGGCCCGCCCGCGCGCGGCGGTCCACCCATCCCCGGACCCCGGGGCGGCGGACGTGAGGCGGCCCCCGGCGTGAAGCCCGGCGCCGTCGGACCCGAGGGCCGGGGCGGCGGCGCGGAGGCCGTCGTCACCGCGCCCGCCGGACCCGCCGGGCCTGCCGCCGGACGGGGCGGGGGGGCGGACGGCGCCACGGGCGTGGACGGCCGGGGCGTGGGAGAGAGGCCGCTCGGACGGGGCGCGGGCGCCACGCCCGGGGTGGGGCGGGGGGCCGGCGTCGCGCGCGGAGCGCCCTCCGCGCTGGGGGGGACCACCGGGGCGGAGGGCGCCACCGGCGTGGGCCGGGGCGTGGGCCTCGGCGTGGGGGAGGGGGTGGGGGCAGTCGAGGACGGAGTCACCGGGCCGCCGGGCGTGGAGCCCGGCCTGCGGATGACTTCGACTGCGGGGAGCACCCGCCGTGTCTTCCTGTCGTTCACGGTTGTACGTTACCTGATGCGCGGAGCCCGGGCATGCCCGGGCTCACGGCTGGGGGGATGCTGAAAAGTCCACCTTCCACCCGGACGGTTCCCTCACCATCCGGACCTCGCCCGACCTTCCCGCCGAGCGCACCGCCAAGGTCGCCACGTCGCCCTCCTGCCGGAGCAGCGAAACCTCCTGAACATCCGGCGGCACCGGGACATTCGCGAAGAACAGCGCGAGCGGCTCCGGCTTCACCATTCCCCCAGAGGCGTCGCTCACCTGCTGAGCCCGCGTCTTCAGGACCTGCTGGGTCTGTTGTGACAGCCCGGCGTACGCCTTGGGCAGCTCTCCGCGCTGCACGTGCCGGTGGAACGTCTGGTAGGCCCCCACGGGGGTGTCCGGCTGCAGCCGGCTGCAGCCGCCCAGGGAGAGGAGGGCGAACAGCAGCCAGGTCGTCATCGCGAGCGGGCGCATGGGGCCTCCGATTTAGGTCAAACCGTCGCCGTGGGGAAGCGGGAGGTGCGTCACGCCGCGTGCTGGTGGACGCGGTTGCGGCCCGTCCCCTTGGCGGAATAGAGGCTCGCGTCCGCCGCGCGCAGCAGCGCCTCCGTGCCCGGCAGGTCGTCCGCGGGCACCGTCGCCACGCCCAGCGACGCGGTCAGCTTCACCTCCTGCGACATGCCGTCCGGTCCCGTCCACGTCAGCTCCAGCCGCTCAATCGCCTCGCGCACCCGCTCGCACGCCCGGAGCGCGTCCTGGGGGGCCGCCTCCGGCAGCAGGGCGATGAACTCCTCGCCGCCGTAGCGGGCCAGCAGGTCCACCTCCCGCAGCGTCGCGCGCGCCGTGTGCGCCACCGCGCGCAGCACCTCGTCCCCGAAGGGGTGGCCGAACGTGTCGTTGATGCGCTTGAAGTGGTCGATGTCCAGCATCACCAGCGACAGGGGGGAGCGGTAGCGGCGCGAGCGCATGAACTCCTCGCTCAGCCGCTCCTCGAAGTAGCGCCGGTTGAACAGGCCCGTGAGCGCGTCCGTGCGGCTGAGCGCGAGCAGCTCCTGCCGGCGGCGGTCCAGCTCGCGGTTGGCCCACTCCAGCTCGCGGTTCTTCTCCAAAAGCGCGTCCTGCAACGCCTTGAGCCGCAGCATGGACTTCACGCGCGCGCCCAGCTCCAGCATGTCGAAGGGCTTCACCAGGTAGTCGTCCGCGCCCAGCTCCAGCCCCTCCACCTTGCCCGCCGCCTGCCGGGCCGTCATCAGGATGACGGGGATGAAGCCGAAGCCGCCCTCGCCCGCGTTCGCCTTGACGATGCGGCACACCTCCACGCCGCCCAGGCCCGGCATCTCCACGTCCATCACGATGAGGTCCGGCCGGCCCGCGCGGATGGCGGACAGCGCCTGCGCTCCGTCCAGCGCTTCCTTGAAGACGTAGCCGTGCGGGGACAGGCCCTCGCGCACGTGGCGGATCTGCGCCGGATCATCGTCCACGATGAGCACGGTGCGCCCGGCGAAGTCGTTGGCGGGGCCGTTCCTGCGCACGCCCTCCGGCATCCGTTTCCTTTCGGCTTCCGGCATGAGGCGCCCACCCCCCCAACAGGCTGCGGTCGTGGCCCAACGTCACGAGTGTCCCCCGGGGCGGGAACCCCGTGGGTGGATTCTCCTCCGGGTGGGGGGCGCTGCCAAGGGCCCTGCCGGGCACCCGCGGGCCCGGAGGACGCCGGGCGTCCAGGGCCTGACACGCGCCAGACGGGCTAGGGCGCGGGTTTCACCAGGCGTGCGCGGTACACGGGTTCCCCGGACGCCAGGTAGCGCCGCTCGCGGGTGGAGGGCACCTCCTCCGGGTCGTACGGGTGGAACACCCCGGCGCCCAGCGGGTTGTGGAAGCCCGCCGCCTCCAGGATTTCCAGCATGGCCACCGCGCGGTCCTGCACGTCGGTGCGCATGTCGAAGCGGCCGCCGGGCTTGAGCAGCCCCAGCATCACCTTCGCGAACTCGGGCTGCACGACGGCCCGCTTGGCGTGCGAGCGCTTCCACCACGGGTCGGGGAACTGCAGGTGGATGACGTCCAGGGACGCGGGGGCGAAGATGCGCGGCACCACGAAGCGCGCGTCGGATTCGATGACGCGCAGGTTCTTCATGCCCGCCTTCTCCGCGCGCATCTGCGTGTCGCGCGCGTACTTCTTGCGCCACTCGAAGGCCACGAAGCGCACGCCGGGGTTGCGGCGGCAGTACTCCAGCGCGTGACCGCCCGCCCCGGAGCCGATCTCCAGCTCCAGCGGCCCCGTGAAGCCGAACTCCGCGTCCCAGTCCGGGGGCGCTTCCAGGGGGACGAACTTGAGGCCGACCGGATCAGGGAGCAGGGCAGGGCGCATGGCGGGGACGGGGCCTCTAACCATGGAGCCGCGTGGGTTGGCCAGGGCAAAAGCGCGCGGGGTGGTATAGGGAAGGGCCATGAAGGTCTTCCAGTCCGTGTCCGAGGCGGGCCGCCAGCTTCAGGGGCAGGCCCTCGCGCTGGGCAACTTCGACGGCGTGCACGTGGGCCACCAGGCCCTCTTCGCGGAAGCGCTTCGCCACGCCCCCGCGAACGCGCTCACCTTCCAGCCCCACCCGGGCAAGGTGCTCCAGCCGGACCTGGCGCCCAAGCTGATCACGCTCCTGCCGCGCAAGCTGGAGCTGCTCGCCGCGTGCGGCCTGTCCCACGTGGTGGTGCAGTCCTTCACCCGCGACTACGCGCGCTCCACGCCGCAGGACTTCGAGGCCGCCCTCTTCGACACGCTGGGCGTGGGCCACGTCGTCGTGGGCAGCGACTACACCTACGGCGCCCAGCGCGCCGGCACCGTCGCCACCCTGCGCGACGCCGCGGCGAAGCGGGGCGCCAAGGTGCATGTCGTGCAGCCGGTGAACGTGGACGGCGTCGTCGCGTCCTCGTCGCGGATCCGCGAGTACATCCTGGAGGGCAGGGTGGGCGCGGCCAGGCGCCTGCTCGGACGCCCGTTCGACCTGGATGGCACGGTGGTGTCCGGCGCGGGCCGGGGGCGCACCATCGGCTTCCCCACCGCCAACGTGGACACGCAGAACGAGCTGCGGCCCGCGCCCGGCGTGTACGCCATCCGCGTGCGCCTCCTGGCGGAGGTGGATGGGCCCTGGCGGCCGGGGGCGGCCAACATCGGCGTGAAGCCCACCTTCGGTGGCACGGAGGTCACCATCGAGGCGCACCTGCTGGACTTCACCGGCGATCTCTATGGCAAGGAGCTGCGGGTGCAGTTCCTGGAGCGGCTGCGGCCCGAGCAGCGCTTCGGCTCCGCCGCCGAGTTGGTGGGTCAAATCAAACGCGACGTGGAGGCCGCCCGCACCGTGGTGGCCCGCGGCGACGGGTAGGGGTTCCAGAGCCGAGGGGCGCGCCCTCCCGGAAGCGGGCGCCGGACAGCAAGGGAGCACGCCAGGGCGCCTTGACAGGCCGCGCATCGGTTTCCTCTAATCCGGGAGGATCCGTGCCAGGGCTTCAGGCCCCTGACGCACGGGCTCATTTCCCCCCGCGGGTCCCGCCGACAGCCGGGACCCTGGCTGTTTCCTCCTCACGCTCAAAGAGGCATCCCAGAAATGTCCGGTCGACTCGGTGAATTGCTGGTGCGCGAGAACCTCATCTCCGTCCAGCAACTCCGCAAGGCGCAGGAGGAGCAGCAGAAGAGTGGCGCGCGCATCGGCACGGCGCTCATCAAGACGGGCGCCATCGAGGAGTCGAAGCTCACCGACTTCCTGTCGAAGCAGTACGGCGTGCCGGCCATCAACCTGAAGGACTTCGACATTGATCCGGACATCATCAAGCTCGTGCCCAAGGAAGTGGCCGAGAAGCACCTGGTGATCCCGGTCAACCGCGCGGGCCCGTCCCTCATCGTGGCCATGTGCGACCCGTCCAACATCTTCGCCGTGGACGACCTGAAGTTCCTCACCGGCTACAACATCGAAGCCGTCGTCGCGTCCGAAATCTCCATCCGCGAGTCCATCGAGCGCTACTACGCGGAGAAGGGCCCCTCGCTGGAGGACATCGTCGGCGACGTGGGCGACGACATCGAGGTCGCCAAGGAGGAGCAGGAGAACGTGGATGAGATGGCCAGGGCCGCGGACGACGCGCCCGTGGTCAAGCTGGTGAACCTCATCCTCATGGACGCCATCAAGAAGCGCGCGTCCGACATCCACATCGAGCCGTATGAGAAGGACTTCCGGGTCCGCTTCCGCATCGACGGCGTGATGTACGAGGTGATGCGCCCGCCCATGAAGCTGCGCAACGCCATCACCAGCCGTCTGAAGATCATGGCGTCGCTGGACATCTCCGAGCGGCGCCTGCCGCAGGACGGCCGCATCAAGATCAAGATCGGCGGCGGCAAGGAGATGGACTTCCGCGTGAGCGTGTGCCCCACGCTCTTCGGCGAGAAGGTCGTGATGCGCTTGCTCGACAAGAGCAACCTGCAGTTGGACATGACGAAGCTGGGCTTCGACGCGCAGCCCCTGGCCTGGTTCAAGGAGGCCATCGACCGGCCCTACGGCATGGTGCTGGTGACGGGCCCCACGGGCTCCGGCAAGACGACGACGCTGTACTCCGCGCTCTCCAGCCTCAACGACGTGGGCACCAACATCTGCACCGCGGAGGACCCGGTCGAGTTCAACTTCGCCGGCATCAACCAGGTGCAGATGCATGAAGACATCGGCCTGAACTTCGCGGCCGGCCTGCGCTCCTTCCTCCGCCAGGACCCCGACATCATCATGATCGGTGAGATCCGCGACTTCGAGACGGCGGAGATCGGCGTGAAGGCGGCGCTCACGGGCCACCTGGTGCTCTCCACGCTGCACACCAACGACGCCCCGGGCACGGTGAGCCGTCTGCTCAACATGGGCATCGAGCCGTTCCTCGTGACGGCGTCGCTCAACCTCATCCTCGCCCAGCGTCTGGCGCGCCGCCTGTGCCCCGCGTGCAAGCGCCCCGCGGAGAAGGTGGACGAGCAGGCCCTCATCGACGCGGGCATCCCGCCGGACAAGATGGGCACCTTCACCATGTACGAGAAGGTCGGCTGCCGCGAGTGCAACGACCGCGGCTACCGCGGCCGCGTGGCCATCTACGAGGTCATGCCCTTCTGGGACGGCCTCAAGGAGCTGGTCATCAACGGCGCCTCCGCCGCGGAGCTCAAGCAGGAGGCCATCCGCCTGGGCATGAGCAGCCTGCGCATGAGCGCGCTCAAGAAGCTCATGGACGGCATGACGACGCTCGAAGAGGTCGTGGGCAACACCGCGCCGGACCGCTTCTAGTCACCCCACCTCCTCTCCCCACTTCTTCCTCCGACAGGACACGCATCCGTGGCCAACCTGCACCAGCTCCTCAAGGCGATGGTCGAGAAGGGCTCTTCCGACCTCCACATCACCACCGGCTCGCCGCCGCAGCTCCGCGTGGACGGTGAGCTCGTCCCGCTCAAGACGGCGCCGCTCACGCCCGTGGAGACCAAGCAGCTCTGCTACTCCATCCTCACGGACGCCCAGAAGCACAAGTTCGAGGAGGAGAACGAGCTGGACCTGTCGTTCGGCGTGAAGGGCCTGTCACGCTTCCGCGCGAACATCTTCATGCAGCGCGGCGCCGTCGCCGGTGCGTTCCGCACGATTCCGTTCAAGATCCTGACGTTCCAGGAGCTGGGCCTGCCGCCGGTGGTGGCGGAGCTGGTGAAGAAGCCGCGCGGCCTCATCCTGGTGACGGGCCCCACGGGCTCCGGCAAGTCCACCACGCTGGCCTCGATGATCGACAAGATCAACACCGAGCGTCATGAGCACATCATGACCATCGAGGACCCCATCGAGTACCTGCACCCGCACAAGAACTGCCTGGTGAACCAGCGCGAGGTGGGTGCGGACACGCGCAACTTCAAGACGGCCCTCAAGTACATCCTCCGCCAGGACCCGGACGTGGTGCTCGTCGGCGAGCTCCGCGACCTGGAGACCATCGAGGCGGCGCTCACCATCGCGGAGACGGGCCACATCTGCTACGCGACGCTGCACACCAACAGCGCGGTGCAGACCATCAACCGCATCCTGGACGTCTTCCCGCCGTACCAGCAGCCCCAGGTGCGCGCCCAGTTGTCCTTCGTGCTGGAGGGCGTGATGAGCCAGGCGCTCGTCGCCAAGCAGGGCGCTCCGGGCCGCGTGCTGGCCTTGGAGGTCATGGTGCCCAACCCCGCCATCCGGAACCTCATCCGCGAGGACAAGGTCCACCAGATCTACTCGTCCATGCAGGTGGGGCAGGCGAAGTACGGCATGCAGACGTTCAACCAGGCGCTGGCCGCCCTCCTGGCGCGCCGGCTCATCTCCCAGGATGAGGCCTTCGGCCGCTCCTCCGACCCGGAGGAACTGCGCAACATCCTCGCGACGGGCGGTGGGCCGGGCGGAGCCCAGCGGCCGGCCGGGGGAGCGGGCGCCCGTTAGTTTTGGGGCATGAAAATCACAGGTTAGACTCCTCGCCCTCCCCGGAGGTCCCGTCATGGCAGCACCAGCAGTGCAGCAGAAGGCGACAGCGTCCAAGAAGAACACGGCCCAGTTCCTCTGGGAGGCGAAGACCAAGAGCGGGGAGAGCAAGAAGGGCGAGATGGAGGCCTCGGACATCGAGGCCGTCAACGCGCGCCTGAAGTCCCTGGGCCTCAACCCGACGAAGGTGCGCAAGAAGAGCGCGCTCGACGGGGAGATCAGCCTGCCCGGCCTGGGCGGCGTGACGGGCAAGGACATCCTCATCTTCACCCGCCAGTTCGCGACGATGATCGACGCGGGCCTGCCGCTGGTGCAGTGCTTGGACATCCTGGCCAGCCAGATGGACAACCCCGCCTTCAAGAAGGTGGTGTTCGCCATCAAGGGCAAGGTGGAGCAGGGCAGCACCTTCGCGGACGCGCTGAAGGAGCACCCCAAGGTCTTCGACGAGCTCTACGTGCAGCTCTGCGCCGCGGGCGAGGTGGGCGGTATCCTCGACACCATCCTCAACCGGCTCGCCGCCTACCGTGAGAAGAACGAGAAGCTCAAGGCGAAGGTCAAGGGCGCCATGACCTACCCGACGGTGGTCATCCTGGTGGCCATCGGCGTGACGGCGCTGCTGCTGCTCAAGGTGACGCCCGTCTTCGAGAAGATGTTCGCGGACTTCGGTTCGCAGCTCCCGGGCCCCACGCAGGTGGTGGTGGACCTGTCGAAGTTCGCGCAGGCGTACTTCCTCCACACGGTCGCGGGCATCGCCGCCATCGTCTCCGCCTTCACCTGGAGCTACCGCCAGCCCCGGGGCCGCAAGTTCTGGGACAAGACCTTCCTCAAGCTGCCCCTGTTCGGCGACGTGCTCCGCAAGGTGGCGGTGGCGCGCTTCACGCGCACGCTGGGCACGATGATCTCCTCCGGCGTGCCCATCCTGGACGCGCTGGACGTGACGGCGAAGACGGCCGGCAACCGCACGGTGGAAGAGGCCATCTACTACGTGCGCGGGAAGATCGCCGAGGGCAAGAACATCGCGGGTCCGCTGCTGGAGACCAAGGTGTTCCCGTCCATGGTGGTGCAGATGATCGGCGTCGGTGAGGCGACGGGCGCCATGGACACCATGCTCAACAAGATCGCCGACTTCTACGACGACGAGGTGGACACGGCCATCGGCGCGCTGACGTCGATGATCGAACCCCTCCTGATGGTGTTCCTCGGCGGCGTGGTCGGCGGCTTCCTCATCGCCATGTACCTGCCCATCTTCTCGCTTGCCGGCGCGATCAAGTAACGCGGTGCCGGGAAGCACGGCGCGAAGCGCGGCCCCGGGGCTGCGCTCGCGCCTGGTGTGGCTGGTGTTGTTCCGCACCGTCGCCGCGAGCCTGTCGCTCGTCGTGACGGTGGTGCGGTTGATGACCCAGCCCGTGCAGGAGCCCAGCCGCGCGGACTCGCTGTCTTTCGCGGTCATCGCGGGCGCCTACCTCCTCACCGTGGTGACGGGCCTGCGGCTGCGCCGGGGCACGGCCGGGCGCCTGGACGCCACGGTGCAGGTGGTGGGCGACGTGCTCATCGCCACCGGGCTCGTCTACCTGAGCGGCGGCGCGGACTCCCCGCTCACGTTCCTCTACAGCCTGGCCGTCATCGGCGCGGCGGTGGTGCTGGACTGGCGCGGCGCGCTGGTGGCCGCGGCCGTGTCCACGTTCGCCTTCACCGCGCTCCTCCTGGTGATGCGGCTCACCACGCCCGCGGGCGGCATCATGGTGTCGCCCTCGCGGGTGCTCTTCGTGCTGGGCAGCAACGCGCTGGCGCTGGTGCTCATCGCCGTCCTGTCCGGCTACCTGTCGCGCCAGTTGTCCGCCACCGGCGGCGCGCTGTCCCAGAGCGAGGCGGACCTGCGCCGGCTGGGGCGGCTCCAGCAGCTCATCCTGTCCTCCATGCCGTCGGGGCTCGTCACCTGCGACATCCACCGGCGCGTCACCTTCCTCAACACCGCGGGCAGCGGCATCCTCCAGGAGGACGCCCTCGCGTGCGTGGGGCAGCCGCTGGAGAAGCTGTTGCCGGGCGTGTCCGTGCTGGCGCCGCGCTCCATCCGCAGCGAGCTGCCGGTGCAGACGCCGGGCGGCAAGCGGGTGCTGGGCCTGTCGGTGTCACCCCTGGAGGGGGAGGCGGGCGCGCTGCTCATCGTCTTCCAGGACCTCACCGACCTGCGGCGCATGGAGGAAGACCTGAAGCGCACGGACCGGCTGGCCAGCCTGGGCACGCTCTCGGCGCAGCTCGCGCACGAGCTGCGCAACCCGCTGGCCTCCATGCGCGGCTCCGCGCAACTGCTGGCGCAGGAGCAGTCGAAGGACCCGGTGGTGCAGCGGCTCACCGGCATCCTCACGCGCGAGTCGGACCGGCTGGCGCGGCTGGTGGAGGACTTCCTGCGCTTTGCCCGCCCGCCCCAGCCGCAGCGCCGCCCGGTGGCGCTGGACACGCTGGTGTCGGAGACGGTGGACATGCTGCGCGCGGACCCGCTCACGCGCGAGGTGACCCTGGAGGTGCGGGTGCCGCCCCAGCCGCTGACCGCGCCGGTGGATCCGGATCAACTGCGCCAGGTGCTCATCAACCTGGTGCGCAACGGCTGTCAGGCGGCGGGGGCGCGGGGCACGGTGCGCGTGGCCCTGGCGCGGGCGGACGAGGAAGCGCAGATTCGGGTCTGGGACTCGGCCGGCAGCATCACGGAGGAGATGATGGGACACCTGTTCGAGCCGTTCTTCACCACGCGGAGCGGTGGCACCGGGCTGGGCCTGTCCACCGCGCACTCCCTCATCCGCGCGCACGGCGGCACCATCCGCGTGAGCTCGCACCCGGCCGAAGGCACCGAGTTCCTGGTGGGGCTGCCGCTGTGAGCGCGCTCCATGAGGGGAGCCCGCGCGGCCACGTGCTGGTGGTGGACGACGAGCTGTCCATGCGCGAGTACCTTGAAATCCTGCTCGTGCGGGACGGCTACGCGGTGACGAGCGTGCCCGCGGTGGCGGCCGCCTGCGAGGTGCTGGCCCGGGACTCCGTGGACCTGGTCATCTCCGACATGAAGCTGGGCCCCGGCGGCAGCGGACTGGACGTGCTGCGGGCGGCGCGCGCGCGCAAGGAGCCGCCGGAGGTGGTGCTCATCACCGCCTTCGGCACGCCGTCCTCCGCGGTGGAGGCCATGCGCGAGGGCGCCTACGACTACATCTGCAAGCCCTTCGACAACGAGGAGCTGCGGCAGTTGGTGCACAAGGCGCTGGAGAAGCGCGCGCTGCGCCAGGAGAACAGCACGCTGAAGGAGCGGCTCCTGCCGGGCCTGGGCGGGTTGATGGTGGGCTCGAGCCCCCGCATGCGCGCGCTGTGGAACCTGGTGGAGAAGGTGGCCCCGGGGCGCAGCACGGTGCTGGTGACGGGGGAGAGCGGCACCGGCAAGGAGCTGGTGGCCCGGGCCATCCACCTGCGCGGCCAGCGCGCCGCCCAGCCCTTCCTGCCCTTCAACTGCGGCGCCCTCAACGAGGGCGTTCTGGAGAGCGAGCTGTTCGGCCACATGAAGGGCTCCTTCACCGGCGCCACGCACGAGCGTCCGGGCCTGCTGGTGTCCGCGGGCGAGGGCACGGTGATGCTGGACGAGGTGGGGGAGATGCCCCTGTCCACGCAGGTGAAGCTCTTGCGCGTGCTGCAGGAGCGCAAGGTGAAGCCCGTGGGCAGCGCGGCGGAGATTCCCTTCCACGCGCGCGTCATCGCCGCCACCAACCGCCGGCTGGAGGCGGAGGTGAAGGCAGGGCGCTTCCGGGAGGACCTCTTCTACCGGCTCAACGTCATCACCTTGGAGCTGCCCGCCCTGCGCGAGCGCCCGGACGACATCGCCCCGCTGGCGACCCACTTCCTGGCGCGCCTGGCGGAGGAGCTGGGCCGCCCGGCGCTGCGGTTCGCCCCGGAGACGCTGGCCCTGATGGAGCGCTACGCGTTCCCGGGCAACGTGCGCCAGTTGCAGAACATGGTGGAGCGCGCGGCCACGCTGTCGGACTCGGACCTGTTGGGGCCCACGACGTTGCCGCCCACGGTGCGCGGCGAGGCGGAGCCCCAGGCCCGCTCCGGCGAGGCCGGCGAGCCCGCGATGGGGCCGGGCTTCAACCTGGAGCGCCACCTGGACGACAGCGAGCGGCGCCACCTGCTGGCCGCGCTCAAGCAGGCGCAAGGGGTGAAGACGCGCGCCGCGGAGCTGCTGGGGCTGTCCTTCCGCTCCTTCCGCTACCGGCTGGCCAAGCACGGCCTCACCGATGAGCTGGACGAGCCGACGCCCCGGGCCTGAAGCCCGGGCCGCCGTGCTTCACGTCAGCGGAAGTCGCGCCGCTCGAAGATGACGGTGGCCAGTGCGATGAGCACGCCCGCCCACGCGACGCTGTAGGCGGCGCCGGACAGGAAGGTGCTGGCGTCCACCGGCAGCGCGTACGTGGCCTGCGGACGGAAGTTCACCCGCTCCAGGTTGGGCAGCGCGTAGTAGATGCTCTTGCCCAGCACCTGGATGAACGTGCTCTCCGAGCGGCTGGCGATGGCGTACAGGTCGCCCGTCAGGTGCCCGGTGAAGTACAGGCCCGTGGTGGCGATGGCCGACACCGCCGGCCCCGCGAAGCTGGAGAAGAGGATGCCCACGCTGCTGATGACGAGCAGCTCGAACCACAGCCCGGCGCTCGCCAGGAGCTGCGTGGAGGTGATGTTCGCGCCGAACATCACCAACTGAAGCAGGAAGACGAGCGTCATCGCCACCAGCAGCACGCCCAGCGTCAGCATGGTGCCCGCCAGCCGCGCCAGCAGGAACTGGGTGCGTGACACCGGCTTGCTCACCACCAGGAAGATGGTGCGCCGCTCGATTTCGCGGCTGAGCAGGCTGCTCGACAGGAACACCGACAGGAAGACGAGGATGATGCTCATCATCCCCAGGCCGAAGTCCGTCAGCACGCGGTCGAACGTGGTGACCGTGACCTCCGTCACCAGCGTGGAGGAGAAGAGCACCACCGCGGCGAACACGCCCACCACCACCGTCACCCGGTTGCGGCGCGCCTCGCGAAAGCCATTCCACATCATCGCGCTGAAGGCGCTCATGTATTGATCTCCCCGCCCACGGTGGACGCGCGCCCGGACTCCTTGAGCGCGTTCATGAACAGTTGCTCCAGGGAGAACCGCGCCGGCTGCACCTGGTTCACCCGGCCCCCGGCGCCCAGCACGCCGCTCAAGAGCCGCTGGGTGTCCACGTCCGACACCTGGAGCAGCACGCGACCATCGAGCGCCTGGAGCGACTCCAGGGGAACGCCCAGCCCCTTCACCGCGTCCGGCGCCATGCCCTCCACCACGACCTCCACGGTGGGCACCTGCGCGGACACCAGCTCCCGGACGCTGCCTTCGCGCACCAGCCGTCCGCCCACCAGCACCGCCAGCCGGTCGCACAGCGACTCGACGTCCGGGATGATGTGGCTGCAGAAGAGGACCGTGGTGCCCTTCTCCCGCTCCGCCAGGATGAGGTCGCGCATCTGGCGGCGGCCCAGCGGATCCAACCCGCTCGTCGGCTCATCCAGGATGAGCAGCTTCGGCCGGCTCACCAGCGCCTGGGCCAGCGCCACGCGCTGCACCATGCCCTTGGAGTAGCGGCGGATCTGCAGCTTCTCCGCGCCCGCCATCTCCACCGAGCCCAGGACCTCCTTGACGCGCACGTCCAGCTCCTGGCCGCTCAGGCCCGCGAGCTGTCCGGCCAGCGTCACGAACTCCCGGCCCGTGAGGTACTCGTACGGGGCGGGGTTCTCCGGCAGGAAGCCCACCAGCCGCCGGGTGGCGGCCTCATCCACCGGCTGGCCGAAGATGCGCGCGACCCCGCTGCTGGGGCGCACCAGGTTCATCAGGATCTTGATGGTGGTGGACTTGCCCGCCCCGTTGGGCCCGAGCAGGCCGTAGATCTGCCCGGCACCCACCTGGAGGTCCAGCGACTGCAGGGCACGCACGGTGCGGTTGAACCAGAAGCCGACCTTGTAGGTCTTGGCCAGCCCCTGGGCCAGGATGGGAGGGGCGTCAGGATGGGGAGTCGTCATGGCGCTTGGGTCGTCCGGGGCTTGGGCAGGATGCGTTCGCCCGTTTCGGTCTTCTCGTCCTCGATGAGCTCCAGCCGGAACCTGGAGGCGTTGGAGTAGGCCCGGCCGTCCTCGCCCAGGAAGAACTCCCCGCCCAGCGGATCCTCGGGAATCACTCGCAGGTCGCCCGCGGTCACCAGCGCGGGCAGCGTGTCGGGCAGGCGCCCCTCGCGAGCGCGATACCGGGCGATGGCCGCGTCGATGCCCCGGAGCACGCGCTCCTGCTGGATCTCCTGGATGCGCTGCTCGTAGAAGGCGCGGGACTCCTCGTCCTCCGCGCTGTCGCGCAGCGCGAGGGTCAACGACATGCTCGCGTCGAAGTCACCGGACTGCGCGTACAGCCGTGTCGCGAGCGCGGCGTAGTAGGGAGGCGCCCCCTCCCACCGGGA
The DNA here is from genome assembly GCF_020036995.1 of Corallococcus sp. AS-1-12. Lineage (NCBI taxonomy): Bacteria > Pseudomonadati > Myxococcota > Myxococcia > Myxococcales > Myxococcaceae > Corallococcus > Corallococcus sp. AS-1-12. Next base: position 333,782 of record NZ_JAIQDD010000005.1, on the reverse strand, counting down.
CATCTCCTGGATGAGGTCCGCGGCTTCCTTGTACTTCCGCTCGAAGAACATCAGGTTGTACGCGAGCTGGAAGGTCAGGGGCTGGTCGTGCGGGACGTTCGCCACGCCCTTGCGCAACAGGGCCGTGGACTCCGCCGTGTTGAGGTAGCCGCCCTTGCCCGTGTAGACGGGGATGGTGAGGCCTCCGTAGAGGTACGGCTGCCGGAACTTCGGATCCAGGTCCGTCACCAGCTCCGCGTAGTCGAAGACATGGAGGTAGTCCTCCGCCCGCACCGCGCTGCCAATGCGGTTGAGCATGAGGATCCAGAAGTAGTCCGTCACCAGGCCCTTTTGCGCGGTGAACAGCGCCTTCAGCAGGTCGGGGCGTGGGAGCAGGGGTCCGCCACCTTGTCTGCGCGGGGGGATGGGGGGCGCGGACAGGAGGGCTACCAGCAGCAGTCCCGGAACGAATCGCAGCAGGGGCAGCTTTCGCATGGCCTCACGAAACGACAACGGGACGCCCGAAATGCCCGGGCGCCCCGTTGATTGTGCCATGCCGAGCCGCTTCGGTGAATCAAATGAAGCGGGCCCGGCAGGCTTGCACGGCGTGCAGCGAATTAGCCGCCGCAGCTCACGTCGTTGAACGCGTTGGTGGGCTCGCCCGCGACCAGGTTCAGGCCGTTCGGGGTGTCCTCGTCGATGCCGCAGGGGTTCTGCACGATGGCCTCACCGGCGACCGTGGCGGAGGTGATGCCCCAGGTGTCACCCTCGGGATCGTTGTCCACGTTGCCGATCGCCGTCGCGTTGAACGAGCAGTTCGGGCAGTCCTCGATGGTGGGGTTCACGCCCACCGCGTTGACGGCGTCCGCGGCGGCCGGCGCCGTGGGGAACTTCAGCGCGTCCTGGCCGATGCAGCCGGCGGTGGCGCCAGCGCGACGCGCCGTGGGGGTCGCGTCGACGGGGGCGGCGCAGCCCGTGGCCATGCCGTAGCTGTAGCGGTTGCCGGCCTCGGGATCGAACCCGATGACCGTGAAGTTCACCTGGTACTTGTCCTTCTCACCGAAGTACGCCTTCTGGGCCGTGAAGATGGCCTTCAGGTTCGTCTTCGCCTCCGACTGCTTGGACTTCGCCTGGAAGCGGATGAAGTTCGGGATGGCGATGGCGGCCAGGATGCCGATGATGGCGACCACGATCATCAGCTCGATGAGGGTGAAGCCACCCTTCTTCCGGAAGAGACGGTTCATCATGATTGGGGACTCCGCGGTGGGCAGAGGGGGGTTGGACGACGTGCGAACTCTTAGCACGAAGAGTGCCACGCCGAACAATCCGCCCAACCCCCGGGATTCCCAGGGCAGGCGAGCCGGGCAGGGGTTGGATCACTCGCGGGCCTGCCAATTTTTGTCACTGCCGCTGACGGTTTTCGTCCTTCATCGCGCAGTCGCCAGCTCCGGAAGCGGCGGGTAGGATTCCGGCTCCGTGACGTTCACCTACGCGCCGGGCTGGGCCGAGCCCCTCTTCATCCTCTTCCTGTTCATCCTCGGCCTGTGCATCGGGTCCTTCCTCAATGTCGTCATCGCGCGGGTGCCCGAGGGGCTGAGCATCGTGCGACCCGGGTCCCGCTGCCCGAAGTGCGGGCACGTGCTCTCCTGGTACGAGAACATCCCGGTCCTGTCGTGGCTGGGGCTGCGCGGGAAGTGCCGCGGCTGCGGCGCGCCCATCTCCCCGCGCTACGTGCTGGTGGAGCTGCTCACGGGGTTGCTCTTCCTCGCGTGCCTCAAGCGCTTCGACTGGACGTACGCGCTGGTGCCCGCGCTCGTGCTCGTGTTCCTGCTGGTGCCGCTCACCTTCATTGACCTGGAACATTGGATCCTCCCGTTCTCGTTGACGCTGCCCGGCATCGCCGCGGGCGTGCTGCTGGCCATCCCCCAGGGCGCGGAGGCGGTGGGGCAGGCGGCGCTGGGCGCGGCGGTGGGGTTCCTGAGCTTCCGGCTGATGGAGTACGTGGGCTGGCGCGCGTTCAAACGGGAAGCGCTGGGCGGCGGGGACAAGTTCCTCGTCGCGCTCCTCTGCGCGTTCCTGGGCTGGCAGTCGCTCCTGGGCATCCTCTTCTTCGCGTCGCTCCAGGGCTCCATCGTGGGCGTGGCGCTGCTGGCCCTCACGGGAAGGGCCGGCCCGCGCGGCGCGCCGGAAGCGGAAGGCCCGGCTTCTCCGCAGGGCCCGCAGGCCGACGCGTCCGTGACGCCCGCGCCGCGGACGGCTCCAGCGCAAGAGGAGGCGGAGGAGCCCGAAGCCACCATGACGTGGGACTTCACGAAGCCCGGCCTTCCTCTATGGAAGCGCGTGGTGCTCGTCCCGGTGTGCCTGTTGGTCCAGCCCATCCCGGACGCGCCGCTGGATGACGCCGGGGAGGAGGAGGAGTGGGTCCCCGGTCCCACCAACATCCCCTTTGGCCCGTGGCTGGCGCTGGCGGGGCTGGAGCTGATGCTCCTGGGGCCGTGGCTTGCGCGCGTGCTGTCCCCGGAGGTGGCGATGATGCTCGGAGGGGCGCGGTGAAGCGCCCCGCGCCGGTGCGGGGATGAAGTGGCGCATCGCCAGCGTGGCGTTCCTCCTGGGCTCGCTGTCCACGGGGCTGTCATGGCTGACCCTGCAGCCGGTGCTGATCCGCCTGCTGGACACGGCGCGCAGGCTGGCGCTGCCGGGGTCGCTGGACATGGAGAGCCTCGCGCGGATCCGCGCCTTCCTGCCGCTGGCGCTGGGGTTGGATCTGCTGGTGCTGACGCTGCTGGCCTATGGCGTGCTGGACCTGGCGGTGGGCCGCCCGCTGCGCGCCATGGAGAAGTCCGTGGAGCAGTTGGGCCGGCTGCAGTTGGACGCGCCGCTCTCCGGCCAGGGGGGGCCGCTGCTGTCGCGCATCCGGCGCGAGCTCCAGCGCATGGCGGAGGCGCTCCGTCAGGAACAGGCCCTCACGCGCGCGCAGTTGGAGGCGCTGCGCGAGGCGAATGCCCGGCTCGCGAGGGCGCAGACGGAGCTCGTCGCCTCCGAGCGCCTGGCCACGGTGGGAAAGCTGGCCGCGGGCGTGGCGCACGAGGTGGGCAACCCGCTGGCGGGCATCCTGGGCTACCTCTCCCTGGCCCGCTCCCGGGCGCAGGGGCCGGAGCTGAAGGACTTCCTGGAGCGCATCGACCATGAGGTCCTGCGCATCGACCGCATCGTGCGGGGGCTCCTGGACCTGGGCCGCCCGGCCAGCACCCAGCCCGGGCCGGTGGACGTGGGGCAGGTGGTGGAGACGTGCGTGCGGCTGGTGCGCGCCGGGCCGGAGCTGGACCGGGTGGAGGTCACCCTGGACGTGGCTCCCGGCCTGCTGGCCCGCGCGGATCCGGGCCCCCTGTCACAGATCCTCATCAACCTGCTGCTCAACGCGGCCCAGGCCATGGGAGGGGAGGGGCGTGTGCGCGTCTCCACCCGGCGCGAGGACGCGCAACTGCTGGTGGAGGTGGAGGACAGCGGCCCGGGCCTGTCTCCGGAGGTGCGCGCGCGCCTCTTCGAGCCGTTCTTCACCACCAAGGGCCGGCAGGGCACGGGCCTGGGACTCGCGGTTTCCCTGAACCTGGCGCAGGGCATGGGCGGCCGGCTGGACGCGCGAGACGGGGCCGGCGGCGGCGCGTGCTTCCGGTTGTCGCTGCCAGCGGCCTGACGGCGGGGCCGGACGGCATATGATGGGCATCCCCCATGCCCCTCTTCCGCACCGTCCTCGTCGCCGACGACGAGCCGTCCATCCGCCACATCCTCACCCTGGTGCTCACCGACAAGGGCTATGACGTGCGCGCCGTCGCCGACGGGGACGAGGCCCTGCGCGAGCTGTCCACGCGCGCCTACGACGTCCTGGTGACGGACGTGCGCATGCCCAAGCGCGACGGGCTGTCCGTGCTCAAGGCGGCGCTCGCGGAGCAGCCCGGCCTCACCGTGGTGGTGATGAGCGCGTACGGCTCCCAGGAGCAGGCGCTGGAGGCGGTGCAGGCGGGCGCCTACGACTACGTCCAGAAGCCCTTCAAGCCGGAGGAGATCGTCCTCGTCCTGCGCAAGGCGGAGGAGCGCGAGCGGCTGGTCCGCGAGAACCGCCGGCTGCACGAGGCCCGGCTCCCCGGCGCCTCCGGGGACCACATCCTGGGGAGGAGCGCCGCGCTCCAGGCGGTGCTCAAGCAGGTGGCGCGCGTGGCGCCCGTGGACACCACGGTGCTCATCTCCGGGGAGAGCGGCACGGGCAAGGAACTCATCGCGCGCGAGCTGCACGGAAAGAGCCGCCGCGCCGCCATGCCCTTCGTCGCCGTCAACTGCGGCGCCATCCCCCACGGCCTCCTGGAGAGCGAGCTGTTCGGCCACGCGAAGGGCGCCTTCACCGACGCGCGCACCGCCCGCCGGGGCCTGTTCTCGGAAGCCGACGGCGGCACGCTCTTCCTCGACGAGGTGGGCGAGCTGCCCCTGGGCGCGCAGGTGAAGCTGCTGCGCGTGCTGCAGGAGGGGGAGATTCGCCCGGTGGGCGAAAGCCGCGTGGAGCGCGTGGACGTGCGCGTGGTGGCCGCCACCCTGCGCGACCTGGGCAAGCTGGTGTCCCAGGGCGACTTCCGCGAGGACCTCTACTACCGCCTCAACGTGGTGAACCTCACCCTGCCGCCCCTGCGCGAGCGCCGCGAGGACATCCCGCTGCTCGCCCACGCCTTCCTCCAGCGCTTCAACCGCGACTTGAACCGGGACCCTCCGGTGGAGGGCTTCACCCCGGAGGCGGAGGCCCTGATGACCGCCTACGCCTGGCCGGGCAACGTGCGCGAGCTGGAGAACGCCATGGAGCGCGCGGTGCTGCTCGCGGAGGGCACCCACGTCGCGCCCGGCAGCCTGCCGGAAAAGCTGTGGGCGGCTTCCGCACCCGCTCCGGCCGGGACGGCTCCGCCGCTACAGGATGGCAGCGACCTGTCGCTCAAGCGCGCCATCCGGGAGCTGGAGGAGTCCTACATCCGGGCGGCGCTGCGGCGCACGAAGGGCAACCGCACCCGGGCGGCGGAGGTGCTGGACATCAGCCACCGGGCGCTCCTCTACAAGATCAAGGAGTACGGCATCGACCCGGACGCGGAGGGCTCCCGGACCTGAGGGCAGGAAAGACGCCCGGCCGGCGACCCTTGAGGAATCCTCCAGCGCCATTTGACGGAACGCCGCCGGGGCCGGAAAATCGGGCCTCCGCGATGGTGGGCCAGGGGGCGCGGTCGTGGCTGGCATTCACGGCGCTCCCCCGTCCGCAGGGCGGCCGGGCGCCAAGCACTTTTTAGGAGGGGTATCAAGCCGGTGCTACGCTGGCACCCTCTCCGATGGAGTTACGCATGGCGAAGGGCAAACTGGCACTCGGGCTGGATATCGGGTCGACGTCGATCAAGATGATCATGCTCAAGGAGCAGCGCAAGCGCGGTGAAGTCGGCTACGCGCTCCAGAGCTTCGGAATGAAGCCGCTGCCTCCCGAGGCCATCGTGGACGGCGCGTTGATGAACTCCACGGCCATCGTCCAGGCCGTCCAGGAGCTGATGTCCGAGCTGAAGGTCAAGGGCAAGGACGTCGCCATCGGCGTGTCCGGCCACTCGGTCATCATCAAGAAGATCCAGATGCCCCGCATGAGCCAGGAAGAGCTCGAGGAGAGCATCCAGTGGGAGGCGGAGCAGTACATCCCCTTCGACGTGAAGGACGTGAACATCGACACGCAGATCCTGGACGGCGGCGGCAACGACGCCACCGGCCAGATGGACGTGCTGCTCGTCGCCGCCAAGAAGGACATGATCAACGACTACACCACCGTGGTCTCCGAGGCGGGACTGGCCCCGGTGGTGGTGGACGTGGACGCGTTCGCCGTCCAGAACATGTTCTCCACGAACTACGAGCTGCCGGACAAGGAGACCGTCGTCCTCATCAACGCCGGCGCCTCCGTGGTGAACATCAACATCATCGCCAACGGCGTCACCGTCTTCACCCGTGACGTGACCATCGGCGGCAACCAGTTCACCGAGGAGATCCAGAAGCAGCTCAACGTCTCCTACGAGGAGGCGGAGGCGCTGAAGATCGGCGGCAACCGCGCGGACGCGGACGCCGTGGTGCCCCAGGACGTGGAGCGCGTGCTCTCCAGCGTGGCGGAGCAGGTGGCCGGTGAAATCCAGCGCTCGCTGGACTTCTACGCGGGCACCGCCGCGGACTCGAACTTCACCAAGGTCTACCTCTCCGGCGGCACCGCGAAGATCCCCGCCCTGTTCAAGACCATCGAGGCGCGGACCGGCGTCCCGGTGGAGATCCTCAACCCGTTCCGGAAGATCGAAGTGGACAACCGCAAGTTCGACCCCGCGTTCATCATGGACGTGGCGCCCATGGCCGCGGTGGCAGTGGGACTGGCGCTCCGGCGCCCGGGCGACAAGCTGGGCTGATACCGCTCTGGCCACGAGGAACTCACGCACATGATGATCCGAATCAACCTGCTGCCCGTCCGGGCGGTGAAGAAGCGGGAGATGGGCCGGCAGATCCTGGCCCTCTACGCCGCGGTGCTGATCGCCGCGGTGGTGGGTAATTACTTCTGGTACGCGGACCGCGACGGCGAGCTGCAGCGGGCCAACCAGGGCATCGCCCAGACGCGCGCGAAGATCGCGGAGCTGGAGAAGGTCATCGGCGAGGTGACCAACATCAACGCCCGCAAGACGGAAGTGGAGAAGAAGCTCGCGGTGCTGGACGCGCTGCGCAAGGGCCGCAACGGGCCGGTGCGCATGATGGACGCGCTGTCCTCGGCCATCCCCAAGAAGGTCTGGCTGAAGAACTTCGTGGAGTCCTCCAACAGGGTCACCATCGACGGCTCGGCCGTCAGCCACGACGAGGTCGCGGAGCTGATGCGCGGTCTGGGCAGCATGGTGTGGACGCCCAAGGGCATGGGGCGCCTGGTGGATCAGGGCCGCAATGCCAGCAAGACGTCGCGCGTGGAGCTCTTCAACACGGAGACCGCCAGCGTGGAGGAGTTCTCCGCGAGCGACATCAAGCCCTTCTTCGGCAACGTCGAACTGACCAACGCCGTGCAGAGCAAGCCCGGTGCGGCCGGCACGGCGACGTACGTCGACTTCAAGCTCACCCTCACCGCCAACTACGCCATCTGATTGGCGGCGAAGGACCCCTGTCATGGAAAAATACCTGGATCAACTGGCGAAGGCCCCCCCCGCGGCGAAGTTCGGCGGGCTCGCGGCCATCGTCGTCGTCTTGACCGTGGCCAACTTCTTCACCCTCATCCAGCCCACGGAAGAGAACATCGCCCGCCGCGCGACGGAGCGCCGCAAGCTCGACCTGGAGCTCGCGGAGAAGAGCGAGATCGCCCAGAACCTCAACGAGCGCCGCCGTGAGATGGACGTGCTCGAGCAGAAGCTGGCGGAGGCCCTCACGGAGCTGCCGGAGCGGCGCGACATGGAAGAGCTGCTCGCGCAGATCAACGACATCGGCAAGAAGTCCGGCCTGGAGATCGCCCGCGTGGAGCCCGGCAAGGAGTACGTCGAGGGCAACGAGTTCTTCGCGCGCATCCCCATCAAGATGACGGTGAGCGGCAACTACCACGAGATCGCCATGTTCCTGCAGGAGATGGCGAACATGCGCCGCATCGTGAACGTCAACAACATCAAGCTCGATGGCGCGGCCCTGAAGAACGAGAAGGTCGTTCTCCAGAGCAGCTTCCTGGCGACGACGTTCCGGTTCGTCGACACGAAGGCCGCCGGTACGAAGCCCGCCGACAAGAACAAGAAGAAGAGCAACTAGAAACTTGATCCGCCCGGCAACAAGGGCGACAAGGGATGACGCGGATGAAGACGTTCAAGTCCACGATGACCGTTGCGGTGATGGCCCTGACCCTGTCCGCTTGTGGGGACACGCCCAAGGCCAAACCCCCTGCTCCTGCCAAGGCCGCCGCCCCCGCGCCGGCCCCGGTGGCGGAGAAGACCGAGGCGTCGGCGGCGCCAATGTTCGTCTACACCTACAGTCCGGTGGGCAAGCGGGACCCGTTCCGCAGTCCGCTGGAGGAGCTCGGGCCGGTGGCGCGTGACGCACCGGAGCGGGCCTGCAATGAACCCCTGTGCGTGTTCGACCTCGACCAGCTCAAGCTGGTGGCGGTCGTCACGGGGGACGCCAGCCCGCTGGCGATGGTCGAGGACCCCCTGGGTCGCGGCCACATCGTCCGGCGCAACACCCGCGTGGGGCGCCAGGGCGGCAAGGTCACACAGATTCTCCGGGACTCGGTCACCGTCACCGAGGTCTTCACCGGCGCCAAGGGCGAGCTCATCAGCAATCCGGTGAGTCTCCAGCTCAAGGCGGATGGCGTGAAGGACCCCGCCTACAACCTGATGACGGGCAAGAACTGGGAGTAGCGCCCCACGGCGCGCCCGCGGGCAGTCGTCGCCCGCTTCCAACTTGTTGAGGGGACGCATGCTCGAGCAGAGCGCTGTGACGAGGGGCAAGTGGATCATGGCGGCCGCATGGGCGGTCGTCCTGGCAAGCGCCAAGGTGTACGGCGCGGATCTCAATACGCTGAGGGACCTGCAGGTGTCCCGGACGGGAGCCGGTGCCCAGGTCGTGGTGACCGGGACCCGGCCGCCCACCTTCACCGTCTTCCGGCTCAGCGGGCCGGAGCGGCTGGTGGTGGACCTGTCGTCCGCGGACGCCACCGGCATCAAGGGGCACCATGACGGCACCGGTCCGGTGTCCGGCGTGGTGGCCGCCCAGTTCTCCGACGCGCGCGCCAGCGTGGGCCGCGTGCTGGTGGCGCTCGATCAGGCCTCCCAGTACGACGTCCGCGCGGAAGGCAACCGCGTGGTCATCTCCGTGGACGGCTCGCCGGTGGCCCCCGCCGCCGCGACCGCCCAGGCTCCGCAGGCTCCAGCCGCGGCGAAGCCGGCGGATGCCGCGCCGGTGAAGGCCGAGCCCGCGCCGGTGGTGGAGGCGATGGTGGCGGTGGTGCCGGAGGAGGGGACCTCTTCCAAGGCCGCCCCGTCCCAGGCGCCGGGCCGTGAGAACGTCGTCGCCACGGAGGCGGATGAGCGCGAGGTGGCCCACCCGGCCCAGCGCATCACCCGGCTGTCCCTGGACGGCGAGTCGCTGCGCGTCGCCGCCGACGGCGACATCGCCCGCTACGAGGTCCTGGAGCTGGTGGACCCGCCGCGCCTGGCCGTGGACGTGTACGGCGTGGGCCTGAGCGCGAAGGGTCCCAAGGTGAAGGGCAACCTGCTCAAGGACGTGCGCGTGGGCGCCCACGAGGACAAGGTGCGCCTGGTGCTCGTGGCCAAGGGCGACATGCCCGCCTACCGCGTGGACCGCGCCGAGCGCGGCCTGGAGGTGGTGCTGGGAGGCGCGGTGGCGCGCAAGTCCAAGCCCGCCCAGCCCCGTGACGCGGTGGCGGAGACGGAGCCCCTGCGCCCGCAGCCCCTGCCCGTGCAGGAGACGGCGAAGCCGCAGCCCGCGGTGGCGCAGGCCGCGCCGCAGCCGGCGGTGGTGGAGGTCAAGGACCTGTCCTTCGACGAGAGCCCCTCGGGCGGCCGCGTGCAGCTCAAGCTGTCCGGCGCGACGGCGTGGAAGGTGGACCGGCCGGATCCGCGCAGCGCGGTGCTGACGCTGGAGAACGCGCGCCTGCCCAAGAAGCTGGAGCGCAGCCTGGACACCAGCGCGCTGGACACGCCGGTGAAGATGATCAGCGCCTTCAGCGTGCCGGGCGAGGGCCGCAAGGTGCGCCTGGTGGTCGCCGCGGACGGCGCCATCGAGGAGAACGTCACCCAGGGCGCCAACAGCCTGAGCTGGCGGCTGGACGTGCAGGGCGTGAAGACGGAGGAGGTGGCCGTCACCCAGCGCACCGCCGGCTTCACGGCGGAGGCCCCGGCGTACGCGGCGGAGGGCGCGCCCCAGCAGGCGCGCTACCGCGGCAAGCGCGTGTCCTTCGAGTTCAAGGACATCGACATCCAGAACCTGCTGCGCGTCATCGCGGAGATCTCCAAGCGCAACATCGTCGTGGCCGACGACGTGTCGGGCCGCGTGACCATCCGCCTGCGCAACGTGCCCTGGGACCAGGCGCTGGACCTCATCCTGCGCACCAAGCAGTTGGGCCAGGAGCAGGTGGGCAACATCATCCGCATCGCGCCGCTGAAGACGCTGGAAGAGGAGGCGCGGCTGCGCCAGGAGCGCAAGAAGTCGCTGCAGCAGCAGGAGGACCTGCTGGTCAGCCTGGTGCCGGTGAACTACGCGGTGGCCGGTGACATGTCGGCGCGCGTGAAGGACGTGCTCAGCGACCGCGGCTCGGTGACGGTGGACACGCGCACCAACGTGCTCATCATCAAGGACATCCGCTCCAACACGGAGAAGGCGCGCGCCCTGGTGCGCAGCCTGGACACGCAGACGCCGCAGGTCCTCATCGAGAGCCGCATCGTGGAGGCGAGCACGTCCTTCAGCCGCAACCTGGGCGTGCAGTGGGGCGGTCAGACGCGTCTGTCGGCGGCGTCCGGCAACCCGACCGGCCTCATCTTCCCCAGCACCGTGGGTGTCACGGGCGGCGCGGGCGGCACGGCGGCGGGCGTTCCGGCCCAGCCCAACTTCGCGGTGAACCTGCCGGCGGCGGTGGGTCAGGGCCTCGGTGGCGCCATGGGCTTCGCCTTCGGCTCCGCGGGCGGCGCCGTGCAGCTCAACCTGCGCCTGTCCGCGGCGGAGTCCGAGGGCACGGTGAAGACCATCTCGTCGCCCAAGGTCACCACGCTGGACAACAACACGGCCCGCATCAGCCAGGGTCTGTCCATCCCGTTCAGCCAGACGTCGGCCGGCGGCGTGAACACGACCTTCGTGGAAGCGCGCCTGTCGCTGGAAGTCACGCCGCACATCACCCAGGACGGCAGCATCCTCATGTCCATCGCGGCGCAGAACAACCAGCCGGACCCGTCCAACACGGGCGCCAACGGCCAGCCGTCCATCCAGCGCAAGGAGGCCAACACCCAGGTGCTGGTGAAGGATGGCGACACGACGGTCATCGGCGGCATCTACGTGCGCCGCGGAAGCTCCTCGTCCGACTCGGTGCCCTTCCTGTCGAAGATCCCCGTGCTCGGCTTCTTCTTCCGGAGCACCCTGGAGACGGACGTGCGGCAGGAACTGCTCATCTTCATCACGCCCCGCATCCTCAACCGGCAGACCATCGCGCAGAGCCTCTAAAGGCACCGCGCCTGATTGGGAGACACTCCAATGAAGCCCTTCTTCATCGCGGCGGCCCTGTCGCTCGGGCTCTGCTCGTGCTCTGAAAGCGCCCCCGTCGTCCAGATCCTCCAGACCATCCAGCCGGACGACAGTTGCGACTTCGGCGCCAACGATACCGGCATCGCGGCGGGTTCGCTCAACCTGGCCTACCGGAACGCCTACGTCCTGGGGCTCATCGTCAAGTCGACCTACACGGCGACGCCCATCGAAGTGAACGGCGTTCCCCTGGAGCCGGAGACCGACGTCGGTGGTTCCGCCGCCGCCTTCGTGGACACGCTCAAGCTGTCCTACTCCTCGACGCCGAGCATCAACATCCCCGACGGCGAGGTCCCCTACACGGCGGTCATCAACCCCGCGTCGGACGAGAACAAGCTGGTGGTCAACCTGATGACGGCGGAAGCCGCGACGGCCCTGCGGACCGCGCTGTCCGGGACCGCGACGGCCACGGTGCGGGTCACCGTGCAGCTCGCGGGCAAGTTCGCGTCGGGCGGCAAGACGTTCGAGTCGAACGAGATCGTCTACGGCATCGACGTCGCCAACGGGACCCCCGCGCTTCCGGCCTGCTCCGGGACCGAGACGCCCAATGTCCCCGCCGGCCCGTGTGGCTCCGGGGCCGGTCAGGACGGTCAATATCCCTCGTGCCAGCCCGCGGCGGCACCGGGCGTTGGGGGCTAGATGGCCTTCCGCACACACCTTGAAGCGGTGGTGAACCAGGTGGACGGGGCCCTCGCGTGCAGCGTGATGGGCTTCGACGGCATCTCCGTGGAGACGTTCCAGAAGGACGAAGCCACGGAGCTGGACGTGTCCGGCACCTGGGTGGAGTACGCCAACCTGCTCACGCAGTTGAAGAACGCGGCCGAGTCCCTGAAGACGGGCACCGTCACCGAGGTGTCCGTCAACAGCGAGAAGGTCCTCACAGTGATGCGCCTGCTGACGCCGGAGTACTTCCTGGTGCTGGCGCTGCGCGCGGACGGGAACTTCGGCAAGGGGCGCTATGTGCTGCGCGTCACCGCGCCGCAGGTGAAGGCGGAGCTGTAGCCGCGCACGTCCGCCCGGGCAGGGGCTTGTCGAGCCTGCCCGGCGACGCAGCGTGCCTCCGCTTTCCTCTTTGCAGGAACCAGGGCATGGGCTAGACACCCCGGACTTTCGCCTTTACGTCTGTATGAAGGAGTCGGTCCCATGGCCGGGTTTGTCGACACGTCCGAATTCCGCAATGGTTTGAAGATCTTGTGGGAGGACAAGCCGTACGTCATCGAGTACTTCCAGCACGTCAAGCCTGGAAAGGGCTCCTCCTTCACCCGCACGAAGATCCGCAGCCTGCTGGATGGCCGCGTGCTGGAGCCCACGCTGAAGTCCGGCGACAAGGTGGGCACCCCGGACATCGAGTCCAAGGACATGCAGTTCCTGTACGTCCAGGGTGACGAGTACCACTTCATGGAGAAGAAGACCTTCGAGCAGACCTTCCTCACCAAGGAAGGCCTCGGGGAGTCGGTCAACTTCCTGAAGGAGAACCTCGACGTCGAGATCCTCTTCTGGAACGGCAAGGCCATCAACGTGACGCTGCCGAACTCCGTGGACCTCAAGGTCACCAAGTGCGACCCGGGCGTGCGCGGCGACACCGTGTCCGGCGCCATGAAGCCCGCGACGCTGGAGACCGGCTTCACCGTCAACGTGCCCCTGTTCATCAACGAGGGTGACGTGCTGAAGATCGACACGCGTGAAGGTGGCAAGTACCTCACCCGCGTGGCCACCGCGGGCTGAGCGCCGCTTCCCTTCACCTGTCGACCCGGGAGGGGTCTGAATGGCAACGAAGCGCAAGGCAACCCGGTCGGCCGAGTCCTCGGGCGCGGCCTCCGGGCGGGATTCGGGTTCCACGTCGCTGGACGTGGAGGCCCTCCGGCAGATCGTCGAAATCCTGGAGGCCTCCGACGTCACCCGGCTGGTGTGGACGAAGGGACCGGAGAAGCTCTACATCCGCCGCGGTCACGCGCCGGAGACGACCATCGTGCACCACACGGCGCCCTCGGGCCCCGGGGTGACGGTGTCGCCGCCGGTGGAGTACGCCGCTCCGGCCGCGCCTCGTGCGGCCCCCGCCGCCGCGCCCTCGGCTCCGGCCGCGGCGCCGGCGCCGGAGAAGCCCGCGGAGAAGCCGGGTCACCTGGTGACCAGCCCGTTCGTCGGGACGTTCTACCGGACCCCCGCGCCGGATCAGCCCCCGTTCGTGGACGTGGGCACGGTGGTGCGCAAGGGGCAGGTGCTCTGCATCGTGGAAGCGATGAAGTTGATGAACGAAATCGAGTCCGAGGTCTCCGGCCGCATCGCCGAGGTCCTCGTGGAGAACGGTCGCCCGGTGGAGTTCGGCCAGGCGCTGTTCCGCATCGAGCCGGCCTGAGTCTGCTGACCCGTCAGGCGCGTCCTGTCCCTTCCGGGCGGGACGCGCCCCAGGCCCTCGCGTTAGGAGCACGGCCGTGTTCAAGAAGGTACTGGTCGCCAACCGCGGGGAGATTGCCCTGCGGGTCATCCGCGCATGCCGTGAGCTGGGCATCGCCACCGTGGCGGTGCACTCCACCGCCGACGCCAACGCGCTGCACGTGCGCTTCGCGGACGAGGCCGTCTGCATCGGGCCGCCTCCGTCCAAGGAGAGCTACCTCAACGTGCCGCAGTTGCTCTCCGCGGCGGAAATCACGCGCGCGGACGCCATCCACCCGGGCTACGGCTTCCTGTCGGAGAACGCCGAGTTCGCGGAGGTCTGCGAGAACTGCAAGATCCGCTTCATTGGCCCGCGCCCGGAGATGCTGCGGCTGATGGGCAACAAGGTGCGCGCGCGCGCCGCGGCCCGCGAGGCCGGCATGCCGCTGCTGCCGGGCAGCCCCGGCACGGTGAAGGACCCGCGCGAGGCGGAGGCGTTCGCCAAGGAGATCGGCTTCCCGGTCATCCTGAAGGCGGCGGCGGGCGGCGGCGGCAAGGGCATGAAGATCGTCCGCGAGCCGGGCGTGCTCGCGCAGGCGTTCTCCACCGCGCAGGCGGAGGCCCTGGCCTCCTTCAACAACGGCGACCTCTACATCGAGCGGTACGTGGAGAAGCCGCGCCACATCGAGATTCAGATCGTCGCGGACGAGCACGGGAACATCATCCACCTCAACGAGCGTGAGTGCTCCGTGCAGCGGCGGCACCAGAAGCTCATCGAGGAGAGCCCGTCGCCCGCGCTCACGCCGGAGCTGCGCCAGCGCATGGGCGAGGTGTCCGTCGCGGCGATGAAGAAGCTCCGTTACAACAACGTGGGCACCATCGAGTACCTGCTCGACGAGCGCGGCGAGTTCTACTTCATGGAGATGAACACGCGCATCCAGGTGGAGCACCCCGTGACGGAGCTGGTCATGGGCGTGGACCTGGTCCGTGAGCAGATCCGCATGGCCTACGGGCACCCCCTGCGCTTCAAGCAGGAGGACGTGCAGATCCGCGGGCACGCCATCGAGTGCCGCGTGAACGCGGAGGACCCCGTCACCTTCGCGCCGTGGCCGGGGAAGATCACCGGCTACAGCGTGCCGGGCGGCTACGGCGTGCGCGTGGACTCCGCCGCGTACGAGAACTACACGGTGCTGCCGCACTACGACAGCCTGCTGTCCAAGCTCATCGTCCACGCGGAGGACCGCGAGACGGCCATCCGCCGCATGCAGCGCGCGCTCTCCGAGTACGTCGTGGAGGGCATCCGCACCAACATCCCGTTCCACCGGGCCGCACTGGCGGAGGAGTCCTTCCAGGAGGGCAACTACGACACCCGCTTCGTGGAGCGCCTGCTGGCGAGCGAGACGGGTTCGCGCCGGCTGAAGAAGGCCGTGGAAGAGACGCCGTAGCGCCTGGCCGTGAAGGCGTGGAAAACCCGCCGGGCGTGCGAGCGTCCAGGCGGGTGATCCATCCCTGGGGGAGGGCAGGCTGTTTCTTGACCCGCATCGGAGGATTCCGTTAGCCTCCGATGCTCCCCCCCAGAGAAGGACTGAAACCCGCGAAGTTCCTCGGGGTTTCTGCCTGCCGGAAGCGCACGCTCGATGGACAAGAACAAGATCATCGAAGCCGCCGCGAAGCTGGTCGCGAAGGGCGCGTACGACAAAGCCATCAAGGAGTATCAGAAGGTCCTGGAGGTCGACCCGAAGGACATCCGGGTCCTCCAGAAGATGGGGGAGCTGTACCAGAAGAAGAACGACAACGCGCAGGCGGCGCACTTCTTCACCAAGGTCGCGGAGAGCTACTCCTCGGACGGCTTCTTCCTCAAGGCCGTCGCCCTCTACAAGCAGGTCCTCAAGCTCAACCCGAACCTGCTGGAGGTGAACCTCAAGCTGGCGGAGCTGCACCAGCAGCTCGGGTTGATGTCGGAGGCGATGGCGTACTTCCAGATCGTCGCCAACCACTACGACAAGGCGGGCGACACCAAGTCGAGCCTCGACACGCTGAAGAAGATGGTGGATCTCGACCCCGAGAACGTGGCGTCGAAGATCAAGCTCGCGGAGCTGTACGCGCGCGAGAACATGACGAAGGAAGCGGCGCAGGAGTTCAAGCGCGCCGCGGAGTACCTCAAGCGCAACGCCCGCGCGGACGACTGGCTCCGCGTCGCGGAGCGCCTCTCCGCGCTGGAGCCGGACAACCTCCCGCTCGCGAAGGAGCTGGCCTCGTCGTACCTGCAGCGCGGCGACCAGAAGCGCGCGCTCGCCAAGCTCCAGGTGTGCTTCAAGGCGGATGGCCGCGACGTGGAGACGCTGACGCTCCTGGCCCAGGCGTTCCAGGGGCTGGGCCAGGTCTCCAAGACGGTGTCCGTCTACAAGGAGCTCGCGAAGATCCACCAGGAGCGCGGCCGCACCGCCGAGTCCGACGGCGTGTGGACGCAGATCGAGCTGCTGGATCCGCAGGATCCGGACCTGCTCGCGCGCCGGGGACCCGTCGCCGAACCGGAGCCGGAGCCCGCGCCCGCCGCCGTGCATCACCACGAGGAGCCGGCCGCGCCCGCGTGGAGCGCGCCCGCCCCCTCGGCGCCCCCGTCCCGTCCCGCGCCCGCCGCGCCGCCCGCGGCCGTGGCACCGCCCGCGCCGGCGGGGATGAGCCGCGAGCAGCTCGCCAAGCTGCTGACGGAGACGGACGTCTACGTAAAGTACGGGCTCCACGACAAAGCGCTGGAGCACCTGCGCAAGGTCTTCTCCGTGGATCCGGAGAACCTGGACGCGCACGAAAAGGCGTACCACATCTACGTGGCGGCCAATAACGGCGCGCAGGCGTCCGAGCAGTTGCTCAACGTGCTGCGCCTGTGCACGCGCCGCGCGGACGTGCAGCGCGCGCAGCCGTACCTGGCGACCATCCTCCAGGAGAACCCGGCGCATCCCGAGGTGCCCGCCTTCCTGTCCGTGCTCCGCGCGGAAGGGGGCGTCGTGGCGCCGGCGATGACGCCGGGCGTGGAGTCGCTGGAGGAGGACGCCATCCTGGTGGACTCCAACGAGGACGAGATCCTCGTCGCGGATCCGCCGGAGGACGCGCTCGCGCAGCCCTCGGGTGACGAGCTGGCGCTCGCGGCGCTGAGCCACGGGTCGGACTCGGATGAAATCGTCGACGACGAGGTCGCGGAGACCACGTTGAGCGGCGAGGAAGCGGTGATGGGCGAGCCCATCAGCTCCGCCGAGAACACCGTCTACGACCTGCCGCCGCAGGACGACCTGGTGATGGGGTCCGACGAGGACTCGCTGGTGCTCGCGGACGAGCCGGGCCTGGGTGGCCTGGATGCGTCGGACGACGAGCCCCTGGTCGCCCAGGACGACGCGCTGGCGTACGCGGCGGACGCGGGCGGCGACGAGCCCATGGTGCTCGCGGACGAGCCCGGCGGCATGTCGCTGGGGGACGAGGAGGAGGCGCCGCCCACGCGCATCCTGTCCCCGTCCCGCGCGCTCCTGGAAGAGGCCGCGCCGGACACGCGCCAACTGCCGACGCTGGACGACAGCGGCGACGACGAGGCCCTGGTCGAACCCGGCATGTCGCTGGGCGAGGACGACGACGCGCCCACGCGCGTGGGGCTCGCGCCCCTGGATGCCTCCGCGCTGGACGACGCGGGCCTGGACGAAAGCTTCGCCGCGCCGGCGGAAGAGCCCGCCTACGCGGAGGGCATGTCGCTGGGCGACGAAGAAGAAGACGAGCCCACGGCCGCGCACATGGTGCTCCCGTCGGTGGAGGGGCTGTCCTACGACGAGCCCCAGGCCGACGCGTTCGAGGACACGCCGGAGCCGGAGCCCGAGGCCCTGGCGGACGCTCCGGAGCCCGAGCCCGAGCCGGAAGCGGAGCCCGAGGAGGAGCCCGCCTCCGAGGAGTGCGACGAGGCGTCGTTCTTCCTCGACCAGGGGCTGCTGGAAGAGGCGCGCGAAATCCTGGAGACGGTGGCCATCGCGTTCCCGGGCCACGTGCGCGCCGGCGAGCTGATGGCGCGGCTGGAGGAGCTGGAGGCCGGCGGTGGCGCGGCCCCCGAGGACGACGCTCCCGCCGAGCCCGTGCACGTGCCCTCCGTGCAGCCGGTGACGGAGGCCTCGCTCGACGACGGCGCCGGTGGCGGCGACGCGTTCGACCTGGCGGCGCAGTTGGCCGGCGAGCTGGACGACCTGGGCGGCGAGTCGCTGGCGGCGGTGCCTCCGGCGGACGAGGACTTCCAGTACTCAGTGGACGAGGTCTTCGCCGAGTTCAAGAAGGGCCTGGCCAAGGTGGTGAAGCCCGAGGACGTGGACACGCACTACGACCTGGGCATCGCCTACAAGGAAATGGGCCTGCTGGACGACGCCGTCCACGAGTTCGACGTGGCCCGCCAGGGCTGCGTGGGCACCCCGCGCGAGCTGGACTGCCTGACGATGATTGGCATGCTGCACACGCTGCGCGGCAAGCCGGAAGAGTCCGTGGCGGTGTTCAAGGAAGGGCTTTCCAACGTGCTCGCGACGGGCGAGGTGGCGAAGGCGCTGGGCTTCGAGCTGGCGAGCGCCTACGACGCGCTCAACGAGCAGGGCAAGGCGCTCTTCCACTTCCAGCGTGTGGCCGCCATGGACGCGAAGTACCGCGACGTGGGGTCGCAGGTGACGCGGCTGTCCGCGCTGACCGCACCGGAGGAGGACCCGCTGCCTCGCGCCGGAAAGGGCCCGGCGACGCCGGTTCCCGCCGCGGGCGCGCAGAAGGCTCGTAAAGTAGGGTACGTGTAGCGCGTCCCCACGAGGCCCGGCGAGCGATGACGACCTACCTCGATTTCTTCGAACTCACCCAGGAGCCGTTCTCCAACGCTCCGGTGAGCCGCTTCTATTACAACTCCGCGCAGCACTCGCAGGCCCTCACGCGGCTGATGCACGCCGTGGGCTACATGAAGGGCCTGTCCATCCTCATTGGCGACATCGGCGCGGGCAAGACGACGCTCGCCCGGCGCATGCTCGACTCGCTTCCGGAGTCCGAGTACGAGGCCGCGCTGCTCGTCATCATCCACTCGGGCATCACCGCCCAGTGGCTCCTGCGCCGCATCGCGCTCCAACTGGGCGTGGAGAACCCCGCGCAGGAGAAGCTGGCGCTCCTGTCGCAGCTCTACCAGCGCCTGCTGCAAATCTACGAGTCCGGCAAGAAGGCCGTCGTCCTCATCGACGAGGCGCAGATGCTGGAGACGCGCGAGCTCATGGAGGAGTTCCGGGGGCTGCTCAACCTGGAAGTGCCGGAGCGCAAGCTCATCTCCTTCGTCTTCTTCGGCCTGCCGGAGATCGAGAAGAACCTGAAGTTGGACCCGCCGCTCGCCCAGCGCGTGGCGCTCCGCTACAAGCTGGAGCCCTTCACGGCGGAGTCCACGGAGGCGTACGTGAAGCACCGGCTGCGGCTCGCCGGCTGCCCGCGGATGCCCTTCACGCCGGAGGCGCTGCTCGCCGTGCACGAGCACTCCGGCGGCACCCCGCGCGTCATCAACACCCTGTGCGACAACGCCCTCTTCGAGGCGTTCCTCGCGCGCTCGGAGACCATCGGCGCGGAGCTGGTGCACCGCATCGGCCAGAACCTGGGGCTCCAGGGGGGCTCGGCTGCCTCCCAGGCGAGCGAGCGGGCGAGCGCTCCCGCCACGTCGCTGCCCCGGACGGCGAACACCAAAATCGACCTGGCGGAGATCGACCGCTACCTCGAGGGACTCGGTAAGCTCTAGCGGCTTGTCCCTCCCCAGCCGCAACAGTGCAGCGCGCAAGGCGCTCTTGTTGGTGCTCCTCGTGGTGTCGGGGAGCATCCTGCTGTTGCGTCAGCCGTTCACCTGGGACGCCGCCTGCACAGTGGCGCGCAGGCACCTGCCGGACCTGCTGGGCGTGGACGTGGGCATCGGCCGGTGCGAGCTGGATCCGCTGGGCTCGCGCGTGGTGCTGCACGGCGTGTCGGTGTTCGCGCCGGGCAGTGACACGCCGCTGTTCGCCGCGGACGAGGCGGAGGTGGCGCTGGGCTTCCTGTCGCCCCTGTCCCGCCGCTTCATGCTGGGCCACGTGCGCGTGCGCCATCCGCGCGTGGCGTTGGACCTGTCCCGGCCCTCCACGGCCCCGCCTTCCTCCGACGGAACGTGCCCGCTCACGCCGCTGACCCGCGTGGGCGTGGGGCGCGTGGACATCACCGGCGCGGAGGTGCGGCTCGCGCTGCCGGACGGGCGGGGCGTGGAGGTGGAGAACCTGGACGTGGGGTGGGTGGAGCACTGGGGCGCGATGGAGCTGGAGGTGGGCGCGCGGCGGGGCCTGGTGCGCCTGGGCGCGGGCGGCGGCGAGCTGACGCTGGGGAAGCTGGGCTTCACCGGCGCGCTGGACCCCGACGAGGGACTGCTGGACGTGGAGCGCGCGGAGGTGACGCTCGACGACGTCACCGCCACGGTGTCCGGCCGCGTGGAGACGCTGTGCCACCCGGTGCTCGCGCTGGACGCGCAGGTGTTCCTGCCGCTGCGCACGCTGTCGCAGGCGAAGCTGCTGCCGCGTCCGGCCACCGGGCACCTGTGGACGCGCCTGTCCGTCACGGGGAAGCCGTCCTCGCTCGCGGTGGGCGCGGACCTGTCCGCGAGCAACCTGGCCTATGAGCAGTACGGCCCGGTGAGCCTCAACGCGCGCCTGTCGTACGCGGGGGACAGCGTGCGCGTGGAGTCGCTGGAGGCCCCGCTGGGAAGCGGCAAGGTGAAGCTGTCGGGCGCGTTGAAGCTCACGCCGGAATTGCCCGTGGACGTGACGCTCCAGACGGAGGACGCGTCCTTCGGGCGAATCCTGGAGCGCGCGGGCGTGGCGGGCTCGTGGGTGGATTTCCCCGCGACGGCGAACGCGCACCTCACCGGGACGCTGCTGCCCCGGCCGTCCCTGTCCGGGCCGCTGGACCTGCGCAGCGGCCGCTTCGTGCTGGCCACGCGCGCGTTCGACGCGCCGGTCAGCGCCGGCAAGACGCTGCTCACCTTCGAGCGGGGCCGCGCGCAGACGGCCGTGAAGCTGACGGGGGACCGCGTGTCCTTCAGCCGCCTCACGGTGGAGTCCGGGCGCTCGCGCGTGCACGGCGACGTGACGCTCTACTTCGACACCGTGCGCGGCCTGGACATCCAGGGCAACGGCGAGCTGGAGCTGTCGGACTTCGGCCACATCGCGGAGCTGCCGTGGTCCGGGCGGGGCTCGGCGAACTACTCCATCGTGGGGCCGTACTCGGACGTGAAGGTGGACGCGAGCCTGTCCCTGCGCGACTTCACCTTCTGGGGCTTTGGCCTGGGCGTGACGCAGGCGAAGCTGTCGTACTCGAATGGCCTCTTGTCCTTCCCGTCGCTCACCGGCCAGAAGGGGCGCACGCAGTACTTCGGCAACGCGAAGCTCACCTTCGCGCGCCTGTTGCACCTGCACCTGGACGTGACCGTGCCGCAGGGGCGCACCGAGGACCTGGTGGACCTGGTGGCGGGCCTGAGTCCGTCCATCGCCGTGGTGCAGGGCCAGTTCGCGGGCGCGGCCTCGGGCCGCGTCGAAATCGACAGTCCCCTGGAGAAGCTGGAGGGGCTGGTGGCCTTCGACCTGCGCGACACCACGTACCTGGGCCGCCGGCTGGGCGCGGGCTCCGCGCGGCTGCGCTTCGTGGACGGCAAGGAGATGGTGCTGGAGCGCACCGTGCTGGACGGCAGGCTGGGGCGCACCTGGGTGGAGGGCTCCTTCGGCTTCACCGGGGGCGCGCTGGACTACCGCTTCGGCGGTGAGAACCTGTCGCTCGCGGAGGCCGTGGGGCAGGAGACCGCGGAGGAGATGGGCATCCAGGGCACGCTCGCGCTCGCGGGCACCGTGGCGGGCTCGGCGGACAAGCCCGACATCCAGGCCACGCTCAAGGGCCCGCGCATCACCTTCGCGTCGCGCGACCTGGGCGCCATGGACCTCGCGCTGCACCAGGAGGGCAAGCAACTGCGCATCACCGGGCGCCCCTTCCGCGACGCGCAGGGCTACCTGAACATGACGGTGAAGGAGCCCTACCTCTTCGACTCCACCGTCGACCTGCTGCTGCCTGAAATCAGACCGCTGCTGCCGCAGACGCCGGCGCTGGCGGGCGTCACCGGCATGCTCGCGGGGCGCGTGACGGTGCAGGGCCCGCTGTTGCAGCCGGAGGGCTACTCGGTGGGGGCCACGGTGCGGGAGCTGTCGCTCGCGCGGGGCGACCTGCGCGGCCGCAACCAGGGGCCCATCGTGCTGACGTACCTCAACGGCCGGCTGGACGTGCAGCCCTTCCGCTTCAGCGGCGCGTCGGTGGACGTCACGCTGGGCGGCTGGATGAGCCGGCGCGCCATGAACATGAGCCTGCGCGAGGGGCGCATGGACGTGCGGCTGCTGGAGCCGCTGTTGCCCGGCATGGAGCGCGTGGGCGGCCAGCTCCGCGTGGACGCGGAGGCCACGGGGCCCCTGGACGCGCCGTCGGTGGTGGGCACCGCGGAGCTGTCCGACGTGCGGCTGTCCATGCGCGACCTGCCGCTCACCGTGCGCGGCATGTCCGGCCGCCTGGAGATGACGGGCCAGCGCGTGCTGCTGGAGCACCTGCAGGCCCAGGTCAACGAAGGCCAGGTGTCCGCGCGCGGCGACATCCGGCTGGAG
Source organism: Corallococcus sp. AS-1-12 (assembly GCF_020036995.1). Taxonomy (NCBI): domain Bacteria; kingdom Pseudomonadati; phylum Myxococcota; class Myxococcia; order Myxococcales; family Myxococcaceae; genus Corallococcus; species Corallococcus sp. AS-1-12. Next base: position 311,430 of record NZ_JAIQDD010000005.1, on the reverse strand, counting down.
CGCTTCGTGCCCAAGCGGCTGGCGCTGACGCTGCAACTGGACGCCGTGCCGTACCGGATGACGGAGGACCTGCCGCTCACCGTGTCCGGCCTGCTGCAGGTGGTGGGGCCGCCCACGGGGCCCACCGTCACGGGCGGGCTGGACATCATCAAGCTGCGCTACCAGAAGCCGCTCGACATCGAGGCGCTGCTCAAGACGATGCAGAAGAAGCCGAACCTCGCCGTGGGCGGCGGGGGCGAGCGCGCGAGGGACCCCTTCTTCACCTGGGACGTCAACGTGCACTTCGGCGACGTGCGCGTGGACAACAACCTGGCGAAGGCGCGGCTGTTGGGCGACGTGCGGCTCACCGGCACGGACGTGAAGCCGGGGCTCCTGGGCCGCGTGGAGGCGGCGGAGGGCAGCCAGGCGTTCTTCCGCAACAACCTCTTCACCATCGACCAGGGGCAGTTGGAGTTCCGCGACGCGTCCGGCATCGATCCGGTGTTCGAGGTGCAGGCGCAGACGTCCGTGCGCGAGTTCGTGGTGAAGCTGCACGCGTTCGGCCGGCCGGCCAACCCGCTGGTCGTGCTGTCCTCGGAGCCGGTGCTCACGGAGGGGGACATCCTGTCGCTGCTGACACTGGGGGTGACGAGCGCGGACAAGGACACGGCCGCGTCGGCGAGCTACGGTCTGGCGGCGGAGGCCCTCTTCAACGTGTCGGGACTGGACCGGCAGGTGCGCCGGTTCCTGCCCAGCAACCCCGTTCTCCGGGATTTGTCCCTGCAGATCTCCACCACCTACAACGACGCCACCCGGCAGGCGGAGCCCACCGCACAACTGGAGTCGAAGTTCCTTTCCGAGCAGCTTAAAATCGGGATGACCCAGCCAGTGAGTGGGCGAGGCACCCGGGCACGCGCTGAGTACCGCTTCGACGACCGTCTTTCCGCACAGGCCCAGTGGGACAACGAGAACAGCCAGGCGTCGTTCGGAAACCTCGGGCTCGAGCTGAAGCTGGGCTGGGAGGTCGAGTAGCCGCGCTGGCCGCGGTGCTGCTCCTCGTGTGCGCGCGGCCCGCCTTCGCCGCGCCCCCGGGCCACGACGATGACGCGCCGGAAGTCGTGGCCGTGGAGCTGCACCTTCCGGAGGGCATGGCCCCGGACGGGCTCTCGGGGCTCGTCACCGTGCGCAAGGGACAGGCGCTGACGCCGGGGGCGGTGCGCAGGTCGGTGGAGCAGTTGTTCGCCACGGGGCGCTTCGCGGACGTGGTGGCGCTCACGCAGGACGTGCCGGGGGGTGTGCGGCTGGTGTTCCAGCTCTCGCCCCTGCCGCGGCTGTCGCACGTGGCGGTGCGGGGCAACCAGGTCCTCACGTCCGGGGAGCTGCTGGAGGCGAGCGGGCTGCTCCAGGGCGGGCCGTTGGACCCGGAGGAGCTGGACACCGCGGCGGACGCCGTGCGCGAGGCCTACCAGCGCAAGGGCTACGACGCCGTCGACATCCAGGTGGAGGAGCGGCCGGTGCCCGCGGGCGGCGTGGCGGTGACGCTGGTGGTGTCGGAGGGCAAGCCCACCCGCGTGCGGCAGGTGACCTTCTCCGGCAGCCCCGCGCTGCCGCTGCCGCGCCTGGTGGAGGCGCTGGGGATGAAGCCCGGAGAGGTCTTCGACCGGGCGAAGCTGGACGGCGGCCTGGAGCGGCTGCGCGTGCTGCTGCGCGAGGGCCAGCACTGGCGGGCCTGGGTGGGCACGCCCGCCGTCGTCGTGGAGGACAGCGAGGCCTCCGTGGCGGTGCCGGTGTCCGCGGGCCCCGCGTTCCACCTGCGCTTCGCGGGCAACCGCCGCTTCCCGGACTCGCTGCTGGCGCGCGTGGTGGCCTACGACGGCGAGGAGGCGATGGACGAGTCCGTGGCGGCGCGGCTCGCGCGGCGGCTGGAGGCGTTCTACCGGCGGCGCGGCTTCCACGACGCGCGCGTGCGGGCGCTGGAGGTCCTCCGGCCGGACGGGGAGGCGGCGGTGCTGGGCTTCCAGGTGGAAGAGGGCGCCCCGCTGCGCGTGACGGACGTGCGCTTCCGCGGCAACGCGGCGCTGTCCTCCGCCGTGCTGCGCTCCATGCTCACCAACCAGGTGGCGGCGCTGGAGACGTGGCCGGAGCTGGACCTGCCCATGCGCGAGGACCCGCTGGAGACGGAGGGGCGCGAGCGGCGCCAGGACCCGCGCGGGATGTCCCCGCCCGACCCGTCCACGGTCTACGTGGAGGACGCGTGGCTGGAGGCCGCGGACGCGATGACGATGGCCTACCGCGAGCAGGGCTTCGCGTCCGCGCAGGTGACCTTCCGGGGGCTCACCCTGGACGTGGCCCGTCACACGGCGGAGGCGGACTTCGACGTGGAGGAGGGGCCCCAGGCGTTGATCCGCGCGCCCATCTTCCTGGGCATCCCGCTGGAGGTGGACCCGGTCTGGGTGAACCTGCTGCTGCCCGTGGGCACGTCGCTGAGCTTCGAGAAGGTGGAGCAGGCGCAGGTCGCGCTGGAGCGGGGGCTGGGCCGCGAGGGCTACCTCTTCGCGCACGTGAGCAACTCCGTGTCGGTGGAGGAGAACGGCACCTCCGCGCAGGTGACCTTCCGCACGGACCCGGGGCCGCGCGTGCGCGTGGGGCAGGTGCTGCTCCAGGGGCTGACGCGCTCGGACCCCGACGTGGTGCTGGCGCAGTTGGATTTGAAGCCCGGACAGCCGCTGTCCGTGGAGGCCCTGGCGGAGGCGCAGCGCCGGCTGTCGCGGCTGGGGCTGTTCCGCCAGGCGGAGGTGTCGCTGGCGGACCCCAACCGCCGCGAGGCCTCCAAGGACGTGCTGGTGACGGTGCAGGAGCGCCCGCGCATCGACGGCGAGGTGTCCGGCGGCTACTTCCTGGTGGACGGTCCGCGCATCACGCTGGACACGGCGTGGCGCAACCTGGACGGCCGGGGGCTGAACCTGCTGGCGCGCGGCAAGGTGAACTACGCGGGCGCGAGCGCGGAGGCGCTGTCGTCCTCGCGGCTGCCGGCCGGGTGCTCCACGGGGGAGCTGTCCGGCGAGGCGTGTGAGTCCGACCTGGACGGCTTCAGCGGCCTGGGCGGGCGCGGCAACCTGGCGCTGTCCCAGCCCCGGCTGTCCTTCCTGGCGCCGCAGGAGATTGGCGCGCGGTTGGACCTGATTGGCGAGCGCGTGCACCGGCCGTCGTACCTGTCCACGCGGTTCGCGGCGGTGATGGGCGTGGACTGGGCGCTGGCGTCGTGGGTGAACGTGTCGCTCCAGTACGAACTGGAGAACAACCGGCTGCGCTCGCGCGGGGGCGTGCTGGAGCTCATCAACCGCGCGGACCAGGAGCGCCTGCGCTACCCGTACGGCGACTTCGCGCTGCACTCGCTGCGCCCGTCCATGACGTTGGACTTCCGCGATGATCCGGCCAACCCCCGGCGCGGCATGGTGCTCAGCAGCAGCGTGGAGTTCATGCGCGGCCTCAGCGTCCACCCCACGGACGTCGCGGGCAACCGGGTGCCGGAGTTCCCCATCGACGGCGTGAAGCTGTCCGGCAGCGTGAGCGCGTACGCGCCGCTGGGCCGCCGCGCGAGCGTGGCGGTGAGCGCGCGCGCGGGCACCATCGTGCCGCTGACGCAGGGGGCGCAGAACATCGGGTCCAAGCTGTTCTACCTGGGCGGCTCCTCCAGCCTCCGCGGCTTCCGCGAGGACGGCGTGCTGCCGCAGGACGTGCGCGAGGTGCTGCACCAGCGGCTGGCCGCGTGCCGCGCCGTCATCTCCCCCGCGGGCTGCCCGGATGACTTGAAGGCGGTGCTCGCGGGGCAGGTGCCCGCGAGCCAGGGTGGCGAGCTCTTCACCCTGGCCAAGGCGGAGCTGCGCGTGCCGGCCATCGCCGCGGTGGACCTGGGGCTCTTCTTCGAGGCGGGCAACCTGTGGCAGGACCGCACGCTGTTCGACCCGGGCGTGCTGCGCTACGCGGCGGGCGTGGGCCTGCGCTACGTGACGCCCGTGGGCCCGCTGGCCTTCGACGTGGGCTTCAACCTGGACCGGGACGAAGCGCTCAATGAAGCGCCCACGCAGTTCCACTTCAGCATCGGGACGTTCTGACCGGAGGCCTTCGTCCATGCGGACCCACCGTGCGCGGCGTGGAGTGATGGGAGGCCTGGCCCTGTGGGGCCTGTTCGCGCTCGCGTGTCAGCACGGGCCGGACGCGGCCCAGAAGGCGCCGCGGCCCGCGTGGATGCCGCCGGAGGGCAGTTGTCCTCGCGGCGCGCAGCTCCAGATGGAGCGGCTGGGGCTGAAGGTGGGCGACCGCATCCCCGTCATCGTGGACAGCATCCAGGACCACCCGGGGCCGGCCCGGTACAACTACAGCTTCGTCATCGCGCTGCCGCAGGCGGAAGGGGAGGCGAAGCTGCCGGGGGCGCGCATCGGCGGGCGGCTGTACGTGACGAAGCACCGCGTGTTCGGCCGGTACGACCGCATCTTCACCCCGGAGAGCGGCGCCACGTCCGTGCCCTTCTGCGGCGTGCTGCTGGACACGCGCTGGGACCGGGACGGCGAGGGGCTCATCGCGTACCCCAGCCCCATGAAGGGCTTCTCCGTGGTGCAGGACAACACGGGCGTCATCCAGGTGGTGGACCGCTACCCGTGAGGCCCGCGCGTCAGTCGACGTGCAGGGTGTAGAAGCGCTCGTCGGAGAAGAGCAGGTCCGCGACGCCGAGCAGGAAGGTGAAGTCGCCCGGGCTCGTGGGCTTGCCGTAGAGGATGCCGTCCTTCGTGTCCAGGAGGATGCCCGGCGGCAGCGCTCCGCTCTTCACGCTCCAGTTGCCCGTGCCGCTGGCGCGCACGTCGTAGATGTAGTCAGAGCCCACGCGGCCCTTGGGCACGGCCTTCGACATCAGCGTGACGGTGCCGGGAGCGCTCGTGAGGGTGATGGAGAGCGAGCCGGTGGCGGACTGGGGCGGCGTGTCGCTGTCCGTCACGACCACCGTGAACGTCGTCTTCCCGGCCTGGGTCGTGGTGCCGGTGATGAGGCCGTCCGCCGCGAGCGTCAGCCCCGCCGGCAGTGACTGCCCCTGCGCGAGCGCGAAGGTGTACGGCCGCTTGCCGCCGGTGGCGGAGACGCGCTCGGTGTAGTCGCGCTTGTTGATGGCGTCCGCCAGCGGCTCCGGCCCCGCGACCCGCAGCAGCGGACGCACGTGCAGGGTGAGGCTGCCGCTGGCGCGCTTCGTCGGGGTGCTCAGGTCGGTCACCTCCACCGGGAGGACCTGGTCCCCCGCCTGCTTGGGCGCGCCGGTGAGGCGGCCTTCGGTGTCGAGCAGGATGCCCGCGGGGAGTGGGCCGGTGGCGTTGAACGTGTACGGCGGGGTGCCGCCCCGGGCCTGGAGCTGGCCTGAATAGGGCATGGACTCGACCGCCTCAGGCAGGAGGGACTCCAGCGCGAGCGCGGAAGGGCCCGCGTCCGTCGCGCCGGCATCCACGTCCGTGCCCGCGTCCGTCGCGCCGGCATCCACGTCCGTGCCCGCGTCCGTCGCGCCGGCATCCGCGTCCGTGCCCGTGCCCGCGTCCACGTCCGTGCCCGCGTCCGGCGGGTCCACGGGCTCGGGGTCGTCGTCACAGGGGCCTCCCTCGCCACAGGCCGGCAGACAGCGGTTCTCCGACGGGAGGCACGACGTGCCGGAGGGGCAGCCTCCCGGCGCATCGCACGCGGCGAAGCGCGACAGGTCCGGCGCGAACGTGCACGCCCCCACCGTGAGGACGACAGCACCCGTCAGCGCGGCGAGCAGGTTCCTCATGGCAGCTCCCAGATGAAGGACACCGCGCCGCCCACGCCGAGCAGCGCGCCCACGCCCAGCAGTACATTGGAGGTCCGCGCCTGGCGGCGGCCCGCTTCGAGCCGGGACTCGAAGCAGTCCGCGAAGGACTGGCCGGCCGTGGCGCACTCGCCGCCGTTCCTCGACACCTTGGACTCCGTGCTCCGCGCGGCAAGTCCAAAGCCCACGCCCGCGAGGAGCGCCGCGCCGCCCGCGCCCCACAACACCCTGGGCAGCACGCGCGAGCGCTGGGGCTCCCGCGTCGCCTGCGCCGTCACCAGCGGCGACCACACCTGGTGGAGCGCCTGCCTCGCGCGCGCGTCCGCTTCGCCCGGCGTCGTGGCGGGGGCCTCGAACTGCGCTCGCGTCTCCGGGCCTCGCGCGTCCGTCACCGTGAGCGCCACGCTGCGCTTGCCCCCCACGCCCAGCGCCACGCCCCGCACCAGCCTGCGCACGCCCAGCGCCGACGCCTGCGCGCTCCGGCACTCCGCGTCGCCACACGCCGTCAGCGCCGCGCCCGAGCCGCGCAGCCGCGCCAGCGTGTCCTCGCGCGACTCCAGGCACGCGTCCGGCAACGCGGCCACCGCGCGCCGCGTGGCGTCCTCCAGCTCGCGCGCGTCCTCGGACGGCAGGGCCAGCCTCTCGAAGGGCATGAGCACCACGCGCGTGTTCGCGTCGCAGGGCGCGGACATGCGCAGCAGCATCAACAGCAGGGATGCGGGCAGGCTCATGGCACCAGCGCGGCGTCCGCTTCGTCCGGCGACGGCGTGATGCCGAGGCTCGCCATGTAGCCCCGGTAGAAGCGCGGTCCGAAGGGCACGGAGAAGAGCTTGTCGCGCATCGCGTCCTGCACCGCGCCCCGGGCCGCCACGCTGGCGTCGTGCCAGGGCAGGCCCCCCGCGTCCACCACCTCCGACGCGCGGGTGATGGCGAACGGCGCCTCGCGGCCGCTGCCGCGCAGGTAGTAGCCGCGCCCCACGGGCAGGGCCACCACCAGCGGACGCTCGCGCTCCTTGTGCAGCTCCACCACGCGGATGCCGCGCGCGTCCTCCACCCACAGCCGGCCCGCCAGGCCCGTGGGCACCATCAGGTAGCCCAGCGACGCGGCGTCCCCCAGGTCCGTCAGCGCGAACGCGCGGTTGAGCGCGGGCGGCTGGATGAACACGTTGGGCTGGCCCCGCACGTCGTTCGTGCCCTGGCTCGCGGCGGCCACGAAGGCCCGCAGCTCCGCGTAGTCCACCTTGCCGTCCCCGTTGACGTCGCCCGCGCCCGACAGCGCCGAGCGCACCATGTGGCTGAAGACGCCGGAGCGGATGGCGCTCCACTCCTGGCTCTCCTGCTCCGAGGCCGTGGACAGCACCACGCCCACCTGCGGGAAGCGCGCCAGCTCGCGGTTGCCCAGGAGCCCCTTCACCGCGTCCACGTAAGCGGGGCCCACCGGCAGCGCGCCGCGCGAGTGGACGAAGAAGTAGGAGTCACACGCGTCCACGATGAGCTGGAGGAAGGACGCCTTGCTCGGCGAAATCACGCGCTCGTACAGCTCCGTGCGCGTCAGCGGCCCGTCCAGCAGGCTGACGGCGCCTTCGCCCGCGGCGCCGCGCTTGCCGTGGCCCACGAACACGAAGGTCAGCACCGGCACGGCGCCCTTCGCCCGGTCCTCCGCCATGCGGGCGTTCAGGCGGGAGAGCGCGGCGGACAGCGCGGGGTGCGTGGGCGGGCGCGTCTTCGCGGCGAGCCCCGGGTGCAGGGCCTGGGTCTCCGCGTCCAGCACGCTCAGCAACACCACCTCCCGCGAGCGGGGCGCGAACAGCTCGTAGTACCGGGCGCCGTCATCGTCCGCGTAGCGCAGGGGCGCCTGGGACCGCTCCGTGCCCGTGTTGCTGGCCACGATGAGGGCGTAGTGCACCTGCTCCGGCGCGGCGCCCGCGGCGGTTCCGGCCAGCAAGAGGAGCACCCCCAGGACCAGGGGCCTGTGAGAGGGCATGGACATCAAGGGTTTGCGCGATGCGCTGTGCGAAAGAATGCCACGGGGCGCAACCGACAATCCACCGGTGGCCGCTCGCGACAACATGCGGATGACGGGACCGCGACGGACGCGGTAAGCCCTTGAGGGATGGAGTGGGATGACGACACGTTGCGCCGTTTTCGCGAAGGCACCCCGGAGGTGTTGGCGGAGGTGTATCGCGCGCACGCGGAGCCGCTCGCCCGACTGCTCAAGGCGGCCGCATGGCGGGGAGCCTTCACCCGTCTGAGGAACGCGATGGAGCTGGAGAACACGCTGCTGGAGACCTTCGCCCGCGCCTTCGAGCCGCGCACGCGCGCGGCCTACAACGGCACGCGTCCCTATCCCCACTTCCTGATGGGCATCGCGCGCAACGTGCTGCTGGAGCAGTCGCGCGAGCGCGAGCTGGTGGGGCGTGACGAGGCCTTCGAGGGGCTCACCGAGGCCTCCTCCGACGAGGGCGGGCTGGACGAGCTGCTGGAGGACCGCGAGGTGGAGGCGCTGCTCGCGGCGTTCAAGGGCGGCCTGTCACGTGAAGAACACCGGCTGTTCGAACTGCGCTTCGGCGAGGGCCTGCCCCAGGAGGAGGCCGCCACGGCGCTGGGGCTCACGCGCATCCAGGTGCGGCGGCGCGAGTTCGGGTTGAAGTCCCGGTTGCTGGGGTTCCTCCAGTCGAAGGGGTACCTCGAGGACCTGGAGACGCAGGGCTGGAGCTTCTTCAAGCGGCGGGGTGCGCGATGAGTGGATGTGACGACCGCCGGGCGAAGCAGGCCATGGCCGCGCTCTTCGAGAAGGGCCGGGACGGGCTGGACGCGGAGGGCTTCCAGCGCCTGCGCGCGCACCTGGCCACCTGTCCGGACTGTCAGGAGACGTACACGCGGCTGTCGCGCGTGGAGTCGGTGCTGGAGCGGCGGGCGCTGCCCCAGGCCCGGAGCGCGCACCTGGAGCAGGCGCTGTTCGCCAGGCTTCAACCCGCCCCCGCGCGCGCGGTGGTGACGTCCGAGCGCAGGAGGTGGTTCTCATCCCCGCTCTTCATGCCCCTGGCGCTGGGCGCCGCCGCCGCGACGGTGGCGCTGGTCGTCGTAGCGCCAACCCTGGAGCGCCAGGCACCGCGGGACGTGCCGGAGTGGCAGGCGCGCTCGTCCGCCCCGGGCGAAGGGGCCTGGGGCGTGCGCGCCTTCTGCGTCTCGCCCGAAGGCACGGTGCTGGCGGAGGCCCGGCCCGGTGGGGCGCTGACGTGCGCGGAGGGCAACGCGGTGCAGTTCAGCTACACCGCGCCGGAGCGCGCGCGCCTGTCGCTGGAGGGTTTGCCCGCCGGTGGCGAGCCGCTGCGCTTCTTCCCGAGCGAGGGCCCGGCCCCGGAGGTCGCCGCGGGCGTGGACGTCACGCTGCCCTTCAGCACGCCCGTGCAGGGCGGATGGCTGACGGGCCCGGTGCCCGTGCGCGCGCGCTTCACGGACGCGCAGGGCCGCACCGTCGCGGACACGCAGGTGACGCTCCAGCCTCGCTGAGCCGCCCCCGCGAGCGAACAACCCCCCTCCCGTGCGAGCACAGGAGGGGGGCGGGGACTGCCGTGTCTTGTGGGGACCGTGAGTGACTCACGGACGCTGGACGCGGCGGTCCACTTTCCATGTCCGCGCACTTCCCAGGTGTGTCGCGAGCACCGCCGCGTGGATCGCCGCCCGCCGGACTGTTCTGTAGTGGCCGAAGCCGGAGCGCTGGCGGGGCAGGGGGTCCATGCCGCCCCTGGCGGTGACAGTGTCCGGAGCGTGGACGGGCCCAGGGTGGGGGGCCGGTATACAGTCCACGACGTGTTCTACGCGTGTGTGCGGGCGGTGGTGGCGCTGGCGCTGCGGCTCTTCTACCGGGTGAAGGTGAACGCCCCGGGCGAAGCGCCGTCCGGGCCGGTGCTCTTCGTGGGCAACCATCCGAACGGGCTCATCGACCCGGCGCTGGTGTTCATCCTCACGCGGCGCCAGGTGACGTTCATGGCCAAGGCGCCGCTGTTCAAGCTGCCCGTCATCGGCTGGCTGTTGAAGGGGCTGGACGCGCTGCCGGTGTACCGCAAGCAGGACGACCCGGCGCAGATGGGGCGCAACGAGGGCACGCTGGAGGCGGCGAAGGGCGCGCTCGTGCAGGGGCGGGCCATCACCATCTTCCCGGAGGGGAAGAGCCACTCGGAGCCGGAGCTGGCGGAGCTGAAGACGGGGGCGGCGCGCATCGCGCTCAACGCCGCGCGCGAGGGCGCCCCGGTGCGCATCGTCCCGGTGGGGCTCACCTACGCGGAGAAGAACGTCTTCCGCAGCGAGGTGCTCATCGACCAGGGCGCCCCCATCGACGTGACGGCCTTCCTGCCGGAGGACGCGGCGTCGGAGCAGGACGCGGTGCGCGCGCTGACGGAGCGGGTGGCGGAGGGCCTGCGCGCGGTGACGCTGAACCTGGAGCAGTGGGCGGACCTGCCGGTGGTGCGGGTGGCGGAGCAGCTCTACGCCTTCCGCCAGGGCGGCGCGCTGGACGCGGAGCGGCTGCGGCTGTGGGCGCGAGGGGTGCGGCTGTTCCGGACGCAGGAGCCGGAGCGCTACGCGCGCCTGCATCAGCACCTGTCCTCGTTCGGCCACCGGATGTCGCTGGTGCAGGCATCGCGGCCGGAGGAGCTGTCCGTGGAGTACCGCCCGGGCAACGTGGTGCCGTTCGCGGTGAGGACGCTGGCGCGCCTGCTGTTCGGGCTGCCGCTGTTCGCGCTGGGGCTGGCGGTGTTCGCGCTGCCCTATCCGCTGCCCCGGATGGCGGCGCGAAGCGCGGAGCTGGACGTCCAGGCCACGGTGAAGTTCCTCACCGCGGCGGTGGTGTCCGTCGTGTGGTGGTGGGGCCTGACGGCGGTCGCGGCGGTGTGGGGCGGGTGGGCGTGGGGGTTGGGGACCTTCGTGGCCATCCCGCCGCTGGCGCTGTTCACGCTGTCGTTCGCGGAGCGCTGGGACGCCACCCGCCATGACCTGGAGCTGTTCTTCACGCTGGGCAACCGGAAGCGGCTGAAGGCCCGGCTGCTCGCGGAAGGGGAGCGGCTGGCGGGCGAGGTGGAGCGGCTGGCGGAGGAGTACCGGTCGAAGCTCGACGGCACCGTCGCGCGGTAGCGGCGGCGTGGGCGGACCGGAAGATCCGCCGATGCCGTCGAAAGGCCCGCCCTCCTGTGGGCCCGGGTCCGGTCGTTAGGTTCCTCCTCCAAGGGAATCAACACCAGGAGCAGGGCAATGGCGGCATACGACGTGGTCATCGTGGGAGGCGGCCCGGGTGGGCTCAACGCCGCGCTGTATCTGGGGCGCGGGCGCAAGAAGGTGCTGCTCTGTGACGCGGGCCCGCCGCGCAACGCGGCGGCGGCGCACATGCACGGCTTCGGTTCGCGGGACGGCATCCCGCCCCCGGAGTTCCGGCGCATCAGCCGCGAGCAGTTGAAGGCCTACCCCAACGTGGAGGCGCGCGACACGCGCGTGGGCTCCGTGGAGAAGCACGAGGGCGGCTTCCGCGTGGCGCTGGGAGACGGCACGTCGGTGGACGCGCGGCGCCTGCTGCTGGCGATGGGCGTGGTGGACGTCATGCTGGACATCCCCGGCTACAAGGAGCTGTGGGGGCCCAGCATCTTCCAGTGCCCCTACTGTCACGGCTGGGAGGTCCAGGACCAACCGTTCGCCATGCTGGCGAAGAACCCGCAGTACCTGGACGGCGCCCCCATCATCCAGAACTGGTCGAAGGACCTCATCGTCTTCACCCACGGCGCCTTCGAGGTGCCAGCGGAGCAGCGTGAAAGACTCCAGGCCCTGGGCATCCCCCTGGAGGAGCGGAAGATCCGCGCGCTGCACGGGAAGGACGGGCGCCTGGCGGAGGTGGAGCTGGAGGACGGGACGCGCATCGCCCGGAGCGTGATGTTCTCCGCGCCGCCGCAGCAGCAGCACGAACTGGTGACGCGGCTGGGGCTCGCGCTGGATGACCTGGGCTACGTGAAGGTGGGCCCCACGGGGGAGACGTCCGTGCCCGGCGTCGTCGCGGTGGGCGATATGACGACGCCGATGCAGGCGGCCATCGCGGCGGCCAGCGCGGGCACCATCGCCGCGGCGATGATGAACCACGCCCTCATCCTGGAGGACGCGGACCGCCGCTACACGGAGGTGACGGGGAAGCCCGCACCGTCACGGCAGAAGGGGCACTGAGACGAGGGGCCGTCAGTGCGCGGACGGCGCGCGGTGCTGCTTGCGCCACGCGGCGGGCGTGAGCCCCTCCGTGCGCCGGAACAGGCGGATGAAGTGCGTGGGGTCCGCGTAGCCCACGCGCTCCGCGATGATGTCCACGCGCTCGTCCGTGGACATCAGCCGCCGCCGCGCCTCCGCCATCCGTCCGGAGATGATCCACTCCACCACGCTGCGGCCCGTGGCCTGCTTCAGCGCGGTGGTGACGTGCGCGGGCGAGCGGCCCACGGCGGCGGCCACCTCGCGCAGCGAGATGGGCTCCAGGCAGTGCCGTTCGATGTACGAGAGCGCTTCCCCCGCGAGCGTCGGACGCGACTCCCCGGGCGTCCACGTGCTGGAGCGGGCCACCTCCGCGAGCACCAGGGAGAAGAGGCTGCGCGTCACCTGCTCCCCCAGCGCGCGGTGCGGTGCGCGCGTCTCCGCGCGAAGCTCCGACAGCAGCCGCACCAGGTGCTCCTGCCGCCCGGACGGAATCGGCACCACGGCGGAGGCGCCCTGGCGCACGCGCTCGAAGGGCTCCAGCAGCGGCCCCACCTCCGTGTGCGTGAAGGCGGACGGATGGAACCCGAGCCCCCAGACCTCCGCCCGCTCGGACACCACCGTGCGGTGCTTCTCCCCCGCGGGGATGAGCATCACGTCGCCCGCGGACACCGTCAGCCGGGTGCGCTGGTCGATGACGGCCCGCCCGCCCGTGTAGAGCGCGAGCACGGCCTGCGGATGCGAGGCGGCATGGGGAGAGGGCGCCTGCTGGGCATGGCCGCATGCGACGACCAGGGTGGTCGACGGCACCTCCCAGACGTGCACCGGCTGCGAATGCACGACCGCCACGAAAGCCTCGCTTCCTTCCCTGGCGGGCAGGGAACCTGCCCACGCCGTTGCCCCGGGCTCGGATGCGCTCCGGGCCCGGGCGTTTCAACTCAAACCTGCTGCGCGCGGGGCACGGCGTCCCGGAACAGCCTCGCGCCCACGAGCAGCGCCAGGCCGCCCAGCAGCACCGGCACCGCGTTGATGGCGATGGCGGTGTGGAGGCTGGACATGTCGGCGATCTGCCCGATGAGCGTGGGCGAGATGGCGTCGCCCAGCATGTGGATGCACAGCACGTTGAGGCCCATGGCGAAGGCGCGGAACGCGGGCGGCACGCAGTTGACGATGGCCGCGTTGATGGGGCCGCTGTTGAGGAAGATGAGGAACTGCGCCACGCCGATGGCCGCGAACGTCAGCGTCGTGTCCTTCAGGTTCACCGCCAGGTACATGCACGGCGCCGCGAGCATCAGGCCAATGCCGGACAGCCACAGCCCGCCGCCCGCGCGCTTGCGGTCCATCTTGTCGCCCAGCAAGCCGCCGGCCACGGTGCCGGTGAGGCCCGCCACCGCCGTGATGGCGCCGAACACCAGGCCCACGCGGCCCGGGTGCTCCAGCCACAGTTGCCGCTCACGCACCAGGTACGTGGGCATCCAGAACGCCAGGCCGCCAATGGAGAACGTCATCAGCGTGTAGCCCGCCGTCGTGGCCCAGAAGGCCATGTTGCGGCCCAGCCCCTTGAGGCCCTCCATGAAGGGCAGCTTCACCGCCGCGTCCGGCCCGTCCATGGCGCCGCGCTGGGGCTCCGGCATGAAGAAGGCCATGGCGCCCAGCACGAGCCCCGGCACGCCGCCCGCGAAGAACGCCGCGTGCCACGAATACGTCTGCGTCAGCCACCCGCCCAGGCCGTAGCCCATGGCGGAGCCCACCGGGATGGCGATGTAGAAGTAGGACAGCATCCGCGTGCGCTGCTCGCGCGGATACAGGTCGGAGATGATGGACGGCGCCACCGCGCCATAGCCCGCCTCTCCAATGCCAATCACCGCGCGCGCCAGCAGGAGCGCCGTGAAGCTGGACGCCAGGCCGCTGGCCCCCGTGGCCAGGCTCCACAGGATGACGCCGCCCGCGACCAGGAGCCGGCGGGGGATGCGGTCCCCCAGGAAGCCGCCCAGGGGCGACGCCAGCATGAACACGATGATGAAGACGGTGCCCAGCAGGCCGGACTGCGCGTCGTTGATGCCGAAGTCCTTCTGAATCTCCGGCAGCGCGACGGCGATGATGTACCGGTCGAGGTAGTTGACCAGGTTGATCAGCGTGAGGATGAACAGCGCGTAGCCCGCGCGCACGGACTGCGTGGCGTGCGAGCTGGACGGAGCGGCGGGGGAGGAGGCGTTCATGAGCGGGAGGCGCCGGAGCTGGAGCCGAAGCGGTACGCCAGCAGGCCCCAGCGCAGGCCGCGGTCGCTCACGCGGCACGCATCCAGGCCCAGCGCCTTCACCGCTTCGCGCAGGATGAGGGCCCCCGCGGGGATGACGTCCGCGCGCTTGGGCTGGAGGCCGGGCAGCGTCCGCCGCGCGTCCAGGGGCATGGCGCACAGTTGGTCCGTGAGCGCGTCCAGTTCGCTCCGGGACAGCGTGCCGCCGTGGACCGCCTCCGCGTCGTAGGTCGCCATCTGGTGCCGCACGGCGTACAGCGTCGTCACCGTGCCAGCCACGCCCACCAGCATCGCGCCCGGGGGCGGAGGGGGCAGGGCGGAGAAGGTGTCGCGCAGGTGCGCCTCGATGCCGCCGCGCTCATCCGGGGACAGCGGGTCGGTGCGCACGTAGCGCTCCGTGAGCCGCACGGCGCCCACGTCGAAGCTGTGGCGGAAGGCGACCGTGCCGGCGTCGCTGCCGTAGATGAACTCCGTGGACCCGCCGCCGATGTCCACCACCAGCAGCGGCCCCGCGGCCTCGTTCGCGAAGTCCTGGGCCACCGCGGCGAAGGACAACTGCGCCTCCATCTCCCCGGGGATGATCTCCACCGTCACGTCCGCGCGGGCCTTGGCCTGCGCGATGAAGTCCGCGCCGTTCTTCGCGTCGCGCGCGGCGCTGGTGGCGGACACGGCGATGGCTTCCGCGCCCAGCTCGCGGGCCTCGTTGGCGAAGGCCACCAGCACGGAGAGCGTGGCCTCCATGCCTTCGGAGGACAGCACGCGGCTCGTGTCCACGCCCCGGCCCAGGCGGGTGATCTCCGCGCGCTCCACCACGGCCTGGAAGCGCCCGTCCGGCTGGCGGTCCGCCACCAGCAGCAGCACGGAGTTGGTCCCGATATCGATGGATGCGAAGCGAGGCATGCCGCGAACACTACTCAACGCAGCAGCGCTTCCAAAGCGCGCGCCAGGGCCTCGTAGTCCGCCGGGGTGTTGTAGAGCTGCGCGGACAGCCGCAGGTGCCTCCGGGGCGCCCGGGGCCAGGCGGTGACGGGGATCTCGATGTGGTGCTCCTCGAACAGGCGCACGTGGAGGGGGTCCACGTAGAGCGGCGGCTCGGGGCGCTCCGGGAAGCCGTCCGGCAGGGCCACGCACGCCATGCTGCCCACCATGGACTCCGGGCACAGCGGCGCCGCGTTGCCCAGCTTCGCGTCCAGCCGCCGCCGGGCCGCCAGCACCTTCTCCCGGTTGGACTCCATCACCTCCGGCCACCCGCCCGGGACCAGCCCGCCCACGACGCGCAGGGCGGTGGGGATGCACAGGAAGGGCGTGGGGTCGAGCGTGCCCACCCAGTCGAACTCCAGCCGGAAGCGCGAGCGGTCCGTGCGCGGCGAGTTGTGCCCGTGGCTCACCACCAGCGGCTTGAAGCCCGGCTGCAGGTCGCGGCGCACGTACAGGAACGCGGCGCCCTTGGGCGCGCACAGCCACTTGTGGCAGTTGCCCGTGTAGTACGCCGCGCCCAGCGCCTGGAGCGCCAGCGGCACCATGCCCGGGCCGTGCGCGCCGTCCACCAGCGTCTCCACGCCCCGCTCGCGCATGCGGCGCACCAGCTCCGCCAGCGGCATGACCAGCGCCGTCTGGCTGGTGATGTGGTCCACGAGCAACAGCCGCGTGCGCGGCGTCACCTGAGCCATCACCGCGTCCACCACGGACTCCGGCGAAGTCACCGGCCAGGGCAGCTTCGCCACCACCACCTTCACGCCCTGCTCCGCGGCGGCCACGTCCAGCGCGTTCCTGGACGCGTTGTATTCGTTGTCGGTGGTGAGCAGCTCGTCGCCGGGCTGGAAGCGCAGGTTGCGCAGCACGGTGTTCACGCCCGTGGTGGCGTTGGACACGAACGCCAGGTCCTCCGCGTCCGCGCCCACGAAGGCCGCGAGCACCGCGCGCGCCTCGTCCAGGAGCGGCTCCGCCTCGCGGGCCAGGAAGCGCACGGGCTCCGCCTCCAGCCGCGCCCGCAGCTCCGACTGGTGCTGGAGCACCGCCGTGGGGCAGGCGCCGAACGAGCCGTGGTTGAGGAAGACGACCTGGGGGTCCAACCCCCAGTGGGCCTTGTGGGCGGGGAGGGGAGCGCTCATGGAGCGCGCAATGCACTCCGGCGCGTCCCCCCTGTCAACGGACGCCCGCCGTGGCGGACTCCTTCGAAGCCGGGGCGGTGCCCCAGTCCGGGGTCAGCCAGTTGCCCTTCTCCATGGGCAGCGGCACCTGGTTGTTGCCGTCGGAGGTCATCACCCACAGGTGCGCGCCGCCGTTGCGGTTGGTGCTGAACATGATGAGCCGGCCGTTGGGGGAGAACGTGGGCTCCTCGTTGTTGCCCTGGTCCTGCGTGAGGCGCGTCACCTTGCCCGTGTCCACGTTGACGGTGAAGAGGTCGAAGGCGTTGCGCTCGTCGCGCGCGGTGAAGGCGATGAGGTCCCCGCGCGGCGACCAGTCCGGCGTCTGGTTGTAGTTGCCCTGGAAGGTGAGCCGCTTCACGCCGGAGCCGTCCGCGTTCATCACGTACACCTGCGGGCTGCCGCCCCGGTTGGACACGAACGCGATGCGCTTGCCGTCCGGCGACCAGGTGGGGCTGGTGTTGAGGCCGTAGGGCGTGTCCGTGACGGCCTTCGCGCCGGAGCCGTCCGCCGAGGCGACGTAGATCTGCGCGCTCTCACCCTCCGCCAGCGCGTAGGCGATGCGCTTGCCGTCCGGCGAGTACGCGATGCCCGTGGCCATCTGGCCTTCGGTCACCAGCGGCTTCGCCTCGCCGCCGGGGGACTGCACGTAGATGTCCGGCCGGTTCTTCCGGTAGGACGTGTAGGCCACCTGGCCGGACGGGCTGAGCGTGGGGAGGATGTGCGTGCCGCCCTTGGTGAGCGCCTGCGCGTTCATGCCGTCCCAGTCCGCCACGTACACGTCGCGGTTGGCGCCCGCCTTGCGCACGTAGGTGATGCGCGACAGGAAGGGGCTCGCCTCGCGGGTGAAGTGCCGGTAGAGCGCGTCCGCCAGCGCGTGCGCCAACTGCCGGGGCTCGCCGGCCGGCGCGTCCTTGGCCACCTTCAGCTCCTCCTTGCCCGTGGCCACGCTGAACAGGCGCAACTCGCCGCGCAGCGCGCCGCCGTCCTGCGCGAGCGACACCTTCACCAGCGACTCCGCGCCCACGTCCGCCCAGCGGCTGAAGTTGATGCTGCCCGCCGTCATGCCCTCCTTGGCGTCCGCGGTGAAGCCCGCGCGGTCCAGCACCTGGAAGATGCCGGAGGCGGTGAGGTCGTACGTGAAGGCGGAGTCGAAGGTCTGCGCGGACTTCTTGTCCGCGCCCTCCTGCACCACGGGCGAGGGGGCCGCGAGCGGCAGCGGGCGGAAGTTCGCGCCGGAGATTTCGATGACGGGCGCCTGCGCCAGCACCAGCGCGGGGACGAGGAGGAGCGACAGCAGGAGGGCTTTCATGGGCTGAACACCAGGACGACGCCGTTCTTCTGGAGCGCGTCGCGAAGCGCGTCGGGGGGAGGAGAGAAGGGAGATGCCTTGCGCACGGCGGCCACCACCGCCGCGTCGAACAGCTCGTTGCCGCTGGCCTTGGCCAGGCTCACGTCCAGCACTTCGCCCGCGCGGCCCAGCCTCATGGCCACCTGCGCCTTGAGGTACAGGCGCTCCGCGTCGGGGATGGTGTCCGCCACGTTGTAGTGACGGCGCACCTGGGACTTCAGGAGGCCGTAGTACCGCTCGCCCTCCGCCACCGCGGAGTCACCGTCCGGGTCGCCGTCCTCGGCGCCCTCCAGCTCCTCCGGCTCCGTGGGCTTCGCGGACTTGTCGAACGCGCCGAAGAGCTTCTTGCGCCGGTCCTCCGCGCTCGCCTCCCCCTTCTGGGGCGCGGGCGCCGGGGCGGGCTTCACGCCGGGCACCGCCACGGCGGCGGGGGAGGGCGCGGGAGTCTCCGCGGGAGGCGTGGGCGTGGGCTTCGCCACGACCTCCTTGGGCGGCGGCTGCGCCACCTCCTTGCGCGGCAGGAGCTTGGGGTCGCGCGGCTTGCCCAGCCGCACCAGCGACGCGTTGATGGGCTTCTGGTCCAGGTTCACCTTCGGCGCGGACGTGAAGTTCGCGTAGAGGAGCGCCGCCGCGACCACCGCCACGTGCCCGACCACGGAGACGACGAGGAAGCGCGACAGCCGCGTGGGCCGTGAAACCAGCAGGCTGTGGGAGACCGCGGAACTCATGGGCTAGCGCTTCGCCTCCTTGGGCTTGCCCTTGGCGGGGGCCTTGCCGGAGTTGGACGCCTTGGAGCCCGTGGCGGGTTCCGTGATCATCCCCACGTTGGAGATGCCCGCGCGCTGGGCCGCGGCCATCACCTCCACCACCACGCCGTACGGCACGTCCCGGTCCGCGTGCAGATACACTTCCTTGTCCGCCTGCGCCTTGGCGTTGGCGGCGAGCTTCGTCTCCAACTCCTCCAGCGCGACCTCCGCGTCCCCGATGTAGACCTTGCGCCCCGCGTCGATGGAGAGGACGACCTTCTTCTCCGTCGCCTCCACCGGGGCCGCCTTCGTCTCAGGGAGGTTCACCTTCACGCCCTGCTGGATGAGGGGCGCCGTCACCATGAAGATGATGAGCAGCACCAGCATCACGTCCACCATGGGCGTGACGTTGATCTCGCTCATGGTGGTGCGGCCACCGCCGCCCTTGCCTCCGCCCATGCCCATGTGACGGGTCCCCTAGCGGAAGAAGTGCCGCTTGATGATGTTGAGGAAGTCCGCGGAGAAGTTGGACATCTCCGTGTCGAAGACCTTGATGCGGCTGACGAACGAGTTGTACGCGACCACCGCCGGGATGGCCGCGAACAGCCCCGCCGCCGTGGCGAACAGCGCGTTGCCCACCGGCGCGGCCACCGTGGCCAGCGTCGCGTTGCCCTGCTCCGCGATGTTGTTGAACGCGCCCAGGATGCCAATCACCGTGCCGAACAGCCCCACGAACGGCGACGCGGCGCCCACCGTGCCCAGGAAGGACACGCGGTTCTCCAGCTCCGTGATCTGCGCCGTGGCCGCGCGGTTGAGCGCGCGCTCCACGTTCTCGATGCCGCCCAGCTTGGCGCTCATCGCGGCCTCGGCGCCGCCGTCCTGGGTCCCCGTCTGCGCCAGCTTGCTCAGCTCCTCGTAGCCCGCGCAGAACACCTTCGACAGCGGCGAGCCCTCCAGCTTCTGGGCGGACTGGTAGATGGCCTCCAACCGGGACGCCTTCCAGAACGTGTCTAGAAAGGTGAGCGACTGGGCGCGAGCACGCGACAACTGGGTGGCCTTCATGGCGATGAGGGCCCAGGAGGCGACCGACACGCCCATGAGGAGGAGGAGCACCGCGAGCTCGATGAACGACGCGTCGCGGATGATCTCCACGTAGTTCATGGCGCCAAAGGCCAGGGGCAGGTGGGGTATCATGGGGTCCAGCGCGTAACATTCCGTCCTCGGGTGGGTCAAACCCGCTTACGACGCCCGGTTGCTTTGGACGGCACTGAATAATTCCCGGGGTTGGTCGTCTGGAGGGTTGTTCCGGGCCGACGACCTCAACCATCCCGAACCACGGATGCCCATCATGAACGCGAGAACGCTCGCCGCATTCCTCTGTCTCTCCTCTGGCCTCACCGGCTGCATCGTTGAAAGCAACCACCCGCGCTACCCCGGTGACGTGCGGATGTCGTGGAGCTTCGACGGCGCCACCTGCGGCCAGATGCGGAACATCGACGGGGTGGACATCTACATCGACGGGGAGATCCTGGAGAATGGCGGCCAGTATCCCTGCTCGGCGAACGGCTTCGACGGCATCGTCCTGCACGACTTCGCGCCCGGCACGTACTCGTTCAGCGCGGAGGCGGTGGACTACGACGGCGTGGCCGTCTACTCGTACCGCGGCACCTTCACGGTGGACGGCAACGTGGCCGTGCCCATCAACTTCAACACGGGCCGCACGGGCGCCACCTCCTACGCCTATGTGAACTGGCTGTTCCCCACGGAGGCGGGCACGTCCTACCCCACCTGCGGCCAGGCCGGCGTGGCCTATGTGGATGCCCGCGTGGATGACGGCCCGTGGGGGCGCTTCAACTGCAACGAGGGCAGCCAGGGCCGCTACGTGGAGACGCCGGAGCTCGCCCCCGGGCAGCACTACCTGGAGGTCGTCGGCGTCGACGCGTACGAGCGGCCGCTCTACTACTACGGCGGCGGCTTCACCTCGCAGGCCGGCATCCCGGCGTCCATCACGGCGAACACCTGGGTCATTGGCGGCGCCGCGGTGGGCTGGCAGCTCTACGAAGGCGCCACGCGGCTGAGCTGCGGCCAGGCCGGCGTGGCGGAGGTGGGCATCAACTTCCAGGACGTGCACACCAACGAGTGGGTCTACGGCGAGGCGGGCCAGTGGTTCTCCTGCAACGCGTCCCCGGCCATCTTCGAGTTCCTGCGCCCCGGTGAGTACTTCGTGTCGCTGCAGGCGAACGGCACGGGCGGCCGGCGCTACATCTCGCCCCGGGGTGCGGACATGCTGAGCCTGCGCGTCTACGCCCACGACTTCCCGAGCGCGGCGGAGGCCGCCATCGCTCCGCTCGACCGCGTGCAGTAGTCGCTGGGGCCCACCCGGAACGGGCCGCATGAAAGGGTCGGAGGCCTTCCAGGCTTCCGGCCCTTCGTGCGTTCCAGGGGGCGTTGGCATCAAACGTGATAGGGACTCACCCCATGCGGCAAGACAGCCACGGTCCCATCGGCGTGTTCGACTCCGGCATCGGAGGCCTCACGGTCCTCAAGGCGCTCATGGCGCGGCTCCCCCACGAGCGCACGCTGTACCTGGGGGACACGGCGCGCGTGCCCTACGGCACCAAGTCCGGCGAGGTGGTGACGCGCTACTCGCTGAAGAACGCGGAGTTCCTCCTGGAGCGCGGCATCAAGCTGCTGGTGGTGGCGTGCAACACGGCCTCCGCCGCGGCGCTGCCCGCCCTCCAGGCCGCGCTGCCGGTGCCGGTGCTGGGCGTGATTGAGCCCGGGGCCCGCACGGCGCTCCAGCGCACCCGGGGCGGCGGGGTGGGCGTCATCGGGACGCCGGGCACCGTGCGCTCCGGCGCGTACCAGCGCGCGCTGGAGGCGGGAGACCCGAAGGTTTCGGTGAAGGCGAAGGCGTGCCCGCTCTTCGTGCCCCTGGCGGAAGAGGGGTGGACCCACGGCGACGTGCCGCTGCTCGTGGCCCGCGAGTACCTGGCCGGCTTCGCGCGCGACGGGGTGGACACGCTGGTGCTGGGCTGCACCCACTACCCGCTGCTCAAGGGCGTCATCGCCGAGGTCGTGGGGCCGCACGTGTCGCTGGTGGACTCGGCGGAGGCCACGGCGGAGGCGGTGGCGCGGCTCCTGGGGGAGAAGGACCTCCTGGCGCCAGCGTCCGTGGGCGCGCCCGAGCACGCCTTCTTCGTCACCGACGTGCCGGAGCGCTTCGTGGAGGTGGGGGCCCGCTTCCTGGGGCGCCCCATCCCTTCCGCGGAGCAGGTGGACCTGCGCTTCTAGGCGGCCTGGCCGCCCCTGGCCCGGCCCTCAGCGCACGGGGGGCGTGGAGACGCTCGCCGTGGGCTCCTCCGCGGAGGACTTGAGCAGCTCCTTGGCGGCCTGGAGGACGGGCAGCTCCTGGGCGCCGTCC
Source organism: Corallococcus sp. AS-1-12 (assembly GCF_020036995.1). Classification (NCBI taxonomy): domain Bacteria; kingdom Pseudomonadati; phylum Myxococcota; class Myxococcia; order Myxococcales; family Myxococcaceae; genus Corallococcus; species Corallococcus sp. AS-1-12. Next base: position 289,483 of record NZ_JAIQDD010000005.1, on the reverse strand, counting down.
ACGGCGACGAGCGCCTGGGCGGCCTCCGTGCCGATGTCGTCCTGGCGCGGAAGCTGGCCGGTGGCCCAGGTGATGAGCCGCTCCATCAGCGGGAAGAAGTGGATCATCTTCAGCGGCCGGTTCATCCAGCCCACGGTGATGCAGTAGTACTGGTTGAAGGGCTTGGTGTGGTGGATGCGGTGGTGGTCCGGCGGCAGGATGAGGTGCACGCGCTGCAGGAAGCCGATGATCGCGGGCGGCTCATCCAGGTGCGACCACTTGTGGAACTGGTTGGTCGCCATCACCCAGAAGATCATCGCGCCCAGGAACGCGGCCAGGAACACCCAGCCCGGGCCGGCGAGCGGGATGGCCACCGCCAGCGCCGCCACCGGCAGCGACACCAGGCAGTTGTTGCCGTTGGTCTCCACGAAGTCGTGGCGGGTGATGGCCTTCTCGTCCACGTGGTGCTCGCGGAAGGGGCGGATGAACGCCTTGCCCAGGATGGGCATCTCCGTGGAGCCCCACGTGTCGCCCATCCAGTGGACCACGCCGGACACGAAGTCCGCGGCCAGGTAGCCCAGCACCACCGCCAGGGTCAGCATCCACGGCCCGGTGTGGTGGGTGCTCCAGAGCTTGTAGACGAGCGCGCTCTCCAGGCCCACGAACGCGATGATGGAGGCGATCTCCATGGCGCGGATGGCGGGCGAGTAGCCCTGCGCGAGCGCCTGGGCATCCTGCAGGCGGACCTTGTCCGCGATGGTGTCCGGCTTCTTCATCGGTGGTGTTCCGGTCCGCGGCGGGGAGGAAGGGACTGACGGCGCGATCGTCAGAGGGGTTTACGTACCCCAGGGCGTTTCGGCTTTTCAACAGAGGCGCCCATGCCCGCCAGGCTGGTGTCCCCGTGCGGATCCGTACACCGAGCGTCGCGGGAGGTGGCGGACGCACACCCCGGGAAGCGGGCAGGCACGCGTAAAAGAGGTGCGGGACGCGTGACGCTTACCTTGTGAAGCCTGGACCCCGCTGCTACGGTGCCCGACCTCGGCAATGGCGAAAACCTTCGAAAAAGCCGTCACCGGCTTCAATCACAACATCAAGCACAAGGGGAAGGTCTACCACGTCCAGACCGAGGACTCGGGCGTCAACAACCCCCACATCATCACCCACCTGTTCGTGGGCGGGAACATCCTCGCGTCCAAGAAGACGTCCTACGCGGACATCCTCAACGCGGAGAACCTGGCGGAGGTCGTGCGCGAGTTGATGGAGGAGCAGCACAAGGAGATGCTGCGCAACCTCATCAACGGCGTGTACGACAACTACGAGTCCACGGTCCGTTCGTACCAGCCGGGTCAACTCGCCACGGACGCGGAGATGGCCGCGCAGCCCAAGCTGCCGCCGCAAGCGCCCGCGCAGCCGCGCCCTCCCACGCCGCCTCCGCCGCCCGTCGCGGCGACCGGCTCGCAGCTCCCTCCGGAAGTGGCCGCCGCGCGCGCCCTCAAGGAGAAGCCGCGCATCAACGAGGTGGGCGTGGAGACGCTCTTCGGAGAGGACCTCATCTCCGAGAAGAGCCTGGACGAGGTCATCCTCAGCTACCTGGCGAGCGAGGGCGAGCCCTCCTAAGGCCGCACCCGCGGTGCCACCCCCTGGCCACGCCCGGCCCGTTCCTGGGCGGGCTCCGGGGGCGTGGTACGCTGCCCGGAGGGCTCGCGCTTCTCCGGTCATGATCCAGTTCTTCCACGTCTACAAGGCGTATCCCGGCGATCCGCCGGTGTTGCAGGACATCAACCTGAACGTGGAGAAGGGCGAGTTCGTCTTCCTCACCGGCCCGTCCGGCGCCGGGAAGACGACGCTGCTCAAGCTCATCTTCTGCGGGGAGAAGGCCACCAAGGGGCAGATATTGGTGGGCGGCAAGAACATCGCGCGCATCCGCGAGTCGGCGGTGCCGTACCTGCGGCGCAACATCGGCGTGGTGTTCCAGGACTTCAAGCTGCTGCCCCACCGCAGCGTCGCGGACAACGTGGGCTTCACGCTGGACGTGCTGGGCGTGCCCCGCCCGGAGGCGCGGGAGAAGGTGCTCCGGATGCTCAAGCGGGTGGGGCTGGAGCACAAGGCGAACTCGCTGCCCCTGCGGCTGTCCGGTGGAGAGCAGCAGCGCGTGGTGATTGCTCGCGCGCTGGTGAACGACCCCACCATCCTCCTGGCGGACGAGCCCACGGGCAACCTGGACCCGGCGCTCACCGTTGAAATCATGGACCTGCTCACGGACATCAACATCCGGGGCACCACGGTGATGGTGGCCACGCACGACGCCACGCTCCTGTCGCGCTACCAGAAGCGCACGGTGCGCCTGGAGCGCGGGCTCATCGTCTCCGACGAGGACGGCGTCAAGGCGGCGCGGCGGATGCTGGTATGAGCGTGCTGTCGAAGGCGGCCTACTTCTGGCGCTCGGCGGCCGGGGGGCTGAAGCACTCGCCCTTCGTGCACTTCATCGCCGTGTCCACCATCGCCATCGCGCTGTTCGCGGCGGGGCTGGCGCGGGGCGCGTCGCACGTGGTGGACAACCTGCTCGCGTCGCTGGGCGGCGAGGTGGAGGTGACGCTCTACCTGGCGCCGCAACTGGGCGAGGACGAGGTGCACGGCGTCCACACGCGCGTGGTGGAGCTGAGCCACGGCGAGGTGACGGTGGTGCCGCCGGAGGCGGCGCTCAAGCGGCTCAGGAGCGAGCTGGGCGACCTGGGCGAGGCGCTGTCGGAGCTGCCGGAGAACCCGCTGCCCGCGACGCTGGAGCTGCGCGTGCCGGAGGCGCGCCGCTCCCCCGCGGCGCTGGCGGCCCTGGCGAAGGAGCTGCGCGCGCTGCCCGGCGTCACCGGCGTGGACTACGGCGAGGCCGCGGTGGAGCGGCTGTCCGCCATCGCCCGCGCGCTGAGCTTCGGGGCGCTGGTGGCGCTGGTGGTGGTGCTGGGGACGACCATCGTCATCGTCGCGGCCACGCTCCAACTGGCCATCTATTCGCGGCGCGAGGAGATTGAAATCCAGAAGCTGGTGGGCGCCACGGACCGCTTCGTGAAGGCGCCGTTCCTCCTGGAGGGGCTGCTGCAGGGGCTGTTGGGCGCGCTGCTGGCGGTGGGCGGGCTGTGGCTCTTCGGGCGGCTTCTGGGGCCCACGCTGGGCTCGCTCTTCGCGTTCCTCCTGGGGCCGGGCGTGGCCGCGCCGTGGGTGGAGACGCGCACCGCGCTGGAGCTGCTCGCGGCCGGCTGCGCGCTGGGGCTGGGCGGCAGCTTCGTCGCGGTGGGGCGCTTCCTGCGCGTATGAGACCGGGCGCGGAGGGCACCGCGGCAGGGCTGTGGTCGCGTCTCGGGGCGGCGCATCCCTGGCGTCGCGGCGGAGCGCTGTCCTCGCGCATGAGGCGCTTCACGTGGCTCTGGGCGCTGCTGGGCGCGAGCGCCGCGTTCGCCCAGCATGACGAGGAGTCGGAGCGCGCGGCCATCCGCGAGAAGCTGGCCGCGCAGCGCGCGACGCTGGCCCTGGTGGAGGCGAAGAAGCTCTCCGTGCTGGAGGGCATGGAGCTGATGGAGGACATGGCCGCCTTCTCCCGCCGCCGCGTGCGCGCGCTGGAGGGCGACCTGAACCTCTTCCGCCGCCGCGTCGCGCTCGCGGAGCGCGAGGAGGCCGTGCTGCGCGAGGCCCTGCGCGCCCAGTTGCGCCGGCTGTCCCCGCGCCTGCGCACCCTGTACCGGCTCCAGCGCCGCCGCCCGCTGGAGGTGCTCCTGTCCGCGGACGACTTCGCCGCGCTCATGTGGCGCGCCCGCGCGCTGGAGGCCAGCATGGCGGGCGACCTGGAGCTCCTGCGCACCGTGCAGCACGTGGCCACCCTCCAGCGGCAGGCGACGCTGGAGCTGAAGCGGCTGCACACGTCCCTGGCGCAGCGCGTGGCCTTCCTCCAGCAGCAGTCCAAGCAGGCCCAGGCGCAGCAGGAGGCGCTGGAGGAGGTGGTGGGGAGGCTGGCCGGCGAGGCGGAGCTGGCGAAGCGCGCCGTGCGCGAGCTGGAGGGCGCGGACGCGGAGCTCGCCCGCATGCTGGCGGACCTGCACGAGGCCCCCGCGACGAGCGGCTTCGGCGCGCTGAAGGGCAAGCTGCCCCGGCCCGTGGCCGGCATCGTGGAGGTGGGCTTCGGCCGCGTGGTGAACCCGCGCTTCAACACCGTCACCGTGCAGAAGGGCGTGGACATCCGCGCCCCGGCGGGCACCCCCGTGCACGCGGTGGCGGAAGGGACCGTCGTCTACGCGGGCTGGCTGCGCGGCTACGGCAACCTGCTCATCGTCGACCACGGCGACGACTTCCACACCCTGGTCGCCCACCTCTCCACCATCGCCGTCGCCGTGGGCGCTCGCGTGGCCCCGGGGGACGTGGTGGGGGAGGTGGGGGACACCGGCTCCCTCAAGGGCGCCTACCTGTACTTCGAGGTCCGCCGCGCCGGGCAGGCCGTCGACCCCGCCCCCTGGCTGGCCCCAGCCACCGCGGCTGCCGGGGCGCCGTGACATTGTCCGCTCTGATGCGCTGCGTCCAAGGGGCGGGCGCGTTAGAAACAGGGCGTCATTGGTGGACGAAGGAGGCCCTCGCGTGGACCTGATGGGTGGGATGCAGGAGGCGATGCGCCGCGTGCTGGTGGCGCGGGGCGTGGCGTCGGAGACGGTGAGCGTGGGTGGGCAGGCGGTGCACCACTACGCGCTGGAGGGGCAGGGCAAGGGGCCCCCGGTGGTGCTGGTGCACGGGCTGGGCGGGTCCGCCAACGGCTTCGGCCGCACGTTCTTCGGGCTGGCGAAGCGCTTCTCCCGCGTGCTCGCGCCGGACCTGCCGGGCCACGGCTTCTCCGGCGAGTACTGCGGCGGCCCCACCTGCGTGCGCAGCCAGTTCGACGTGCTGCGCGCCTACTTCGAGGACGTGGTGAAGACGCCCGCCCTCGTGGTGGGCAACTCGCTGGGCGGGGCCATGGCCGTCAACCTGGCCTCCGAGCATGCGGCCTGGGTGAAGGCGCTGGCGCTGGTGGCCCCCGCGGGCGCGGAGCTGACGCCGCAGGCGCTGTCGGCGCTGCTGGGGCACTTCGCGGTGAAGTCGAGCGCGGACGTCCGCGCCCTGACGCGCAAGCTCTTCCACCAGCCGCCCCTGGGCGCGCTGCTGCTCGCGCCGGCGCTGCGCAAGCTCTACACGACGCCCACGGTGCAGGCGCTCGCGGCGGACGCGCTCGCGACGCAGGCGAGCATCGCGCCCCAGGCGGTGCGGGACCTGAAGATGCCGGTGCTCTTCCTGTGGGGCGGCAGCGAGCGGCTCCTGCCCCCGGAGATCCTCGCCTGGTACCGGCAGCACCTGCCCGCCCAGGCGGAGGTGCACGTGGTGGAGGGCTTCGGCCACGTGCCGCAGATGGAGCGGCCGGACGCGTTCGTGTCCCACCTGGTGGGCTTCGCGGACCGGACCCGCCTCTAAGGGCGGGAATCGTCCGGCGGGCCGGGTGTAGACTCGGGGGCCTTGCGACGGCCCCTTCCACCCGACCCCCGAGGACGCGCTCCCGTGACCCGTTTCCCGAAGCCGTGGCGCGTGGGATTCGCCGCGCTCCTGTTGTGGGGCGCGCCCGTGCTCGCGCAGAAGCCGGGGGACGCGGCCGGCCGGGAGGAGTCCGCGTACCGCCAGTTGGAGCTGTTCGCGCGGGTGCTCTCCTACGTGGAGAACAACTACGTGGAGAGCGTGGACCGCAAGACGCTCATCCAGGGCGCCATCCAGGGGATGCTCGACACGTTGGATCCGCACACCGTCTTCATGCCTCCGGAGGTCTTCCGGGAGATGAAGATCGACACGTCCGGCGAGTTCGGCGGCCTGGGCATTGAAATCGCGCGCAAGGGCGACCGGCTGGTGGTGGTGGCGCCCATCGACGACACGCCCGCGGCGCGCGCGGGCATCAAGGCCGGGGACGAGCTGCTCGCCATCGACGGGGAGAGCACCCAGGGCATGGACCTGGGCCGCGCGCTCCAGAAGATGCGCGGGCCGGCGGGGGGCCGCGTGCTGCTCACGCTCATGCGCGCGGGCTTCAACGCGCCCCGGGAGCTGGCCATCCTGCGCGACCACATCCGCATCGTGTCCGTGGAGAGCGCGCTCTACGACGGCATCGGTCACGTGAAGGTGAAGAACTTCCAGGACCGCACGGACCAGTCACTGAAGAAGGAGCTGGACCGGCTGCGCGCGCTCAACGGCGGCAGGGAGCTGGACGGGCTGGTGCTGGACCTGCGCAACAACCCCGGTGGCCTGTTGGATCAGGCCGTGGCCATGAGCGACCGCTTCCTGCCGGGCAACCTGCCCATCGTGTCCACGCGCGGGCGGGACGGCCGCAACGCCTCCGAGGAGAGGAGCCGCGACCGCGACACGGAGAAGGACTACCCGCTGGTGGTGCTGGTCAACGCGGGCAGCGCCTCCGCGTCGGAGATCGTCGCGGGCGCGCTCCAGGACCACGGCCGCGCGGTCATCATGGGCACGCAGACCTTCGGCAAGGGCAGCGTGCAGACCATCATCGAGCTGGAGGACGGCTCCGGCCTGAAGCTCACCATCGCGCGCTACTACACGCCCAAGGGCCGCAGCATCCAGGAGAAGGGCATCACCCCGGACTTCCTGGTGCCGGAGGACGCCTCCGGGAAGGCGGCGAGCGAGGCGCCCCGGGAGAAGGACCTGCGCCGCCACTTCAAGGCGGAGCCGTCCCAGACGACGTCGGAGGTCGCCACCCAGCCCCGGACCCTGCCCGCGAACCTGAAGGACTGGGCGGTGACGGCGAAGCTCGCGGATCCACAACTGAAGGTGGCGCTCAACTACCTCCATGGGTTGGCGCCAGGGCCCGCGTCTCGGGCCTCCGGGAGCACGGCGGGTCGCTGAAACCCCCTTTCGAGGTGGCGTTCCGCCTCGCAGTGCGTGTAATGCGCACAGCAACGAGGGAGACCGGATGCGACGTCCTTTCAATCGCGCGCTGCACGCGACGCTCAGTGGCTGGCTGGTGGGAATGCTGGCCGTGGGCCCCGCCGCCGCGCAGCAGCAACACGTACCGCTGCGGCTGATGCCGCGAACGCTGCCGACGGCGGCGGGCCCCCGCGTGGCGGTGGTGGCCATTCCCGTGGATGCCTCGCTGGAGGGTGAGGCGCTGGCGCTGGCGCACTGGGCGGAGCAGGCCGTGGCCCGCTCCGGCCGGCTGGAGCTGGTGCGGCTGACGGACGCGCTGGACCCCCAGGGCGCGAGCGCGCGTCAGGCGAAGGCCGTGGAGGGCAACGCCGCGTTCAAGGACGGCGCGAAGGCCTACGACGAGCTGGACACCGTGAAGGCGCTCCAGAGCTTCGACAAGGCGGTGAAGGCCTACGAGCAGTCGGACCTGTCGCGCGCGTTCCCGCTGCTCAGCCGCGCGCGGGTGATGAAGGCCGCGACGCAGGTGGCCAACGGGGAGAACAAGGCCGCGGAGCTGGAGATGCGCGGCGTGCTCGCGGTGGATCCGCGCGCCACGTTCAATCCCAACTTCTTCCCGCCCGAAGAGGTCGCCTTCGTGGAGAAGGAGCGCAAGGCGCAGGTGGAGGGCGCGCAGGCCACGCTGAACGTGAGCACGCAGCCCGCCGCCGCGCAGGTGTTCGTGGACGGCACCTACCGGGGCGTGTCCCCGCTGGCGCTCACGGGCCTGACGCGCGCGGACCACTACGTGACGCTGGTGGCGCCGGGCTACACCGTGACGGAGGGCCGGGCGCGCGAGGGCGAGTCCTCCTTCTCCCTCACGAAGCTGCCGGTGCAGCAGCGCTACGCCGCGCTCGTGGAGCGCATCGCGAAGAACGCCGACGACGAGGAGCGGGACAAGGCGCTGCAGGAGCTGGGCGCGCTCGCGGACGTGCCGCAGGTGCTGGCGCTGCTGGTGCGCGGCGGCCCGGGCAACGCGCCGCTGACCGTCACCGGCCTGCGCATGGACGTGGCGGACGGCCACAACCTGTCCTACGCGCTGGGCCAGGTGCCGCGCGGCGAGGCGATGGCCACGGGCTCGGAGGCGCTGCTGACGGGGCTGGTCGGCCAGGACGCGGCGCGCGTGGACGGCAAGCCGGTGAAGCACTTCGCCAGCGGCGGAGGCGTGAGCCGCCGCACCGCGGGCTACGTGCTGCTCGCCACGGGCGTGGCGCTGCTGGCGGGTGGCATCTACTTCGGCCTGGAGGCCTCCTCCAAGGCGGACGCGTTCAAGACCGCGCCGCAGGGCAGCACGCGCGCGGACGACCTGAAGAGCACCGGCAAGACGTACGCGCTGGTGGCGGACATCGGCGTGCTGGCGGGCCTGGTGTCCGCGGGCGCCGGCAGCTACCTGGCGTTCTACAAGAAGGGTGGGGGCTCGTCGTCCAGCGCCCCCGCGAGCCTTCCGGCCAAGGCCGCCGCGCCGGTCCGCGAGGAGAAGCCCCTGGAGCAGGCGCTGCCCATGCCGCCCCCGCCCGCCACCAAGGCGGAGCCGGCCCCCAAGGCGAACGCCACGCCCACGCCCACGCCCGCCGCCGAGCCGGCTCCGGCGAACAATCCCCCGCCCCCTGTCTTCGAGCCGCCCCCGACGCCGCCGCCCGCGCCGCCCGCGAAGAAGATGACGCGCAAGGAGCGCGAGGCCGAGGCGAAGCGCCAGCGCGCGGAGGAGGCCCGCCTCAAGCGCGAGGAGGAGCAGCGCCAGAAGGAGGAGGAGGCCCGCCGCAAGCAGGAGGAAGAGGCGAAGCGCAAGGCGGACGAGGAGGCGAAGCGCAAGGCGGAGGAAGAGGCCCGGCGCAAGCGCGAGGAAGAGAAGAAGCGCCCCAAGCTCGACGAAGACGATCTCCGGAACTACTAGCCATGCGCCGCCTTTCATCGCTCATCGTTCCCTCGGCCCTCGCCCTGGGCCTGTCCGCCTGCAGCCTGCTCGTCAGCTTCGACCCCGAAGGGCAGCCCTGCGACCGCGGCCAGTGCCTGGAGGGCTACGTCTGCCGCGACCAGATCTGCACCGCCGAGGACGCCACCCCCTCCGACGCCGGTACGTCCGACGCCGGCACCACCGACGCCGGTGGTGACCCGGACGCCGGCCTCGAGGATGGCGGTCTGCTGTCCGACGGCGGCGCCGGTGACGGGGGCTGAAGTCCCTCTTGCCGGACCCGGCCTCGCGTCCCCTGCCTCCAGGGGCGCGGGGCGCGGCGCCCTGTCAGCACTCCCGCACGTGGCCCGGGGGCCGCGCCGTGTCCCCCCGGACACGGCCGCCTGCCGCCCCGGGCCCCGGGAAACCCCCGTCATTCCAGTCACTTGAACGCGACGTCCGCGCCGGGGAGCACTTCCGGTGCGTGGCATCATCAGTGCTCTGACGCGGGCCCAAGGAGGCATCATCGACATGGGCAAGCGCGTGGGAGTGCTGATGGGCGGGTGGGGCGAGGAGCGGGAGATTTCGCTCAAGACGGGGGAGGCCGTGGTGGCGGCCCTGGAGACCCTGGGGCACACCGTCACCCGCGTCTTCGCGGGCCCGGGCCTGGACCGGGCGCTGCGCGCGGCGGACATCGACGTGGCCTTCCTCGCGCTGCACGGCCGCATGGGCGAGGACGGCCGCGTGCAGGGCCTCCTGGAGCTGCTGGAGATTCCGTACACCGGCTCCGGCGTGCTGGCCTCCGCGCTGGCCATGGACAAGCCCATGGCGAAGAAGCTCTTCCAACTGCACAACCTGGCCTCGCCTCGGGGCTACCGGGTGACCCGCGAGGACGCGGAGCGCGCGCTGGCGCTGCACGGCGACAGCGGCTTCCCCTGCGTGGTGAAGCCCGCGAAGGGCGGCTCGTCCGTGGGCCTGTCCGTGGTGCATGACGCCGGGGCGCTGGTGCCCGCGGTGGTCCAGGCGTGCCGCTTCGGCGGCGAGGCCCTGGTGGAGCGCTTCGTCCAGGGGCAGGAGGTGACGGTGGGCATCCTCGGCGACAGCGTGCTGGGGAGCTGCGAGGTGTCCTACCCGCGCGAGGGCTTCGACTACGAGGCCAAGTACAAGGGCGGCGGCGCCCAGTACTTCCTGCCGCCCCGCCTGTCCGACACCCGCCGCGTCAACGTGGAGACCCTGGCCCTCGCCGCGTACCGCGCCCTGGGCTGCCGGGGCTACGGCCGCGTGGACCTGATGTGCTCCGACACGGAGAACGACGTGGTGCTGGAGTTGAACACCCTGCCGGGCTTCACCCCCACCAGCCTCCTGCCGAAGATCGCCGCCCGCGCGGGCCTGGACTTCCCCGCGCTGGTGCAGGGCGTGCTGGACCGCGCCACCCGCGACGAGTCCCACGTCGGGGAAGGCCCCGCTGTCGCGCCCGCCGCTCCCGTGCCCCTGCGCGCCGCGCGCTAGGTCCTCTGGCGCTCGGAGCACCTGGGACGTCGTCCCGGCATCGCCCCGACGCAGGGAAGAAGGGGGTGACAACCTGCGTCAAAACCGCCGCTGAAGGCCTCTCGAATCCGGGGAATAGTTTGACACGACCCGGGTGGCTCCCTATTGTCCGCCGGCGATCAGTAGCCGGAAGGTCAAAGCCCTGTCTTTTCGGGCACATACGGGGCGGGGCTCAGCAGACCCACAGGCGGCGGTCAGCGTGAGCGGTCGGTCGGCATGCCGCCACGTCTGGTAGGACCGCTGGCGCCAGTGCCAGCGGGAGGGGCTGAGCGTCACCGATGACCACCGTCGAGATCATCTTCCTGGCAGTCTACTTCAGCTTGCTGAGCGTGCTGGGAGTCTACGGCTCCCACCGCTACCGCATGGCGTTTTTGTACTACCGCCACAAGTTCAAGCTGCCGACGCCCAACGGCACGCTGAAGGCGCTGCCACGCGTCACCATCCAGTTGCCCATCTTCAATGAGATGTACGTGGTGGAGCGCCTGGTGGAGTCGGTGTGCCGCATCGACTACCCGCGCGAGCTGCTGGAGATCCAGGTGCTGGACGACTCCACGGACGAGACGTGCGCCATCGCGCGCGCCTGCGTGGAGCGCCACCGGCAGAAGGGCCACGACATCGTCTACATCCACCGCGTCAACCGCCAGGGCTTCAAGGCGGGCGCGCTGGAGAACGGCCTCAAGCTGGCCACGGGCGAGTACGTGGCGGTGTTCGACGCGGACTTCGTCCCCAGCCCGGACTTCCTGATGCGCACGGTGCCCTTCTTCGCGGACGCGAAGGTGGGCATGGTGCAGGTGCGCTGGGGCCACCTGAACCGTGAGTTCTCCATCCTCACGCAGGCGCAGAGCATCTTCCTGGACGGGCACTTCATCATCGAGCACACCGCGCGCAACCGCGCCGGCTGCTTCTTCAACTTCAACGGCACCGCGGGCATCTGGCGCCGCAGCACCATCTCCGACGCGGGCGGCTGGCAGCACGACACGCTCACGGAGGACCTGGACCTGTCCTACCGCGCCCAGCTCAAGGGCTGGCAGTTCATCTTCCTGCCGGAGGTCATCTCCCCCGCGGAGGTGCCGGTGGACATGAACGCCTTCAAGAGCCAGCAGCACCGCTGGGCCAAGGGCTCCATCCAGACGGCGAAGAAGCTGCTCCCCACCATCCTCAAGAGCGACCTGCCGCTGCTGGTGAAGCGCGAGGCCTTCTTCCACCTCACCAACAACATGGCCTACCTGTTGATGGTGCTCCTGTCCGTGCTGATGCCCATCAGCATGGTGGTGCGCTTCCAGCACGGCCTGTACGGCACGCTGTTCCTGGACCTGCCGTTCTTCATCACCGCGACGGCCAGCGTCTGCGTCTTCTACGTGGCCGCCCAGCGCGAGCGCGGCGTGAAGGGCTGGGAGCGCTTCAAGTACCTGCCCTTCCTGATGAGCCTGGGCATCGGCCTGGCCATCAACAACGCGAAGGCCGTGGGCGAGGCGCTGCTCAACCAGCAGTCGGGCTTCGCGCGCACGCCGAAGACGGGCGCCGAGGGCAAGAGCGTCAAGGCCGTGAAGAAGAGCTACCGGGGCAGCAAGACGCTGATGCCGGTGGTGGAGCTGCTCTTCGCCGCCTACTTCACCGGGGCGCTGTGGTTCGCCATCGACTCGCGCATCTACACGTCGGTGCCCTTCATCATCCTGTTCCTGGCGGGCTTCCTCTACGTGGGCGTGTCCAGCCTGCTGCAGGGCCTGGCGGGCCGGGCGAAGGCGCCGGACGCCGCCCCCGCCGTGGCGTCCTCGGAGGAGCAGCCGCGCCAGGCGGCCTGAGCCGTCCGCGCCGCGCTTCCCGCCGTCCCCCTCGCGCCGCCGCTTCCCTCCTGGAACCCCAGGGCGGGGAGGGCGGCGCGGTGCTTTTTCCCGCTACAGGCCCGCGTCGGGCGCGCCGCGCAGCAGCACCTGCTCCTGGCGCACCGGCGCGGGGCCGGAGGTCGCGGGGCGGCAGCCCTCGTCGATGGCGGTGCTGGACGCGGCCCTCAGCGTGAGGCCGGCGTCCGTGCAGGCCACCGCCTCCGTGGGGAAGGCGACGGGGCAGGGCGTCCCGGAGGCGCTGAAGCCGGTGGCGCGCGTCTCGCCCACGAAGCCCTCCGGCGTGCGTGTGAGGACGATACCCACCGAGCCTGCGTCCGGGGACTCCATCCCGCCGTCCGCCCACGCGCGCACCACCGCCAGGGACAGGGTGCGGCCGTCGTCCTGGCCCAGGTAGCGGAAGGCCGGGTTCTGCGCGTGGTGGTAGTCCCCGGACAGGTCCTTCTCACAGCCGGGCGGCACGTGGATGGGCGGCGGCACGGAGGCCGTGGAGGTCTCCACCCGGGGTGGGGCCTTGCCCGGACAGGCCGCGAGCGAGAGGACACAGAGGCCAAGGGGGAGGGTGACGAGGGCGCGGTGCATGGGGGGCGGATATTCTCCCAACGCACGGCCCGGTGGGACGGTGTTTGCTTCCCCTGGGATGACTCTCTAACCTTCGGCCGACATGAGTCTTCGCCGCTTCGCCATCCTGTCGCTCGTCGCCACCCTGGCGCTGCCGTCCGCGGCGTTCGCCCAGGACATTGATGACCTCCTGGGCCCCTCGGAGACGAAGCCCACGACGCCCAAGGGCACCAGGCCCAAGACCGCGAAGCCGCCGAAGCCGACGGCCAAGCGCAAGACGCCGCCCAAGAAGGAGAAGCTGGGCGCGCGCAAGGGCAAGACGGGCAAGAACGCCGCCACGGCCACCGTCGAGGACGCGGCCCCCGCGAAGGCCACGCTCGCGCTCAAGCTGGGCAGCAACGCGCGCGGCGCGAAGGTGACGGTGGACGGCCAGGAGGTGAACCCGCAGACGCCGCTGGAGCTGACGCCGGGGGAGCACACCGTCATCGCCCGCCGTCAGAACTACTCGGAGTTCAACCAGCAGGTGACGCTGTCGCCGGGCCTGACGACGGAGCTGGTCATCTCGCTGGACGCGGCCACGGGCTTCGCCACCCTGCGCGCGGACGTGCCCCGCGTGGTGGTGTTCGTGGACGGGACGCGCGTGGGCACCACCCCCATCGAGAACCACCCCCTGGCGCAGGGGCCGCACGAAATCGAGTTCCGCGGGCCGGGGCTCAAGGACGTGAAGAACATCAGCGTGCGCGCCGGCCAGCTCTACGTCGTGGAGGGGCGGCTGCGTCCGTCCTCGGACACCCCGGCGGCGGCGGTGGCGCAGGCGGAGGACGTGCCGCGCTCGACGGTGCTGGAGCCCTCGAAGCCCGCGTCGCCGGTGGAGCAGCCGGGCCTGGCGCTGGGCACCGAGCAGCCGCCGGAGGTGAAGGAGAGCACCAGCAAGGCCTGGTACCAGAAGTGGTACGTCTGGGTGGGCGTGGGCGTGGTGGCCGCCGCCGCGGGCGCTGGCGCCTACGCGGCGACCCGGGGCCCCGAGGCGCTCACCCCGGAGGCGGTGTGCGGCGGGAAGTGTGACGGCGACATCGGGTTCTCCGGCCTGCGCCCGTCGATGCCCGCGAACGGCGTGCGCTTCTGACGACGGGCGGGGCGGACGTGCTCGTCCGCCCCGGCTCTGGAAGTCCCGGGGCCGCTCAGTGGCCCCGCAGGTCGTCCTCGGCGCGTCCGGCGCCGGGCTCCAGCCGCAGGAAGACGTTCGTCACGCGGCCCACGCCCCAGTAGTCCAGCGCGGTGGCGCGGAGGCGGAAGGGCTCGGACTCCGGCAGCAGGGCGGACAGGTCCACCTCGTTGGGCTCGAAGCTGAAGGCGCGCCGGCCCACGTTGTCCACCTGCTCGTTGCCAATGAAGACGCTGTCCGCGAAGCCCACGGCGGCGCGGCGCGACACCTTCCCCTTCGTGTCCAGCACCTCCAGCAGCAGGAAGTTGTCCACGGCGAAGCCCTGCGTGCAGGCCGCGTCCCCGCAGAGGCTCGCCTTGGCGCCGTCCAGCAGCAGTTGAGGCGACTCGCCGGTGGCGACGACGCGCGGCGTGCGCTCGCCCTCGCGGGTGTCCACCTCCACGTCCTCGCGCCGCTGCTCCAGGCGGGCCGTCTCACGCTCCGGCGTGGCGCTCAGCAACTGGACCGAGCGCGGCGCGGGCGGCGCGGCGGCGGTGGACGAGGGGACCTGCTTCGCGCAGGCCAGGAGGCTCAGCGCGGCGGCGGAGAGGGTCAACGTTCGCGAGTGGCGCACCCGGAGGCTTGTAGCGAGCGGCCCTGGACGGGGTCAATTAGCATGCCCCCATGCGGACCTTCCCCGGATGGTGGCTGCTGTGCGCGTTGGCCGCGGGCCCCGTGGCCGTGGCGGCACCTCCCGCCCCCGCCGCCCCCGCCGTTCCGGGGGTGGGCAGCGTGGCGCCGGAGGTGCAGTTGTGCCTCCAGCACCTGAAGCCGGAGGAGCGGGACCGGGCCGCGCGGGCGCTGGGGCCGCTGGAGTCCGTGCCGCTCTACCGCGTGCAACTGGAGGTGGAGCCGAAGGAGCGGCGCGTCTGGGGCAAGGTGCAGGTGGAGCTGGTGGCCAGGGGCCCCAGGCCGGTGACGGAGCTGTACCTGCGGCTGACGCCCAACACCCGCTCCCGCCAGGTGACGCTCTCCGGCGCGAAGCTCAACGGCAAGGCCGTGGCGCTGGAGCTGGGGCCGGAGCCCACGCTGCAGCGCGTCCCGGTCGAGCCGCCGGTGCCCCCGGGCGGCACGGTGTCACTGGAGGTGTCGTTGAAGGGCACGGTGCCCCGGGCGGCGCCGGGCGCGGAGTCGCTGATGGGCGCGGGCGGGCTCCTGGGCGGCGGCGCGAAGGGGGGCCCGGATGACCACGGGGCCTTCTCCGCCACGGCGGACGTGGTGAGCCTGGTGGGCGTGGTGCCGCAGGTGCCGCCGGTGGATGACCAGGGGCAGCCGTGGGCGGGCCCGCAGGGCACGGGGGACCTGGCGCTGTACGAGCCCGCGCACGTGCTGGCCACGCTCACGGTGCCGTCGGGCTGGGCGGCGCACGCCACCGGCACGCCCATGGGCGCGGTGCCCGAGCGCGACGGCCGGGTGCGCTACAGCTTCGCGGCGGCGGCGGTGCGCGACTTCCCGGTGCTGGTGACGCGCGGCTACCAGTCCGCGACGGCCACGGTGAACGGCGTCACGGTGGAGAGCCACTTCTCGGCGCGGGACGAGGCGGTGGGCAAGCGCGTGCTCAAGTACGCGTCGCAGGCCCTGACGGAGTTCGAGAAGCGGCTGGGCCCGCTGCCCTACATCCACTTCCGCGTGGTGCAGGCGCCCCTGAGCGGCGGCGCGGGCGGCATGGAGTTCCCGGGGCTGGTGACGGTGGGCACGTCCCTCTACCGCGCGAAGCAGGACCCGCTGTCCCTGCTGGTGGGCATGCCCGGCATGGAGGCCTTCCAGGAGCTGCTGGACGCGCAGGGCGGCGCGGGGATGCTGGCGCAGGTGGGCTCGCAGGTGGGCGCGTCCCTGGAGCGCACGCTGGAGTTCACCGTGGCGCACGAGGTGGCGCACCAGTACTTCGCGGGGCTCGTGGGCTCGGACCCCATCCACGACCCGGTGGTGGACGAGTCCCTGGCGCAGTACGCGGCGCTCCTCTACATGGAGTGGGCCCACGGCCCGGAGGCCGCCGAGTCGCTGCGCAACGAGGCCCTGGTGATGCCCTACCAGTTCTTCCGCCTGACGGGCGGACGCGACGGCCGCGCGGACCGGCCCACGGGCGACTTCGACGGCGGCGAGCTGGAGTACGGCGCGCTCGTGTACGGCAAGGCGCCGCTGCTGCACCACGCGTCGCGCAAGCTGGTGGGGGACAGCGCCTTCTTCAAGGCCCTGCGCGCGTACGTGGACACGTACCGCTTCAAGTGGGCGTGCAAGGCGTGCTTCACGCAGGAGCTGGCGAAGGCGAGCCCCGCGAACGCGAAGGCGCTGACGCGGCTGCGCACCCGCTGGTGGGAGGAGGCCCACGGCGACGAGGACCTGGGCGCGGCGGACCTCCAGGGGCTGATGGAGGCCATGGGCGGCGGCATGGGCGGCGTGAAGCTGGACGCCCAGACGCAGGAGCTGCTGGAGCAGCTCCTGCCCCAGTTGATGGGGCAGTAGGGCTCTTCAGTCGAACAGCGCCTGCACGAACTCGCGCGGCTCGAAGCGGCGCAGGTCGGCGATCTTCTCGCCCACGCCCACCCAGACCACGGGCAGCTTCAATTCGTCGCAGATGCCGATGATGACGCCGCCCTTGGCGGTGCCGTCCAGCTTGGTGAGCGCGATGGCGCTGACGCCCACGGCCTCGTGGAACTGCCTGGCCTGCTGGATGGCGTTCTGCCCGTTGGTGGAGTCCAGCACGAGCAGCACCTCATGGGGCGCGCCGGGCAGCGCCTTGTCCATCACGCGCTTGACCTTCTTGAGCTCCTCCATGAGCGGGGCCTTGGTGTGCAGCCGGCCCGCGGTGTCCGCGATGATGACGTCCGCGCCCTCCGCCTGGGCCTTCTTCACCGCCTCGAAGATGACGGCGCTCGGGTCGCCGTTCTCCGGGCCCTTCACCAGTTGGGCGCCCGCGCGCTCGGCCCACACGTCCAGTTGCTCCGTGGCAGCGGCGCGGAAGGTGTCACCCGCGGCGAGCACCACCTTCTTGCCCTGGCCGGTGAGCTGCGCGGCCAGCTTGCCGATGGTCGTCGTCTTCCCGGCGCCATTCACGCCCACCACCATCACCACGTGCGGCGGGCCACCGCCCTCCAGCGAGCGCGGCACGGGCAGGTCCACCATGCGCGCCACCTCGTCGCGGATGGCGCCCTTGATGCGCTCCGGGTCCTTCAGCTCCGCGCGCTTGAGCTTGTCGCGCGCCACCTCCACCAGGTGGTCCGCGGTGCGCACGCCGATGTCGGCGGTGAAGAGAATCTCCTCCAGCTCCGACAGGACGGACTCGTCCATGGCGCGCTGGCCGCCGAACAGGCCGTTGAGCCGCGCCATGAAGCCCTGGTTCTTCGTGCGGTCCAGCCCCTGCGCCAGCGTGCGGCCGCCCTCCGCCTCCACCTTGGCGCGCGCGGCGGCCTCTTCGGCCTGACGGGCGGCCTCCGCCCGGGCGGCCTCCTGGGCGATGGCCTCGTCGCGCAGGCGCACCGCTTCGACCTGCTCCCGCTTGCGGCGCTCGCGCGTCTCGTCGTCGAGCGCCTTCTTGGCGCGGTACTCGACGCGCTTGGCCTCCTCCTCGCGCTCCTTGAGGGCGCGGACCTGCGCCTCCAGCCGGGCCTTCTCCGCCGGGTCCTTCGCGGCGTGGGCGGCGAACGAGGCCGTCTCGCGCTCCCGGCGCAGCTCGTCCATGCGCGCGTGGGCGTCATCCAGGTCGCGGCGCCGGGCGAGCTCCGCCTCGTTGGGCGGCAGCTCCACGCGCAGCTCGGGGCGCTCCGCGGGAAGCTGGGGCGCCTCCGCCTCGGGCTTCCTGGGTGCCTCCGGCACGCGCTTCCGGCCGAAGAGCTTGCGCGCCGCGACGAGCGCCAGGACGACGAAGACGGCCGCGCCGCCAATGCCGACAATCTCCCCGCCGGTGAGCCCGGTTTCCGGCGGGGTGCCCGTGCCCGGCTGCGTCGTCCCGCCGCCGGGAGTGGGGGCGGGGGAGGGGGCGGGGGGCACCTGCGCCAGGAGTGCGTCGAGGGGGCTAAGGGTCTTCATCGCCGCTCCGCATACACCAACACGCAGTTGGATGCAGCGCCCGTGGCCGGGTAGAACGGCCCTCCGTCATGCGCCTTCCGCCCCTGAACGTCCTGTTGACCGCCTCCGTCCTCCTGGGGACTTCCAGCGCCTGCATCGTGGAGGCCCCCGGCGGGGCCAGCGACCAGGAGCGCCGCGCGGCCACCGTCGCCCAGGTGCCCCCGCTGTCCATCCGCAGCGGCGCCAACCTGGGCGGCAAGGTGGAGGTGGTGGGCGCGTCCGTGCAGCCGGGCCGTATCCCCGCGGGGGACCAGGCGCGCGTCACCGTCTTCTTCAAGGTGCTTCAGCCGCTGGAGGAGGACTACCTCGTCTTCGTGCACGTGGAGGACGCGGACGGGCGCATGGAGCGCCTCAACGTGGACCACAAGCCCGCGGGCGGCCTGTACCCCACCACGCAGTGGAAGGTGGGGGAGACGGTGAAGGACGAGTTCGTCATCGCGCTGCCGCAAGGGGCGACGCCGCGCGCGCTGAACGTATGGATGGGGTTCTGGGAGCCGCGCAACGACAGCCGGCTGCCCATCACCAACCCGCAGGCGGTGCGCAACGACGGCAAGGGGCGCCTGCTGCTGGCGCAGGTCCCCGTGGGCGGGTGACAGGGAAAAAAACCGGAGCGGCCCTGTAAGCCGGGTTCTGTCCCCACCCCTTTCGGGATGGGCGGCGAACATTCATCTAGGGCCCTGGTTGCCCAGGGACCTCATCAGCGAGCAACCCGAACGCATGGGACGGGCCATCCCTGTCCCCTTTCGGGGACGCGCTCCTATTGGCTCTTGCTCCAGGTGGGGTTTACCGTGCCGTCCGAGTCACCCCGGACGCGGTGCGCTCTTACCGCACCGTTTCACCCTTACCCGCCCCCTCGCGGGAACGGGCGGTCTGTTTTCTGTGGCACTTTCCTGCGAGTCGCCTCGACTGGCCGTTAGCCAGCACCCTGCCCTCTGGAGCCCGGACTTTCCTCCCGCCATCCATGCCTGCGATGGCCGGCGTTCACCCGGACCGCTCCGGCACTCCGGGGATACAACAGCCAGCCCGGGCGGGTCCACCTTCAGGATGAGGCGGTGTCGTGCGTCCGCCTTCGCGAGAGGGGGGCGGCATGGAAGCGGTCATCTTCACGGGCATCCAGGGGGCGGGGAAGAGCAGCTACTACCGGGAGCGCTTCTTCGCCACGCACGTCCGCCTGAGCCTGGACATGCTCAAGACGCGGCACCGGGAGAAGGTGCTGCTGCGCGCGTGCCTGGAGGCGAAGCAGCCCTTCGTGGTGGACAACACCAACCCCACGGTGGCGGAGCGCTCCCGCTACATCGCCGCCGCGAAGCAGTTCGGCTTCCGCGTGGTGGGGCTCTACTTCCAGTCGAAGGTCGCGGACGCGCTCCTGCGGAATGATCAGCGCCCGGTGGAGCAGCGCGTGCCGCTGGTGGGCGTGCTCGGGACGTACAAGCGATTGCAGGTCCCCAATCCCGAGGAGGGCTTCGACGCGCTGTTCTTCGTCCGGCTGGGGCCGGACGGTTTCACCATGGAGGAGTGGCAACGTGAAGTTCGATGAGCTGGACGCGAAGATGCGCGTGTTCGAGACCGCGCACGACCTGTGCGTGCTGCCCGGAGTGTTCATGGTGGCGCGCATCGATGGACGCGGCTTCACGCGGCTGACGAAGGAGGTGCACGCCTTCGAGAGCCCCTTCGACGTGCGCTTCCGGGACCTGATGGTCGCGACGACCGGACACCTGATGGACTGCGGCTTCCGGGTCGTCTACGGCTACACGCAGAGCGACGAGATCTCGCTGCTCTTCCACCCGGACGAGGACACCTTCGGGCGCAAGACGCGCAAGCTCAACTCCCTGCTCGCGGGCGAGGCGAGCGCGAAGTTCTCGCTGCTCCTGGGGGACCTGGGCGTGTTCGACTGCCGCATCTGCGAGCTGCCGAACGCGGCGCTCGTTCGCGACTACTTCCGCTGGCGCAGCGAGGACGCGGTGAGGAACGCGCTGAACGCGCACTGCTACTGGAGCCTGCGCCGCGAAGGGAAGAACGTGGCGGAGGCCACGGGCATGCTCACGCGCCTGTCGGTGGCGGAGAAGAACGAGCTGCTCTTCCAGCGGGGCACGAACTTCAACGACGTGCCGAGCTGGCAGAAGCGCGGGACGGGGCTCTACCGGGAGACGTACGCGAAGGAGGCCCGCGACCCGAGGACGGGGGAGACGGTCCTCGCGGAGCGCCGCCGCCTCAAGGTGGATTTCGAGCTGCCGATGAAGGACGCGTACGACGCCTTCATCCTGTCCCTGCTGGAGGGCGTGGGGCGATAATCCTCCGGATGACTTCGATTTCGCTCCGTGGCTGTTCGGCTGTCGCCCTCCTGGTGTTCACGGCGGGCTGTGGCACCGCGAAAGAGGGCACGGCTCCACATGTCTCCCGTGTGGAGCCCGTGCCCCCGCCTGAGTCGGTGTGGCTGCCTGCCGGGCGCTTCGAGATGGGCTCACCGGCGGGCGAGCCGGACCGCGATGTGGACGAAGGGCCCCGGACGGAGGTCGCGTTCGAGCGCTTCCAGATGGACGTGACGCCCGTGACGGCGCGGGCCTTCGCGGCGCGACGTGAGCAGGTGCGCGCGAAGGATCCACAAGCGCGTTGGTGGACCGACGCGGAGACGCCGAACGGGTGGCTCGGCCGCTGCAACCTGGACTCCGAGCGCACGGAGCATCCCGTGAACTGCGTGGACTGGCGCGCCGCGCGGGCCTACTGCGAGCTCGTGGGGGGAGCGCTGCCCACGGAGGCGGAGTGGGAATACGCCGTGCGTGCCTCGACGACCTCCACCTTCTGGTGGGGAGCGTCGTTCGACGCGCAGCACGTGGTCGGCTCGGTGTCGTGCGGGGCGCGGGGTTGCCTCGGCGGCACGGCCCCGGTGGTCCAGTCCGGGCCGCGATGCAATGGCTGGGGGCTCTGCGACATGGCCGGGAACGTGTGGCAATGGACCGCCACCGGCTACCAGGAGCGGCTGGGCGAGGACGCGCCTCCGGATGCCTCCGGCGTGCCGGAGAAGCCTGTCCACCGGGGAGGCGCCTGGCTCAATCACATCCCATCCCTGTTCCGGTCCGCCCACCGGGGCCTCGCCTATCCAAAGAATGGATTGACGGGAGTGGGGTTCCGCTGCGTGCACCGGCCCTGAGCGACTCGGCGTCGGTGTGCGGGGGCACTCGGGGTGTCGCGGAGCCAGTCATTGCCGTTGGGGCCGTATGTCCTGGATGGCAGTGGCCCCCGGGGTCGTGAGGCGCTGTCCTACCCGGGGCGGGGGATTGCGCGCGTTCGCCCGGGTGCCGCAGGATTCGCGCCCACGCGCCCGGATGCCTTCGCGGCACGGCGCGGCGGTTTCGAGGGGGACGCACATGGTCATTTTCGGTTCGAGGCTCTACGGCAAGGTCGATGAGATTCCGGGCGTCGGCTACGTGGCGACGAAGTTCGGTCACATCAACTTCGTGCCGCTCATCCCGCTGGAGGGATGGCTCGTCGTCGCCGAGGAGGGCAATGGCTGGCGGGGAACGGCCATCTCCATGAGCGGCAAGTCCGTGCTCACGGCGTGGGCGCGCCTGCTGTTCCTGGTCGTGGGGATCATCTCGCTGCTCACCGGCATCTTCACCTTCGCCGGGAGTCATTCGGCGGATTCTGTCTTCAGCGGCCTGCTCGGCCTGGCCTGCATCGGCGGCCTCATCGCTTCGTACAGGTGGAGGTGGGTGACCCACGCGTCGCCGGAGCGCGCGATGGAGGTCGCCCGGGAGGCGGGGATCAGCGAGGAGGGATTGAGGCAGCTTCGCAACCTGTACGCCGCTCCGCAGGCCTCCACCGTCGCCGCGCCCGCGCAGCCGTGGACGCCGCCGGAGTCCTAGTCCGCCGCTCGCGGTCCTTCGCCGAAAGGCCTTGGGTTCTCCTCGCATGAGTCATGTCGTTGGCATCGATCTGGGCACCACGCACTCCCTGGTGGCCGCGCTCGACAGCGCGGGCCGTCCCAACCTCCTGACCAACCGGTTGGGGCAGCGGCTCACGCCGTCGGTGGTGGGGCTGGACGCGGAGGGCCGGCTCCACGTGGGCGAGTCCGCGCGAGCGCAGTTGCTCGTGCATCCGGAGCGCACCATCGCGGAGGTGAAGCGGCGCATGGGCCGCGACCTGCCGGTGACGCTCGGGGACCGGCGCTACAGCCCCACGGAGATCTCCGCGCTCATCCTGCGAGCGCTGCGCGAGGACGCCGAGCGGGCGCTGGGCGGCGCGGTGACGGAGGCCGTGGTCACGGTGCCCGCCTACTTCAGCGATGCGCAGCGACAGGCGACCAAGGACGCGGGGGAGCTGGCGGGGCTCAAGGTGGAGCGGCTGCTCAACGAGCCCACCGCCGCGGCGCTCGCGTACGGCGTGAACCACCTGGACGCCGAGCAGTACGTGCTGGTGTACGACCTGGGCGGCGGCACGTTCGACGTGTCGGTGCTGGAGATGTTCCAGGGCGTGCTGGACGTGAAGGCCTCCGCGGGCAACAACCAACTGGGAGGCAGTGACTTCGACCAGGCGCTGGCCGCGTGGCTGGGCGCGGAGTTCGAGCGCGCCCACGGCGTGTCGCTGGCCGGGAACCTGGCGGCGCAGGTGCGGCTCAAGGCCGCGGCGGAGGCCGCGAAGATCGCGCTCACGTCCGTGGAGGCCACGCCGGTCATCGTGCCGTTCCTCGCGCCGGGCCGGGGAGGCACGCCCGCGTCGCTGGAGGTGGAGGTGACGCGCGCGAGGTTCGAGGCGCTGATCACCGACCTGGTGCGCTCCACGCTCGAGCCGATGGAGAGCGCGCTGAAGGACGCGAAGCTGGCGAAGAAGTCCATCGCGGAGGTGGTGCTGGTGGGCGGCAGCTCGCGCGTGCCGCTGGTGCGCAGGTTGGTCGCCGAATACTTCGGGCGCGAGCCCCGCGACGGCGTGCACCCCGACGAGGCGGTGGCGCTGGGCGCCGCGCTGCAGGCGGGGCTGAAGACGGGCGCGGTGAGCGCCGCGCACGGCATCATGATCACCGACGTGTGTCCCTTCACGCTGGGCGTGGAGGTGCAGGCGACGGTGGGGCGCGAGCGGGTGGGCGGAGTGTTCTCGCCGCTCATCCCGCGCAACACGACGGTGCCGGTGTCGCGCACGGAGACCTTCGCCACGACGGCGGACGGGCAGCGCGCGGTGGAGATCCGCGTGTTCCAGGGCGAGGCGCGGCTGGTGAAGGACAACCTGCTGCTGGACGCGTACACGGTGGAGGGCGTGCCGCCCGGTCGCGCGGGGACGGAGAAGGTCGCGGTCACGTTCACGTACGACATCAACGGCATCCTGGACGTGACGACGCGGGTGGTCTCCACGGGCAAGGAGGCCACGCTGGTGGTGGACAAGCGCTCGCAGCGCCTGGGACCGGAGCAGCGGCTGGAGGCCAAGGAGCGGCTGGCGCGTGAATGGGGCGCGGCCCCGGCGGCGCCGGTGTCCGCACCCGTGTCTCCGGAGGCGGACGCGGATGCCTTGTTGAACGCGGCGACCGAACGGATCGCGACCGCGCCGGAGCATGTCCGTCCCCGGCTGGAGTCGCTGTGCAACGCCTTGCGCGAGGCCCGCGCGAAGGGCGACCGGGGTGCCGCGGCCCGTCTGGATGCCGAGCTCACGGACCTGCTGTTCGACCTGGGTTGAGCGCGCGTGCTCCTGACTGAGCTCAAGCGCGCGGTGGTGCTGCGTCCGGCCGAACCCTCGGCGCGGCTGGCATTGGCCGAAGCGCTGTTCCAGGAGCGTGACTTTCGCGGGTCCGCGGAGCACGCACGCAAGGCATTGAACCTGGGCGGAGGCGGGCCCGCGCGCCGCCTCTTGTGCGGAGCCCTGGCGCGCGACGGTAAACGGACGGAGGCGAGGACGCTGCTGGAGGCGGCCGTTCGCGAGGCGCCTCGCGATGCATCCCTGCGCGCGGAGTTGGTCACCTTCCTGGAGGAGGAACGGCCGGACGACGCGCTCGTGCATGCGTTCGAGGCCACCGAAGCAGCGCCCGGTGAGCTGGAGGCCTGGCGCGCCGTCATCCGTCTGTGCGAGCGCACGAACCGGCCTACCGAAGCCATGCCCGCGCTCAGGCGGGCCCGTCTCCTCGCACCGGAGGATCCCCGCCTCGCGGAGTCGGTGCTCGGGGCGCGAACGGCGCTCGGACTTCCGGCCAGCACCGCCATGCTGGACGCGCCTCCGCTGGAGCAGGCCGCGCAGGCGCTCAAGCTGCCCACGGCGCGTGCCGCGCTCTCCGAGGCGAAGCTCGACGCGGCCGTTGAAGCGCTCTCCCGGGGCGCGTTCGCGGAGGTGAAGCGGCAGCTCGTCATCGCACCCGCGGCGACCCGGGCCAGCGCCGCCGCGGCCCTGCTCCGCGCGGAGTTGCTGTGGCTGGAGGGCCGGCCCGCCGCCCAGGTCGAAGAGGCCCGTCGCGCCGTGCTCGACGTGGCGGGGGCCCCGGGGGCCGCGGCGCTGCGCCTGGGGGACCTGCGGCTCGAAGCGGGTGCGCTGGACGAGGCACAAGCGCTCTACGCCCGAGCGGGCGCGAATGGAGAGTCCCTGGCGGCGGCGGGCCGCGAGGCCGAAGTCGCCGAACGCCGCCGTCTGCTGGCGCGTGACCTGCCCGCGGTCGGGCGCGTGGGCGTGCTCGGCTGGCATCCCGGGGGCGGGCATGTCTCGCCGCTGGAGGCGGTGGCGGTCCCCGGGCGCGGCGTGCTGCGGTGCAGTGGCCGCGTGGGGCCCGAAGGTCAGGAGGCCGCGGACGTGGCCTTCAGCGTGGTGCGTGCGCGCGCTCCCGCGCTGAGCCTGGGGACGCTCACGACCCGTTACGACCTGCACCTGCACTACACGGACACGGAGGTCGGCAAGGACGGCCTGTCCTCCGGGCTCGCGCTCTCGCTGGCGGGCCTCTCCGCGTACACGCAGCGCCCGCTGCCCGCGCGGCTGGCCGTGACGGGCGAACTGACGCTGAACGGTGAAGTGCGGCGCGTGGGCGGCGTGCACGAGAAGTTGGTGGCCGCGTACCTCGAAGGCATGCGCGTGGTGCTGCACCCGCGCCGCAACCTGGACGACGTGGCGGCGCTGCCGCCCGAAGTGTCCGGACGCCTGCGATTGATCGCGGTGGACAGCTTGGATGAGGCGTGGCGGCTCGTGAACGCGACCGCGAACACGCCAGGACTGGAGCGAAGGTGAATAACGAGCCCCGCCAGAACCCCTACGAGGTGCTGGGCGTCGAGAAGGACGCGGATGCGCGCGCCATCAAGAAGGCGTACTTCGAGCGCGTCCGGCAGAACCCGCCGGAGACGCATCCGGAGGAGTTCCGGCGTCTGCGCGAAGCGTACGAGCTGCTCTCCGACCCCGAGGCACGCCAGGCCTTCGACGCCAGCGCCGCGCAACAGGCGGACGGCCCGGAGGCGGCGAAGAACGCCGCGCTCCAGGAAGCCATCAACCTGTTCGAGGCCGGCGACAAGGTCGGCGGCCGGAGACTCCTCACCGAGCTGCTCAACGAACAGCCGGACTTCCACGACGCGCGCATCCTGCTGGGCCGCCACTTCCTCTACGAGGGTGACGCCAAGGAGGCGCTGGCGGAGTTCGACGCCCTGCTCGCGCGGGCACCGGACCACTGGCAGGGGCACCTGCAACGGGGCTGGGCGCTGCTCCGCCTGGAGCAGATGAAGGAAGCCGCGGATGCCTTCTGGCGCGCGGGCAAGCACGGCCCG
The DNA here is from genome assembly GCF_020036995.1 of Corallococcus sp. AS-1-12. Lineage (NCBI taxonomy): Bacteria > Pseudomonadati > Myxococcota > Myxococcia > Myxococcales > Myxococcaceae > Corallococcus > Corallococcus sp. AS-1-12. Next base: position 263,713 of record NZ_JAIQDD010000005.1, on the reverse strand, counting down.
TCGGAAGTGGGCCCTCGGGTGGCGCTGGCGGACTGCCTGGAGGCGATGGGGCAGGTGGCGGACTCGCTCAAGGTGCTCGAGCAGGCGCAGTCGCTGCCCGGCATCTCGCGGATGGACGTGCTCGCCCTCAAGGTGCGGCGCATCGCGACGATGCTGGAGTTCGGCCAGGACGCCGACGCCGCGAAGGAGCTGGAGCGGCTGGACGCCGAACTGCCGGAGGACGCCGACCCCGAGCTGCGCCGGTGGACCGGAGGGCAGCTCTCCTCGGCCGCCGCGCACCTCTTCGCCCAGCAGAAGTCCAAGGGCGCGAACCAGTTGCTCGCGTTCGGCCGGCGCTTCAACCCGGAGAGCGCCACGGAGGTCGCGTATCCCACGCGCGTCATCCTGGACGTGGACGCCCTGCCGCCCGTCACCCGCGAATGGCTGCACGCGGAGGCCGAGCGGACCGACGGCTGGCGCGCCGTGATGACCTGGGTGATGCCGGCCATCCTCACGTTGGGCGCCGCCGCCGCCACGGCCTTCCTCCTGGCCTTCATCGCCTTCGGCATCTCCGAGCGCGATGTCTGGGATTGGGTCTGGTGCGCGGTCTTCGCGGCCGTCTTCTCCGGCGTCACCTGGGCCCTGGCGCGCAGGCTCCTGCGGGTGATGGCGAGCCCCTATGGGCGCTTCAACACCATCCATCCCCTGCACCTCATCCAGGTGGCCATCGACCGCATCACCGTGTGGCCGCTCGTGCACCTGCAGGACCTGCAGTTGGTGAACCGCCACGTCAACGGCGCCTACCAGTTCACGGCCATCGAGCTGCGCTTCAACGACAAGCGCATGACCCTGCCGGTGCACGGCCGGGAGAAGGCGGAGGCGCTGGCCCAGGAGCTGATTGCCCGGCGCCGCCGCGTGTTGGAGTTGCTGGGCCGGGGCATGCTGGACGCGGAGAGCGGGGTGGAGCATCTGCCTCCGGCGCTGCTGGCGCGCGCGGACACGAAGGGCCGCGTGCGAGCGGAGAACGCCCGCTCTGCCTGGCCCGGCGTGTTCGCCGCCGCGGGGGTGGGCGTGTTGCTGGTGGCCGGTGCCGTGTGGCCGCAGCGGCAGACCGCCTCGGCGCACGCCTGGACGCGCGTCGCGTCCCAGGGGGACCTGAGCTCCATGCTCAAGTACCTGCGCGAGCAGTCTGACTCCCGCTTCACCCCGCGGATCCAGGCCCGGGTGGACGCGGAGCTGGACAAGGCGCGCGCACGGCTGGAGGCGCGGTTGGAGCCGGGCAGCGCCGCGGCGCCATCCCGCGCGTTCTTTGGGAGCCTGCTGGACGCGGTCCAGCGCAAGCACAGCCGCCGCGTCAACGTGGAGTGGGAGGCGCCGGCCGGGACGCGGACGTCGGCCCGGGAGGACCCGTCGGACCTGCTCGTGAGCGCCTGGCAACGGACGGTGGATGAAGCGCTGGGGCAGGGCGTCCTCGTCGTGGACCAGGGGCGGGGGCTGCCGGTGAACGGACCGCCGGTGCTCACCCTGCGCGTGCGGGAGGCGCTGAGGCCCGGAGCGGGAGGCGCGTCCTCGCAGCGGGTCTGGTCGGTGGCCCAGGAAGGGCTCGGAGCGGACGCGCCGGTTCCGCCGCTGGAGCTGGTGGCCGACGCGGCGGATCCGCGTGCCCTGGAGGTCCTCTTCCGCGCGTGGGTGGACCGCTGGCACCTGCCCGGCGCGGGAAATCGCCGTCCGCTGTTGCTGACCGCTTCGACGCTCGTGCAGGAGGCCCGGCCGTGAGTGCACCTTCGACTTCTTCTCTCCGGGGCTGGTTGTTGCTGGGCGGCATCGGTGTCTGCGCGCTCGGCATCGCGGCCTCGACCCGGAACCTCAACACCGATGCGAAGGTGGTCTTCGTCAACGGGTTGGACGTACCGGTCACGGTCACCGCGGGCCCCGCGCACTTCACGCTCGCGCCGAACGCTCACCACAGGTGGCAGTTGCCCATTGGCCCGTTGGAGGTGGACATCCAGGGGAAGCAGGGCCGGCTGGCGCAGGAGACGGTGTTCGTGACGGGCGAGGAAGGCCTCTTCGTCTACAACGTGCTGGGCGCCGCGCCGCTCTATACGACGACGGTCACCTATTCGGTGAACCAGAACTCCAAGCAGTCGGACGCCACGCCCCAGGTGCTGGCGGGCACGTCCTTCCGGCACGTGGGGCGTATCGATTACATGCTCACCGAGCCGCCAGAGCGCATCACCATGCGCAAGGAGGACGGCAGGTCCACCCTGCGCACCCATCTGGGGCGAGCGAAGGGGGGCTGGAAGTCGAGCTACGGCTGGCTGATGGCCCTCCACCGCACGGCCGATGCGGCCCGCCTGGCGGAGGGGCTCTGGAAGGCCCTGCCGGAGACCCCAGAGGTGGAGTACGCGGCCAACGCCGCCAAGCTCCTGGCCGCGCGAGAGGAGGGACTCCTCGCGTCGCTCGCCGCCGCGCGAGCCCAACGCGACGCGCATCCCGAGGACATGGACGTGCAGCGGCTGTGGATGCACGACATGCGCAGGGCTGACCGCATCGACGATGTCCGGGCCCATTACCAGGCCGCGGTGGAGCGCGAGCCCGGCTCGCTGCTCCTGGGCATCCTGCTCGCGCGCCTGGAGCCGGAGCCCGCGGGGACGGAGCGGCTGAAGGCGCTGATGCGCGAACATGCTGGGGATCTGCTCCTCCGTCGGGCACTGGCGGTGCGCCACACGCGTCAGCAGCGTTGGGCGGAGGCGCTCCCGTTGCTGGAGGCGATGGAGCAGGAGGACCCCGACTACGCGCGCTACCTGAGCACGCATGCGGAGACGCTGGTGGCCCTGGGCCGCCGCAAGGAGGCGGCGCGCAAGCTGTCGGAGCATCTGCTGTTGCAATCCCAGGACAAGGAGGACCGGCTGGACCTGGAGGACGTGCGGCTCTACGCGAGGGTGGTGGGGCACGCGTCGCAGGAAGGTTCCGCGAACGAGGTGATGCGGCAGCTCGTCGAGAGCGCCCAGAAGGAGCGGCCGGAGGGAGTCGTGGCTGTGTGGCTTGAGGCTTCGCTCGGGCAGCAGGTGGACGCGGAGAAGCTGCGCGCGGTGCCTCCGGAGCATGGGCTCGCGGGCGCGGCGCGGGTGTTGATGGCGCTCGCGGAGGAGCCTGAGTTCGCCGCGAGGGCCGCCGCCAGCGTGGACTTCCTAGGCTTCCGCCAGCTCGACACGGAGACGGGCATCCTGTTGGCGGCGGAGTTCGAGAGGCTGGGGGACGCAGCGCTCGCGGTGAAGCTGCTGGACGTCTCCAACGCGGACCTGGGCTACGGCGAGCTGCAGGACGTGCTGAGCGGCAAGCTGCCGGTGGACGCCATCACGACGTTGGACTGGGGCGAGCGCGCCGCGCTGCACCTGGTGCTCGCGCGCCAGTTGGATGCCCGAGGCCAGGACTCCAAGGCGGCCTATGCGCTCGTGAAGAAGGAAGTGCTGCTGCCCGGCGCGGTGAGCATCGCGCTCCAGAACTGGGACCACCCCAAGCCGTCCCATACCGTGGCGGGGGACACGATGCCCTGACGGCGAAGGTGACGGGGGAACCCGCCCCGTGATTGCTGTGTGTGGACATCAGCTTGTCTGTCCTTGCTCAGCCGGCCATGCTTCTTACATCCACAGCCAACGCCGGATTCTTCAAGCAGCGAGGGCCTTGTCGTCCAAGCGCTCAGCTCTCATGCTGGGGACTTGTGAGCCTGAAGATGCCAGAACTCCACGACACGACTGTCTATACGATCATTGATCCGCAAAGACTCCGCGCAGCCGACCAGGGGGCTCGCCCATCGAAGCCGCTTTCTGAAGGAAGACAATGGGTGGCGGGACTTCGGGCGCTCACGGAGGCCGGACGGACAGGTAGAAGCCTCGCGGTCGTCTTCGCGGATGCACGGGCCACAGCCAATCTGCTGTTCGCGGCGCTCCTGTGTGACATCAAGATCCAGGGAGACAGAACGACCTTCCGCTTTACCCACCTCCAGTCCTTGCATGGGCAGACAAAGACGGGGTTGCGTCTCCTCTCAACAGGCGAGGCACTAAGTCCCGGGTTCATTCGACCCTACGCGCTTGTCCAGACGCCAGACTTCCTGAGAAGGAGTCCTTGGGATGTCGCAGGCGGGCGTAAGGCTGAGGAGGCGGAACGGAAGCGCGCCTTCCTGCTACATGTGAATCCCAAGAGTGGGTTCAGCTATGAGTCCGGCTTCAAGGCGACCGAGCCCTTGACCAGCGCGAGATTCCTGCTGGATTCAGGACGGGACCATGGTTGGTCCGTGGGCAATTGCTGGCGGATGATCCGCGAGGGAGACCTCCTGCTGTTCAGGTTCCGCGACAGGAACCATCCTGGCGGCGCGGCCGTTTTCTTCGCGGGTCAGGTCTCGCGGGCCCCCTTTATGCGACAAGGCTTCCGGAAGCTCCGCTATGTCGTGGAGGCTCACCTTACGAATCATTTGATGGAGAATCCGGTATCCGCCCAGCGTCTCCATGCTTTTGTTCCGAAGTCATGGGGGGCGTCAATTCAGGCTCTGGGGACCGGCTGGGAATCACTATTCGAGCCCGTGTGCCAGATCATGGACCCCCTTGGGGCACTGCAGCCTGTAGAACGCCCCAGGGTGATGGTACGTCGACTTGTCAGGGATTCGCTCTTCGCATCGCAGGTGCGGTCCATGGCGAATCATCGATGCGCCGTATGCCCCACACATCTGGACTACAGGGGCGCTGATATCCTGGAGGTTGCACACATCCGCCCTGTCGCTGACGGCGGCCCGGATGACCCTCGGAATGCGCTCGTGCTCTGTCCCTCGCACCATGCTCTCTTCGATGCGGGCCTCTGGGCACTTTCCAGGAATGGCAAGGTGGTTCGGTCAAGGAAGCTGCCTGCAGCCTTGGCCGAGCATCTAGGAGAGCGAATTCCCTTGGGGTGGAAGGTGGATGCCGATTGCATTCAGTGGCGCCGGGCCAAGATGATCAACTGACCGGGGGCTCCTTGGCGGAGACCCTGATTCGAAGATTGATGCCGTTGCGACGAAGGGATGGGATGTCATGAGCTATCTGCCGCGCAGCCTTTTCCGTCTCATTCAAGAGATAAACGTCTCGCTGTTTCTGCCCCACATCCAGCGTCCGTTCGTCTGGGAAAAGGAACAGATGCAAAGGCTGTTCGACAGCCTGATGCGAAATTATCCCATCCAGACATTCCTTTTCTGGAGAACTCAGGACGGCATCCGGGCACGTCGTTTCATGGACAAGGTGGAGTGGGACGCCAACCTGAGCGGTCTTTACGCGGAAGCAAAAAGTGAGAAGGGCATAGAGAAGACGTTCGTGCTGGACGGACAGCAGCGGCTCCAGACCCTCTATGCGCTCTTCGCTGGAAGTATTGTCGATGCGAAGACCCAACAGGTTCTTGAGGCCTATGCTGACGTAACAGCTGAAGGACGGCCTGGGCCAGACGGCATGGCCTTCCCACTTCGATTCGCGGCGGAGTCGCCGGGTCTCCAGTGGTACCGCTTGAGGGCCCTGACCAGCTCGGATCAGCAGAGAAGTGCCCATGACATCGCGGAGAACCTCAACGAGCGGCTGGAGGTCATGTCGGACGGACTCTCCAAGGAGGCATTGAAGACCCGCGAGAAGTCGGTTCGAAAGAACGTTTCGCAGATCGTTTCGCTCCTCAGGGAGGATAAGCACTTCTGGATCGAAGAACTCGATGGTGTGGCGAATAACTATCCCTACTCCCTCGTGCTCGACATCTTCGTTCGGGTGAACTCTGGCGGCACGAAGCTTGATGCCGCGGATCTGATGTTCGCGGCGATGAAGCAGAAGTGGGACGCAATCGAGGAGCAGGTTGAGAGCGTCGCGGACTCCCTCAACGAGCAGCAGCTTGCGTTTGACAAGTCCCTCCCACTCAAGTGTCTGGTGGTCACGCATGGGAAGGGCGCTGAGCTGACACCAGAGAAGTTCGCGGGGCCCGCTGGTGATGAGTTGCTCAATGCCATCTCGACCCGGTGGGATGATGCCGAGTCCGCGTTTGAGCAACTTCGGGACTTCATTCGCAACGATTTGGGGCTTTTCTCAGACCGGGTCGTGCAGAGCTATGGAAGCTTCGTCCCCCTCCTCGACTTCCTCTTCCACAACCCGAAGCCCAATGAAGTCAGTCGGAAGTTGATGGCCGCCTACTATTACAAGGCCCAGCTCTTTGGTTGGTTCAGCTCAAGCACCGATACGGTGATCAATGCCATGCATGGCGTCGTTGGGAAGCCGTGCGGTGGGGTGTTTCCGATTGGCGACATCAAGGCCTACTTCGCGCGCTCGGGTTATGAGGTGCTGCTGAACGACGACCATCTCCGCAATGTCCGTCACCGCTTCATGCTGCTGAACATCGTCTACCTGGATCAGTTCGGAACGAGCCCGTTCAACGTGAAGTACAGAGGCAACGAGCCGCACATCGATCACATTTATCCGCAGGCCAGCCTCCGCTCTCACTTCTTGTTGGGAACGGATGAGGTCAACCACCTTGGCAACTACCGTTTCGTTGGCGCGACCGACAACATGCGCAAGAACAAGGAGAAGCCAGCCGAATACTTTTCGAGGCTCAGGGACGCCGGTGTTCCCATTGGGAAGCACCTTCTGTTGGAGCCAGAGGCCGACGACCCGACACTCCTGAAGTGGGACGTCGAGACATACCGACACTTCCGCGACCGCCGCCTGGCCAGGGTGAAGGAGATCGCCGAGCGCGTGGTCAATGCGGAGCAGCCAATCGGCCAGGGGGCCGGGCGCTGACGGCTACATCCGCTCGTCGATGGCGCGGTTGCTCATCTCGTCCGCCTCCGCGTTCTGCGCGCGGGGGACGTGGGCGAGCCTCACCTTGCCGAAGGTGGCCAGCAGCTTCTGCGCCTCCTGGAACAGGGGCTTCAGCGTGGGGCTCTTCACCTGGTACTTCCCACCCAACTGACGGATGAGCAGCTCGCTGTCCGCGAAGACCTCCACCTCGCGGGCGCCCAGGCTCTTCGCGTGCTGCAGGCCGATGAGCAAGCCCATGTACTCGGCGTAGTTGTTCGTCTGGTGCCCCAGGAACTTGCCCAGGCGCGCCACCACCGCGCCCTCGGCGTTCGTCAGCACCGCTCCCGCGCCGGCGGGGCCCGGGTTGCCTCGCGCTGCTCCGTCCGAATAGACGCGCACGCGGTTCAGCGTCCCTCCCGCCGCGGGCGTCACCACCTCGATGCCGGGCGTCGCGGACTCGGGCGCGGGCTCTGAAGCGGCAGCCCCGGCCTCGCGTGGACCGCCGCCCAACTGCTCGGCGGCTTCGTCCAGCAACTGGCCCAGGTGCTCGCGGGTGAGCCCGCGAAAGGCGCGCACCGTCGCCGTCAGCGGCTCCTCACGGGCGATGTGACGGAGGACGTCGACGAGCGAAGGGGTCGGCATGGGGAGGGGACCGAAAGGTGACGCGCCGCCACTACTTCTCGGCGGCTTCCTTCGGCTCCTGCAGCGCTTCGACGGCGAAGATGATGCGGTTGCACGAGGGGCACACGTCCGTGCCCAGCGAGGTCCGCAGCATGTTGTACATCTGCGGGGGCAGGTTCATGTTGCAGCCCTGGCAGGTGCCCGCCACCACGCCCACCATCGCGGGCAGCTTCTTCTTGCGGATGACCTCGTAGCGGCGGAGCAGGGTGGCATCCACGTTCGCGGCGACTTCCGCGCGGCGCCCCTCCAGCTCCTTCACCTGGGACTCGGACTCGCCCAGCTTCCCGCGCAGCTCCGTCATCCGGCCCGACAGGCCCTGCTGCTTGGTGGCGTAGTCCGCCTCCTTGCCCTTGATGGCCTCGCGCGCCTGACCCAGCTCCTTCACCTTCTCAGTCAGCGCTTCGGACTGGGTGAGGATGCCCTTCTTCGCGATGTCGATTTCGCGAGCGAGCGCCGAGTACTCACGCGTGGAGCGCTGGTCGGACAGGCGCGCTTCCCACTTCTTCACCTTGTCCTTCTCGTCCGTGATGTTCTGCTCGAGCAGGGCCTTCTGCTTCTCGAGGTCGGCGACGCGTGTCCGCTCGGCCTCGATGCCATTGCGCGCGACCCCCAGCTCCCGCTCCAACTCGGAAATCTGGCGGGGATGCACGTCCGCCGCCTTTCGGAGCGAGGCGACCTCGAGGTCCACCTTCTGCAGCTCCGCCAAGGCCTTCAGTTTCTCCCGCAAGTTGCTGCCTCCCACACGGCCGCACCGACGCGCGGCTCGGCTCTTGTACCAACAAGGGTGCTGGGGTTCCAACGCGTAATTGGGGACGCCTCCATCCCGTGTTCCCCACCTGCCTCTGGAGCGTTTGAATCCGCTTCACGCACCCGTTAGACGGGGCACGTGTCCAGCCTCCGACTCCGCCCCCTCCTGGCCCCCGCGCTCCTCCTCGCCGCCACGGCCTGCCGCGAAGCCCCGCCCCCGCCGGCCCCCTCTGTCGCGCCCCCCGCCGCCGCCGCGCCGCGCCCCACCGGGCCGGTGAAGTGGGGCGAAATCGAGGGGCGGGTGGTGCTGACCGGGACCCCTCCCCAGGCCTCCAGCGCGTCGACCTCCGCCACCGTCGCCAGCGTGTGCGGCGACCAGGCGGAGGACCGCTCGCTCGTGGTGGGGGGGGAGGGCGCCCTGGCCCACGCCGTCGTCTCGCTCCAGGACGGCGCCGGGCTCGCCGAGCCGGAGACGCCCGCGCCGCAGCCCGTGCTGGACCAGAAGCAGTGCCACTACGAACCGCCCGCGCTCGCGGCGAAGGCCGGCGGCGAGCTGCTGCTGCGCAACTCCGACCCGCTGGTGCACAACGTGCGCGCCCAGGCGGGGACCAACCGCTCCGTCTTCAACGTGGCCATGCCCCTGGAGGGGATGACCCTGCGCCGCCCCCTGCCCGCCGAGCCCGGCACCGTCCAGGTCCGCTGCGACGTGCACCCCTGGATGCGCGCGGTGGTTCGCACCTTCAACCACCCGTACTTCACCACCACCACCCCGGACGGGCGCTTCCGGATGCGCGTCCCGGAGGGGTCCCACACGCTCGTCTTCTGGCATGAGCGGCTGCCCGAAGCGTCCCGGACCGTCACCGTCCGCGCCGGGGAGACCGTCCAGGTCGATCAGACCTGGGGCGTGTATGCACTGCGTCAGGCCGGCTCGGGGAAATAGGGCGCCCCTGACACGGTTGTCGCGTCCGGTCCCGGCGCAACGAAGTCATCGGCCAGGGGTTCCGTCCAAGTGCCGGGAAGCACGCCCCTTGTTCAGACTTCTGTCTTGGTGGCAAAATTGCTTTGTCGGAAGCCAACACTTCCGCCCGAGGGGGAGTCGTCATGCATCAGACCAGGAAGCAAGCCACGGTGTCCGCCGAGGCGGAGCGCCTGCCCGTGGGGGCTCGCCGCAAGGGCGCCCGGCCGGCGGGCATGCAGGAGATGGGGCCCAACCTCTACGAGAAGATCCAGAGCGCGCTCACGGAGCTGTCGCTGATGTCGTCGCACGAGCGGCTGAACGGTACCTGAGCGGTGACGTCCCGGAGCGGTGTGGCCCCTGGGGAGGGGCCCCCGTCTTCCGGGGGCGCCGTTGTCGGGCCCGGTGACTGCCTCGGGGCGCGCAAACGGCAACGGGGCCCGCCCGAACCGCTCGGGGGACCCCGGATGATGCGAACCTCTGAGCGCGACCCTACAGGTCGTCGTCTTCGGCGGGCTCGGCGCCGGCCTCGGCGTCCTCGTCGTCACCGAAGGAGTCGAGGTTCTCCTCGTCCTCCTCGGCCGCGGGCGTCTCCTCGGGCTCGGGCTCGATGACCTTGGGCGCGGCGGCCAGGCGACCACGCCGGCCCTCGGCGGGCTTGGCGACCACGTTCTCCCGCTGATCCGCCCCACACTTGGGGCAGATGGGGTCCGGCTTCTTCATGTCGTAGAACTTCGTCCCGCACTTGAAGCACGTGTGCTTGGTCCCGAGATCCTTCGCCGGCATGCGCCACCCTCGTAGAGCCTGGAGTGAAACAGAGGGCGGCTGAATAGTTGGGCCGAAGAAGAGAGTCAACCGTGTGTTTGCGCGGGAGATTTCTGGCGGTAGCATCCCCGCCGGTTTCCCCCGAGAGCCGGACGCCCCCTTTGAACTTCACCTGCGACAATTGCCAGAAGCGGTACTCCATTGCGGACGAGAAGGTCCGCGGCAAGACGGTCAAGGTCCGCTGCAAGAACTGCCAGAACGTCATCACCGTGGAAGGGCCCGCCGAGGAGGAGAGCACCCGCGTGGTGTCGCTCGCCGACGTGGAGCGCATCCGGGCCCAGGAGCGTTCGCTGGCGGGAGGTGCCGCCGCCGCGCCCGCGCCTGCCCCCGCTCCGGCACCGGTGGCCGCCGCGGCAGCTCCTGCGCCCCTGGCCAGACCTCCTGCGTCGGCTCCCCAGACCCCCTGGGACGATGAGCCCACGCGCACCGCGCCTCCCCGCCAGACGGCCGGGGCCCCGTGGTTCGTGATGGTGCGCAACAAGCAGGAGGGCCCGCTGGACGAGTCGGCCGTGGCCGAGTGGATGGCCGCGGGCACCATCAGCGCGCGCAGCTTCTTCTGGCGCCAGGGCATGCCGGACTGGAAGCGCGGTTCGGACATCCCGGAGCTGGCCGCGCTGCTCGCGCCCGCCGCGCCGCCGGAGCCGCCGCCTCCGCCGCCGGAGCCGCCGCCCGCGGTCGTCGCGCCGCCCGCGCGCGCCGCCCCCGCCCGCCGGGAGCCGGAGCCCCAGCAGCCCTTCTACGCGGAGAACGAGCCCGCCCCGTCCGAGGACGACCACAACGACGGCGGCTTCGAGCGCGACGGCGACGAGGACGAGGGCACGCTCTACGGCGACAAGCGCGCGGCGCCCGCCCCGGTGCCCACGCCCGCCCCGCGCCGCGCGGTGGCTGCGCCCGCGGACGAGTCCCCCGCGGCGAGCGGCGCGCCCCTCAACGAGCTGTTCTCCGACCTGGACCTGCCCGGCAACCGGGGCGACGGCTCGGACGAGGAGGACCCCGGCCAGGACGAGACGCGCGAGGACCCTCGCAACGACGAGGAGGAAGAGGACGCGCGCGAGGCGCAGGACTCGAAGGCCGCGCGCAAGCGTCCGGTGGTGCCGGCCCGTCGTGGCAGCCCGCTGAAGGTGGTGGCGCTGGTGCTGCTGCTGCTCATCGTCCTGCCGGCGGTGGCGCTTTTCGGCCTGTCGGCGGCGGGCATGCTGCCTCCCGCCCTCGCGGACATGGTCAACAAGGTGACCGGCAAGGCGTCCGCGCCCGCTCCGGCCCCGCGTCAGGCCACTCCCGCGCCGGGGGGCGCCGCCAAACCGGCGACGCCTCCGGCGGCCGCTGAACCCGCGACGCCTCCGCAGGGTGCCGCGGCGGGTGGCGAGGCCACGGCTCCGGCGGAAGGCTCCGCGCCGTAGCCATCCTGTGAGGTGGGCCTGCTTTCCGCGCGACGCGGCGGGCAGGCCCTCCCGACACGTCCTGTTCCGGCCGGGAAATCCGGCACGTCGAGCAGGACGGCCCGGTTCAGAGGGCGCCCTACGTCCTGCTTCGGCACGTCGAGCGAGCAGGACGGTTCGGTTCTGTGGTCGCCCTACGGCCTGTGCCGGCCGCGGAAGCCGATACGTCGAGCAGGACGGCCCGGTTCAGAGGTCGAAGTCGCCCGCGGGCGGCTTCTTGCCGCGCATCGCCTGTTCCCTCGCGGCGCGGACTTCGACGCGCAGGGCTTCGGTGGCTTCGGCGTCCACCGTCCCCGTCTCCAGGTCCACGACGTCCCCTTCGCGCACGCCGGAGGGCAGGGTGCCCAGCGCGCGGGTCACCTGCTGGCCGTCCACCACCAGCACGGCGACGTCGTCCTCGATGCGGTCCACCGTGGCCCTGGACCGGGGCTTCGTCTTCTTCTTCGTCACGGGTCGCAGTCTCCCGCGGGCTTGCGGCCCGACTTCAATGCCGCGTCACGCGTGCTCCACGTGAGCAGGTTCTCTTCGTTGATGAGCCGAACGCTCCGGCAGGTGGCCTTGTGGAAGATGCGCTTGTTCTTGCTCGCCATGTAGCTGCCCGTCATGGGCGTGCTGGTGGATGAGCGCACCGCCTTCGGAGGCGCCTCCTCCGTCCGCGTGCCCTTGCGCGCGACAGGCAGGTCATCCACGTCCGTCACGTTGCCGACGCGGGCCTTGCTGTCACGCGGTGCCTCGACGACACGCGCGGGCTCCGTCCGGGCGGCTGGGGACGGTTCGGCGGGGACCGGCTTCACCACGGGCGCGGGCTTCACCGTCCGCACCAGCGCCGGGCGCGGATCCAACCCCGGGAAGACGCGCCGCGTGCCGCCGGGCTCCCCCGGGGTCGGACGCTGGAGCGACAGCTCGAACTGCTTGCCGTCGCTCACCGCGTGCACCTCTCCGTTCACGTCCGTGCGGAAGGCCCGCGCGTCCACGCCGCGCAGCCGCGCGAGGAGCTCCTTCACCTTCGGGCTCCTGCCCAGGCTGTCATCCCCGCTGAGCACCGCCGCCTGCGGCCGCACCTCCTCCAGGTACGCCTGCGAGTTCGCCCCCTCCACACCGGGCGAGGCGACCTTCAGCAGCGTGGCGGAGGACAGGAGCCCGCGCTCCAGCAGCCGGGCCTCCGTCTCCGCGCGCGCGCCGCCCGCGAAGACCACCGATGTGTCCGCGTACGTCAGGCGCAGCACGATGGAGTTCGCCGCGTTGCGCCCCTCCGCGTCCGGGGCCTCCTTCAGGAGCGGCTCCGCGGGCGCCCGGGGCCAGAGCACCGTGAGGTTCACCCCGTCCTCCAGCGTCAGCCGGACCAGCTCCTTGGGCGCGGACGACGGCGGCGCGGGCGAGAGGATCTGCACCCCTCGCGAGCCCACCGCCGTCAACAGCGCGTCGTAGGCCTTGGACGTGTCCGGGAGCTGCGGCTCCATCAACCGCCGCGCGCCCACGCGCTTGAGCACCGCCTCCAGCGCGCCGTGGTGCCTGGGGTCCGGCTGGGTGAGCACCACCAGGTCCAGCTCCCGGCGCAGCAGCTCCGGCAGCCGGTTCACCAGGTGCGACTCGGCGGACGCGGGCCCGGAGTCCACCAGCACCGTGTTGCCTCGCGGCGTGACGATGAGCGCGGCATCCCCCGCGCCCACGTCGAAGAAGTACACGTGGAGCTTCCCGTCCGGCGCGCCGCCGAAGTAGCGCGACTTCTCCGGGGGCTTCTGCGCGGCCGGCGCGGGCGGCTGCTGCTGACAGGCCAGGGAGGCGAGCAGCAGCCCCACCCCCAGCGCGATGCGGGCCTTCATGGATGACAATCCTCGGCGGGGCGGCGCTCACGCAGGGCGTCGGCGCGGCTTGTGTAGACGGTGCGCTCGTTCTTCGAGCGCTTCAGGGTCTTGCAGCTCTCGCGGTGGAACACCTTGCTGCCCTTGAGCGACACGTAGCGCTCGCCCGTGGCTTCGGACGCGCTCGCGGGCGCCGGGGGCTCCACGGGCGTGCGCGTCCGGGGCACGCCGGGCTCCGGCTCCTTCTCCGTGGAGCGGCCGGAGCGGCCGTGGGGCGTGGGCTCGATGGGGCCGAGCGCCACCGGGCTCCCCGCCTGCTGCGTCCCGGACAGGCTCGTGGCCCCGGTGCCCTTCGTCGAGCGCAGCGTCACGGTGGTGCCGTCGCTCACCGCCAGCACCTCGCCGTCCTGGTCGGTGCGGAAGGCGCGGGCGCGCACGTCGCGCAGGCGGCCCAGGACCTCCGGGCTGGGGTGGCCGTAGTCGTTGCCCACGCCGCAGGAGATGACCGCCGCCTGCGGCTTCACGCGCTCCAGGAAGGCCGCGGTGGAGGAGTGCTTGCCGCCGTGGTGCGCCACCTTCAGCACCGTGGCGGTGAGGTCCACGGGCTTCTGGAGCAGCACCTCCTCCGTGGGCGGCTCCGAGTCCCCCGTGAAGAGGAACGCCGTCTTCCCGTAGGTGAGCTTGGTGACGATGGAGTTCGCGTTCGGGTCCGAGCGCGTGTTCGCGAGGAACGACTCCTGGGGCACGCGCGGCCAGAGCACGGTGAGCGCCACGCCTTCGCCCAGGCCCACGGTGAGCAGCGTCTGGGGCGCGTGGGGGTTGGGCTCCGGGCTCATCACCTGGCCCACCTCGCGGCCCACGAAGTCCAGCAGGTCGCGGTACGCCTCGCTCGGGTGGTCGAAGCCGGGGTCCATGAAGCGCTTCGCCCCCACCGCCTTCACCGCCGCGCGCAGCCCGCCCAGGTGGTCCAGGTGCGGGTGGGTGAGGATGACCAGGTCCAGCGGGCCCTTCACCAGCTCGCGCAGCCGCGCCGCCAGCCGCGCGCCGGCCTCTGGAGGCCCGCCGTCGATGAGCACCGTCTTGCCCGTGGGCGACACGATGAGCGCCGCGTCCCCCTGGCCCACGTCGAGGAAGTAGACCGAGAGCCGGCCCGGGGCGGGGGAGGGGAGGGCCGCGTGGCCCGGCACCGCCGCGAGGAGGAGGACAAGGAGTGCGAGCAGCCGCGCGAAGACCTTCACGGGTTGGAACTCTACAGCCCCGCTCCCCTTCGCGGCACCCCGTGCGTTGACCGGGCACCTCCTCCCCCCGCGAGCGCTTCCCCGAGGGCCGGGAGTGGGCTAAGGGGCGCGGCATGCCGTCCGACGCCGAAGCGTTCTTCACCGTCCTGGAAGAGCTGGTCGACCAGGCCCGTCATCGTCTGCACGCCTGGAAGGTCCAGCAGGAGGCCGTGCCGCCCGCGCCCGCCGCCGTCCTGAACCCGGAGGCCCCGCGCCCACCCGGCGTGAAGACCGCCACCGCGCGCGTGGACCCGGCCACCCTCGTGAAGGCCTCGGACCTGGCCCCGTACATCGACCACACGCTGCTCAAGCCGGAGGCGCGTACGGAGGACATCGTGCGCGTGGCCGAGGAGGCCCGTCAGTACGGCTTCGCCACCGTGTGCGTGAATAGCTGCCACGTGGCCACCGCCGCGCGCGTGCTGGCGGGGGCGACGGCCGTGCCCATCGCCGTGGTGGGCTTCCCCCTGGGCGCCGCGCTGTCGTCCGCGAAGGCCTTCGAGGCGCGCGAGGCCATCCGCGCGGGCGCCCGTGAAATCGACATGGTGCTCAACCTGGGCGCGCTCAAGGCGCACGACTACCAGCGCGTGCACCAGGACATCGCCGCGGTGGTGGAGGCCAGCCACCCCGTGCCCGTGAAGGTCATCCTGGAGACGGGCCACCTCACGGACGAGGAGAAGGTCGTCGCGTGCGCGCTGTCCAAGGCCGCGGGCGCCGCGTTCGTGAAGACGTCCACCGGCTTCGGGCCCGGCGGCGCCACGGTGAAGGACATCGAGCTGATGCGCGCGGTGGTGGGCGACGACGTGGGCGTGAAGGCCTCCGGCGGCGTGCGCTCCGCGGAGGACGCCGTGAAGCTCATCCGCGCGGGCGCCAACCGCCTGGGCGCCTCCGCGTCCGTGGCCATCGTCACCGGGCAGATCTCCACCGCGCAGTACTGACCCCCTCCGGAGCCGCGCACCGTGACCCCGAAGCAGCGAGAGGACTTCCTCCAGCAGTTGCTCGCGCTCCACGCGGAGCTGACCGGGAAGGCGCCCATGCGCATCGAGCCCAACCGCACCGACGAGGCGCGCGTGGGCGGCGACGAGGACGAGCAGCCCCTCAACGAGATGATGCAGGCCATCGCCTCCAGCCGGAACCGCAACACCGACGGCACGCTGGCGCGCGTGGTGAAGGCCCTGGGCAAGCTGCGCGAGGACCCGGACTCCTTCGGCGAGTGCGAGGAGTGCGGCGACGAGATTCCCATGGGGCGCCTCAAGGCCATGCCCTACGCGGAGTTCTGCGTCGCGTGCCAGAACAACAAGGACGGCCCCAAGGGGCCGGTGCGCCGCAAGCACCTCACCGACTACAAGAGCTGAAGCACCCCCCCTTCTTCAACGACGAGGCAACGCGCGATGGACACCACCGGACTCAGGGAGCGGGCGGAGGCCTGGCGCAGGGCGGATCCGGATCCGGAGACCCAGGCGGAGCTGGCCAATGTGCTCGCGACGCAGGACTGGGCGGACCTGGCGGACCGCTTCTCGCAGGACCTGGAGTTCGGCACCGCCGGCCTGCGCGGCGTGCTGGGTGCCGGCCCCAACCGGATGAACCGCGCCGTCGTGCGCCGCACCACCGCGGGCCTGGCGCGCTATCTCAAGGCCACCGTGCCGGACGTCACCACGCGCGGCGTGGTGGTGGGCCGTGACGCGCGCCGCCTGAGCCGCGAGCTGGCGGAGGACACCGCCGCCGTGCTCGTCGCGGAGGGCATCCCCGCGCACGTCTTCCCGGAGCCGGTGCCCACGCCCGTCACCGCGTTCGCCGTGCTGCACCTCAACGCCGCCGCGGCGGTGATGGTGACCGCCAGCCACAACCCGCCCGAGTACAACGGCTACAAGGTCTACTGGGGCAACGGCGCGCAGATCGTCCCGCCGCAGGACGTGGGCATCGCGGACGCCATCGCGAAGGTGGAGCCCGCCAACCTGGTCCCCCTGCTCACGCCCGCCGAAGGCCGCGCGAAGGGCCTGTGGCGCGACCTGCCGGAGGACGTGGGCCACGCGTACCTGCGCGCCATCCTGGACCTGCGCCTGTACCGCAAGGGCAGCGACACGCTGTCCATCGTCTACACCGCCATGCACGGCGTGGGCGGCGCGTGGGCGGCGCTCGCGCTCAAGGAGGCCGGCTTCCCGCGCGTGACGCCCGTGGCCGAGCAGCAGCAGCCCGACGGCCGCTTCCCCACCGTGCGCTTCCCCAACCCCGAGGAGCCGGGCGCCATGGACCTGTCGCTCGCCACGGCGGAGCGCGTGAAGGCGGACCTGGTGCTGGCCAACGACCCGGACGCGGACCGGCTGGCGGTGATGGCGCGGGATGCCTCCGGGAAGCTGCGCCTGCTCACCGGCAACGAGGTGGGCGTGCTGCTGGGCCACTACGTCCTCACGCAGGGGACGAAGCGCGCGCGCCCGCACGTGGTCACCACCATCGTGTCCTCCACGCAGTTGGGCGAAATCGCGCGCGGCCTGGACGCCGCCTACGACGAGGTCCTCACCGGCTTCAAGTGGATCGCCAACCGCGCGCTGGAGCGCACGACGAAGGAAGGCACCCAGTTCGTCTTCGGCTACGAGGAGGCGCTCGGCTACACCGTGGGCACCGCCACGCGCGACAAGGACGGCGTGGGCGCGGCCCTGGTGGTCGCGGACATGGCCGCGTGGTGCGAGGCGCGCGGCGTGACGGTGCTGGGCTACCTGGAAGAGATTCAACGCCGCTTCGGCCTGCACGTGGGCGCCCAGCGCAACGTGACGCTGCCGGGCGCGGCCGGCGCGCAGACCATCCGCGCCATCATGCAGGCCTTCCGCGCGTCGCCGCCCGCGAACATCGGCGGCACCCCGGTGAGCGCCGTGCGTGACTACCAGAAGGGCGAGGGCGGCCTGCCCCCGTCCAACGTCGTCGCCTTCGCGCTGGAGGGCGGCGGCCGCGTCACCCTGCGCCCCTCCGGCACCGAGCCCAAAATCAAATACTACTTCGAGCACAAGGAGACGCCCGCCCCCGGCGAGCCGCTCCCCCAGGCCCGCCAGCGCGCGGAGGCGAAGCTGGCGGCCCTCATCGACGCCTTCCTGGCCCTGGCCCGCGAGCGCGGCCAGCCCGCCTGATGAGTCCTGAATCACCCTTCAACTCAACCCACCGGGTCGTGGCCTCCCGTGCCGCGGCCCATCGCTGAAAGGAACCTCGTGAAGCGCATCATTCCTGGTTTCCTCCTGGCCGTGCTCCTGGCCCTCCCCGGCACCGCGATGGCTCGCGGTCAGGGCTGGTCCCTGCTGGCGGCGGAGACCGTCGGCTCGGGCCGCAACATGTTCAGCGCGCAGATCGGCTTCCCGGGCCTGTCGCTGGGCCTGCTGCACGGCGGCTCGGACACCGTGGATATCGGCGGCAAGTTCAGCTTCAACTGGGGCCGCGAGGGCCTGGTGGACGCGTCCGACGCGGGCCTCAAGCTCCAGGGCTGGCTGCGGGTGATGATCGCCAAGACGGACAAGGTGGCCTTCGCCATCACGTTCCAGCCGGGGCCGTTCGTCTACTTCCCCCGGGGGAACACGATGTTCGGCATGGCGCTGCCGGTGGCGTTCGTGGTGGGCATCCCCGTGGGCAGCGCGCTGATGATCAACGCGGGCCTCGACGTGCCGTTCAACGTCTACATCGGCGAGGGCATCGGGCCGGTCATCCCCATCCTCTTCGGAGGCGGCCTGGAGTACTTCGTGAACAACAACTTCAACGTGAACTTCAACCTGCGGATGGGGCCCTCCATCGTCCCGCGCTTCGACGACAGCTACTTCACGATGGAAGCGCTGGCGGGCGTGGCCTACCGCTTCTAGTCGCACGTCACGCGGGCGGGGACGGGGTTCCCCGCCCGTGTGGTGGCTACAAGGCGGCTACCAGGACGACGTCTGCTCGGGCAGCTCCACCGTGAAGGTGCTGCCCAGGTTGACGCGGCTCTTCACGGTCAGCTTGCCGCCCATGCTCTCCACCAGGGTGCGCGCCACCGTGAGGCCCAGGCCCACGCTCTTCTCCGGGGCCTTGGTCGTGTAGTACGGCGAGAAGATGGCCTGCAGCTCGTCCTCGAAGATGCCGATGCCGGTGTCCTTCACGAAGATCTGCGGGCCGAACTCACCGAACATGTCCGGCAGCTCCACGCCCACCTGCACCACGCGCGGACGGTCCTTCACGTCCTCCACGGCGTCCACCGCGTTGCAGACCAGCTCCGCCACCACCTGCTCCACCTGACGGCGGTTGAACACGACGGCGATGGGGTCCTCCGGCAGCACCGCGCGCACGTCCGCGCGGCCCAGGCGGCCGGCGGCGCGCAGGCGCGACACCACCTCCGGCACCACCTCCCGCAGGTCGAAGCGCTGGATGTCCTTGGGGCCCGTGGGGCCCAGGGACAAGAGGTGCTGGCCGTGCAGGCGCATCTGCTCGCCCGCCACGCCCAGCTTGAGCAGCTCCTCCGTGTCCGGCGGCAGCCCCTGGGCGGCGCGGGTGCGCACGTGCTCCAGCGCCCGCTGCAGGCCCACGCCCAACTGGTCCATCTGCGTGGCCAGGTCCGCGGCCAGCGTGCCCACGCGCGCCAGGCGCTCCATGCGCACCCAGCGCGTGCGCGGGTCCTGGAGCACTTCCGGGACGCCGCCGTGCTCGCGGTGCGCCTTGAGCTCCAGCAGGGTGTGGACGCGCACCTTCAGCTCCAGCGGGTCCAGCGGTTCAGTCGTCAGCAAGTCGTCCACACCTGCCTCCAGCACCTCGCGGCGCGTCTGGCGGTCCGCGGAAGGCGTGAGCATGAGGATGGGGAACTGCGGCGGGGAGAGCGCCTCTCGAAGGCGCCGGTACGCGGCCAGGCCCACCGTGCGGGCCCGCTCCACGTCCAGCAGCACCAGGTCCGCGGAGTGGCGCGACACCGCCTCCAGCGCGGCCGTCGTCCCGCTCGCGGGCAGCACGTCGTAGCCCGCCGGCGTTAGGATGGAGCGCACCCGCTCCACGCCGCCGGACTCCACGTCGACCGCGATCACTCGCGGGCGCTGGGGTGACGTCGAGCCTGTTGCCGTCGTCTGCATGTTCATGCCACCCCAGCCTGGAAACCGGACCGGCCAACGCCCGCGGGCGCTGTCCCGGCTCCGGGGGACCGCGTCCAGGAATCGCTCAGGCCCACATGCTGCGCCTGCTCGGTATCCAGTCCGCAATCCGACATGGTCGCACTCCCATGCCAGCGGCATGCCGGACGTCCACCCAACGGCAGATCAGCCCACACTGGAAAGACCGAAAACCTTGATCCAATAAGGTCAGGGGGTTGGCGGCCCGCCTGCGGATGACCTGACGCATCAGGGCAGGTGGCCGCTTCAGATTTGGCAGGTCCAACCTGACCAAAAGTGATTTCCGACCCGGGTCCTGGATTACCCGTTCCCTCTCAAAATGGTCAGCGGGATTCCTGCTCGAACGGAATGCCCAGCGCGGCGGGGGCGTGGCCCCGCTGGCCCTGGAGCGCCAGGACGAGGAGGGTCAACAGGTAGGGCAGGGCGAGCAGGAAGCCCTGGGGCACCAGGTCGAGGAGCCAGGGAGCGCTGGAGGCCAGGCCGATCCGCAGCGCGTTGCCGGCGGCGAAGAAGAGCGCGGCGGCGAAGGCGCCCAGCGGGGTCCAGCGGCCGAACACCATGGCGGCCAGGGCCATGAAGCCCAGGCCGGAGGGCGTGTGCTGTTCGAAGCGGTCCAGGACGGTGGTGGACAGCACCGCGCCCCCCAGGCCCGCCATCATCCCGCCGCCCAGCACCGCGCCCCAGCGCAGGGCGGGCACGGACAGGCCCAGCGTGGCCACCGCGTGCGGCTTGTCGCCCACGGCGCGCAGGCGCAGGCCCAGCGGCGTGCGCGACAAGAGCAGGTGGAAGAGGAAGGGCAGGGTGAGCGCCAGGTACGTGGGCGCCGCGTGGCCGGACAGGGCGCCCAGCAGCGGGACCTGGGACAGGCCCGGGACGTTCCAGCGCGACAACTGGGTGATGGAGGGCGTGCCGTTGGGGCCGAAGAACGACTCCAGCAGGTAGGTGCCGCCGGCCATGGCCACCAGGTTGAGGGCCATGCCGGAGACGACCTGATCCGACCGCCAGCGGATGCTGAGGAAGCCATGCACCGCGGCGATGCCCGCGCCCGCGGCCATGCCCACCCCCACCGCGAGCGGCGTGGGCATCACGAGCGCCGCCACGGCCGCGCAGAAGGCGCCCGTGCGCATCATGCCCTCCACGCCCACGCTCACCACGCCCGCGCGCTCGGAGAGCATGGCGCCCAGCGCGGCGAACACCAGGGCGGGGGCCGCGTCCAGCGTGGAGAAGAGGAGCGAGTGGAGCACCTCAAGCACGGGGCACCTCCACTCCAGCCTGGGCCTGGGCCTGCGCGCGCTTCTGGCGCCGCGCCAGCAGGGCGAGCCACACCATGCGGCCGGCGACGAAGAGCAGCGCGAGGCCCTGGATGAGCTCCGGGAAGCTCTTGTGCACGCCGAGCAACTGCATGCGCGTGCCGCCCGCGCGCAGCACGCCGAAGACGGCCGCCGCCAGCGCCGCGCCCAGCGGGTGGTTGTTGCCGATGAGCGCGATGGCGATGCCGTCGAAGCCGTACGGGGCGCCCAGCGAGCCCGGGTAGCGGCCCTCCGTGCCCAGCACCAGCACCGCGCCGGCCAGGCCCGCCAGCGCGCCCGCGAGCGCCATGGCCCCGCCCGCGCGCCACAGCGTGGGGATGCCCGCCGCGCGGGCCGCCTCCGGGGTGAGGCCCACGGCGCGCGTCTCGTAGCCGGAGCGCGTGCGGGTCAGCCACACCCAGACGCCCAGCGCCGCGGCGAGCGCCAGCGGGAAGCCCAGGTTGAGGCGCGAGCTGTCCCCCAGCAGCCGGGGAAGCTGCGCGGAGGGGAGGATTTCGGCGGTGCCGGTGATGGACGACGCGCCCTCCGCCACGGCGCGCAGCGGACCGATGACGAGCCAGTTGTCCACCAGGCTCACCGCCACCCAGTTGAGCATGATGGTGGAGATCACCTCGTGCACGCCGCGCTTGAGCTTCAGCACGCCCGCGATGCTCGCCCACGCCGCGCCCGCCACCGCCGCCGCCGCGAGGGCCAGCGGGACGTGCAGCGCGCCAGGCAGCGCCACGTGCGCGCCCACCAGCGCCGCGGCCAGCGCGCCCCAGATCATCTGCCCCTGCGCGCCGATGTTGAACAGGCCCACCTTGAAGGCCACCGCCACGGACAGGCCGGTGAGGGTGAGCAGCGCGGCCTTCATCGCGGCCTCGCCCAGGGGGCGCGTCACGGAGGTGGCGCTGCCGCCGTCCAGGAACGCGGGCCAGTTGCCCACGCCGCCCCAGAGCATCTGGACATAGGCGCGCGTGGCGGTGTCCGCGTCGCGCGTGAT
The DNA here is from genome assembly GCF_020036995.1 of Corallococcus sp. AS-1-12. NCBI lineage: Bacteria > Pseudomonadati > Myxococcota > Myxococcia > Myxococcales > Myxococcaceae > Corallococcus > Corallococcus sp. AS-1-12. The sequence continues at coordinate 241,823 of NZ_JAIQDD010000005.1, read as the reverse complement.
GGCGATGAGCAGCCAGCACACCGCGAGCGCCAGCAGCACGGAGAGCACCGACGGCAGCACCTGTCGCGCCCGCTCACCCATGGCTTGCCTCCGCGCCCAGCATGCGGCGGCCCAGCTCGCGCTCGTCCAGGTCCTTGCGCGGGAAGTGCCCCGTCACGCGGCCTTCGTAGAGGACGTAGACGCGGTCGGAGAGGGCCAGCACCTCCTCCAGGTCCAGCGACACCATCACCACTCCCGCACCCCGGGCCTTCGCGTCACGCAGGCGCTCATGCACCTGCGCCACCGCGCCGATGTCCAGCCCGCGCGTGGGCTGCACGACGACGAGCAGCTCCGGTCCGGCGTCCAGCTCGCGCGCCACCACGACCTTCTGCTGGTTGCCGCCAGACAGCGCCTGGAGCGCCACCGTCGGGTCGTTCGGGCGCACGTCGTAGCCGGTCAGCAGTTGCTCCGTGCGCTCGCGGCGGCCCTTGAAGTCCACCCACGGCCCGCGCGCGAACGGCGGCTGTCGGTGCCGGCCCAGGGCCACGTTCTCCTCCACGGTCATCGCCTTCACCACCGCGCGGGCCAGGCGGTCCTCGGGGACGTGGCCCACGCCGCGCGCCTTCGCCAGCGCCGGGGTCAGCCCCACCAGCGGACCGCCGAGCAGCGTGCCCTCGCCGCCGTCCAGCTTGCGCAGGCCCGTGAGGACCTCGGCCAGCTCGCGCTGTCCATTGCCGTCCACCCCGGCGATGCCGACGATTTCGCCCGCGCGCACGGTGAGGCTCACGCCCTGGAGCGCCGGACGGCCGTTGTCACCCGTGGCCCGCAGGTCCTTCGCTTCGAGCACGACCGGCCCCGTCGAAGCCGCGGCCGGTTCAATGGGCGCGGGGGGCAGCGGCGCCGCCGCGCCGGTGGTGCCGGTGCTCGAAAGGCCGGTGGTCGCGACAGCCGTCGCGGGCACGCCGGTCATCGCGGCGCCCCTGGAGCCTTCACCCACCATCAGCGCGGCCAGCGCGGAGACGGTGGTCTCGCTGGCGCGCACCTCCGCCACGGTGCGGCCCCGGCGCATCACCGCCACGCGGTCCGCCACGCCCAACACTTCCTTCAGCTTGTGGCTGATCAGCACCACCGTGCGGCCCTGCGCCACCAGCCCGCGCATCACCTGGGACAGCTCGTCGGACTCCTGCGGCGTGAGCACGGCGGTGGGCTCGTCCAGGATGAGCACCTGCGCGCCCCGGTGCAGCGCCTTGACGATCTCGACCTTCTGCTGCGAGCCCACCGTGAGCGTGTCCACGCGGGCCCGCGGATCCAACTGGAAGCCGAAGCGCTTCGCCGTGGCCGCCACCTCGTCACAGGCGCGGTCCAGGTCCAGCAGGCCTCGCTTCGTGGGCTCGCGGCCCAGCACCACGTTCTCCGCCACCGTCAGCGTGGGCACGAGCATGAAGTGCTGGTGCACCATGCCAATGCCCTTCGCGATGGCGTCGCGCGGGCTCTTGAAGCGCACCGGCTTGCCGTCCATCAGGAACGTGCCCGCGTCCGGGTGGTACAGCCCGTAGAGCACGTTCATCAGGCTGGACTTGCCCGCGCCGTTCTCGCCCACCACGGCGAGCAGCTCCCCCGGGACGATGTCCAGCGACGCGTCCTCCAGGGACACGCACGACCCGAAGCGCTTCGCGATGTGCTGGAGGGAGATCAGGGCTGCGCGACCTGGAAGGAGGACAGCTCCGCCTGCGTGCCCGGCACGGCAATCTTCCCGGCCAGCACCTGCTGCCGCAGCGTCTCCACCTTCTGGAGCGCCTCCGCCTTGCCCGGGAACTCCACGCGCACGTCCGCCATGCCCACGCCGTTCTCCTTGAGCCCCAGCACCTGCTCACCCGCCGTGAACCGGCCCTCCACCAGGTCCTTCGCGGCCTGGTACACGGCCAGGTCGCTGTGCTTCACCATGGACGTGAGGATGGCGTCCGGCGCCAGGTGGGACTGATCCGAGTCCACGCCGATGGCGAACACCGTCTTGCCCGCCGCCCGCGCCTCCTTCACCGCCTGGATGACGCCCAGGCCGTCCGTGCCCGCCGCGTGGAAGATGACGTCCGCGCCCTTGGCGATGAGGTCCTGCGCCACCTCCTTGCCCGCGGACACGCTGTTGAAGCTGCCCGTGTACACGGCCATCAGCGCGTCCGCCGCCTTCGCGTTCGTGGTGCGCACGCCCGCGCGGTAGCCCACGTCGAAGCGCTTGATGAGGGGGACTTCGATGCCGCCCACGAAGCCCACCTTGTTCGTCTTCGTCACGAGCCCCGCCAGCGCGCCCACGAGGAAGCTGCCCTCCTGCTCCTTGAAGAGCACCGTGCGCACGTTGGGCAGCGACTTCGCCTTGCCCTGCGCGTCCAGGAGCTGGCTGTCGATGAGCAGGAACCTGGCCTCCGGGTTCTCCGTGGCCACGTCACGCACCGCGTTGGCCAGCAGGTACCCGTTGCCGATGGTCAGCTTCGCGCCCTGCTCCACCAGCAACTGGAGGTTGGGGGCGTAGTCCTCCTGCGCCTTGCTCTGGAGCACCAGCGGCTGCACGGGCAGCGGCTTCACTTCCGGTGCGAGCGCCGCGAGGTCGGAGGAGATGGACTGACGCACTTCGCCAGCGGGGGCGTCCACGTACCTGCCGCCCTCGTACTTCTTGCCGGCGGCCCACAGCTCCAGGCCGCGCAGGGACGCGTCGTTGAACGAGTGGTCACCCCTGCCGCCCACGTCGATGACGAGCCCCACGACCACGGGCTTGCCCTCGGGGGGCTTCGCGGCGGTGGAAGTCTGGGAGGGGGCCTTGGGGGCGTCCTCGGACTTCTTGGAACAGGCGCACAGGAGCGCGGCCAGGGCGAGCACGTGGAGTCGACGGAGCATCATGGGGCTGGCTATCTACCAGATGCGGCCAGGGCTTTCCTTCTGCTATGGCCTTGCCCCGTGCAACCCTACGAGCTCATCAAGGCCAAGCGCGACGGCGGCAAGCTGGACCCGTCCGACATCCAGGCGTTCATCCAGGCGTACACCGCCGGCACCGTGGCCGACTACCAGATGGCCGCCATGTGCATGGCCATCTTCTTCAAGGGGCTGGACTCCCGGGAACTGGGGGCGTGGGCCCGCGCCATGCTCCACTCCGGTGAGGTCCTGGACCTCTCCGACACGCCGGCCATCAAGGTGGACAAGCACTCCACCGGCGGCGTGGGCGACAAGGTGTCCCTGAGCCTCGCCCCCCTGGCGGCGGCCTGCGGCGTGCCCGTGCCCATGATTTCGGGCCGCGGCCTGGGCCACACCGGCGGCACCCTGGACAAGCTGGAGTCCATCCCCGGCTTCAACGTGAACCTGTCCACCGCGGACTACCGCCGGCTGGTGCGCGAGGTGGGGTGCTGCCTCATCGGCCAGACGGCCCAGGTGGCCCCCGCGGACAAGAAGCTCTACGCGCTGCGCGACGTGACGGCGACGGTGGACTGCATCCCGCTCATCGCGTCGTCCATCATGAGCAAGAAGCTGGCGGAGGGCATCGACGCGCTGGTGCTCGACGTGAAGGTGGGCAGCGGCGCCTTCATGAAGACGGCGGACGACGCGCGCGTGCTGGCCCGCACCATGATTGGCCTGGGCGCGGAGATGAACCGCAAGGTCGTGGCCCTGCTCACGGACATGGATCAGCCCCTGGGCCGCCAGGTGGGCAACGCCCTGGAGGTCCGCGAGGCCGTGGACATGCTCCGCGGCGAGGCGCCCGACGACTACACGGAGATCACCTACGCCCTGACGGCGGAGATGCTGGTGCTGGGCAAGAAGGCCGCCAACGTGGAGGAGGCGCGCGGGATGCTGCGCCGCTCCGTGGAGGACGGCAGCGCCATCCGGAAGCTCAAGGAGATCGTCCAGTCGCAGGGCGGTGACCCGCGCTCCATCGACGACTACTCGCTCCTGCCCACTGCGAAGGCCACGACGGACGTGGTGGCGCCGCGCGACGGCTTCGTCACCGGCATCCATACGGAGGGCGTGGGGCTGGCGGCGGTGGCGCTGGGCGCGGGCCGGCAGCGGGTGGACAGCAAGATCGACCCGGCCGTGGGCTTCACGCTGCTCAAGAAGGTGGGCGACGCGGTGAAGCAGGGCGAGCCCGTGGTGCAGGTGCACTACAACGACGCCGGCCCCGTGGAGGACGTGAAGGCGCGCCTGCTCGCGGCCTACCGGTTCGGCGACCGGGCGCCCGCGGCCCGCCCGCTGGTGCTGGAGCGCCTGGAGTAGTGACGCAAAGCCCCATGGCCCCCACGTTCCGCGACCTGCTGTCGGAAGTGAAGAAGGAGATCCGCGAGGTCTCCCATGAGCACGTCCAAAAGCTCCTGGGCTCGGGCGCGAAGGTGAAGCTCGTGGACGTGCGCGAGGCCGACGAATACGCGGGCGGCCGGCTCCCCGGGGCGGTGCACATCCCCCGGGGCTACCTGGAGCTGCGCATCGAGGAGAAGGCGGACCGCGACGAGGAGCTGGTCCTCTACTGCGCGGGCGGCACCCGGAGCGCGCTCGCGGCCCGCACGCTGCGGGAGATGGGCTACACGCGCGTGTCCTCGCTCGCGGGCGGCTACAACCGCTGGAGCGACGCGGCCCTCCCGGTGGAGAAGCCCGTCGTCCTCTCCGCCGAGCAGAAGGAGCGCTACCGCCGCCACCTCATCCTCCCTGAGGTGGGGGAGGAGGGGCAGGCGAAGCTGCTCAAGTCGAAGGTGCTGCTCCTGGGCGCGGGCGGGCTGGGCTCGCCGGCGGCGCTCTACCTGGCGGCGGCGGGCGTGGGCACGCTGGGCGTGGTGGACGCGGACGTGGTGGACCTGAGCAACCTCCAGCGCCAGGTGCTGCACACGCTGGAGCGCCGGGGACAGCCCAAGGTCCAGAGCGCGAAGGCCGCCCTGGAGGCGCTCAACCCGGACGTGAAGGTGGTGCCGTTCCAGGAGCGGCTCACCACCGCCAACGTGGAGCGCATCCTCGCGGACTTCGACCTGGTGCTGGACGGCGGGGACAACTTCCCCACGCGCTACCTGCTCAACGACGCGTGCGTGCTGCTGGGCAAGCCCAACATCCACGGCTCCGTGTTCCGCTTCGAGGGGCAGGTGACCACCTTCCTGCCCGGCCAGGGGCCCTGCTACCGCTGCCTCTACCCCGCGCCGCCCCCGCCGGAGCTGGCGCCGTCGTGCGCGGAGGCGGGCGTGCTGGGCGTGCTGCCCGGGCTCATCGGGATGCTCCAGGCCACGGAGGCCCTGAAGCTCCTGCTCGGGGTGGGGGAGTCCCTGGTGGGGCGGCTCGTCACCTTCGACGCGCTGGGGACGCGCTTCCAGGAGCTGCGGCTGCGCCGCGACCCGGAGTGTCCGGTGTGCGCGCCGGGAGCGAAGGTCCAGCTCATCGATTACGAGCAGTTCTGCTCCACCGGGGCCTGAGCGGCCAGGAAGCTGCATTTTCAGGAGCAACGGAGCGGACGGGCCCGCGTATGATGCGCGGGCCTGGACCCGGGGCGGTGGTGGAACGCGACCCGGGTCGGATACGAGAGCGGCAGCGGCAGGGAGACGACGGCGATGTCCGAGCAGAACGAGAACCAGGACACCAGGACGACGGAGGACCGGCGCGACTCGCCCCGCGTCCCCATGCGCCTGAAGGTCGGCTGGGATGGGGCGGATGGCTTCCTGGAGCGCGCGGGGGACCTGTCCCTGGGCGGCGTGGGCTGGGTGGGCGAGGCCCTGGACGAGGGCAAGGACGTGATGGTGCGCTTCACGCTGCCCTCGGCTCCCGAGGAGGCCGTGGTGAAGGGCAAGGTGCTGGGGCCCAAGCCCGGCGCGGCGGGCCTGGTGGTGCGGGTGAAGTTCGTGGACCTGCCGGTGGAGCTGGAGCTGGCCATCGCCCGGCACCTGGACGAGCAGGCCAAGGGCGGGGCCTGAGACAGGCTCCGGGTTTCAGGCGGGACGGGGGCCCATCCAGGGCCCTTCGTCCGGCGAAGGAGGGCGGCATGGCGGAGGAGATTCCCTGGGAGCGGCTGTTCGAGGAGGCCCTTCGGGTCCGCCAGCGCGCGCACGTGCCGTACTCGAAGTTCCCCGTGGGGGCCGCCGTGCTGTACGCGGACGGCTCCATCGTGGCCGGCTGCAACGTGGAGAACGCCACCTATGGCCTCACCGTCTGCGCGGAGCGCAACGCGTTCGCCGCGGGCGTGGCCCAGGGCCGCGAGAAGCCCGTGGCCGTGGCCGTCGTCGTGGACACCCCGGAGCCCTGTCCCCCGTGCGGCATGTGCCGCCAGGTGATGGCGGAGTTCGCCGGACCTGACCTTCCGGTGCGAAGCCGCACCCTCAACGGGCAGGAGGCGCGCTACCCGCTCAGCGAGCTGCTGCCGCACGCCTTCACCCGCTCCTTCCTCTAGGACCCCCCTCACGTGGACTTGCTTCTCACTGGCGCGACCGTCGTCACCATGAACCGCGACCGCGAGGTGCTGCCTCGCGCGGACGTGCTCGTGCAGGACGGGCGCATCGCGAAGGTGGGCCGGGGCCTGAAGGTGAAGGGCGCCCGCCGCGTCCTGGACCTCACCGGGCAGGTGGTGATGCCCGGCCTCATCCACGGCCACCTGCACGCCTGCCAGACCCTGTTCCGCGGCCACGCGGACAAGCGGGAGCTGCTGGACTGGCTGAAGGAGCGCATCTGGCCCATGGAGGCGGCGCACGACGCGGCGTCCCTGCGCGCCAGCGCGGACCTCACCTTCGCGGAGCTCATCCGCTCCGGCTCCACGGCGGCGCTCGACATGGGCACCGTGCACCACTACGACGCCGTCTTCGAGTCCGCGCGCGACAGCGGCTTCCGGCTCGTTGGCGGCAAGGCGATGATGGACTCCGGCGCGGAGGTGCCCGCCGGCCTGCGCGAGACGACGGCGGACTCCCTGTCGGAGAGCCTGGCGCTGATGGAGCGCTGGCACGGCACCCACGACAACCGCCTGCGCTACGCGTTCGCGCCGCGCTTCGCCCTGTCCTGCTCGCCGGAGCTGCTGCGCGAGGTGGGCCGGCTGTCGCGGGAGAAGGGCGTGCGCATCCACTCGCACGCCAGCGAGAACCGCACGGAGACGGACGTCGTCCGTCAGGTGACGGGCCAGGACAACATCGCCTTCTTCCACGGGCTGGGGCTCACGGGCCCCCAGGTCACCCTGGCCCACTGCGTGTGGGTGGAAGGGGAGGAGCAGCGGCTGCTGCGCGAGTCCGGCACGGTGGTGTGCCACTGCCCGGGCTCCAACCTGAAGCTCGCGTCGGGCTACGCGCGCATCCCGGAGCTCTTGAAGGACGGCATCCCCGTGTCGCTGGGGGCGGACGGCGCCCCGTGCAACAACACGCTGGATTTGTTCCATGAGATGCGGCTCGCGTCCGTGCTGCACAACCCGCGCGTGGGCCCGGTGGCGATGACGCCCATGCACGTCCTGGAGATGGCCACGCTGCACGGCGCGCGCGCCCTGGGCCTGGAGGACGAGGTGGGCTCCGTGGAGGCCGGCAAGCGCGCGGACCTCACCGTGGTGGACACGCGCGGCTTCCACTTCTGCCCGCTGCCGGACGACGTCACGGGGCCGCTGGTGTACTCGGCGCGCTCCACGGACGTGTCGCACGTGCTCATCGACGGCAAGCTGGTGCTGCGCGAGGGCGAGTTGACGACGCTGGACGCGAACGCGGTGCTGTCCAACGCCCGCGCCCAGGCCACGAAGCTCTTCGCCCGCGCGAAGCTGAAGGCGTCCTAGCGGCGCTGCGCGGCCGTGGGGTCCGCGGACGGCTGCGAGGCCGGCTTCGAGCGCGGCAGGCGCAGCACGAAGGACGTGGCCCAGCCCTCCGCGTCCTCCACCGCCAGCCGCCCGCCGTGGGCCTCCGCCGCCAGCCGGGAGAAGTACAGCCCCAGGCCGTAGCCCCGGCGGCCCTCCTTCTCGCGGTGGCCCTGCATGTACTTGTCGAAGAGGGACTCGCGCGCCTCCGGCGGAATGGCGATGCCGTCGTTGCGCACGGCCAGCCACTGGAAGCCCTCCGTCTCACCGGCCTCCAGGCGCACCCGCCCGCCGGACGGGGCATAGCGGAGCGCGTTGGTGGCCAGGTTCTCCACCACGCGGATGAGCAGGCCCGCGTCGCCCACCAACTGGAAGCCCGGCGGGCATGACAGCTCCAGCCTGATTTTTCGCAGCCGGGCCGCGCCGTCCAGCGAGCGGCGCACCTCGTCGAAGAGGGGCGCCACCGGGAAGGGCTGCTTGCGCGGGGACAGCCGGCCCTGCTCCAGCCGGGGCACGTCCAGGAGGTCGGAGATCATCCGGTCCAGGCGCGCGGTGACGGCCAGGCCCGTGCGCACGGACTCCACCATCGGCGTGCCGACGGGCAGCTCCTGCTCCATCCACGACAGCGACAGCGTCACGGCGGACAGCGGGGAGCGCAGGTCGTGCACCAGGAACTGCATCAACTGCTCCTGGTGGGCCTGGAGCGCCTCCAACTGGGCGTTGCGCGCGTGGGCCTCCGCCAGCATCCGCTCGATGGTGCGGTGGGCGTCCTCCACGTCGTGGGTGCGGCGGGCCTCCAGTTGCCGGGCCACCTCCGCGTGCGACAGGTCCATGGCCAACTGCCGCAGCCGCCCGGTGCCGTAGTGGCTCACCGCCGCCACCAGCACCAGCGTCACCGCGGCCACGGCCATGGCGCCCGGGCCCACGCCCGCCTGGGCCATGAGGAAGGCCTGGGCCAGCGACGCCAGCCCCGCCGCGCCGTAGACGAGCCAGGGCATCAGCTCCAGGCCGGACAGCGCCACCACCAGCGCGAACAGCCCCAGGCTGAAGCCCGCCACGCCCGCGGGGAAGGGCGACACCGGCAGGGCCAACTGCTGGAGCCCGAAGACGAGCCCCACGTCCACCAGCGACTGCACGACGCCCAACTGCTTCGTCAGGGGCCTGGCGCGCAGCGCGAACAGCAGCGCCACCACGCCGCCGTAGCAGAGCAGGAGCGGCGGGTAGTGCGCCCAGTCCCGGGCGCCCGTCAGCCACAGCCCCAGGCTGACGGCGAAGAACACGACCGTGCCCACCAGCCGCACCGCGGCCCCGGCGCCCAGCACACGCCGGCGTTGGGCGGCCACCACCCGCGCGAGCTCGTCTTCAAAGGCAACGGGAGGGGTTGGTTCCATGCGACACACTTGTTTTCCCCGCTTCCTCCCCACCCGGCAAGTTCATGGCCACACCGTCTTTCGCGACCCCGGGGGGACCCTTTAAGGGACGGGGAGTGGCCGTCCGGGAGCCGTCCGGTGGCCCTGGACCCGGCCGGGCTGGCGGGCGGCGGCCTGGCGGTGGCGGTCCGGGGGCAATCATCCGTTCCCGGCGGGCGTAGTCACGATGACACGCGCCGGGCGGCTGGATGCTTGTGGGCGGCGGAGTTCGTGTAAGGTGACTGGGATTACGCACAGGCGGAGGTGAGAGCCGACATGTGGCAGCGATTCAAAAGAGCGATGCGGAGCTTCGCGGGCTTCTTCGTCTCCTCCATCGAGGACCCGGAGCTGATCCTCGAGCAGAACATCCGTGACCTGAACGACCAGGTCCCCAAGATGAACGAGTCCATCGCCATGGTCCGGGCGAATGTGACCCTGCTGGAGAAGGAGAACCAGAAGTACCAGCAGGACGTGCGGGAGCTGACCGCCAAGGTGAAGGCCGCCATCCAGGCGGGCCGTGACGACCTGGCCGGCACCTACGCGACCAAGCTGCAGGCGGAGAAGGAGGCGCTCGCCCGCAACGAGCAGCAACTGGACATCGCCAAGCAGGCCTACGAGAAGGCGCTGAACGTCAAGAAGGCGTTCATGCGGGAGAAGGACAAGAAGACCCACGAGGCGATGAACGCCATCCGGGACGCGCGCCGCGCCAAGTGGCAGGCGAAGGTCGCGGACACGATGGAGTCCTTCACCGTCGCGGGCGTGGACTCCACGCACGACGAGATGCTGCGCAAGGTCCAGGAGAAGACGGCCATCAACGAGGCGCGCATGCAGATGGCGCTCGACACGGTGGACCACCAGGGCGCGCTCATCGAGGAGGAGGCCGAGAAGCTCCAGGCCAACGAGCTCGTCAAGCAGATGAAGATGGAGATGGGCCTGCTGGACAGCCCCGCGCCGGTGTCGGACGTGGGCGCGGGTCCGGAAAAGACCATCGGCAAGAAGGTGGAGATCAAGTAGGTCTCCGCCCATGAAAGGGGCCGGCGCACACGGATGAAGCTGCACCGCGGACCCGGCCTCTTTCTCTTCCTCGCGCTCTGTGTCCTGGGCGCGGGGTACGTGTTCGCCTCGCGGGCGGGTTACCTCGACCGCCTGCAGGCGCGCTTCTTCCCCTCCACGCGTGAGGCGGTGCGGCTGTCCCCGGGCGACTTCCCGGCGGGCGTCGCGGCCCCCGTGGCGGACGTGGCGTCGGTGCCCTTGCGGCCCGTGCTCATCGGCTTCACCCCGCGCGGCTCGGCTGCCGCGCTGCTCGTCGCCACCGGCGGCGCCACCACCCTGGACAACCCCGCCACGCCCCCGGGCGCCGCGCAGGGGCTGCTCAAGACGGCCTACGCGCTGGACGCCCGCGCGGTGCTCTTCGCCCGCGAGGAGGAGCTGAGGCAGGCCCTGTCCGTGGGCGCGGAGAACGGCGGCGTGGACATGGCGGCCCTGTCGGTGGACCGGCTGGCGTCGTGGGCGCCCACCTTGAGGGACGCGGCGCCGCGCACGGTGCTGCTCGTGGGGCGCAGCCGGGGCCAGGAGGCCATGGCGGCGGTGGGCGTGCCGGACCTGGCCAGCCTGCGCGGCAAGCGGGTGGGCGTGTATCCGGGCGGCTCGTCGCACTACTTCGCCCTGTGGGTGCTGGCGCGGGCGGGGCTGCGCACCTCCGACGTGCGCTGGGTGGACCTGCCCTCCACGCTGGACGCCGGCCGGGCCCTGCGGGAGGGGCGGGCGGACGTGGTGGTGGGGCTGTGGGGCGACGTGGAGCTGGCGGCGAGGGACCGGGGCGGCAAGGTGCTGGCCACCACGGCGGACGCCCCGCACCTCTTGGCCACGGTGCTGGTGGCCCGGGGCGACTTCGCGGCGCGCTACCCGGACGCGGTGCGGCGGGTGCTGCGGGGGCTGCTGGACGCGGGGCAGGGCGTGCTCAAGGACCCGGCGGCCGGGGCACGGCTGCTGGGCGAGGTGGCGCCCTACCTGGGCGACCCCACGGAGGCCATCCGCAGCGCGCCGCCCGCGACACTGGCGGACAATCGGGCCTTCTTCGGACTTTCCGGCGAGGCGCCGGTTACCTATGACGAGCTGTTCCAGAGCGCCGCGGCGCTCTTCCAGAAGCTCAAGCGCGGGAACGCGCCCCCTCCGGCGGAGGACACGCGGGACCTGGGCGCGCTGAAGTACGTCTCCGAGGCGCGGGGGCCCTGACAGGGGCCGGAAGAGGGAAGGGGAGTCGGACGTGGCGAAGACACCGAACTACATCAAGGCCGCGTTCCTCCTGCCGGCCAACCTGGTGGGGCTGACGACGGCGGCCATGTCCAGCGCCGTGACGCAGGAGCCGCTGCCCATGATGGTGGCCCTGGGCGTGGAGGGCGTCTACCTGGCCGTCCTGTCGTCCATGAAGCGCTTCCAGCGCGTCGTGCGGTCGCGGCAGCCGGACAACCCGGAGGCCGCGCGCGCGGCGGTGGACGCGCTGCTCGCGGACCTGGCGCCGTCCCAGCGCGACCACTACCAGCAACTGGTGGGGCTGAAGGAGAAGATCCTCGCCAACTACCGCAAGCTGCCCGGCGGGCGCGTGCTGGCGGCGGACAGCGAGCCCAAGCTGGACGCGCTGCTCACGTCCTTCCTGCGGCTCATCTCCGCGCTCAACCAGTACCGCACGTACCTGAGCGGGTCCGACCGCGAGCACCTGACCTCCGAGGTGGCGGCGCTGGAGGCGGAGGTCGCGGACGAGGCCAACCCGCGCCTCAAGGACGTGAAGGGCAAGCGCGTGGAGATTCTGCGCAAGCGCCTGATGCGCTTCGAGCAGGCGGGCGAGAGCCGCGAGGTGGTGAGCCACCAGTTGGCCGGCATCGAGGACCTGATGCGCCTGACGCACGAGCAGTCCATCGCCATCCGCGACCCGGAGAGCGTCAACCGGCAACTGGACGTGCTCTCCGCGGAGACGGAGGCCACGGACGAGACCGTGCGCCAGATGGAGCGCTTCCTCGACTTCACCGAGGAGGTCTCCGCGCCCCTGCCGCACGGCGGCACGCGGGTGCGGTAGGCCGGGCACGGGCCCGGACGGGTACCTGTTCACCGTGGCACCTTGCGACCCGGGCGGGGACCTTTGACGGCGCACGAATAGATTGACTCTCCGGCGCAGGCATCCTGTCCTGCCGCCCATGCTCCGCCGCGTTGGATTCCTTCCGTTGCTCCTGCTGTTGGTCGTGTTCGCCGGCTGCTCGCGCTGCGGGAAGGAGGCGGCCGGGCCCGCGGATTCGCCCCGGGGCGTGTCGCGCTACCTGCCGCGCACCGCGCAGGCGGCCGTCGTCATCGACGACCTGGGCACGCTGGGCGAGAAGCTCGCGCGCTTCCAGAACCTCAAGGTGGCCTCGTTCGTCGCGCAGCTCCAGAACTTCCCCTCCGCGGAGCGCTACGTGTCCGCGGTGATGCGGCAGGTGGGCGTGGACCTGCGCAGCAGGAAGGCGCTGGAGGACGCGGGCATCGACCCGAAGCGCGGCGCGGGCGCGGCCTTCCTCGGCGGCACGCAGGCGGTGTCCGTCATCGGCGTGAAGGACGCGGACAAGCTGAAGACGACCTTCGCCACCTTCGCCCGCACGCGCCTGGGCGCCTCGGAGGAGAAGGAGAACAAGACGGACGCGGGGCGGCTGGTCACCTTCCACCGCCCGGGCTCCACGGAGCCCATGCTGGGCATGCTCTTCCTCAAGCACGACCTGGTGCTCCTGTCCGCGGGCGCGTCCGTGTCGCGCCTGCCGGAGCTGGCGGCGCTGCCGGAGGAGCAGTCGCTGGCCAAGGAGCCGGTGCTGGAGGCGTCCCTCAAGCGGCTCTCCGGCGACCGCGACTTCCACGTGTGGCTGCCGGGCGGCATGGGCCTGCTGCCCGCGGGCAGCGTGCAGGGCATCACCTTCACGGGGCACATCGAGGACCGCGCGGTGACGCTGCGCGCGGACGCGCCGTGGCCCGACTCGCAGGCGTCGCTCGCGGCGCTGGAGCCCAAGGGCGGTGAGGCGCTCTCGGGCTGGCTGCCGCAGGACAGCTTCTTCGTGGCGCGCTTCCGCGGCGACCCCGCGCAGTTGGATGGCGTGTGGCCGTACCTGGCCGGCTCGCAGGTGACGCGCGCGGTGCAGGAGGCGGGCTTCAACGTGAAGACGGAGGTGCTGGACAACCTCAAGCCGGGCATGGTGCTCGCGCTGTCGCTGTCGCCCAACGTCAACCTGTCCTCGGGCATGCCGGAGCTGGACCTGCGGCGCACCAACCCCTTCCGCTTCGTCAACCTGGTGGCGCTGGCGGAGGTGAAGGACGTGGCGAAGGGGCAGGCCACGCTGGACAAGGTGCCCGGCTTCGCGGGCGGCTTCGGCGCGAAGGTGGAGCCCACGGACGTGAACGGCCAGAAGGCGTACCTCACGTCCTACCGCGCGGGCGAAGGCGCGCACTTCGCGCTGTCCAGGGACGGCAAGCTGGTGCTCGCGGCGCCCAGGGCGCGCCTGGAGTCCACCCTGGCCTCGCTCGCGCAGCCGGCCGGCACGGGCCCCGTGTCCGAGGACCTGAAGTCCGTGGGCAAGGACGCCGCGCTGGTGGTGCTGCTGGACCTGCGCCGGCTGGCGGACGCGGTGAAGGCGCTGCCGTCCGCCGCGTGGGGTATTGGCGGCTTCGCCATCAAGGCCACCACGGTGCGCTGGCTGGACGCCACGGACGACCTGCGCGCGGTGACCCTGGCCCTGTCGCGCAAGGACAAGGCGCTCCAGGCCGAAATCTCCCTGCGGCTGACGCCCGCGCCTGGCCCCACCACGACCACGACGACCCCGGCCACGCCTTGATCCACGCGCGCGATGTCGTGAAGGAGTACGAGGACGGCGAGGGCTCGCGCGTGCGCGTCCTGGATGGCGTGTCGCTGGACGTGGAGGCCGGGGACTTCGTCGCGGTGGTGGGCGCGTCCGGCAGCGGCAAGTCCACGCTGCTGCACCTGTTGGGCGGCCTGGACGTGCACTACCAGGGGCAGGTGGAGGTGGGCGGCGTGAAGCTCACCGGCCTGCGCGACAAGGAGCTGGCGCGCTTCCGCAACACGCACGTGGGCTTCGTCTTCCAGTCGTTCCACCTCATCCCCAACCTGTCCGCGCTGGAGAACGTGCTGTTGCCCTCGCACTTCGGTCCGGCCACTCCGGACGGACGCAAGCGCGCGAGCCAGCTCCTGGAGCGCGTGGGCCTGGGCGCCAAGCAGGACCGCGCGCCGGTGCGGCTGTCCGGCGGCGAGCGCCAGCGCGTGGCCATCGCCCGCGCCCTCTTCGGCGGCCCGAAGCTGCTCCTGTGCGACGAGCCCACGGGCAACCTGGACGCGGCCACCGGCGCGGGCGTCATCCAGCTCTTCCAGGAGCTGCACAAGGAAGGGCTCACGGTGCTGACGGTCACCCACGAGGAGCGCATGAGCGCGGTGGCGCGGCGGGTGCTGCGGCTCAAGGACGCGCGGCTGGTGGAGGAATCCCCTGCGTCGGCGGCCCTGGCCTCGCGAGGTGCCCCGTGAGGTTCGACGCACTGTCGCGACTGGTGAGGTTGTCCCTCGCGCGCGAGCGCAAGGGCGCGTTCTTCTCCGCCTTCGGCGTGGCCATGGGCGTGGGCGCGCTGGTGTTCTTCGTGGGCCTGGGCCTGGGCGTGGGGCGCGTCATCCGCGAGCGCATCTTCCCCACGGACTCGCGGCTGGTGGACGTGGTGCCCCCGGCGGTGTCGCTGGGCCTCCTGGGCGGCGGCAAGCTGGACACGGCCGCGGTGGAGCGCCTGGCCGCGCTGCCCGGCGTGGAGACGACGTACCGGAAGATGAACGTCCGCGTGCCGGCGGTGACGCGCTACGACGGCGTCTTCTTCGGCTCGCGCCTGCGCATGGGCATGGAGGTGCTCGCGGTGGGCGTGGACCCCGGCCTGGTGCAGAAGGACGTGGGGCTGCCGGAGGCGAAGGACTTCAAGGACCCGGGGGAGGGCAAGGCCATCCCCGCGCTCATCTCCACGCGCCTGTTGGAGCTGTACAACAAGACGTTCGCGCCCGCGCGCAAGCTGCCGCAGTTGTCCGCGGAGATGCTCATCGGCTTCGGCTTCCCGGTGGAGTTCAACCGCTCCTACGTGGCCGCCACGTCCGGCGGGCCCAGCACCACGCAGCAGGCGCAGGTGGTGGGCGCGTCCGACCGGGCCATGCTCGCGGGCATCACCATCCCGCTGGACACGGCGGTGCGCATCAACCGCGCTTCCGGCGCGGACGCGGACAGCTACTCCGGCGTCACGCTGGTGGCGGCGGACCCCTCCCGCGTCCCGGAGCTGGTGGAGGCGGTGAAGGGGATGGGCTTCGAGATCGATGATCAGGAGCGCCGGCTGGCGGAGAACGCGGGCGCGGCGGTGGCGCTCACCACGTCCGCGCTGGCGCTGCTCTCCATCCTCATCTGCGTGCTGGCGGCGGTGAACATCGCCCACGCCATGTCCTCGTCCGTGCGCGCCCGGGCCAAGGAGATTGGCGTGATGCAGGCGGTGGGCGCCTCGCGCGCGGACGTGCGCGCCATCGTGCTGGCGGAGGCCGGCGTGGTGGGCGTGCTGGGCGGCGCGGCGGGCACGGCGGCGGCGCTGGTGCTGGCCTTCCTCGTGGATCGGCTCGCGAAGGGCTACCTGCCCAACTTCCCCTTCAAGCCGGAGAGCTTCTTCTCCTTCCCCGTGGCCGTGGTGCTGGGGGGCGTGCTCCTGGGGCTCGTGGCCGCGCTCGCCGGGGCCTACTTCCCCAGCCGCCGCGCCGCCGCCACGGATCCGGCCAGGACGCTGGCGGGATGAGCGGCCCTTCGCGCAAGACGCTCCTGACCCACGTCCTGTGCCTGGGGGCGCTCGGGTGGATCTACGGGGGGGACCTCTCGGATGCCCTGCGCGCCCGGACCGCGGAGGTCTCCGCGCTCCTGACGCCGCCGTCCGCCGTGCGCGCCAGCGTCGTGCTGGGGCTCGCGGGCGTGGGCCTGGCCGTGTTCGTCGCCGGATGGCTGCGCAAGAAGCCGGAGGGCTTCAAGGGCTACCGGCTCGTGCCCATCCTGCTCGTGCTGGCGCTCTTCCTGGACCTGGTGCTGGCGGAGGGCCGCACGCCGCTGGACCCGCCGGAGCTGGCCTCGGTGGCGCTGCAGCGCTTCCAGAACGAGGCCCAGAAGCTGGCCACGGTGGAGGCCGTGCCCACGCGATCCCAGGTGCTACAGCCCCTGGTGGACGCGCTGGGAACGCCGCCGTACCTGGAGCGCGGCACGCCGGTGCCGGCCTATACACTCCAGGTGCGCACGGACTGCGAGGGCCCGGTCCGTGACGCCCCAGGCGCCCGGCCCGGCACGCTGCTCTACTGCGTGGCCCGGGACGGCAAGCAGGCCTGGGTGACGCTGGTGGGGCTGCCCGCCGAGGTGCGCTTTGGTGCGCCCGCCATGCTCTCCCACCGGGGCGAGCCGCGCGTCGCCGTCGTGCGCGCCCAGCTCCCTCCAGAGCCAGATGAGGCCGAAGGCGTTCCGGGCATTGACCTGGAGATCCCCACCGTGGATGGGGGCGCGGCGGCGGCGCCTTCACCCTGATTCGGGCCGATCCAGGCCCGCCTGCCGGGCAAGCGGGCGGAAATAGGTCCGCGCGCGCGGTTGACCCTTTGGAGCCGCGATCGATAGGCTCCCTGCAAGGACTCGACCCCCACTCAAAGTGACGACCTCTCAACCGAAGCGGCAACCCATCCCGTTCGGGAAGTATCTCCTCCTGGACCGCGTCAACATCGGCGGCATGGCGGAGGTCTGGCGCGGCAAACAGTTCGGCGCCAGCGGCTTCGAGCGGCTCGTCGCCATCAAGCGCATCCTGCCGAACATCGCCGAGGATGAAGAATTCATCTCGATGTTCATCGATGAGGCGAAGATCAGCGTCCAACTGACCCACGCCAACATCGCGCAGATCTACGAGCTGGGGCAGATCGCCAGCAGCTACTTCATTTCGATGGAGTACATCCCCGGCAAGGACATGCGGGCCATCTTCGACCGCTGCCGGAAGAAGGGTGAGCCCGCGCCCGTGCCGCTGGTCGCCTTCTGCGTGGCGAAGATGTGCGAGGGCCTGGACTACGCCCACCGCAAGAAGGACGGGATGGGGCGCGACCTCAACATCGTCCACCGCGACATCTCGCCGCAGAACGTGCTCGTGTCCTTCGAGGGCGAGGTCAAGGTCATCGACTTCGGCATCGCGAAGGCGGCGGGCAAGGCGACGAAGACGCAGGCCGGCATCCTCAAGGGCAAGTTCGGCTACATGAGCCCGGAGCAGATCCGCGGCCTGCCGCTGGACCGGCGCTCGGACGTGTTCGCCATTGGCGTCTGCCTCTACGAGATGCTCACCGGCGAGCGCCTCTTCGTGGGCGACAGCGACTTCAGCGTGCTGGAGAAGGTGCGCAAGGCGGAGGTTCCGTCCCCGTCCACGTACAACCGGCGCATCCCGGAGGCGCTGGAGCGCATCGTCCTCAAGTCGCTCGCGAAGGACGTGGACGAGCGCTACCAGTACGCCAGCGAGCTGGGCGACGACCTCCAGCGCTTCCTGCTGACGAACGACTCCATCTTCGGCCGCAAGGACCTCATGCAGTACATGAAGTCCACGTTCGCCGAAGAGGTGGAACGCGAGAAGCAGCGCCTGGCCGAGTACGCGGACATCCGCGCGCCGGACGGCATGCTGGCGGCCATCGAGGCGGGCTTCAGCGGCCCGTCCCCTGTGCCCACGCAGAGCATGACCAACATCCCGGCGGTGGCGCCCTCCGCGCCCGCCGTGGAGCCCGTCGCCGCGCCGCCGCCGCGCGCGTCCAACTCCGGTGGCGCCGCGCAGGGGGCTCGCCGCTCGCCCACGCTGGCGGCGCTGCCCAAGCTGACCGCCGCGCCGGCCGCGCCCTCGCCCAAGGAGGACGAGGAACTGGCGACGCAGATGGTGGACCGCGACGCCGTCTTCAACGACGCGCCGGAGCCCACCACCCAGCCGGGCGCCGCCATTGGCCGCGCCGTCACGCCGCTGGAGTCCCCGGCCGCGCCCGCGGACGACGGGGAGGACGTGTCGGGCCGCACCGCCGTCATCCCGCCGCCCTCGTCGCTGCCCCAGCCTCCGGCGCCGCCGCGCCTGTCGCAGAACAGCGCGCCGGTGCTGACCGCCGCGCCGCCGCGTCCGTCGCTGACCAACGTGCCCACGCTGATGTCCAACGACGCGCCCGCGCCCCGGCCGACGCCGAACCGGGGCAACGACGGCGCGCTGCCGCGCATCGTCCGGCCGGACTCGCCGCCGGAGCCGGCGCCGCCCGCGCCGCGTCCGCCCGCGCCCCCCGTCCTCAACAACGGGAACGCGCCGCGCCCGCCCGCGAAGGAGGCCCGCCAGAAGAACGCGCCCGAGCCGGAGGCTCCCGCCCGGGGCGGGGGCTTCAAGGGCATGGACAAGCGGCTGCTCTACGGCGCCGTGGGGCTGGCGTCGCTGTTCCTGCTGGTGGGCGTGGCCCTGGTCTTCTCCCCGAGCAAGCCCGCGCAGGGCTACGTGATGGTGGAGCTCAAGACGCAGGAGGCGAAGGACCGCGCGATGGTGTCCATCAACGCGGGGCCTCCGGAGAAGTTCCCCTCCAACGGCTTCGTCCTCAAGCCCATGTCGGTGGGCAACGTGCTGGTGGTGGTGACCGCGGACGGCTACGAGGCCTTCAACCAGTCCGTCATGGTGGCCGAGGGCACCAACGCCACGCAGGTCCCGGTGACCCTCAAGCGGCAGGCGCGCTCGGTGGTCGTCATCTTCAAGACCCAGCCGGAAGACGCGGAGGTGAAGATCGACAAGCAGGTCGCCCGGAAGCAGGGCGAGCGGGAGCAGGTGCTCCAGGACTTCTCGCTGAGCAACGACACCCCGCTCGTGGAGGTGTCCGCCCCGGGCTACCAGCCGTTCATCCGGAAGCTGACGGTGAACAAGGACGGCCTGGACGTGGTGGCGACGCTGGAGCGCGCGCCCGTGGAGGTGCGGGTCGAGTCCACGCCCCCGGGCGCGGCCATCTTCCAGGGCAACAAGGACCTGGGCGCCGTCACCCCTGCCACCCTCCGGGTGCCGTGGGGCACGCGCGAGCTGACGCTGAAGGCGAAATGCCACGCGGACGAGGACGTATCCGTGGGGACGCCGTCCCCGGCGGGCTCCACGGTCAAGGTGGAAGCGACCCTGAAGAAGCAGGCGCGCTGCCGCGATTAGCGGCGCCGCGGTCCTGATACTTAAGGTAGGCCTGGGGGTCCTCCCCCCGGATGTCCCTGGGGGGAGCGGCGCCGGAGGGATGTCCGTGACGAAGGTGCGTAAGGTAAACAAGGCGGATCCGCTGGCGGATCTGCCCCGGTGGGCGCAGCAACTGGCGCGCAAGTACTACACGAAGACGGTCAGCACCTTCCTGCTGTACGGGGCCGTGAGGGACCTGCAGCCCCTGCAGCTCGAGGACGGCGGGCGCGGCTTCGGGACGCTGAAGACCTTCCTGTCGGAGGAGCTGTTCGGCGGGCGAGACCACGTCCTCTTCTACGACCGCTCGTCGGGCATCCGCTCGGCGACGCCGGAGACGCAGAAGGACCTGTCGCGGGCCATGACCGGCTACGACGCCATGTACGGCACGGACTTCTCCAAGGTCCTGCCGCGCGACCCGGGCCGGGCGCTCCAGATCCTGGAGAACTTCCTGCGCATGCGCCTGAGCGAGGGCCGCTCGATGGCGCTCATCATCGACTTCGCGGAGACGCTCGTCCCGGGCGGGGAGATGAGCCACCTGTCCGCGGAGGACCGCTTCGTCGTGGCCACGCTGGACAAGTGGGCGCACGACCCGCAGTTCCTGGCGGGCGACGTGTCGGTGGTGCTCCTGGCGGAGAACCTGTCGGACGTATCGCCGCGCATCAGCCGCAACCCGTACGTGGCGCCCATCGAGCTGCCGCTGCCCACGGAGGAGGAGCGCCTGGAGTACGTGCGCTCCAAGCTGGAGGGCAAGAAGCTCCAGTCCGTGTCGGAGGTGCCGCTGGCGGGCCTGGCGAAGATGACGGCGGGCCTGTCGCGCATCAACCTGGACCGCGTGCTCACGGAGGCGCTGGAGCGGGAGATCCGCATCACGCCGGAGCTGCTCAAGGAGAAGAAGAAGGAGCTCATCCAGGCGGAGTGCCACGGCCTGCTGGAGTTCATCGAGCCCGCGCACACGCTGGACGCGGTGGCGGGGCACGCGCCCGCCAAGCAGATGCTGCGGCAGGCGGCGTCCGCGCTGAAGAAGGGCCGCATCGAGGTCATGCCCATGGGCTACCTGGTGAGCGGACCGGTGGGCACCGGCAAGACGTTCATGGTGAGCTGCTTCGCCGGGGAGATTGGCATCCCGGTGGTGAAGTTCCTGAACTTCCGCAGCCAGTGGCAGGGCGTGACGGAAGCGAACCTGGAGAAGATCTTCAACCTGCTGAAGGCCCTGTGGCCGGTGGCGGTGATGGTGGACGAGGCGGACACCTTCCTCGGCAACCGCGACTCCGGCGGGGACTCCGGGACGAGCAGCCGCATCTTCGGCTCCATCGCGTCCTTCATGGGCAACACGCAGTACCGCGGCAAGATTGTCTGGTTCCTGCTGACGGCGCGGCCGGACCTGCTGCCCATCGACCTGAAGCGCCAGGGCCGCGCGGAGGAGCACCTCGCGCTCTTCTATCCGCAGACGGACGAGGAGCGGAACGAGCTGTTCCAGGCGATGAGCAGGAAGACCGGCGTGTCCGTGGAGGGCGTGGAGTCCTTCGCCGCGCTCATCCCCGGAGGCGTGCGCGCCTTCAGCGGCGCGGACATCGAGGCGGTGATGGTGCGCTCGAAGTTCCGCGCGCTGGCGGACGGGCGCGACCAGGTGACGAAGGACGACCTGGCCGCGGTGCTGGCGGACTTCGTGCCGCCCAGCTACCCGCTGGAGATTGAAATGCAGAACCTGGTGGCGGTGCAGGAGTGCACCAGCCGGGCGCTCCTGCCGGAGAACTTCCGCAAGCTGGACCGCGACTACATCAGCAAGCGCGTGCGGGAGCTGAAGATGCTCCTGGAAGAGCAGTAGGCGTCGAGCCGTAGGCCGTCAGCCCACGGTGACGGGGACGCCCAGGTGCGGGTCCTGGAGCGTCTCCACCACCGCGATGCGGTCGCCCACGGCGAGCGCGTCATGCAGCACGAGGATGTCCTCGTTCGCGTGACGGATGCAGCCGTGGGACACGTCGCCCCCGAGCAGGGCGGGGGCGCTGGTGCCGTGCAGCTCCTCGCCGCTGCGGCGGCCATCCGCCCAGGACAGGTCCAGCAGCCGGGCGCCGAACACGTGCCGGTCGTTCCACAGCCGCGCGCCCGCGTCCTCGGTGGCGACCTGATCCAACTTCGCGCGGACGACCTTGAGGCCCGGGTGCGTGGGCGTGGCGGCGGTGCCCACCGCGTTGGGGAAGATGTCCACGAGCTTCCCCTCCGGGTCGAAGAGGAACGTGCGGTGCTCGCGCAGCGCGATGACCACGCGCACGGGCTGGCCCGCGTAGAACGAAGAGGGCAGGGCGCGCGACTGTCCCCGTGAGCCCGGAGCCGGAGCGAGCGCCTCCAGGGCCTTGAGCGTGGCGGCGTCGAGCACGCCGCTGGAGCGCAGGCCCGCGTGCACCTGGAAGTTGCGGAGCGCGCGTGCCGTGTCCGGGCCGTAGCGTCCGTCCGCGCCGCCGTACAGCGCGAACCCCATGTCCATGAGCGCGCCCTGCACCGCGCGAAGCCCCTCGCCCTTCGCGCTCGTGCCGAGCACCGTCACACCGGACGCCACGTCCGCGAGCTGGGACGACCCGGCGAAGCGCGGATGCGCCAGGGCGCTTGCCGCTGGAATCGCCGTGCCCGCGAAGTCGGCCGGAGGCTCCATGACGCCCAGGCCCCCGGCCGTCACCGCGCGCGCGACGACGGTGGCCGCCGTGCCTGTCACGGTGTCTCGGGAGCGCTCCCTGGGGACGGACACTCCGTCGGACGGCGGGGCAGGGGAAGGCCCACGCGGTGCCGGACCCACGGCCGGAGCGGGCCCGCTGAAGCGCGTCAGCGAGTTGCCCCCGGTGACCGTCCTGTCCCCCGGACGTTCGACTCCACGGGGCAGGACAGGCGCGGGCCCGCGCGTGTCGGGCGTTTCAGGGGGACGGAGCGGTGACTCTCGAAGCAGTGCGGATGCGAGCATGGCGCCGGGGACTGCAAGGTCCCGGCCGCCGCGCCATGCCCTTCAGCCGCTACGGCGCGCTCAACGACAGCAGCTTGCCGGTGGGCACCGTGCGGTGGTCCTTGATGTGGTTCCACTTCATGATGTCCTCGACGGACACGTTGTAGCGCTGCGACACCGACCACAGCGTCTCGCCCTCGGCCAGCGTGTGCACCTTTCCCTTGGGGCCCACGGGCGCCTGTCCCGCCACGGCGTTGGCCACCACGATGGTGCCGCCGCGCTCCTCCACCTTCGCCGGCGCCGCGCCCTTGGACTCCGGCGGCCACACGGCCAGCAGCGTGCCCAGCGACAGCGTGCGGTTGCGCTTGGGCAGGTTGTTCCACTTCTTCAGGTCGTCCACCGACACCTGGAAGCGGTTGGCGATGAGCCACAGGCTGTCGCCCTCCTGCACGCCGTAGGTGATGCGCGTCTTGCCGTCCACCTTCTCCGTCTTCACCGGGCCCGCCGCCACGGGGCCGCGGGGCGTGCCCGCCGGGACCTCGTCCTCCGGCCGCGTCGCCACCACGCCGCTGCGCCGCGCCTGCGCCACCTTCGCCGCCAGCGCGCCGGACGCCACCGCGCCACCGCCCGCGTCGCCGCTGCCACCCCGGGCGTTCGCCGGCACCGGAATCACCAGCTCCGCGCGCACCTTCAGCACCCGCGCGCTCTTCAGCCGGTTCATCTGGAGGATGGCCTCCGCCGCCGTGCCGTACTTCTGCGCAATCTGCGACAGCGTGTCGCCCCTCTTCACCGTGTGCACCCGGAACGTCAGCCGGTCCGCGGGCGACAGCTTCGCCAGGTTCTGCGCGAAGAGCGTCGTGGTGCCGCGCGGCAGCTTCAGCGTGTAGGGCTTCGCGGCCGTCGCCGGAGGCGTGCACCAGCGCTTGAGCTCCGGGTTCAGCTCCTGCACCTCCGTCACGCTCACCCCGGCCGCGCGCGCCACCACGTCCAGGTCGGTCGCGTCCGTGAGCTTCACCTCGTCGTACTCCAGCGTGGACTCGTACTGGAACTCCTCCTCGGAGAAGCCGAACGCGGTGGGGTTCTTCGCCACCAGCGCCGCGGCGATGAGCTTGGGCACGTAGTGCTTCGTCTCCTTCGCCAGCCCGCGCTCCTCCGCCAGCACCCAGAAGTCCTTCGTCCCGTAGCGCTCCACCATCTTGCGCACCCGGTACGAGCCCGTGTTGTAGCCCGCCCACGCCAGGTACCAGTGGCCCAGCTCGCCGTAGAGGTCCTTCAGGTACGCCGCCGCCGCGTGCGTGGCCTTGATGGGGTCACGCCGCTCGTCCACCCAGAAGTCCTGCTTGAGGCCGTACTGCTTGCCCGTGCTGGAGATGAACTGCCACGGCCCGGCCGCGTGCGCCCACGAGTACGCGTTCGCGGAGAAGCCGCTCTCAATCATCGCCAGGTACACCGTGTCCCGTGGCAGGCCCTTCGCCTCAAGAATGGGCTGCATCACCGGCAGGTAGCGCGTGGAGCGCGCCATCCACTTGCGGAACCACTTGCGGCCGGGGCCCTGGAAGAACTGGATGTACTCGGCCACCCGCGGCTGCATGTCCACCGGGATGTCGTAGCGGTCCTTCACCTGCGAAATATCGAAGTTCGCCAGGTCGGTGATGCGCGCCAGCGGCGGGGCGGTGTCGTCCTCGCGGAAGGTGGGCTCCTCCAGCGCGTCCAACATTCGCAGCCGCAACGGGTTGGTCAGGCCCAGCCGCCGCAGCGACTGCATCATCTCCGCGCTCGGCTTCGCCTCCGGGTCCAGCGTCGCGCCCTCCAGCGCGCGCAGCTCCTCCAGCTCCGCGGACTCGTTCTCCACCTCCTCCGTCTCCTCGCCCTCCTCCATGGGAGCGGGGGGCGTGGCCCGGCTGGCGTTCGCCGTCAGCGAGGGAGCCTGCGAGGAGGGCACCGCATGCACGCCAGGCGGCGGCACCGGTGACGGCGCCACGCCCTGCGAGGAGGGAACCGAGGCCAGGGCAAGCAGGAGCAGAGAAAGCGGCATGGGAACGCCAGGCGAGGTCGCCCAGAAGCAGGCGAAGCCCGCAGTATTCGCCAGCTTTCTTGACAGTCAAACAACAAGTCGCTCGGTACGCCCCCGGGAAGGACCCACCGTAGGAGCGAGCGACCCTATTTCGCCGGCGGCTCGCCTGCCTGCCCGCTCTTGCCGGTTCCGCCATGGCCGGGACCGAGGATGCGGGGCAGGTAGGTGGCGAAGTCGAAGTGCGGCGAGTTCTCCGTGTTGTGGCAGGTGACGCACACGGCCTCTCCCGGCTTGCCCACGATGGTGGCCGGGCTCGGCGCGTCCACGTGCTGGGAGCCCGGGCCGTGGCAGCTCTCGCAGCCCACGTCCTCACGGCCCGCCACCTTGTCCAGCCGGCACACGCCGCCGGGCTTCTGCCAGGCGGTGATGTGGCAGCCCACGCAGTTGAGGTGGTGCTGCTTGCCCACCTCCTCCAGCGTCTCCCACGCGTGGTGGTGCTTCGTGCGCTGCCACACGGCGGTCGCGTCCGCGTGGCAGTCCTCGCACGCCGCGCTGCCGACGAAGCCCGCCTGGCCCTTCGGGGGCGCCGGGCAGTCCTGGCCGTGCGCCTTCGCCCACGCGAGGTTCAACTGGCCCACGTTCGCGTCGTACGCCTTCACCAGCGCCTGCGCGTCCGGCGCGGTGGGCAGGTTCGACTCCAGCGGCAGGAAGCGCAGCGCGAAGCCGTTGACGCCGTCGGTGGGCGCGGGCGGCGCGGTGAGCAGGCCCTGCTTGCGCGCGGAGAGCTCGTCGCGCTTGCCCTGCTTCAGCGTCTTGAGGGTCGGGTCGATGCCGGGCCGCGAAATCTCCTTGTCCAGGAGCGCGATGCGCTGCTCCAGCGCCGTCACCTCGCGCTCCACGTCCCCCTGCGAACGCTGCGGGACGAAGGGGCCCTTCGCCGGCGCGTACGTCAGGTCCACGCGCAACAGCGAGCGCCCCTTGCTCTGCAGCGCCACCACCGGCACGTCGGAGCGCACCAGCCGGTTCTCCTCCGCGGAGAACTCACCGGCGCTGTGCGTGGCCACCACCAGGTTCGCGGCCAGCCCCGGCAGCGCGGCGGCGACCTGCGCGGCCTCCAGCGGCTGGTCCAACAGGCCCACCACGAAGTCCGCGCCCTGCTCGCGCGCCTGCTGGCTCGCCTTCACCAGCGCCTCGCCGGACGCCGCCGCCACCACGCCCACCTTGCGCGTCCCCGCGTCCAGCACCTTCACGCCGCCCGCCGGAATCTCCGGCAGGCCCAGGCCCTGGCGGAAGGCCGCGCCGCGCGTGTCGTCCAGCTCGCCGGTGGCGCGCGCCGCGATGCCCATGGTGCGGAACGCGTCCGCGAGCGCCTTCGCCTTGAGCTCCTCCTGCGGCACCTGCTCCGCCTGGAGGTGCGTCTCCCCGAAGAGGCTGTTGCCGCCGTCGATGTAGAGCACCGGCTGGCCGCCCCTGCGCGCCTCCTGCACCTGGAACGCCGCCCGGCCGATGCCGCCGCGCATGTTCTCGCTGCAGCCGCACGGGCCCAGATAGCCGCGCGTGTCCGCGGAGAGGAGCAGCACGGCGCCCGGAGGCGCGGCGGGAGCGGGGGAGGCGGTCTGCTGCTGCCCGGGAGCGCTGTTCGCGCCGCTCTCCGGGGCGCGCGGCTCCTGGCGTCTGCAACCGGCGAGGAGCGCGCTCACGAGCACCGCGAGGACGGCCGCGCGCATCGTCATCACCAGAGGATGCTCTGCACCAGTTCGTCGATCTTCTCGCCCATCGCCTCCAGGCCGTTCACCTTGGAGAGACAGCCGTCCGCGCCCACCTGCTCGGCCAGCTTCGACAGCTCGTCGTCCGGCAGGCTGGAGAACAACACGATGGGGATGTCCTGCGTGTTGTACTCGTTCTTCAGCGTGCGGCAGATGTCCGTGCCCTTCGCCTCCGGCATGTGGATGTCCGTGAGGATGAGGTCCGGCCGCCAGCTCTGAAGCGTTTTCTCAAACTCCATGAGCGTGGAGGTGGCCACGACCTCATAGCCCCGCGCCTCCAGGACGGCCTTCTCCATGGCGAGGGTGATCTCGCTGTCGTCAATGAGGAGGATTCTTCGCTTCTCTTCGGACACGGCGACCTTCCTTGGGGGTCGGTTCTAGCCCACCACCCAGCGGCGCACCAATGCTTTCCCGTGTCGCGTTTCAGCACGGCTTTTCTGGATTCAACCCCGGGCGTCCCAGCGGCCGGGCGGGCTCGGAAACACCCACCGTCTTTCCCGGGCAACCCGCCCGAAAAAGGGTAAGGAGGCGCCCATGAAGCGCCATGCCTCCCGGGTCCTGGTGGCCCTCCTTCTCCTGGGGTGCGTCCTTGGTGGCCTCCCCGTGCAGGCCCTCGACAACGGCCTGGGGCAGGTCCCGCAGGACCTCGACCGCACGTCGCCGCGCGCCACGGTGCAGGGCTTCCTGGACGCGGTGCATCGCGGGGACTACGCCCGCGCCGCCTTCTACCTCTACCTGGACCACCTCCCGGAGGCCGAGCAGCCCCTGCGGGGCGCCCAGCTCGCGCGGAAGCTGAAGTTCGTCCTGGACCGGGAGCTGTCGGTGGACACGTCCGTCCTGCCGAAGACGCCCGAGGGCGAGTCCCCCAGCTCGCGCTTCGTGTCGCTGGGGGCCATCCCGCTCAAGGGCGAGAGCGTCCCCATCCGGCTGCAGCGCATGAGCGTGGACAACACCTTCATCTGGGTGGTGTCGGAGCCCACCGTGAAGATGGTGGACCCGCTCTTCGAGGAGTACGGCCCGCTGCTCACCGAGACGCTCCCGGCCTTCTTCTTCGAGCGCACGGTGCTGGGGCTGGAGCCGTGGCAGTGGCTGGGGCTCGCGGTGACGCTGCTGTGCGCGTGGATCTTCTCCTACCTCCTGGAGAAGCTCCTGCTGGCCGCGGGGCTGCGCGTGGCGCGCTGGACGCGCATCGCCTGGGACGACCAGATTGTCGGCGCGGGCCGGGGTCCCCTGCGGCTGCCCTTCTTCGCCATCCTCCTGGCGCTGGGCACCTCGTTCCTGCTGCTGCCTCCCAAGCTGAAGCTGCTGAGCGACCGGGTGAGCTACTCGCTCACCATCGTCGCGGTGGCGTGGTTCATCCTGCGCTTCCTCCGGGTGTCGGAGGCCTACGTCCAGAGCCGCGTCACCTCCGAGTCCAGCCCCCACCGCCGCGCGCGCTCGCTGCGCACGCAGTTGGCCGTGCTGCGCGCCGTCTTCGAGGTCGCCACCTACGTCATCGCCGCCGCGCTGCTGCTCATGCAGTTCGAGGTCGTGCGCAACGTGGGCGTGTCGCTCCTGGCCTCCGCCGGCATCGCCGGCCTCGCCGTCGGTCTCGCCGCGCAGAAGTCGCTCGCGTCGCTGCTCGCCGGCATCCAGTTGTCCATCACCCAGCCCGTCAGCATCGGGGACAACGTGCTGGTAGAGGGCGAGTTCGGCACGGTGGAGGAGATCACCCTCACGTACGTCGTGCTGCGCATCTGGGACCAGCGGCGCATGGTCATCCCCATCAACCAGTTCCTGGACAAGCCGTTCCAGAACTGGAGCAAGGGGTCCCCGGAGATCATGGGCACCGTCATCCTCCAGGTGGACTACATGGCGGACATCGACGCGCTGCGCGCGGAGCTGGACCGCATCCTCGCCAACGAGGGCAAGGAGCTGTGGGACGGGCGGGTGAAGACGCTGGTCGTCTTCGACGTGATGGACAAGACCCTCACCGTGCGCGCGCTGGTGAGCGCGGCGAACTCCAGCAAGCTGGGCGACCTGCGCTTCCTCGTGCGCGAGCGGCTGGTCGTCTTCCTGCGCACCCGACCCCAGTGGCTGCCCATGGTGCGCAGCGAGTCCCGCCCCGCGCCGCAGCCCCCGGCCTCCCGGGACGACCAGGAGGAGGCCATCCAGGGCGCCCCCGAGCCCCGCTCCTGAAGACGGGCGCCTGTGAGAGCCCCAGGGAAAACAGGCGCTTGCACGGACGCTCACCGCGCGATGAATATGTCGACCCACGCGGCGTAAGACGCGCGTAAGAGCAATCGCACCCTCGCTGGGGAGTCCAAAGAGATGAAGCGTCCTGTCACGTTGTGCGGAGCCCTGGCGCTCCTGGCCGTCGCCGCGCCGCTCACCGCGAGCGCCCAGGAGCGGGGCCGCACCGACGGGCCCGAGGA
This sequence comes from Corallococcus sp. AS-1-12, assembly GCF_020036995.1. NCBI lineage: Bacteria > Pseudomonadati > Myxococcota > Myxococcia > Myxococcales > Myxococcaceae > Corallococcus > Corallococcus sp. AS-1-12. The sequence continues at coordinate 213,287 of NZ_JAIQDD010000005.1, read as the reverse complement.
GTCGGAGTACGGCACGGGGGGCTACGGCGACAACCGCCGGGGCGTGTCGCTCCAGTTCGACTGGGGCGCGGCCATCAACTCCCGGGAGAACCCCGCGGGCGCGCCGGAGGGCCCGCCGCTGTACGTCGGCGCCACCGTGTCCCTCTGGGGAGATGACTGGTACCGCCTGGACGTCAGCGGCGGCTACGTCTTCGACGGGGGGCGCTTCATCGGCAACGTGGGCCCCACCTTCCGAAGCTGGGGCTGGCCGGTGGCCTTCACCCTGGGCCTCAAGGCGGGCGCCATCGTCATCCCGGAGGGCGAGGGCCTCCGCTTCGCCATCTCGCCGCAGGTGGGCGCGGAGCTCTTCCTGGACCGCCGCGACCGCGTGCTCATGGGGCTGCACTACTCGCCGGACATCCCCATCGGGGGAGGAGGAGTCACGAACCGGTTGTTCATGAACGTCGGATACCGGTTCTGACGGACACGCCATGATCGCTCAACTGCTCGCCGCCGCTGTCGCGTTGACCACGGCCCAGGCGCCTCGCGCCGCCTCGCCGTCCGTGGCGCTGCCGTTCCCGTCCGGGGACGTGCAGACCTACAACATCATCCAGTGGGACCCGAACCAGTTGCCGCGCATCTATGAGCGCTCGGATCAGATCCCGCTCACCGACGAGGAGCTGACCAAGCTGTCGCAGGCCGGCTTCGAGCCCGCGCAGTTGGTGAAGATGATCGAAGAGCGGCGCTGCGCCTGCGACGCGAGCGCGGACGGCCTCATCCGCCTGAAGAAGGCGGGCGTGGACAAGACGGTGCTGGCGGCGGTGTCGCGCCATGGCCTGGCGCCCAACCGGCAGTTGGACATCCTGGTGACGCTGGACTTCACCGGGGAGAGCCGCACCGCGCGCGAGGCGTTCCTCTACTTCTTCGTGGACGACGGGGACATCACCCGCGTGTTCTCCGCGAACCTCCCGGAGCTGCTCCAGCGCCGCAACAGCCACGAGACCATGGTGGACCGCAGCGACATCATGGTGGCGCGCACGGTGCGCCGCATCCAGCTCGCGGGCCACGTGCCGCTCAAGACGTACGGCGCGCACCGCGTGATGGTGGCCGCCAGCGCCAGCCCCACGCTCACGCACCCCTCGCAGCTCACCCCGCAGGAGCGCGCGAAGGCGCAGACGTACACCTTCGACTATCCGCGCGCGTCCCTGCAGAGCCTCTGCCGGCTGACGGCCGGCTACCGCCGCGACGCGGTGCTTGCCTACAAGTGGAACTTCGAAGGCAGCCGCTTCGAATGCGAATGGAACTAGGAGTCGACCCCACCATGAACACCCGCCGCCTGCTGCTGTCCGCCCTCGTCGCCGTGTCGCTCGCCGGCTGTGGAGGCCCCCGCGCCTTCACGCGCGGCACCTACGAGGACCCCAACACCATCGAGATGCTGGGCGACCGCTTCAACGAGAACGACCTGCAGCTCATCGCGAAGAAGATGGCCGAGTCGCTCGCCAACTCCCCGCGCTTCGCCCAGGCCCCGCCGCAGGGCCAGGCCCTGCCCATCGTCCTCGTGGGCAAGCTGCGCAACAGCACCAGCGAGCACATCGACATGCGCTCGCTGGGGGACAAGATTCAAACGGCGCTCGCGCAGACGGGCCGCTTCGCGCTGGTGGACCAGCAGGCGCGCCAGGACATCGCGGAGGAGTACGAGTACCAGCAGTCCGGCTACGTGAACCCGAACGCCGCCAAGGCCCCGGGCCAGCAGGCGTCGGTGGACTTCCTGATGACGGGCGACCTCGCCTCCATCATCCAGGAGGTCGGCCGCGACAAGCTCGTCTATTACAAGATGACGGCGAAGCTGAACGACGTGCGCACCGGCACGATCGCCTGGACGGACGAGAAGCAGATCCGCAAGAAGTTCGAGAAGCAGGGCGTGAGCTGGTAGCCGTCCGCCGTGTCCAACCTCCCCGACATCGCCCCCCAGGCCCCGCGCGCCTCCGCCTCACCGGCGGCGCGTTGGGGCCTGCTGTTCGTCCTGGCCTCCTCCCTCCTGGGGACGGGCTGCGCCAGTGACTACGTGGCGCGCACGGCCTCCGCGCGCTCCGCGTACCAGGCCTCCGATTATCCGCGCGCCCTGCGTGCGCTGGACGACGAGCAGAAGGAGGCCCCCGAGCGCGACCAGCTCCTGCTGCTCCTGGACAAGGGCATGGTGCTGCACGCGTCCGGGCAGTGGGAGGAGAGCACGAAGGTGCTGGCCCAGGCGGACGAGATGAGCGCGCTGCTGGACGTCACCTCCGTGAGCGAGGAGGCCGGCATCCTGCTCAGCAACGAGCGGCGCCGCGCCTACCGGGGCGAGGACTTCGAGAAGCTGATGATCTCCGTCCTCCAGGCGCTCAACTACGCGGAGCTGGGCCGGGACGAGGACGCGCTCGTGGAGGTCCGCCGCGTCAACGAGCGCCTGGAGAAGATGATCACCGAGGAGAAGAAGCCGTACGAGCAGCTCGCCATCGCGCGCTACCTGGGCGGCGTGCTGTACGAGGACCAGCACGAGTGGGACTCGGCCTTCATCGACTACATGAAGGCGTACGAGCTGGAGCCCCGGCTGGGCGGGCTGGTGGAGCCCCTCTTGCGGCTGGCCAAGAAGACGGGCCGCGACGACGCCTACGCCATGCTCTCCCAGAAGTTCCCGGACGTGGCGCACGACGCGCTGGGCCCCGGCGACGGGCAGCTCGTCGTGGTGGTGGAGGCGGGCCTGTCGCCCCAGAAGGAGCGGGCGTCGCGCGACTACGGCGACTCCGGGGACCTGATTGAAGTGCCCGTGTACCGGGACCGCGGCGGCACACCGCCGGTGCGGGTGTCGGTGGAGGGCCAGGCGCAAGCGGCGGTGACGGTGACGTCGCTGTCGCGCGTGGCCCAGGTGCACCTGAACGACCGCATCGGCCGCATGCTGGCGAAGCAGCTCGCGGGCGCGGTGGCGAAGGCGGGCGTGGCCGCGGGCGTGGGCGCGCTCACGAAGAGCAAGGAGCTGGGGCTGCTCGCCTTCCTGGTGCTCAACGCGGGCAACCAGGCCGACCTGCGCTCCTGGCTTTCACTGCCGGCGGAGTTCCAGGTGGCGCGCTTCCGGCTTCCTCCGGGAAAACACACCGTCCAGGTGGATGCACCGGGCCGGCCCACCACCCACCTGGTGGAGGTGAGGCCGGGGCGGGTGGAGGTGCTGGTGGTGCGAAGCTACTGACGGCGTCGTTTTGGGAGTAGGGTGCGCGCCCCATGTCGCCGGTCGTGGCAGAAGTCATCCTGTACTCCTTCATCGTCGTGGCGAGCGCGCTGGCCGGCGCGGGCGTGGTCATCTTCAATGACCGCTCCACGCGGCTCGTGACGTTCCTGGCCTTCGCGGCGGGCGTGATGTTCGGCGCGGCCTTCTTCCACATGCTCCCGGAGGCGTACGAGGGCGGCGGCTGGTGGGCCTTCGCGCTGGTGCCCATGGGCTTCCTCTTCGTGCTGGTGCTGGAGCGCTACCTGGTGGCCCACACCTGCGAGGAGCCGCCGGACTGCGCCGAGCACGTGCACGGCCACGCGCTGGGCCTCAGCGCGTTTTTGGGCCTGTCCACGCACACGCTCTTCGACGGCATCGCCCTGGGCTCCTCGGTGAAGGAGGGCGTGGGCGCCATGGCGCTGCTGGCCATCACCGCGCACAAGGTGCCCTCGTCGCTGTCGCTCGCGTCCATCCTCCAGGCGGAGGGCAAGAAGCGCGGCACCATCCTGGCGTACACCGCGCTGTACGGCCTGATGGTGCCGGTGGGCGCGGTGCTCTACTTCGGCTTCGACGCGGTGATGCGCTTCCAGTCGCTGGCGCCCAAGGCCCTGGCCTTCTCCGCCGGCACCTTCCTCTACATCGCCGTGTCGGACCTGCTGCCGCACGTGAACAAGCACGGCAGGGACAAGCCCGGACGCAACCTGGTGGCATTGGCAGCCGGGTTGCTGGTGATGTTCGTGCTCGCGCGCGTCCTGGGGCACACGGAGCACTGACGGCACCATGGAACGACGCAAGGACTGGTACGAGCACCCGGAGTACTACGAGGCCATCTTCGGCACGGACACCGTGCGGGAGGCGGACTTCCTCCAGGCGCTGAGCCGGCGCTTCGGCACGGGAGGCAACCAGTGGCTGGAGCCCGCGTGCGGCGCGGGCCGGCTGGTGGCGGAGGCCGCGCGCCGGGGCCTGAAGGTCGCGGGCTACGACCTGTCGGAGGCCATGCTCGCGCACGCGCGCAAGCGCCTGTCCCCCGCGGAGCGCCGCCGCGTGAAGCTGTCCCAGGCGCGCATGGAGGACTTCTTCGACCCGTCGCTGGAGGGGCGCGTGGACCTGGCCCACACGCTGGTGTCCACCTTCCGCTACCTGGACAGCGAGAAGGCTGCGGTGGAGCACCTCACCGGCACCCGCCGCCTGCTCAAGCCGGACGGCATCTACGTGCTGGGCTTCCACCTCACGGACTACGCGCGCTCCGGCCCGGAGCACGAGCGCTGGGTGGGGCAGGTGGGCGCGGACAAGGTCGTGTGCAACACGCACGAGGGCCTGCCGGAGCAGCGCCTGCGCCGCTCGCCCATGCGCAACCGCCTGCGCGTCACCGGGCCGGACAAGGACTGGCTCATCGAGACGACGTGGTACTTCCGCACGTACGACGAGGCCCAGGTGAAGCGCCTGTTCCGCAAGTCCGGCCTGCGCGTCGTGGCCACGTTCGACTTCGACTACGACCTGGACTCGCCCGTGGGGCGCGGCAGCCCGCGCCTGGACCGCGTCTTCGTGCTCAAGCCGGACACCGCCTCCAAGGCCTGACGCCGCGCGCCCCGCCGGGGTGTCGTTCGGTGGATGGAGCGCCCGCGCCGGGTCGCGGGCCTCCGGTTCGCGGGTGCTAGCCTCTTGCGCCATGGAACCCTCCGTGGCGGCGGGGACAGGGGCGGCGCCGCCTGCTTCGGCTTGCGCATGGTCAGCGTCTGGCGGGGCTGGAGCCTGCCCCACTTCTCCCTGACTGGTATGGAATGACCCGGCTGTCCGCCTGGACGGCCGGCCGGGTTCGTCAGGCCTCGGGGGTCGAACGGCAGGGCTTTGCGTCCTGTCCGGACGCGCTTGCGTTCCAGTCGGACGCAGCCTGGAGGGGGGTCTCCTCGTGACCCCTCGAAATCATTGGACTTCCCTTCTGGCACGACATCCGCAATGCGTCCCGCCCATACGCTGGCAACGGCGTGTACCGCATCCGGATGCACCCGGAGCGCGGAAGGAGGGGCCGCTCCTTCCGCGCTCTCCATCTGAACCCGCACCTCCCCGTCATCTCCGATAGAGTCCGCGTCTGTTTTCTGGACGGCTTCGCCGGTCGGCGGTGGCGCGGCTTCGGCACGAGAGGCGAGGGGATGCAAGACGAGTTGGCGCAGCTCATGGCTGCGCTTCGGGATTCCAGGGACTTCGAAACCGCGGCGGCTGCGACGTTGCGCCGGATGCTGGCCGTGGCGGAAGGCGCGGTGGCGGCCAGCCGCTATGCGGGCCGGGCCCGGGTCCTGCGCGGCATCGTCCACCTCCGCCCCGGTGAAGCGTACCGCCGGCTGGCGGCGCTGGACGTGGGCGCGCGCGAGGTGACGGACGCGGGCGTCGGGACGCCGTTCTTCACCTCCGCCACGGCCTGGCGCGCGGTGGTGGAGCACCGGTGCGCGGTGTCCATCGACGTGAACATCGGCACGGTGCAGCCGCACGCGCCGGACGCGCCGGTGACGGGCGACCCGGGCCTCGCGGGCTTCCACAGCAACGAGAGCAAGCAGCGCTTCCTGGGGCGCCACGCGACGCACGTGTGCGTGCTGCCCCTGCGCACGCCCTCGGGCATGGAGGGCATGATTTCGCTGGAGGCGGACTGTCTGGCCGCCATGGGGCAGGAGTTCGTCTGGCGCGACGCCGGGGACCTGCTCCAACTGCTCACGGACATCGCCGCGCCGTACCTCACCGCGCTGCCGCAGCGGCCGGTGGCCACGCCGGAGGTGGACGAGTTCCTCCCCGTGGTGGGCCGCTCCATGGCGGAGCTGCTGCCCATCCTCCGCACCTTCGCGCTCCAGGACGAGACCATCCTGGTGAGCGGGGCCACGGGCGCGGGCAAGTCGCGCCTGGCGCGCTGGTGCCATGAGCGCTCCGGCCGCCGGGGCAAGCCCTTCGAGACGCTGGACCTGGTGACGGTGCCGGAGGACCTCCAGATGGCGGAGCTCTTCGGCTGGAAGAAGGGCGCCTTCACCGGCGCGGTGCGCGACGCGCCGGGCGTGGTGGCCCGCTCGGACGGCGGCACGCTGTTCATCGACGAAATCGACAAGCTGTCGCTGAAGGCGCAGGCGGGCCTGCTGCACCTGCTGGAGTCGCGCAGCTACCGGCCGCTGGGCGAGGGCACCGGCGAGAAGCTCGCGGACGTGCGCTTCATCATCGGCACCAACGCGGACCTGCACGCGCAGGTGCGCGCCGGCCGCTTCCGCGAGGACCTGTACTACCGCGTGAACGTGCTGCCGGTGCGCATGCCGCCGCTGCAGGACCGGCAGGACGAGATCCCCCTCTGGGCGCGGTACATGGTGAACCGCCGTCACCGCGAGCGGCTGCCGGACGGCTCCGCGCGGCTGGCGCCGGAGGCGGAGCTGCTGCTGACCACCAGCTCCTGGCCGGGCAACCTGCGGCAGCTCGACAACATCGTGCGGCGTGCGTACACGCTGGCGATGGTGGAGCACGCGGGCGGCACGGGCGACCTGGTGCTCCAGGAGAAGCACGTGGCGCGGGCGCTGGACTACGAGCAGTCCCCCGGCGGCCGGCCGCTGCCGGAGGCGCTGCGGGCCGCGGCCCAGGCCTTCGTCGGCGAGGCGCGCCGGCGCGGCACGCCGCTGGACCTGGACCACGCGGACGGCTTCCGCGGGCTGGTGCTGGGCCTGGCCATCCGCCAGGTGGGCCGCGACGAGGCCTTCCGCCTGCTGGGCCGCGAGAGCCTGGTGAAGAACCGCAACCACCACAAGGCGCTCAAGCGCGAGCTGGAGAAGGTGGACGGCCTCTACAAGGCGCTGGGCGAGGACGGCTCCCCGTTCTCCGACCTGCTGGAGAACGAGGACGCGGACTGACGAAGGGGGCGCGCCTTCAGTGGATGGCGCTGCCCAGCGGCTGGTAGTTCTCGTCGCGCAGGCCCACGAGCACGCTGGTGCCGTTGTCCGTCACCCGCAGCTCGCCGTAGCGCGCGTTCGCGTAGCGCTCCGCGTGGCCCTCCTGGAAGAAGAAGGCCTCCGCGCCCAGCCGCATCTGCGAGTTGCGGATGCGGAAGCGCAGGCGCACCTCGCCGGGCGCGAGCGTGGAGGCCGGCGGCTCGTAGCGCACGAACTCGCCCACGTTGTGCTCGTCCAGGCGCAGCACCACGTTGCCGTCCTCCTGGGGCTGCTCGCGGCCCTCGCGCCAGCCCTGGTTGATGGCGTAGTCGAGCACCATGTAGTCGCCCTGGATGAGCGAGCGAGGATCCACCGGAGCCAGCCGCAGCAGCACGGGCTGCCCCCGCGCGAGCACGGTCTCCTTCTGCACGACGAGGAAGGCGAGCGCGACGAACACCAGCGCGAGCCCACCGAAGATGACGGCGCCGCGTTTCATCGGGCCTCCGTGAGGGCGGCGGGCTGCCGCCGCAGGAAGAACTGCCGCACGCCCAGCAGCACCAGCCCGCTGCCCGTGAGCGCCAGGGCCTTGGCCAGGAGCGTGATGCGCAGGTCGTAGTAGTAGTACGCGCCGAAGGTCAGCAGGAACGCCACCGCCAGCCCCAGCATCACGCGGCTGCGGCGGTGGAAGCCGAGCGTCAGCATCAGCACCGCCACCAGCACGCCCGGCGTGTTCAGCGTCATCCCCGTGAGCAGCACGAGCGCGCAGACCGCGGGAATCCAGACGCGCTGCTCCCGCGCCAGCCCCAGCTCGCGCAGCACCCGCCACCCCGTCCACAGCAGGAGGAGCGCCAGCAGGAGGGCGAGGTACGCGCTCGGCACGAACTCGCTCTCGAAGCGGAAGACGTAGCGGAAGCCCTCCTGCGAGCTCTCGAAGCTGCGGAACAGCAGCCACCCGGGGACGGCGCACGCGAGCGCGAAGGCGATGGGGCCCACGCGAGCGCCCAGGGGCCCGCGCCGCAGCAGCGGCTCGAAGAGCAGGGTGCCGGAGAGCGCGGCGGCGCACAGGAGCATCCACGCGTCCACGCCCGCGCCCCCCACGGCGTCGAGCGCGAACACGCCGACGGACACGCAGAGCCCCACCGTCGCCAGGAAGTAGAGGATGAGGTCCGGGAACACGGCGAGCAGCGCGATGGACGCTGCCGCCCCCGCGAACGCGAGGGTGAGGGTGTCCTGCTCCAACTGCCCCAGCCCCACGAGGAACGCGCCCACGCCCGCCATGCACAGGGCCAGGGCGAGCTGCTCCATGAAGGGGCCCTGGGTGCTGCGGCGCAGGAACACCGACGCCACCGTCAGCACGAGGCCCAGGCCGGTGAGCGCCACCTCCTCCTTCCACAGGCCCACGCAGGCGAAGAAGCTGAGCAGGAAGGCGGCGGACAGCCACGCGCCTCCTCCGGCCAGCGCCTTCACGAACCAGGGCGAGGCCCCCAGCGTCTTCTGACGGATCTCCAGGGCGGTGCGGGCGCGTGCGTCCACCTCCGCGTCCACGTGGCCCTCGGCCTTGAGCCCCGCCAGCACGTCTTGGATGGTCGGTCGCAGGGACATGGTCAGGTCTCCTCCGAGACGCCCGTGGCCTGCGACTCGTGGCGCAGCCAGTACACCGCCAGGCCCACCTCGCCAATGAGCACCAGGGGCAGGATGAAGAGGGTCAGCTCCTCGGCGTGCATGGACTCCATGAGGAAGTAGCCCACCGCCGTGGTGACGAGCGTGATGATGCTCAGCGCGGCCACGGTGAGCAGGAACAGCTCCCCATGCAGGTGCCGGTGCAGGGCGTAGATGGCGACCAGCGCTCCCAGCACCAGCGGCAGGGACAGGGCGGACTCCAGCGAGCGGTCGTGCTTGCTCACGATGAACAGGATGCCCAGGGTCACCAGCGGCATCAGCGTCATCAGGGACAACACGCGGGGCATCCACCGCCCCTGGAGCCAGGACACCTTCCGGTGGGCGAAGTGCTCGTACGTCGCCCAGGCGAACCCGTTGAGCAGCCCCAGCACCAGCGCGAGCCGCGCCTCGTAGGAACCGAAGCGCGTCATGCGCTGGCCCCAGAAGAGGATGACGCCCGTGTTGACGAGCACGAGCTGGAGCATCCACAGCGGCGTGAAGCGCGCCAGCGCCACCCACGGCAGGATGAGCACGCCCCAGCCGATGAACAGCTCATATGGATCCGCGCCGGTCTGGTACGCCTGCCCGTACACGGCCAGCAGCGGGCCCACCAGCACCGCGGCCGCGAGCAGCGCGAACTGGCCCGCGGGCCGGTCGCCCAGCCGCCACGCGCCCACCGCCGCTCCAGCGATGCCCAGGCAGATGAGGCCCAGCTTCGAGAAGCGCCCCAGCTCCGCCCAGTTGAAGGCGAAGAAGTACACCACGCCCGCCAGCACCAGCAGCGAGCCCAGGGCCATCAACGTCGTGGACAGGAACGCGCGCCACGCGGGCCGCGACGGCGAGGCGACCGCCAGATGCAGCGCTCGCCCGTACGCGTCCGGGCCCAGGATTCCGGCGTCCGCCAGCGCGTGCAAGCGCTCCGGCGTCGCCTCCAAGTCGAGAAAGTCTTTCGGCACGGCCGGGCACTGTACCCGGTTCACGTGACGCCGGGGACACCGCGCCCGCTCACGGCCCGGAGCGCTCCGCGTCCAGGAAGGCCTTCAGCTCGGGGAGCACGCGCTCGGGATGCTCCAACTGCGGACTGTGTCCGCACGCCACGCGCAGCACCCGGGCCTGGGGAAGGCGGCGCGCGGCCTCGTCCGCCATCGAGACGGGCAGCGTCTCGTCGCGCTCGCCCCAGATGATCAGCACGGGGACCTGCACCTCGCCCAGCCGCTCGCGGCGGTGGAACAGCGGCCCCGTCAGCGGCACCAGCGCGTTGAAGGCCTGCGCGGCTTCGGGCCTCCCGCCGGGCACGCTCAACAGCTCGTAGCCCAGCGCGCCCAGCTTCTCTCCCAGCGGCGTGGGGGGCGGCGGCAGCATCCGCGCCATCGCCCAGGGGCCCAGGTTGCGCGCCAGCCGCTCCGGCCCCGCGCGGAAGAAGAGGCGCGAGGCGCGCGGCATCTCCGGGCCCAGCCCCATCGCGTCCACCAGCACCAGCCGCTCCACCGGCACCGCGCCGCGCAGCGCGAGCTCCAGCGCCACCAGCCCGCCCAGCGAGTGGCCGACCACCGACACCGGCCCCGGCGCCACCATCCCCAGCGCCTCCTCCACCGGCGCCGTGAAGAAGCGCACCGCGTCCTCCGCGGTCTTCACGTGCACGTCGGCCGGGGTGGACTGTCCGAAGCCGGGCAGGTCCAGGGCCAGCACCCGGTGGTGCCGGGCCAGCGCCGTCAGGTACGGGAACCAGTGGGTCGCCGCGTTCCCACGCCCATGGAGGAAGACGACCGTGGAGCGCGCGCCCTCGGGGGGGCCCCCTTCGAGGATCCGCACCGCGCCACCCCCGGGCAGCCAGTGCACCTGGGCCGCCACGGCCGGGGCCAACTGGGCCAGGAGCCCCGTCTCCACCGGGCCCACGGGGGGCGTGGCGCCCGGGGCTCCGGGGCGGCCGGAGGCGTCCCAGCGAGGGGGGAGGGCGGAGCGGCGGGGCGGGGGCGGGCGGGACATGGGAGATGACCCTTTACGGCACGGGGCGGCTTGACGGAATGTCCGGCCCAAAGCGGTGTTGAGCCGGACGCCCGGGAACCCTAGGCTGCCCGCCGCCCAGGCCGACAGAGGGGACATGAACACCGACATTCGCGCGCTCACCGAACGCGTGCAGCAGGAAAGCAGCTTCGTCGAGGTCCTCAACCAGGAGACCGGCAAGGTCATCGTCGGGCAGCGGTACATGCTCGAACGCATCCTCATCGGCCTCTTGTGCAACGGCCACGTCCTCCTGGAGGGCGTGCCCGGACTCGCCAAGACGCTGACCGTGCGCACCGTGGCGGACTCGCTCAGCGCCACCTTCATGCGCGTGCAGTTCACGCCCGACCTGCTGCCGGCGGACCTCGTCGGCACCATGATCTACAACCAGCAGACGGCCGCGTTCACCGTCCGCAAGGGGCCCATCTTCGCGAACATCGTCCTCGCGGACGAAATCAACCGCGCCCCCGCCAAGGTCCAGTCCGCCCTCCTGGAGGCCATGGCCGAGCGCCAGGTCACCATCGGCGACCAGACCTTCGGCCTGCCTTCACCGTTCCTCGTGCTGGCCACCCAGAACCCCATCGAGCAGGAGGGCACCTACCCCCTCCCCGAAGCGCAGGTGGACCGCTTCATGCTCAAGGTGAAGGTGGGCTACCCGACCCGGGATGAGGAGAAGGTCATCATGGACCGCATGGCCGGCGGCTCGTCGCCCAAGGCCCAGCGGGTCATCGCGCTGGAGCACCTGGTGCGCGCGCGCGAGCTCGTCCACGCCATCTACATGGACGAGAAGGTGAAGGAGTACATCCTCAACGTGGTGTTCGCCACGCGCGAGCCCGCGCGCTACGGCCTCAAGGACCTGGCGGACTCCATCCAGTTCGGGGCCTCGCCGCGCGCCACCATCGCGCTCGCGCAGGCGGCCCGCGCGCACGCCTTCCTGCGCCACCGCGGCTTCGTCACCCCGGAGGACGTGAAGGCCATCGCCTTCGACGTGCTCCGCCACCGCATCGCGATGACCTACGAGGCGGAGGCCGAGGAGCTCACCCAGGAGAAGATCATCCAGCGCGTCTTCGACCGCGTGGAAGTCCCCTGACCAGGCCCCGGTAAGAGCGCGCCCGTGCTGCCCAAGGACCTCATCCGCCGCATCCGCAAGCTGGAGATCCGCACCCGCAAGGTGGTCTCCGACATGCTGGCCGGCCAGTACCACTCGGTGTTCAAGGGCCGCGGCATGGCCTTCTCCGAGGTGCGCCAGTACCAGCCCGGCGACGAGATCCGCTTCATCGACTGGAACGTCACCGCGCGCATGAACGAGGCCTTCATCAAGGTCTTCACCGAGGAGCGCGAGCTCACGGTGATGCTCCTGGTGGACGTGTCCGCCTCCAACGAGTTCGGCTCCAAGGACCGCACCAAGGCGGAGGTGGCCGCGGAGGTGGCCGCGCAGATCGCCTTCAGCGCCATCGCGAACAACGACCGCGTGGGGCTCATCCTCTTCTCGGACCGGGTGGAGAAGGTCGTCCCGCCGCGCAAGGGCCGCATGCACGTGCTGCGGCTGGTGAGCGACATCCTCACCTTCCAGCCCAAGGGCCACGGCACGGACCTGTCCGCGGGGCTCACGTACCTGACGCAGGTGTCCAAGCGGAAGGCCGTGACGTTCCTGGTGTCGGACTTCATGGCCACGGGCTACGAGAAGCCGCTGCGCCTCGTCGGCCGCCGCCACGACCTGGTGCCCGTGGTCATCGAGGATCCGCTGGAGCACCGCTTCCCCGCCCACGGCCTGGTGGAGATGGAGGACCCGGAGACGGGCGAGCGCTTCGTCGTGGACACCAGCTCCACCGCCGTGCGCGGCAGGTTCATGCGCGCCATGCAGGCCCAGCGCGACGAGCGCCGCAAGCTGTTCAAGAAGCTGGAGCTGGACCACGTGGAGCTGCGCGCCGGGGATGATCACGGCAAGGCGCTGGCGAACTTCTTCCGCGCGCGGGCCCGGAGGATGGCGGCATGAGACACGCGCTCGTCCTCGCGGCCGTCCTCCTCGTCGGGTCGCCGGCCGTGTGGGCCCAGGCCCCGGCTCCTGGCGCCCCCAAGGCCCCTGTCGCCCTGGAGACGGTGGCGCCCACGGGCGCGTCCGCGCGGGTGGAGCCGGAGTCGGTGCACATCGGCGAGCCCTTCACCTACCAGGTGACGCTCACGCACCCGAAGGACCAGCGCTATGAGCTGGTGGCGCCCACGGGTGAGGGCCCGGTGGAGCTGCTCCAGCAGACGCGCCAGCGCCAGGACCAGGCGAACGACGCGACCACGACGTTCGGCCTGCGCTTCTCCGCGTTCGAGCTGGGCGACGTGCGGCTGCCGGACCTCACCTTCGACGTGACCACGCCGGAGGGGCCGCGCCGCTTCGTGCTCAAGGGCAAGACGGTGGAGGTGACCTCCACGCTGCCGCCGGACGCGCAGGGGCAGGGCGCGGAGCTGTTCGACTATCAGCCCCCGCAGGAAGTGCCCATCCGCTCCTGGACGCTGCTCTACGTGCTCGCGGTGGTGTTGGCGGTGGCCGTCGCGGCCTGGCTGCTGGTGCGCTGGTGGCAGCGCCGGCCCAGGCGCGAGAAGCTCGTCCCCGTGCTGCCGCTGGACGTGCGCGTGCGCCAGTCCCTGGACGCGCTCAAGCGCGAGGACCTGCCCGGCCGCGGCCACGTGAAGGACTTCTACTTCCGCCTCTCCGAAATCGTGCGCGGCTACCTGGGCGAGCGCTACGGCTTCGAGGCCCTGGAGTGCACGTCGTCCGAATTGATGGCGTCCCTGCGCCGGCTGCCCACGCCGGGTCTGCCGGAGGACGCGCTGATGCGCTTCGTCTCCGAGTCGGACATGGTGAAGTACGCCCGCGCCGACGCCTCCCCCGAGTCCTGCAATCAGGCGCTGGCCTTCGGCTACGACCTGCTCGCCAGGACGTACGTTCCTCCCGCTCCCCCCAAGCCCGATGCTGCCCCCGGACCTCGCGTTCAATAACCCGGAGGCGCTCTGGGCCCTGCTGCTGGCGCCGCTGCTGCTGGCGCTCGCGTTCTGGGAACGCAAGCGCCGCGCCACGCTGCGCTTCTCCGCCGCGCACGTCTTCGCGAAGGGCGGGCGGGGCTTCCGCACGTACCTCCTGCCGCTCCTGCCCATCCTGCGCGTGGCGGCGGTGGTGGCGGCGGTGGTGGCCATCGCCCGGCCGCAGTCGCGCGACTCGCGCGTGCGCGACCTGTCGGTGGAGGGCATCGACATCGTGGTGGCGCTGGACCTGTCCACGTCCATGGAGGCCGGTGACTTCCGTCCGCAGAACCGCCTCAACGTGGCCAAGGAGGTGCTCACCGACTTCATCTCCGGCCGCGTGAACGACCGCCTGGGCCTGGTGGTGTTCTCCGGCGCCGCGTACACGCAGTCCCCGCTGACGCTGGACTACGGCGTGCTCAAGGAAGTGCTCAAGCAACTGCGCACCCGCGTGCTGGAGGACGGCACGGCCATTGGTGACGCCATCGCCACGTCGCTCAACCGACTGCGCGACTCCGACGCGAAGAGCCGCGTGGTGGTGCTGATCACCGACGGCGACAACAACGCCGGCAAGATCTCCCCGCTGGACGCGGCGAACATGGCCGCGTCGCTCCACATCCCCATCTACACCATCCTCGTGGGCAAGGGCGGCAAGGTGCCCTTCCCGCAGGGCACGGACCTGTTCGGCAACACCGTGTGGCGCGAGACGGAGATCCCCATCAACCCGGAGCTGATGCAGGACATCGCGGACCGCACCGGCGGCGAGTACTACCGCGCCACCGACCCCGAAGGCCTCAAGCAGGGCCTGCAGAAGGTGCTGGACGCGCTGGAGCGCTCCAAGCTGATGGAGGGCGGCGCCAGCGCCACGTACAAGGAGAACTTCCACCCGTTCCTGCTGGTGGCCTTCGGGCTCGCCGCGCTGGAGCTGCTGCTGCGCGCCACCGTCCTGCGGGTGTTCCCATGATGCCCACGGTGGAGGCCTGGCGCTTCACGCTCCTGGGCTATCAGGTGGGCCTGGCGCAGCCGCTGTTCCTGGGGCTGCTCCTGGTGGGCCTGCTTTTGGGGCTGCTCGCGCTGCTCAAGGCGCTGGGCCGCAGGACGCGGCTGTCGGCGCTCATCGCGGAGCGCCACGTGACGGCGCTCGCGCCCGGCGTGTCCGTGTGGCGGCCGGCGGTGCAGGGCGGCCTCTACGGGCTGGGGCTGATGCTGTTCGGGCTCGCGCTCGCGCAGCCCCAGTGCGGCACGAAGAGCGAGCTGACGAAGCGCCGGGGCATCGACGTGGTGGTGGCGCTGGATGCGTCCAAGTCCATGCTCGCCAGGGACGTGCAGCCCAGCCGGCTGGACCGCGCGCGGCTGGAGCTCAACACGCTGCTGGATGAGCTGAAGGGCGACCGCGCGGGCCTGGTGGTGTTCGCGGGGGACGCGTTCGTGCAGTCGCCGCTCACGTCGGACTACTCGGCGGTGAAGCTGTTCCTGCGCGCGGTGGATCCGGACGCGATGCCCCAGGGCGGCACGAACGTGGGCGCGGCGCTGCGGCTGGCCAAGCAGGTGCTGGACAACGCGGACCGGGGCTCCAAGGAGCGCGTGGTGGTGCTGCTGTCGGACGGCGAGGACCTCACGGGCGACGTGCGCGAGGCCACGGAGGCGCTCAAGGACGCGCGCGTGCAGGTGCTCGCGGTGGGCGTGGGCTCGGACTCCGGCGAGCCCATCCCCGTCTATGACCGGCGCGGCGAGTTCGTGGACTACAAGAAGGACTCCAACGGCGACACGGTCATCACGCGCCTGGACCGCGCGGGCCTCACGGCCATCGCGGACGCCACGGGCGGCGCCTTCTTCTACCAGCCCAACGGCGTGGCCATGGGGCAGGTGGTGGAGCGCATCGACCAGTTGCAGAAGAGCGAGCTGGAGAGCCGCGTGACGGTCCGCTACGACGAGCGCTTCCAGTGGTTCGCCGTCCCCGGGCTGGTGCTGCTGGTGCTGGGCATGGCGCTCATCCCTTCGCGCCGGAGGGCCGCATGAGCACGCAACCGATGCGGCGGCGCGCGGCGCGCGCGATGGCGGTGGGGCTGGCGGGCCTGCTGGCGCTGCCGGGGCCCGCGTGGGCGGTGGGGCCGCTGGAGAAGGACCACCCGCTGGTGCAGCGCGGGCGCGAGGCCTACGCGGCCGGACGCTACGAGGACGCGCTGAAGGACTTCGAGGCCGCGAAGAAGGAGCGGCCCAATGATCCGACGGTGGAGTTCAACCGCGCGGACGCGCTGGCGAAGCTGGGCCGCAACGCGGAGGCGCGCGAGGCCTTCAAGCAGGTGGCGGAGTCCTCGCGCCAGCCCGACCTGGCGCAGAAGAGCTGGTACAACCTGGGCAACCTGGCGGCCACGTCGGGCGACCGCGCGGAGGCGCTCAAGTCCTACCGCAAGGCGCTCACGCTGGACCCCACGGATCCGCAGGCCCGGCACAACTACGAGGTGGTGCTGCGCGACCTGCCTCCGCCGCAGAACGGCCCGGATGGCGGCACCGACGGAGGCCAGGACGGCGGCAACGACGGCGGACGTCCGGACGCGGGCGAGGACGGCGGCCAGAAGGGTGACGGCGGCACGCCGCAGGACGGAGGCCAGGACGGCGGTCCGGATGGCGGCGCGGACGGTGGGGCCGACGGAGGCGAGGACGGCGGCGGCCAGGATGGCGGTCAGGACGGCGGCGCGGACGGAGGCGGCGGTGATGCCGGCCCCGGCGACGGTGGCGCGGACGGGGGCCAGGACGGCGGCAGCGGCGACGGGGGCTCCCGCGACGGCGGCGCGGACGGTGGGGCCGACGGAGGCCAGGACGAGGGCGAGGGCGACTCGCGCGATGGCGGCGCGGACGGCGGCAGCGAGGGCGAGGAGGAGACGGAGTCGAAGCCGCGCGACGGCGGAAGTTCGCCGGGCGACGTCGACCGGCAGGAGGCCGAGCGCCTGCTGGATGCGATGAAGCAGAACGAGAAGAATCTCCAGCTCTGGCGTTTCCAGCAGAAGAAGAAGCAGAGGAAGCCCAATGAGAAGGACTGGTAGCGGGCGCACGGCGCTGCTCGCCGTGCTCGCCCTGCTGGCCACGGCGCCAGCGTGGGCGGCGGACATCGAGTTCTACCAGACGGTGGATCGCACCGAGGTGGGCACCGGCGACACCTTCAAGCTCACCGTGGTGGTGGTGGACGCGCCGTCCAACGCCCAGGTGCGCCTGCCCGAGTCCAACGACTTCGAGGTGCTCTCCTCGTCGCGCGGCAGCCAGCGCTCCATCTCGTTGTCCGGCGGCGGCCCCGCCGTCATCCAGGACATCACCCGCCACGAGCTGCTGATGCGCCCGCTGCGCGCGGGCAGGCTCACGCTGCCGCCCGCCACGCTCACCGCGGGAGGCCGCACGTACCGCACGGACGCGGTGCAGTTGACCGTGCGCGAGGGCCGCGTGGGCAACGCGCCCCAGGCGCAGCAGGGCGGCCGGCCGCAGTTGCCGGATCCGTTCCGCAACTTCCGCAACATGCCGGACCCGTTCGGGGACGACGACTCGGACCTGCGGGACGACGAGCCGGTGATTCCGCGCGGGGACTCGGACCTGTTCCTGCGCGCGAGCCTGGACCGCGACGACCTCTACGTGGGCGAGCAGGCCACGCTGTCGCTCTACATCTACTCGCGCGTGGACCTGTCCAGCGTGGACGCGGTGACGATGCCCAAGCTGGAGGGCTTCTGGACGGAGGAGGTGGAGAGCCCCACGCAGCTCACGGGCGAGCAGAAGGTGGTGGACGGCATCCCGTACCGCGCCTACCTGCTGCGCCGCCGCGCGCTCTTCCCGGTGAAGTCCGGCACGTTGCTCATCACCCCGGCGGAGGCGGACATCACCACGGGCTTCCTCTTCGCGGGCCACCGCGTGCACCGCGTCTCCAACGGGCTGAAGGTGAAGGTGCGGCCCCTGCCGAACGGCGCGCCGCCCGACATGTCCAACGCGAACGTGGGCTCGTGGCGCCTGTCGCTGGACGTGTCGCAGACGCGCGTGGAGCTGGGGCAGCCCATCACGGTGAAGGTCATCCTGGAGGGGCAGGGCAACGTGAAGAACGTCACCCCGCCGAAGCTCACCGGCCCGGCCGCGCTGAAGATCTACGAGCCCACGACGACGGACCGGCTCACGCCCAACCGCAACCGCATCCAGGGCCGCCGCGTGGTGGAGTACCTGGTGATGCCGCAGCGCACGGGCACCTTCACGTTGCCGGAGCTGCGCTTCCCGTACTTCGACCCGTCGCGGCGCCAGTATGAGACGGCGCGCACGGACCCCGTGACGCTCACCGTGGAGGCGGGCGCGGGCGGCGTGTCCTCGCTGCCGTCGACGATGACGCCCTCGCAGGTGGCGGACGCGGCCAACGAGCAGAAGAACGTGCTCGCCACCGGGGGGCTGCGTCCGGTGCGCGCCCGGGCCCACTTCGTGGGGCCGTCCCAGCCCGTGTGGATGCGGCCCTTCTTCGTCGCGGGCGTGCTGGCGCCGCTGGGCCTGCTGGCGGGCGTGGCGCTCGCGGGCGGCATGCGCGGCCGGCTGGCCACCCGCTCGGAGGCGGGCAAGGGCCGTCAGCAGGCGAAGGCCGCGCGCAAGCGGCTGGCGGAGGCGGAGAAGCTCAAGGCGGGCGCGGACGCGGGCGCGTTCTACGTGGAGGTGGAGCGGGCGATGGTGGGCTTCCTGGCGGCCCAGTTGGGTCTCCCCGTGGGCGGGCTGACGCGCGAGGCGCTCGGGGAGAAGCTGGCGGCGGCGGGCGTGGACGCGGAGCGGCGCGCGCGCGTGCTCTTCGTGCTGGAGGCGTGCGACCTGGGCCGCTACGGCGGCGGGGTGGAGCCGGGCGAGCGGCG
This sequence comes from Corallococcus sp. AS-1-12, assembly GCF_020036995.1. Lineage (NCBI taxonomy): Bacteria > Pseudomonadati > Myxococcota > Myxococcia > Myxococcales > Myxococcaceae > Corallococcus > Corallococcus sp. AS-1-12. The sequence continues at coordinate 194,646 of NZ_JAIQDD010000005.1, read as the reverse complement.
CAAGGTGCTGGCGACCGCGGCGGCGGTGATGGAGGGCTGGGCGTGATGAGCGACGCGGCGACGCAGGGCTACTACACCGCCGAGGAAGCGGAGGCCGTCTTCCAGCAGGCCAACGACGCGTATGGCCGCGAGGACTACGCCAACGCGCAGGCCCAGTACGAGAAGCTCCTCGCCCACGGCTTCGGCGGGCCGGACGTGCTCTACAACCTGGGCACCACGCACCTGGCCCGGGGCGACCTGGGCCGCGCGGTGCTGGCGCTGGAGCAGGCCCGGAAGCAGGGCGGACGCGCCGAGGACCTGGAGGCCAACCTGGCCCTGGCGCGGGCGCGGCAGGTGGACAAGGTCGTGGGCGCCGCCGCCGACGAGGCCTTCCTCCCCCGGCTGGCCGCCGCGACGGACGGCGCCGCCGTGGCCTGGGTCTTCTTCGTCGCGTGGCTGGTGGGCTTCGCGCTGCTGCTCTTCCGGCGCGCCTTCCCCTCGATGCGGAGCACGGCGGTGGCGGTGGTGGCCGGCCTCTGCCTCACGGCGGCGGTGCCGGCGGCGCTGCTGTTGGGGGCGCACATCTGGGTGCACCAGAACGTGCACGAGGCCGTGGTGCTGGCGCCCACGCTGGTGGCGCGGGAGCTGCCCCGCTCGGAGGGGCGCTCGCTCTTCGAGGTGCACGCCGGCCTGAAGGTGCAGCTCCTGGAGGAGACGGGGAAGTACGTCCGCATCCGCCTGCCCAACGGCCTGGAGGGCTGGGCCGAGCGCGACGGCGTGGCCGAAATCTAGGCGGGGCCGGAGCGACCCTGCCCGGAGGGAAAACCGGCAGGGGACCGCTTTCGTACAGAGGGCTGCCGGGAGGCGTCGCTTCGCTGGACGCCGCCAGGGCAATGGCCTACGAGGGGCCCCGAGGAATCATGGCTGGCAACGCGCAAGCGCCATTCCACATCCTGCTCGTCGAGGACGAGCCCGTCATCCGCGAGCTGGTGCGCTCCATGTTGAGCGACGGCGCGGTGGACGTGGTGTGCGCGGCCAATGGCCTCGAAGGCCTGAAGCTGGCCCGCGACCGCGACTTCCACCTCATCCTGATGGACGTGGTGCTGCCGCAGTTGGACGGCGTCTCCGTGTGCCGCATCCTGAAGAGCGACCCGGTCACGGCGAAGGTGCCGCTCTACATGCTCACCGCGAAGGCGAAGAAGTCGGACGTGGAGAGCGCGACGCTGGCGGGCGCGGACGGCTACATCCACAAGCCCTTCCGCGGCGCGGAGCTGATGGACCTGGTGGAGCGGCTGCGCGCGGCCCGCTCGGCCGCGGACTGACGCGCTCCACCGGCCGCCTTACGGCAGGTGGGGGTGGAGGAAGCGGGCCAGGGCGATGAGGTCGTCCCAGTCCAGCTCGCCGAACTCCAGTGCGACGCCGTCCACCTCCCGGCGGCGGATGGTGCACATGGTGACCAGCTCCCGGTCGCCCGGCAGCGGCAGGGCGATGGTGAGCGCGCGCTGCGAGTCCGCCGGGTGGGCCTGGAGGAACAGGCCGTTCATGGAGATGTCGCGCGCCTGCGCCGTCACGGTCCGGCCCGACAGGAGCACCTTCACCTGGAGCCGGGCTTCGACGCGCGGGTGATAGCGCTCGCGCTCGTTCGGACGGGGACCATTGGAGGGGTTCATCATCGGGGGCTCACCTTCGGGTGCGACAGGACGCGACAACTGTGAAGCAGGTTGGCGCGGTGGCAAGTTTTCGGGTCTTCCCCAGCCGTCCCGCGCCGTGGACGTGGAGCGCGCGCACTGGAGACGCCTGACGCGAAGCGGACGGAGCGCGCCCCTGTCGTTTCAAGGGGTTGGCCCTTGGCACGGACGGTGGAAGGCAGCCCCGGCGAATCCCTGCCGGAGGCACCCCTTGGAAGACCGTCGCATCCCGTCGTTGAGCATCGCCCCGTCCATCGCGCGCCAGACGCCGAAGACGGAGTTCGGCCCCACGCTGGCGCGAGCGGCGCGCGAGGTGGTGCGCACGGGCGCGGGGCTCGTGGGCGGCATGTTGCCGTCGGGGGCCATCTCCAGCGCGGTGGTGTCCTCGCTGGCGGGCACGGTGTCCGCGGCGGTGCCGGCCGAAGCGGTGTCGTCGGTGCCGGCGGCGGGCGGCGCCTCCGCGATGTCGGCGCGCGCGAGCACTGCGGGGATGGCGGCTTCGACGGGGAGCGCGGCGGCGGGGCAGGGGGACGCGTGGGACCTGCTGGAGGCCCAGAAGCTGATGGCCGCGGACGGCCAGAAGTTCAACATGGCCTACCTGTCGCTCCAGAACGAGATGCAGAAGGAGAGCCGCGAGCACAACGCCCTCTCCAACATCATGAAGGTCCGCCACGACTCGGCGAAGGCCGCCATCAACAACATCCGCTGAGGCGCGTTCGCGATGGCCATCGACAAGTTGGGAGCCGTGGGCGGCGCGGGCCCGTCGCCCGCGGTGGAGTCCGGCAGGGAGACGTTCGGCAAGGTGCTGGAGGGCGTGCGCACGCCACCGTCGCGCCCCGTGCCGGTGACGACGGAGGGGCCGCCGAAGCCGGTGCGCACGCCCACCGAGGCCACCGCCGGCACGTCGCGTGCGGACGGGGTGGAGCGGGCGAAGGCGGGCTGCGCGGAGGTGAAGCCGGGGGCCCGCGTGGACTCGGCCCAGGCCGCGCGCGGTCAGCAGGCGGTGGAGGTGCTGGACCGGGTGGGGCAGGCGCAGCAGCGGCTGGACCACATCCTGAAGCTCGCCGAGTCCGGCCGCACGTTCAGTCCCGCTGAGCTGCTCGCGCTCCAGGCCCACGTCTACCGCGCCAGTCAGGAGCTCGATCTCGCCGGCAAGGTCGTCGAGAAGGCCACCGGCGGCGTCAAGCAGGTCCTCCAGACCCAGGTGTGAGGAGTCCTCTCTTCCATGCGTTCCGCTCCCCTTCGTTGTCTCTGTCTCCTCCTGCTCCTGGGCGCCTCGGCGTGCCGGGAGCGCATCCAGCACGGCCTCGACGAGCGTCAGGCCAACGAGCTGCAGACGGTGCTCGTCGAGCGGGGGCTCGACGCGCGCAAGGTGCCCGAGCCGGGCAAGAAACCCACCTGGGCCATCGAGGTGACGGACGCGCAGTCCTCGGACGCGGTGCGCATCCTGGCGGAGCTGGGGCTGCCCCGGCTCGCGGCGGAGACAGGCTGCGACGTGTTTGGCGGGAGCGGGCTGGTGCGCTCGCCGCTGGAGGAGCAGGTCTGCCGTGTCCGGGGGATGGAGCGGGAGCTGGAGAAGACGCTCCAGACGGTGGACGGCGTCCTGCTGGCGCGCGTGCACCTGGTGGTCCCACCGCCGCCGAGGCCGGGACAGGCGCCCGCGCCCTCGAAGGCATCGGCCATGCTGCGCACGGCGCCCGGCGAGGCAACCCGCGTCCGCAAGTCGGCGGACACATTGCGTGAGCTCATCGCGGGAGGCGTGGAGGGGCTGTCACCGGAGGCGGTCTCGCTGCTGGTGGACGAGGTGACGACGCACGTGGAGGCGCCGTCCCCGAAGGGAGGTCCCGTCCCGCTGCGGCTGCGCGTGGTGCTCGCCCTGCTGGGCGTGCTGGTGACGGGGCTGTCCGGAGCGCTCGTCTGGACGACGCTGCGCTGGAGGCACTACCGGGCCCTGTCGGAGCAGCCGCCCGCCGCGCCGCCCGCACCGCCCACGCCCGCGAGGCCGGTGGTGACGCCGGGCTCCACGCGCAAGCTGGCCTGAGCACGCGCCATGGACGTCACACGTGTGGGACGGGTGCTGCGCAAGGCCCGGAAGCTCCTGCCCGCGAGGAAGGAAGCACCACGGGCCACGGTGGCGGAGGTCACGCTGCCCGCGCTGTCCCTGCCGTTGGAACGCATCGCGCTGGTCGTCTGTGTCCTGGCGCGGGACCGCGCCGCGGAGCTACTGGGGGGGCTGGTGGACGCCGAAGCGGGCAGGGCGCTGCGCCACCTGGAGCGCTTCGCCGCCATGCCCTCCGCCCAGCGGCAGGGCAAGGTGGCGCTGGAGTTCGGCGAGCGGGCGGACGGCGCGCACCGTCTGGCCCTCTTCCTGGAGGCAGCCCCCGAAGCCCTGCGGCAGGAGGCCCTCCGCGGCCTTCCGCCGTACCACCGCAGCCGCTTTCCCCAGTGGGAGGGCGCCGCATCGCGAGCGGATGCCGCTCCGGCCCTGACGGCGCTGGCGGAGCGGCGCATCCGCGAAGCCCTGCGCTGAGCGTCCCCGGGCGTGGAGGGCCATCCCGAAGACGGACCTCCACCCCCTGCCAACACCCTGATTCCACGAGCCGGCCCCCTGGCCACGGCCGTGCACAGGGGACGTGTGTCCCATCGCCGTCCCGGAGCTCCGGATGCAAACGAACCCAGTCAGGTCCCCCAGCGCCGCGAAGAAGCCCACGCGACCGTTCCGCCCGGGAGCGCGCCGGCTGACGCGCGCCCACCTGGTGTTGGACCAGCGGCCCCAGGTGGGGCGCTGGGGCGCGGAGCTGCTGCGCGACGTAGGCGCGGCGCTGTCGAGGGACCTGGGGGCGGCGGTCAAGGTGGAGGGGCACCTGGTGCCGGCGGCGGTCCAACCGGAGCGTGAGCTGGCGGTGGGAATGGTGTTCGCGCTGGTGGAGCTTTCGGCGGGGGGCACCGCCATCGTGGAGCTGGAGGTGCCGCTGGTCTTCGCGGCGCTGGCGAGGCTGGCGGGGACGGGGCCGCGGCCGGCTCCCGTGGCGGAGCTGACGCGGCTGGAAGAGTCCACGCTGGTGTACCTGCTGCTGTCGGCCCTGGCCGCGATGCGCGGGCAGGGCGAATGGGTGCGAAGGCTGGGACCTCGTCTGTCCGCGGTGTCGATGCGGCGCGCTGACGTGCTGACGCGGGTCGACCCGAGACAGCCCTATGTGGCGGTGTTGCTGACGGCGACGGTGGAGGGCGCGACGGTGGGCGGCCGGGTGCTCCTGCCCGCCCGTGCCGTGCAGACCGCGTTCCAGGAGCTGCCCGTGGAGTCAGCAGGCGCGGTGGCGCCCCAGGTGCTGGCGGCGTCGATCCCCGCGCGCTGCCTCATGGGGCGCAGTCCATTGCAGGACTCGGCGGTGGATGCGCTGGCTGCGGGAGACGTCGTGCTCTTCGAGGGCGTGCGTCTCCGGGACGGTCGGGTGGAGGGCCAGGGCCAGTTGATCACCCGGGGCTTCGCGCTCCGGGGCGGGTTTCTCGCGGAAGGATTTTCGACGGGGAGCGTGCACGCGCGCGCGGCCCTACAGGAGTCGGACATGGTGGCGACGAACAAGCGGAGCGAGGCGATGCCGCCGCTCCCGGTGGATGTGGAGATCGAGCTGACCCGGTTGATGTTGCCCCTGGCCGAGCTGGCGGCGCTCAAGCCGGGCACGTTGCTGCCGCTGCACGTGAACGCGAGCAGCCCGGTGCTGTTGCGCGTGGGCGACCGCGTGGTCGCGCGCGCGGAGTTGGTGGAGATCGAAGGCGAAGTGGGCGCCCGCATCCTGGCGTTGCTGCCGTGAGCGCACCCGTGAACACGCTGCTGTCCTCCTTTTCGCCCCGCGGCAGGTTGCTGTTCGCGTCGGCCCTGCTCGTGGGGCTGGCGACGCTCGCGCCCCTGGGGGGCCTGTCGCTGGTGGGCACCTCGCGCCTGCTGATGGGTTCGATGGCGCTGGCCGGACTGGGCTGGGTGCTGCTCCGCAAGGGAGGCGTGGCCAGGAGTGCCGACGCGGCCTCTCCGGCGCCCTTGAGCATCGTCTCGAGGACGGGGCTTTCCCAGCGCTGTGGCCTCGCGCTCGTGGAAGCGGAGGGACGGCGGTACCTCGTGGCCTACGGCGACACCTTCGCGCAGATCCATGAGACCCGCGCCAATCCCATGCCGGCGATGAAGTCCCGGTTCGACCTGGACCTGGAGCCGACGGTGCTCTTCCCCCGTGCGCGACAGCCCAGGACGGCGTGCGGCGCGCTCCGGAAGCGGGGTGGGGGATGAAGGCCCTCGGATGGGGATGCGGCGTGCTCCTGCCCGCGAGCGCCTTCGCCGCGGAGCAGTCCCTGTCGCAGGCGTCCTATGCCGGCAGCCCGCTGGCGATGATGGGGATGCTCGCGCTCCTGTCGCTGCTGCCGTTCGCGGTGCTGATGCTGACGAGCTTCTCGAAGATCGCCGTGGTGCTCTCCCTGGCCCGCTCGGCGATGGGCACGCAGCAGGCACCGCCGACGCTGGTGCTCACGGGGCTGGCGGTGGTGCTGACGGGGCACATCATGGCGCCGGTGATGGAGCGCATGTACGACGCGGGACAGGCGGCGTACGACGAGGTGCATTCCGGAGCGCAGATCCTCTCCGCCGCGAAGCAGGTGACGGAGCCCCTGCGCGCCTTCCTCATGAAGCACGGCGGTCCGGAGGAGCGGGCCCGCTTCGTGGACCTGGCCCGCGAGCTGCGTCCTCCGGAGGAGTCCGAGCAGGTGCAGGAGACGGACCTGTTCGTCGTCATCCCGGCCTTCGTCATCACCGAGCTGAAGGAGGCCTTCCAGATTGGCTTCATCGTCTTCCTTCCCTTCCTGGTGCTCGACATGGTCATCGCCAACGTGTTGCTCGCGTTGGGCATGCAGACGTTGTCGCCGGGCCAGGTGAGCCTGCCCTTCAAGATCCTCCTCTTCGTCGCCGTGGATGGCTGGGCCCTGCTCGCGCGGGGACTCATCCTCGGCTACCGGTGACGCCATGACCCAGGACGTCCTGCTCACCCTGGGGCGTGAAGCCCTGCTGTTGATGGTGCTCGCGTCGCTGCCGCCCATCGGCGCGAGCCTGCTGGTGGGCTTCCTGATGAGCCTCTTCCAGGCGACGACCCAGTTGCAGGAGAGCTCGCTGTCGGTGGTGCCCAAGCTGTGCGCGGCGGTGCTGTCCCTGGTGCTCGCGGGGCCGTGGATCGCCGGACAGCTCACGCGCTTCACCCAGCAGCTCCTCATGCTCATCGCGGAGGTGGCGCTGTGAACCCGGAAGCGTTGGGCGAACAGCTCCTCGCCCTGGGGCCGCACATGGTCGCGGTGGCGCTGTGCGCGGCGAGGCTCGTGCCCATCGCGTTCCTCTGTCCATTGCTGGGAGGCCAGGCCGCGCCGACGACGGTCCGGCTGGGACTGGTGCTCGCGCTCTCGCTCTTCCTGCACGTCGAGGCGGGCGTGGAGTTCCGCGGCACGGTGGAGACGCCGGTGGTGATGGCGGCGCTCGTGGTGCGTGAGCTGGCCTACGGCGTCTCCGTGGGGCTCGTGGCCGCGCTGCCCTTCGACGCGGCGAGGATGGGCGGCCGTTTCATCGACCTGTTCCGGGGAACCTCCGCGGAGGCGAGCCTGCCGCAGGCGGGCAGCCGTGAGTCGGCCACGGGCGACGCGCTGTACCACCTGCTGGTGGCGAGGGTGGTGTCGGGCGCGCTGTTCCCCGTGGTGCTCTCCGCCCTGCTGCGAGGCTTCGGAGTGGTTCAACTGGGGGCCTTCGTGCCCACGGAGGCCTCGGCCCTGCACGTGGTGGTGATGGTGGGCGGCGCCATGGCCACGGGGCTCGCGGTGGGCGCCCCGGTGGCCGCCGCATCGCTCGCGGTGGACTGCTTCCTGGGCATGGCTTCGAGGGCCGCGGCCCAGGTGAACCTCCAGGAGCTGGGGGCTCCGCTGCGCATCCTCGGAGGCGGCGCGCTCTTGTGGTTGGGCGTGGGCCTGCTGTGTGAGCGGCTGCTCGCGGGCGTGGCCTCGACGGAGGGCGCGCTGGCGCTGCTGGGCGAGGTCTCCCGGTGAGCGGCGAGAAGACGGAGCAGCCCACCGCGAAGCGGCTGCGAGAGGCCAGGCGCAAGGGGCAGCTTCCGCGCAGCCGGATGTTGACCTCCAGCGCGACGACGCTGGGCGGGCTGCTGGGCTTCATCGCCTTCGCGCCCGAGGGCTTCGCTCGGCTGAAGGACTGGACCGCGCGGTTGATGCTGGAACAGGCCGCCGCTGGCGCCTGGGAGGAGGGGGCCTGGGTCGCCGCGCGATTGTGCGGCCCTGCCCTGGGCGGAGCGCTCGTGGCCTCGCTGGCGGTCTCCGTGGCCACCGTGGGCTTTGAAATGGACGCCCGCCATGCCGCGCCGAAGCTCGAGCGCATCAACCCCGCCGCGGGCCTCAAGCGCCTCTTCAGCGTCCGGCCGCTGCTCGAAATGGGCAAGGCGCTGTTCGTGGCGGCGCTGCTGGGCCTCATCGTCTGGAACGAGGTGGAGGACGTGGGCCCCGATGCCTTGCGGACCGCGTGGCTCGAGGGGACCCGGGGAATGGAGTTCCTGGTCGGCCGATTGGCGGCGCTGGTGACTCGACTGTCGTGGGTGGTGCTGGGGTGCGGCGCCGTGGACTACGCGCTCGCCCGCCGCCGTCACCGGCGCGAGCTGATGATGACCCGCGAAGAGGTCAAGCGGGAGCACAAGGAGAGCGAGGGCGACCCGCGTCACAAGGGCCAGCGGCGGGCCCTGCACCGCCAACTGGCGCAGGGCGGTCCGGCACGTGGAGTGCAGAAGGCCACCGCCGTGATCGTCAACCCCACGCACATCGCGGTCGCGCTCCGCTACGACGCGGGCGAATGCGACGCGCCCTACCTCGTGGCCAAGGGCCGCGAACAGGACGCGCTCGCGCTCAAGGAGGAGGCGCGCCGGCAGGGCATCCCCGTGGTCCGGGACGTGCCGCTGGCCCGCAGCCTCATCCACTTCGACATCGGAGAGTCCATCCCCGAGGAGCTGTACCAGGCGGCGGCCGTCGTGTTGCGGACCGCGATGGAGCTTCGCGAGCCGGACGACCGTCCACGGAGACAGACGTGATGCCCCCATTCCTGAAGGTCTTGCTGAAGGCCCGTCAGTCCTCAGACGTCGTGCTCGCGGTGGCGATGGCGGCGGTGCTGGGGGCGCTCATCATCCCGCTGCCGGCATGGCTCCTCGACATGGGGCTCGCGGTGAACCTGGCCGCGGCGGTGGCGCTGCTGGTCGCGGCGCTGAACGCGAAGGACGCGCTGCGGGTGACGTCGTTCCCCACGCTGCTGCTCTTCACCACGCTGTTCCGGCTGTCGCTCAACGTGTCGTCCACGCGGCTGGCGCTCTCCGAGGGCCACGCGGGTGAGGTCATCCAGGCCTTCGGCGAGTTCGTGGTGCGAGGCGACTACGTGGTGGGCGCGGTGGTGTTCGCCATCCTCACGCTGGTGCAGTTGCTGGTGGTGACCAAGGGCGCCGAGCGCGTGGCGGAGGTGTCCGCCCGCTTCACGCTGGACGCCATGCCCGGCAAGCAGATGTCCATCGACGCGGACCTGCGCGCGGGCGCCATCGACCAGACGGCGGCCCGGCGCAGGCGGCGCGACCTGGAGCGCGAGTCCCAGATGTTCGGCGCCATGGACGGCGCGATGAAGTTCGTGAAGGGCGACGTCGTCGCGGGCCTGGTCATCGTCGCGGTGAACCTGCTGGGCGGCACCCTCATCGGCGTGTTGCAGAACGGCCAGTCCTTCTCCGAGGCCGCCGCCACCTTCGCCCTCATCGCCATCGGCGACGGGCTCGTGTCCCAGGTGCCCTCACTGTGCATCGCAGTGGCCGCGGGCCTCGTCGTCACGCGGGTGGCGTCGGAGAAGGAGGAGGACTCGCTCGGCACGGAGATCGGCTCGCAGTTCTTCGGTGACTTCCGCACGCTCGCCACCGTCGCGGGCCTGTGCGTCGCGCTGGCCTTGATGCCGGGCATGCCGCACCTGACCTTCCTCGCGTTGGCGGCGGGCCTCGGCGGGCTGGGGTATGCGCTGCGGCGCAAGAGCCAGTCACCGGAGAAGTCACCGACGAAAGAGGGCGCCTCCCCGGAAGCCGCGATGCCCGCTGGCGCCGCGGGCAAGCCGCCGGAGAGCGCGAATGCACCCGTGGGGGTGACGCCGCTCACGCTGGACCTGTCCTCGCAGTTGACGCCGCTCGCGGAGGCTGACGGAGGCGCCTTCGTGCACACCGTGCTGAACGCCGTGCGCGACGAGCTGTTCTTCGAGCTGGGCGTGCGCATCCCTGGCATCCGGGTGCGGACCCACGCCGCCTACCTGGGCCCGGGCGAGTACCGCATCCTGCTGGACGAAGTGCCCGCCGGTGGCGGCGTGGTGCAGCCCGGCGCCCTGTACGCGCTCGTTCCTCCCGGCGAGCTGGCCTTCCTGGAGGTCCAGGCGGAGGCGTCGGTGGAGCCCGCCAGCGGGCGGCCCATCAGCCGCGTGGGGGAGGGGGCCCGTTCCCGGCTGGAGCTGGCCCAGGTGCCGGTGCGCAAGCCCTCGGAGCTCATCGCGGACCACCTGCGGGCCGTGCTGCGCCTGCGCGCCGCGGCGCTGCTGGGACTCCAGGAGGTGCAGGGACTGCTGGAGGGACTGGAGGCCCAGTCGCCCGTACTGGTGAAGGAGGCGCTGCAGAAGGTGCCGCTCCCGCTGCTGGCGGACGTGCTGCGGCGGCTCGTGCAGGAGCAGGTGAGCATCCGCGACCTGCGCGCCATCCTGGAGGCGCTCGTGGCGCCCACCACCGAAGGCGACGCCACGGCCCTGGCCGAGCGCTGCCGTCAGGCCCTGCACCGCTACCTGAGCCACCAGTTCGCGCCCACGGGCCCGCTGTACGCGTACCTCGTGGACCCGGAGGTGGAGGAGGTGCTGCGCGCCAGCGGTCCCCGGGGGCCCGCGCCGGAGCCGGAGCGCATCCTGGAGATTCTGGAGGGGGTGCGGCTCATCGCCAACGGGGGCCGGGCGGTGCTGCTCACGGCCCCGGACATCCGCCGGCCACTGCGCAAGCTGTGCGAGGGACCGTTCCCGGACGTGGCGGTGCTCACCTACGGCGAGCTGGACGGAGACCTGCAGATTCGCCCCATCGGCCGGCTGTCGCCGGTCGCCGTGGGGCGCTGAAACCTAGAGGGTGCCGGTGCCGCTGCTGCCCTTGAACTCGGAGGAGGGCGGCAGGTCCGACTGGGCCTGCAGCGGCGCGGGGCGGTTGACCCGGTCGCGCAGCTCCTTGCCCGTGCGGAAGAGCAGGCCGCGCTTGGGCTTCACCGGGATGACCTGGCCCGTCTTCGGGTTGCGGCCCTGGTAGCCCTGGTAGTTCTTCACGTGGAAGGCGCCAAGCCCGCGAATCTCGATGTTCTCCCCGCGGCAGAGGGCGTCCTTCATCGACTCGAAAATCGTCTCGATGGTCGCCTCCGCCTGCTTCTGGGTCACGCCTCGTTTGGCGACGAGGATGTTGATCAGATCGGACTTGAGCATCGGACGCTCCCGCAAACCCCGTGACCCCTTGGTGACAGGGCTCTCTGGCCCGTGGTCGAGTCCCGAATACATAACAGAACACCTCCTCCTTGCAAGCCGGGTAGGCTCCCAACCCTCTAAAAACGTTACGGATTTCCGCCGCTGGCCGCTGCCTTGGGGGCCTCTGGGGCGGGCGGGGCGAGCAGCCCCGGGCGCAGCGGTGTCACCAGGTCCAGCCACCGGGTGCGGCGCAGCAGGTCGACCCCGGCACAGTCGGCCGCCTGGAACAGCGGTTCGAACTGTTCGAAGCCCGGGGCCCTGGGCCCCGTCCAGGTCTCCGGGCCGCCGGAGATCATCACCCCGTGCACGGCGAGCGTGGTGTCGGCGAGGGTGATTTCGGCGGGATCCCTCGTGGGGCGCAGGCCGCCCCGCCGCGCCCGCTCCAGCAGGCGGGCCTCCACCAGACGGTCCACCACCTCGTGCACCAGCGACTCCGGCACGCGCAGCCGCGTGGCCAACTCCCGGGGCAGGGGCGGGGTGCGGCCATCCACCCAGCACAGGGTGACGTCCTGGGCGACGCGCGCGGCCACCAGCTCGTGCGCGCGCGGGTGGCCGCCGAAGGCGAAGAGCGAGTCGCGGAAGGAGACGTGCTCCACCGCGTAGGACAGCCGGGCGCCGAACAGCATCACCAGCCAGCTCACGTACACCCAGGCGAGGAACAGGGGCAGGGCGCCCAGCGACGCGTAGAGGGGGTTGTAGAGGAAGCTGCGCGCGGCGAACTCGGCGTACACCTGCTTCGCCAGCATCCAGCCCAGGCCGGCCACCAGTCCGCCCGCCAGCGCCGAGCGCACGCGCACGTGGGCATACGGCGTCCAGAGGTACAGCAGCGTCAGGCTGCCCATGGCGATGAGCGTGGTGCCCACCCCGATGAACAGCGGCGCGGAGGGCGCGTAGGTCTGCAGGAGCACGCGGACCCGGCCCGTGCCGGAGAAGGAGATGGCCAGGAAGATGGGGCCCAGGAGCAGCAGGCCCGCGTAGATGGCCAGCCGCGTGAGCCACGGGCGCTGGCGCCGGATGCCCCACAGCTCGTTCACCGCGCCGTCGATGTGGCGCAGCAGGGAGCCCGCCGACAACAGCACCGCGAGGAAGCCCACGCTGCCCACCGCGATGGAGTCGCCCGGGTGCAGGAACCGGTCGAGCAGGGCGGCGGACTCCTCGCTGACCCCCGGCGCCAGCACCTCGGAGATGACGAAGCGCAGCTTCCGCTGGAACTGCTCCTGGTGCAGCGTGCGCAAGAGCACGATGCCCACGGTCAACAGCGGCACCAGCGAGAACATGCTGATGTACGTGAGCGCGGCGGCGCGCAGGCGCAGGTTCTCGCCCATGAAGCCGCGCGCCACGGTGCGCCCCGCGAGGAAGATGTCCGCCGCGAAGCGGCCCGCCGACGTGGCCCCGAGGGGCGCCCACGCGCGGGCCGCTGTCTGGACCGCCCAGGCCCGCGCGCGCACCAGCGAACGCCGCACGCCCCAGGACAGCTTCCGGAGCCTCACGACGCCCTCCCGGCGCGCTTCCAGCCCGGTGCGTCCAGGTCGCGGGAGTCCAGGGGCGTGCGAAGGCGCGGAGGCGAGCGGTTCATCCCAGGCGATTCAAATGGGGCCGGGGACTCGAGTGACACCCCCCAGCGTGGAAGTGCCACCGTAGTCAAACCCCGCCCCGCTGAACCAGCCCTCCCACCCCGCCCGAACGGACGGTGTCCGCACATGCACGGACCTCGGCCGCCCGGCTGCCCACCCGGCGGGAGGCCGTGCCCCGGCTCCAATGCGAAAGGCCCGGCGGGATGCACCCACCGGGCCTTCGCGGTCACTCACGGTCCGGACTCAAGGGCCCGGTGTCGCTGATGCGCTCAGCCTTCGCTGCTCCCGCCGGACGGCTCGGACGAGCCCCCGCCGGACGCCGCGGGAGGCGCGCCGCCACCATTGCCACCGTTGTGGTTGCCGTTGCCCTGGCCACCGCCGGAGCCGCCGCCACGCTCGGAGCGCTCTCCGCGTTCGCCGCCACGGTTCTCACCGCCGCCGCGCTCGCCGCCACGGCCCTCGCCGCCGCCGCCGCGACGCTCCCGGTCCCGGTTGCGGTCACCGCCACGCTCGCCGCGCTCGGGACGGCGGCCCTCGCGACGGTCACCGCCGCCGCGCTCGCCTCCGCGTTCCCCGCCGCGCTCACCGCCGCCGCCGCGCTCACCGCCGCCGCCGCGGTTCTCACCGCCGCCGCGCTCGCCCCGGTCGCGGTCCCGGCCACCGCCCCGGCGGCCCTGGTCCTGACGGCCGCCGCCGTAGTTGCTCTCCGGGCGGCGCTGCTGCATCGCCAGCTCGCCGTCACCGGAGCCCGGCGACGAGGCCACCTTGTGCTCGGGGCCCGTGGCCGACCGGCCGTAGATGTCGTACTGCTCGCGGTGGTAGTTCTGCTGCGCCTTCACCTGGATGGACTTGTTGTAGCGGTCCATCAGGTGCCGCAGCTCGTTGCGCTCCTCGCCCTGGAGCAGGCGCGCGACCTCCGCGTTGCAGTTGATGACGAGCGTGGAGTCCTTGTAGCCCGGCGCCTCGCGGCGGATCTCCCGGAAGATCTCGTACGCCACCGTGGTGGCCGTCTTCACGAAGCCCTTGCCGTCGCAGTACGGGCAGTCCTCGTGCAGCACGCGGCCAATGGACTCGCGCACGCGCTTGCGCGTCATCTCCACCAGGCCCAGCTCGGAGATGCGCAGCACGTTCGTCTTGGCCTTGTCCCGGCCCAGCGCCTCCTGCAGCGACTTGAAGACCTTGTCGCGGTTCTGCGCCTTCTCCATGTCGATGAAGTCGCAGATGATGATGCCGCCGATGTTGCGCAGCCGGAGCTGGTAGACGATCTCCTTGGCCGCCTCGACGTTGATCTTGGTGATGGTCTCCTCGAGGCTCTTCTTGCCGACGTAGCGTCCCGAGTTGACGTCGATGGCGGTGAGCGCCTCCGCCTGGTCGATGATGAGGTAGCCGCCGCTCTTCAGCCACACCTTGCGCTGGGTGGCGCGCTGCAGCTCCTGCTCGATGCCGTAGGCGTCGAAGACGGGCTCGTCCGTCTCGTGCAGCACCACGCGGTCGCGCAGCGCCGGGTCCTGCGCGGTGACGAAGCCCTGGATGCGCTCGTACTCCTCCGCGTCGTCCACGACGAGCTTCTCCACGTCGTGGGCGAACAGGTCGCGCGTGGCGCGCAGGATGAGGTCCAGGTCCGGGTGCAGCAGGCCCGGTCCGCCGCGCTTCTCGTTGCGGCGCACCACCTGGTTCCACACCTCGATGAGGAACCGGATGTCGCTCTCCAGCTTCTCCTGGGGAACGTTCTCCGCCACGGTGCGCACGATGAAGCCCGTGCCGGGCGGCCGCAGCCGGTCCACGATTTCGCGCAGCCGGCGGCGCTCCTTCTCGTTGGAGATGCGGCGGCTGATGCCCACGTGGTCCACCGTGGGCATGAACACCAGGTGACGGCCGGGGATGGAGATGTGCGAGGTGAGCCGCGCGCCCTTCGTGCCGATGGGGTCCTTGGAGATCTGGACCACCACCTCCTGGCCCACCTTCAGCAGGTCTTCAATCTTGTCCGTCTTGCGCTGCTTGGGCTTCTCCTTCTCCTCGTCGCGCTTCTCGCGGCGGGGCTGCTCCTGGCGGCGCTTGTCCTTGTCCTTGTCCTTCTCGCGGCCGTCCCGGTTGCGCGGCTCGCGGGCCTCGCGCGCCTCACGCGGGGTGCGGCGCTCGCCGGAGACCTCGGCGGGGCGGGCGGGCTCGGCGGCGGGGGAGGGGATGAGCTCCCCCAGGGCGGCCGCGTGCGGCGGCGGCTCGGCGGCGCTGCCCTCCGTCGCGGGCGCCACGCCGGACTCGGCGGCGGCGATGGCGCTCTCCGCGGGCGTCTCCTGCACCACCGCGGGGGCCTCCACCGCGGCGGGCGTGCCGTTCTCCGTCAGCGGCACCGCCACGGCGGCGGTGGACACCTCCACCGGGGACTCCGGCGAGGCGCCCTCGGCCGGGGTCTCCTCGATGACGGCCACGGCGTCCGGGGTGGCCTGGGCCTCCACCGGGGCCGGGGCGGCCTCCAGGGCAGGCTTGACGGCCTCGGGCGCCTCGACGTGGGACGCTTCGGGGGACTCCGGCTGGGGGACGGCCTGGGCCTGGACGTCCAGCGCCAGCGCGCCGTCGTGCGCCAGCACCGGCGCCGGGGCGCCCGCAGGGGCTTGCGTGCCGGCCGGCAGCGCGTGCGTGGCGTCCGGGACCGTGGAGGCGGCGGCCTCGACGGCGTCGGCCTCGGATTCGGTGGGGACCTCCGGCGCGTCCTCGTGCTCGCCCTCGGTCAACTCGAACTGCGCGCGGGCGAAGTCCGGGTCGTAGACGACGTCGCTGACGTACAGGAAGGCGGCCTTCTCCAACCCGATGTCCACGAAGGCCGCCTGCATGCCCGGGAGCACCCGGACGACGCGACCCTTGTAGATGTTTCCGACGACGCCCTTGTCCTTCTTACGCTCGAGGTAGAACTCCGCGATATGGCCGCCCTCGACGAGGGCCACCCGGGTCTCCCGACCCGCGGCATTGATGACGAGCACACTGCTCATGGATGAATCCTGGTAGCGCGCGCGGTAGGGGGGACCTCACCGGACGGGAGGCGGCGAGACGCCACACCTCCGAGCACGCCGCGAGGGGAGAGGCGGCCAGCGGCCCCCCGGCGTGTGCACGCCTTCCGGAGGACCCGGAGGGAGAACGCATCACCTGGGTGGGGGACGAGGACATCGCCGCCTGCTCCTCCGAGTTCATGTCGCCCCGCATTGCGACCGGCACCGTGCCGGGCGGGGCTGCTTCTCTTCACGCGCTCGAGGCTCCCCCCACGCCCGTGCCGTCCGCCCCCTCTTCCGCACCCGGTCGGTGCCCGTCAGTGGGCCACCTTGGGGGGGTGTCTGGGGGCCCCGGAGCAGCAGGGGTCCGGAGGAAACCGGAAGCGCAACCCGTCGAAATTCCTGCCTGGGCGTGATGTCCCGCCAACGCGGGGCGTCACACAACCGCCCAGAAACACGGAGAGTTTTCCACGCCCCTCCAGGTGTGTAAAGGCCCGATGCGCCCGTTCATCCACTGTCGGGCAGATGGAAGGCGGGCCCGCCCGGCGGGTCCCCGGGCGCTCGGAAACGGACGTTCAGGCCTGGGCGGGGGCCTGCTTGCGCCCCTCCGGCTTGTCCAGCTTCCCGCGCGGACGCCGCACCAGCCTGAGGCCCGTCCAGGTCTCGTCGATGATGCAGATCTTGTTGTCCACCAGGCCGATGTCGAGCGCCGCCTGGCGCACGAAGTCCTCGGACAGGCGCGTCTTCACGCCCTCGCCGGCGGGCCAGCAGACCCAGATGCCGCCGTTGAGCGTGGTGGCGCGCGACAGCGCGGGCAGCCGCTGCACCAGCTCCGTGGCGTCGGAGGTGAAGAAGAGGATGACGTCCAGCCCCGTCTGGGCCGTGACGAGGAACTCCACCCCGTCCGGCAGCGGGTTGAGCTTCTGCACGAAGCCCCGCGGGGGGTTGATGACGGAAACCTTGGTGCCGGACCGGATGCCCAGCATGGCCGGCAGGGAAGCCAGCGCGTAGGGCGTCATGATGTGCGCTCCACGGTGAAGGTGCGGAACTCGCCAGAGGCCTGCCCGTCCGTGCGCGCCACGTCCGTGACGCGCGCCGTGCGGGGACCCGTATGACACCAGCGGATGAACTCTTCCAGCGCGCCCGGTTCGCCTTCCACCGTGGCCTCCACGGAGCCGTCGCCCCGGTTGCGCACCCAGCCGGAGAGCCCAAGGCGCAGCGCCTCCTGGCGGGCGCTCTCCCGGTAGGAGACGCCCTGGACCGTGCCCTGGATGCGCAGGGTCGCCCGGCGCTGCGTGCTCATGCCTCTGGCCTCATGCTCTGACGTCCCCTTCTAGCAGCTTCAGGAACGCCTGCTCATCCAGGATTCTTACGCCCAATTCCTGCGCCTTCTTCAGCTTGCTGCCCGCGTCCTCGCCCGCGACGACGAAATCGGTCTTGCGCGAGACACTTCCAGAGACCTTACCCCCGCGCCGTTCGATTTCCTCCTTGGCCTGCTCGCGCGCAAGCCGCTCCATGGTGCCGGTGAGCACCACCGTCTTGCCCACGAAGGGGCCGCCCGTGGCGACCGCCGGGGGGGCCGGGTGGACACCCGCGTCCAGCAGGGCCTGGATGGCGGCCTGGTTCTGGGGCTCCTGGAAGAAGGTGTGGATGACCTGCGCCATCACCGGGCCCACGTCCTTCACCCGGCTGATGTCCTCCAGGCTGGCCGTGAAGAGCGCCTTCACGTCCGGGAAGGCCTCCGCCAGGGCGCGCGCCGTGGAGTCGCCCACGTGGCGGATGCCCAGCGCGTACAGGAAGCGGCGCTGGGTGGTGTTCTTGCTGCCCGCGATGGAGGCCAGCAGGTTGTCCGCGCTCTTCTCCCCCATGCGCTCCAGCTCGAGGAGCGAGTCCCGGGTCAGCGCGTACAGGTCCGCGAACGCCTTCACCTGGCCGGACGTGACGAGCTGCGTGGCCAGTTTGTCCCCCAGGCCTTCGATGTCCAGGGCGAGGCGGCTGGCGAAGTGGCGCACCTTCTCCACCAGTTGCGCGGGGCAGGACGCGCCCGTGCAGCGGATGATGGCGCCGTCCTCGTCCTTGGCCGCCACCGCGCCGCACACCGGGCAGTGGGTGGGGAAGGTGAAGGGCTGGGAGTCCTCCGGGCGCTTGGACAGCACCACGGAGACGATCTCCGGAATCACGTCGCCCGCGCGGCGCACGAAGACGGTGTCGCCCTTGCGCACGTTCTTGCGGCGCAGCTCGTCCTCGTTGTGCAGCGTGGCGCGCGACACCGTCACGCCGCCCACCTTCACCGGCTTCAGGTGCGCCACCGGAGTGAGCGCGCCCGTGCGGCCCACCTGGATGCCGATGTCCTCCACCGTGGTGGACTCCTCCTCCGGCGGGAACTTGTAGGCCACCGCCCAGCGCGGGCTCTTGGACACCTGGCCCAGGCGGCGGCGCAGGTCCTCGTCGTCCACCTTCACCACCATGCCGTCCACTTCGAAGGGCAGGGCGTGGCGGCCCTTCAGGGACTCGTCGTAGCGCTGGCGCACCCCGTCCGCCCCGTCCGCGTGCTGGTAGCGGTTGATGGGCAGGCCCAGCGTCTTCAGGTACTCCAGCTTCTGGGTGTGCGTCTTGAAGGCGGGCACGCCGTCGCCGGGCACGCACTCGTACAGGTAGACGGACAGGGGCCGGGCGGCGGTCTCCTTGGGGTCCAACTGGCGCAGGCTGCCCGCGGCGGCGTTGCGCGGGTTGGCGAAGAGGGACTCGCCCGCCTCTTCGCGCTTCTCGTTGAGCTTGCGGAAGTCCTCCTTGCGGATGAAGACCTCGCCGCGCACCTCCAGCCGCCTGGGCACCTTCACGCCGTCCTGGGGGAACAGCTCCAGGGGCAGGCTCTTGATGGTGCGCAGGTTGCCCGTGACGTCCTCGCCGGTGGTGCCGTCGCCGCGCGTGGCGCCCTGCACGAAGCGGCCGTCCTCGAAGCGCAGGGAGATGGCCAGGCCGTCCAGCTTGGGCTCGCACACGTAGCCCACCTGGGACAGGCCCGTCAGCTTGCGGATGCGCTCGTCGAACTCCGTCAGCCCGGCGTCATCGAAGATGTTCGCCAGGGACAGCATCTGCGTGGTGTGCACCACCTGCCCGAAGTCCTCCACCGCCGCGCCGCCCACGCGCTGGGTGGGCGAGTCCGGCGTCACCAACTGGGGGTACTGCTCCTCCAGCCCCTGGAGCTCCCGCATCAGCGTGTCGTATTGGGCGTCGCTGATTTCCGGCGCGTCCAGCACGTAGTAGCGGTGGTTGTGGTGGGCCAGCTCCTGACGGAGCGCTCGGGCGCGGGCTTCGGCTTTCGGGAAGGTGTCCACGGGGTGTGTCCTTACCCCAATTCAGGGGCGCGGCCAGTTGCGCACGCCCCGCGTTGGAGGAAGGGGACTCTACCGGCACCACCTGACAGGGCCGCCCGCCGCCTCCCGGGAAGGCGAACCCGGGCACGCGTGTTCACGGCAAGGAGGCGCATCCGTGGCGCCCCATTAGGCCCGAATTTCAGCTACATAGCGGATTCCCTGTTGGCAAGACCCCCGCCCTCCAGTGCAACCCCCTGAAAAACGGGACAGAGCCAGGCACGGATGCCTTGACAGCTCTGGAGGCGGTCAATAGTTTCCAGCGCGGTTCCTGGCGCAGGGGTTCCCCCGGCGCCGTCTCTTCCCAACCACAGGCCCACGCGCCCTCCGGTCCGTTCCCAGGACTTGGGTGGTGCTGCCCCCTGGAAGGTGCTTCCGAGCGCCGCGCGGACGGACTCGCCGTCCCGCGTACAGCCTGCCCGAGCCTTCGGGCGATTCCCCCTCAGTCCGTTGCGCAGACCGTCATGGCCAAAGCCCGTTCCCCCCGAGAGAAGGTAGTCGAGCCGGAGTTCACCGAGGAGAAGCCCCGCCGCAAGCGCGCGGCGGCGAAGGAGGCGGAGAAGCCCGCTCCCCGGTCGCGCCGCGCGCCCGCTCGTCGTGAAGAGGCTCCCGCCGAGGAGGCCGAGGCCCCCGAGGTCGCCGCGGAGGCGCCCCGCCCGGTGCTCACGCCCATCTCCCGTCCCGTGCGCGACGACGAGCTCCAGGAGCTGCGCGGCACGGAGGAGGAGGCGCCCGCCGAGGAGGCCGCTCCGGCCGCCCCGCAGGAGTCCGCGGAGGGCCCCGCCATCACGGAGGTGCAGCGCGACGGCACCCCGATGCAGGTCATCAAGCTCAATGACCTGAAGCGGATGAAGATCGTCGACCTGGCGAAGATGGCCCACGACACGGGCATCGAGGGCTACCAGGGGCTCAAGAAGCAGGACCTCATCTTCGCGCTGCTGGGCGGCATCGCGGACAAGCGCTTCGAGGTCCACGCGGAGGGCGTGCTGGAGCTGTTGAGCGACGGCTTCGGCTTCCTGCGCAGCGCGGACAGCGACTACCAGCCGTCCCCGGACGACATCTACGTGTCGCCGTCGCAGGTGCGCCGCTTCAACCTGCGGCCCGGCGACACGGTGACGGGCCCCATCCGCCAGCCCCGCGAGGGCGAGCGCTTCTTCGCGCTGCAGAAGGTGGACAAGGTCAACTTCGCGGACCCCATGTCGGACGCGGCGCGCGAGCGCATCCTGTTCGACAACCTCACGCCGCTCTATCCGACGCGCAAGCTCAAGCTGGAGCACGAGTCGTCGGAGATGACCACGCGCATCATCGACATGTTCTGCCCCATCGGCCTGGGCCAGCGCTGCCTCATCGTGGCGCCCCCGAAGGCCGGCAAGACGGTGCTCCTGCAGAACATCGCGCACGCCATCAGCCGCAACCACCCGGACGTCTACCTCATCGTGCTGCTCGTGGACGAGCGCCCGGAGGAGGTGACGGACATGGAGCGCAGCGTGCGCGGCGAGGTGGTGTCCTCCACCTTCGACGAGCCCGCCACGCGCCACGTGCAGGTGGCGGAGATGGTCATCGACAAGGCGAAGCGCCTGGTCGAGCAGAAGTACGACGTCTGCATCCTGCTGGACTCCATCACCCGTCTGGCGCGCGCCTACAACACGGTGGTGCCCGCGTCCGGCAAGATTCTGTCCGGCGGCGTGGACGCCAACGCGCTCCACAAGCCCAAGCGCTTCTTCGGCGCGGCCCGCAACATCGAGGAGGGCGGCAGCCTCACCATCATCGGCACGGCGCTCATCGACACCGGCAGCCGCATGGATGAAGTGATTTTCGAGGAGTTCAAGGGCACGGGTAACTCCGAAATCGTCCTGGACCGGAAGTTGATGGAGAAGCGCATCTTCCCAACGCTCGACATCAACAAATCCGGCACCCGCAAGGAGGAGCTCCTCTTGTCTCCGGCGGACCTGGTGCGCATTACGGCGTTGCGCCAGGTGCTCCACCCGTTCACCCCCATCGACGCGATGGAGTTCGTGCTCAAGCACATGCGTCCGACGGCGGCGAACGCGGAGTTCCTGGGCTCGATGAACCGGTAGTTCCCTTCCGGCCCAAGGAGCCCCCATGCGTCGTGCCCGCCTCCCGCTGCTCGTCGCCCGCGCTGTCGCGGGCCTCACCCTGGGGCTGTTGGCGGGCTGCGACCTGGGGGTGGAGGACCTGCCCATTGGAGACACCCCGCCGGTGCTCTCCAGCCAGGTCTGCTACGACGACTCGGACTGCGTGGCGAACGCGTGCTGCGGTGAGGGCACCGCCATCACCCACCGCGACGTGGGGCCGGACTGCGCCGGCGTGCGGTGCGACGGGACGTGTCCGCCCAACAGCGTGGACTGCGGCCGGTGCATCCCCACGTGCCGCGAGGCGCGCTGCGCCGCCGCCTGCCAGTAGCGGCGCGGCCCCCGCCTCCCGTTCAGCTCGCGAGCCCGCCGGCCATGTCCACCGGCGGGTCCCTCAAGGGCAGCGTCACGCGGAACGTGGTGCCGCCGCCCGGCGTGTCCTCCACGTCGATGCGGCCCTGGTGCGCCTCCACCACCTGGCGTGACACCCAGAGCCCCAGGCCCAGGCCGCCGTAGTGGTGCGTGGACACGGCGCGCTCGAAGCGCTCGAAGATGCGCTCGCGGTCCTCCGGCTTGATGCCGATGCCGTGGTCCACCACGGACAGGCGCACCACCTCTCCGTCGGGCTGAAGCGACACGTCCACCGGACGGCCCCGGCCGAACTTCAGCGCGTTGGCGACCAGGTTGTGCACCACCTGCGAGATGCGGGACGGGTCGAAGGTGCCCGTCACCGGGCCCTTCACGTCCACGGTGAGCGGCGTGCCGTCACGGCGCGCCTCCTCCTCCGCGAAGCGCGTCACCTCCACCAGCAGGTCGCCCAGGTCCACGTCCGTGCGGGTGAGCTTCAGCCGGCCGCTGGTGATTTGCGACACGTCCATCAGCACGTCCACGAGCATCGCCAGCCGGCGGATGAAGGACCGGGCATGCCGCAGGCGCTCCACGGCCTTGGGCGGCGCGTCCCGGCCCAGGCCGCGCTCCACCAGCTCCAGGTGCAACTGAAAGGCAGCCAGGGGCGTGCGCAGCTCGTGCGCGGCCACGGAGAGGAAGTCGTCGCGGGCGCGCAGGGCCTCCGCCAGGTTCTCCGCGCGGGCGCGCTCGTTGGCCATCTCCCCGCGCATCCTCGCGAGCTTCAGGTTGGACGCGATGCGCGCCAGCAGCTCGCCCGCGGAGAAGGGCTTCACCAGGTAGTCGTCCGCGCCGGACGTCAGGCCCTGCACCGTGGCCTCCTCTCCGGCCTTCGCGGACAGGAGCAGGATGGGCAGCTCGCGCGTGGTGGGCGCGGCGCGCAGGGCCTTCAGCAGGCCCATGCCGTCCAGCTTGGGCATCATCACGTCCGACAGCACCAGGTCCGGCGGCCGGGCCAGCGCGGCCTCCAGGCCCTTCTGGCCGTCCGTCGCCACCTCCACGTCGTACTCCGGGGAGAGCACGCGCTGGATGTAGTCGCGCATGTCCCGGTTGTCATCCACCAGCAGGATGCGCGCGCGGGGCAGCGCGTGGCCGTCCGCGGACGCCGGGTGATGGTGGTGCGAGGACTGCGTGCGGTCCTTGGGCTTCGCGTTGCTCCACAGCAGCGCCTCCTCCACGTAGGCGGACGTGGCCTCGCGCGCCGCGGAGCGCGGCCGGGCGGTGGTGCGGATGCGCTCCGGCGGCAGGTGCGCGTGGCCCAGGGGCAGCTCCACGCGGAAGGTGCTGCCCTCGCCCTCCGTGCTGCTCGCGGACACGCTGCCGCCGTGCAGCCTGGCGAACTCCTGCACCAGCGCCAGTCCAATGCCGCTGCCCTCCACCGTGCGCGACGGCGAGCCCGACACGCGGTGGAAGCGCTCGAAGAGGCGGGGCAGCTCGTGCGCGGGGATGCCCGAGCCGGTGTCCTCCACCTCCAGCGACACGCGCTGCCCGTGCTCGCGCAGGCGCAGCGTGACGCCGCCCTGGAGCGTGAACTTGAACGCGTTGGAGACCAGGTTGAGGACGATCTGCTCCCACAGGTCCGGCGCCACGTAGACGGGCTGGGACAGGGGCGGGCAGTCCACCGTGAGCTTGAGCCCCGCGCGCTCCATGGCCGAGCGGAAGCTGGACGCCGCGTCCTTCGTCAGCGCGGCCAGGTCCGTGGGCGCGAAGCGCTCCTCCTTCGGGCCCGCCTCCAGCTTCGACAGGTCCAGGAGCGCGTTCACCAGCTTGAGCAGGCGCCCGGCGTTGCGGTGCACCCGCTCCATCTCCTTGCGGACCTCGTCCGACAGCGGGCCCGCGCGCCCGGCGAGCAGGTCCTCCGTGGGGCCCAGCATCAGCGTCAGCGGCGTGCGGAACTCGTGGCTGACGTTGGCGAAGAACTCCGACTTGAGCCGGTCCAGCTCCCCCAACTGCTCGTTCGCCACGCGGAGCTGCTGGTTCGCCTCTTGAATCTGCTGGGCGCGCCGGAAGATTTCGCCCTCCATCTCGTCCGCGCGGGCGCGCAGCTCGGCGTGCTGGCGGCTCTGCTCTTCGTCCAGGTGCCTCAGGCGGATGAAGTCGGTGACGTCCTCCACCCGGTGGATGACGTAGCGCACCTGCCCGTCCTCGCCGAACACCGGGGTGTTCAGCGGGCTCCAGTAGCGCGGCTCGAACCCGCCGCCGGCCTCCGCGGGCCGGGGGAGGTCGTACTTCTGGACCGCCATCGCGTCCGCGGTGCGCGCCTTCACCGCGCGCTCCAGCGACGCGCGCAGGTTGGTGACGCCGTTGGCCCGCGGGTCGTCCGGGTTGTCCGGGAAGACGTCGAAGATGACGCGGCCCAGGATGTCCTCGCGCCGCGTCCGCGTGACGCGCAGGTACGCATCCGTCACCGCGACGATGACGAACTCCGGCGTCAGCACCAGGTACGGGTTGGGCGCGGCTTCGAACAGGCTCCGGAAGTCCGGGGCCGGTGAGGGGCTGGGGGGCATCACACGTCCTCAGAGGCGGAGGCGTGCGTGGAATTAGTCACTCCCTCCCGGGATGGCCAGGGGGGAAGGTGGGACCCGGCCCCGGGTCTTTCCACCGGTGGACGCTTGGGGCGCCCGCGCGTCCCGCCCCGTTGGAGAAGTTCAGGCCGCGGGGGCGGCGTCCGTGGAGGCGACCGCCTGCTGGGGCGTCGCGGCCACCAGCGGGGGCGGCTGCGCCTTGAGGCGCGCGAAGTCGAAGCAGGCCACCGCGATGGAGGCCACCGGCACCGCGAACAGCGCGCCCCAGAGGCCGAAGAGCTTCTCGCCCGCGATGAGGGAGAAGGCCACCACCACCGGGTGGATGCGCGCGGCCTCGCCCATGATCTTCGGGTTGAGGAAGTACGCCTCCAGCGCGTGGATGCCGATGATCCACAAGAGGAGCGCGACGCCCTTCTGGAAGCCGTCCGCCAGCGCGATGAGGACGATGGGTACCGAGCTGATGATGGTGCCGAAGATGGGGATGAGGCTGAAGAGCGTGGCGATGGTGGCCAGCAGGAACGCGAACTTCACGCCGAACAGCAGCAGGCCCACCAGCGTGAGGCCGCCGTTCACCAGGCAGATGGTGACCTGTCCGCGCACCACGCCGGACAGCGACTTGTCGATGCGCGCCACCAGCGTCTTCGCGTCCGGCAGCAGCTCCGCGGGGATGAGCGTGCCGAAGTAGCGGCGGATGGCCTGCGCGTCGATGGAGAAGAACGCGGCGACCATCAGGATGAAGAACAGCATGAAGACGCCGGCCAGCACCTCCGTGACGATGCGGCGCGACACGTTGACGATGTCCGCCAGGTTCTCCTTCACGAGCGACGTCACGCGCGCCACCGCGTCGGTGAGCATCTGCTCCAGGTCCAGCGCCAGGCTGAAGCCGCCCGCGGACCCCGCCGCGCCCTCCATGGCCCGGTCCGACAGGGCCACCGGGATGCCGTACGTGTTGAGCCACCCTTCCGCGCGCTGCGCGAGCCCCTGCACGTGCTCCGGCGTGAGCGCGCTGGCGAAGCCGGCCATCTCCCGGCTGATGCGCACCACCTCCCGGTAGAGCTGCGGCACCAGCGCGACGAAGAAGAGGTACACCGCGAGGAAGAACCCCGCGTAGATGAGCAGGATGGCCACCCAGCGCGGCACGTAGCGGCCGGCCACCTCCAGCCGGGTGATGCGCGCCACCAGCGGCTGCACCAGGTACGCGATGAGCGCCGCGCCCGCGAAGGGCATCACCACCGAGCGCAGGGCGAAGAGCGTCACCGCGAGGGCCACCCACAACCCCGCGAGGAGGAGCAGGCGCTTGCGGCGTTCGTCGGGGGCGGTGGCTTCCACAGGCGGCGACATGCACCCGGGCTTAAGGCAGCGGCCTCCCTCCTGACAAGCTCCCGAGACGAAAGCTTCCACGCGGCCCGGCTCCTATGCCCCCCAAGGGTCTGGAACCCCTCGGATGGGAGCAGGCGGCCGGCCGGGGGCTTCAGGCCTGGGGCAGCCGGGAGCGGTCGCCCAGGCGGGCCTCCACGCGGTCCAGGCAGTCGCGCATCAGGGGGCGCTTGATGCGGCCCTGGGTGGCCTCTCCCAGGCCCAGCATCTGTTCGGTGAGCCAGCGGGTGAGGAAGAGCAGGGGGACGCGGTCGTCGGGGCCCAGGCCCCGCTCCAGGTAGCGCTTGTTGCGCACGTAGTCGTCGAAGGCGTCGAACTCGCGGGCCAGGTCCCACTTCGCCAGCCGCAGGGCCTCCGTGTAGACGGCCGGGGCGGGGCGCCGGGTGGCCTCCTGGAACAGCGGGGCGAACTCGCCCAGGGTCGCGGGGTCCAGGTCCTGGACGGGCGGGGGCCAGGACTCCAGGTCCTTGGCGAGCAGCCGCGCCACCTCGTCCAGCAGGTGGTCCACGAGGGCGACGGGCTTGAGGTCGAAGAGGTGGTCCCAGCGCGAGGGCATGTGTCAGGGGCTGGCGGCGGCGGCGGGCAGGGCCACCGGAAGGGGAGGGGACGGAAGCACCGCGACGGGCGCGGCCACGGGGGCGTCAGCATAGCCCAGCGCCAGCTCCCGCTGGATGACCTCCCACACGGCCCGGCGCGTGAGCAGCTCGCCGTGGGGCACCACGCCGGACAGCTCCACGTTGAAGACGTTGGGCTGGCCCTCCACGTCCAGCACGGACGAGGGGTAGCGCGCGATGACGTCGTCGCGCGAGTAGATGGACACCAGCCGCACGTGGCGCGGGAAGGCGCCCACGTTGAGCTCCTTGATGAAGCGCGACGTCGGGGTGAGCTGCCACATGCTGCGGCTGAACCAGCCCAGCGTCGCGCAGCCCAGGTAGGCCATGCGCGTGCCCTTGTGCGGGGTGCCCAGGGTGATGAGGCTCCTGACGCGCGTGTCCCCGCCCAGCCGCTTCACGTAGTACGTGCCGATGAGGCCGCCCTTGGAGTGGCCGATGATGGTGAGCGGCCCCATGCCCGGGTGGCGCTCGTAGAGCCGGTCCACCTTGCCCTGGACCTTGCGCGCCAGCTCGTCGATGCGGTGCGTGTTGAAGCGGTCCATGGTGCCGCCCAGGTGGATGGACCAGACGCAGTAGCCCTCGCGGCGCAGGCGGTGCTCCAGCACCTCCAGGACGCGGCGCGTGCTGAAGAAGCCGTGCAACAGGAGCACCGGCTTCTGGCAGCGCTTGAAGTCCGTGCGGCGCACGACCTGGTTGCCGCGTGGATCCAGATCCACGTAGCTGGCCAGGTACTTCAACTGGCACTTCAGCTTCCGGTACTGCAGCACGAACGGATTCATCCCCAGCCCCCGTCCTGGAACACGGAGCAAGCTAGGGAGCGGGTCTTCCCACGGCCTGGATCAGCGCCCGTCCGGTCAGGTGAAGTGTTGGAGAAAATTCATCAGTACCCGGTGCGCGTGCGGCGTCGGGGTGATGCCGGACAACAGCCGGGGGACGTATTCGCCCTCGGGGACGCCCTTCTCCTGGGCGAGCGCGTCCAGCTTGTCCTCGCGAGCGAGGATGACCGCGCGCATGGCGTCCGTGGGCATCTCCGGGTGGAACTGCACGCCGCGCACGTTGTTCCGGAACGCGAGCGCCTGGTTCGCGGTGTTGGCGTTGCCCGCGAGCACCGTCGCTCCTTCTGGCAGGCGCGCGACGATGTCCTCGTGGGTGGCCTGCACCGCGAAGCGCTCCGGCAGGCCGGTGAACAGCGGATCCGCGCGGCCCTCGGGTGAGAGCGCCACCTCCACGGTGCCCGTCTCGCGGCCGTTGGGGTTGCGTGTCACCTTGCCGCCGTAGGCCTCGGCGAGGAGTTGTTGGCCAAAGCACACGCCGAGCACGGGGATGCCCTGCTCGCCCGCCTCCACCATGAAGGCGCCCGCGCGCTCCATCCACGGCTCGCGCTGCGTCACCGACAGGGGCGAGCCCGTCATCATCACCGCGTCGTAGCCCTTCGCGTCCTTCGGCAGCGGCGCGCCCCGGTGCACGGGGAGGATGTCGAAGCGCTGACCGGACAGTCCAATGGTTTGCAGAAACCACCGCTCGTAGTCGCCCACGGAGAGCTGGACGGAGGTCGCCGCGTCGCCGGCTTTCAGCAGGAGGACGTTCTTCATGGGGGCAGCTTGCCGCGTCATGTCTCCATTCCTACCGTGTCCAGCCGTCCGTGTCCGGTGCCCGCCACTTCCAGGTCGCTCGCGCGCCGTGCTCACCCGAGGCCTCGTCATGACCGACGCTCGTTCGCTTACTCCCAAGCTCCCTGTCCTCAAGCTGCTCATCGACGGGCAGCAGGTGGACCCCGTTGAAGGCGGCACCTTCGCGGTGGTGAACCCCGCCACCGGCCAGAAGATCGCGGACGTGCCCGCGGGCACCGCCGCGGACGTGGACCGCGCGGTGAAGGCCGCGCGCCGCGCCTTCGAATCCGGGCCGTGGGGGAAGATGACCGGCCGCGAGCGCGGCAAGCTCATCCGCAAGCTGGCGGACCTGCTCTACGAGCGCCGCGAGGAGTTCGCGCTCGTCGAGTCGCTGAACAACGGCAAGACCTTCAAGGACGCCATCCGGGGTGACGTGGCGCCGGCAGCCGCGACGCTCGCGAACTTCGCGGACATGGCCAGCACCATCACGGGCGAGGTGCTGCCCGTGGACGGCCCCTTCCACACCTACGCGCTCAAGGAGCCGGTGGGCGTGGTGGGCGCCATCGTTCCGTGGAACTACCCCACGTGCATGCTGGGCTGGAAGCTGGGCCCCGCGCTGGCCGCCGGCTGCACGGTGGTGGTGAAGCCCTCCGAGTACACGCCGCTCACCGCGCTGAAGCTGGGCGCGCTGGCGCTGGAGGCGGGCTTCCCGCCCGGCGTCATCAACGTCATCACCGGCCTGGGCGACCCCGCGGGCGAGGCCATCGCGCGGCACCCGGACGTGGACAAGATCTCGTTCACCGGCTCCGGCCGCACCGCGCGCCGGCTGCTCCAGGCGTCCGCCGCGAGCAACCTGAAGAAGCTGACGCTGGAGCTGGGCGGCAAGAGCCCGCAGATCATCTTCCCGGACGCGGATTTCGACCGCGCGGTGGAGGCGTGCTTCTGGGGCATCTTCGGCAACAAGGGTGAGACCTGCAACGCGGGCAGCCGCGTGCTGGTGCATGAGAAGGCCTACGACGCCTTCGTCGCGAAGCTGGTGGAGAAGGCGCGCGCGATGAAGGTGGGCGACCCGCTGGACGCGACCACGGAGATGGGCGCGCTGGTGAGCCAGAAGCAGATGGACGTGGTGCTGGGCTACATCGAGAGCGGCAAGCAGCAGGGCGCGAAGCTGCTCTCGGGCGGTGGCCGCGACACGGAGGGTTTCAAGGCGAAGGGCTGCTTCGTGAAGCCCACCATCTTCGGCGACGTGAAGCCGGACATGAAGATCGCGCAGGAGGAGATCTTCGGCCCGGTGCTCAGTTGCCTGCGCTTCCGCGACGACGCGGAGGCCATCGCGATGGCGAACAGCACGCAGTACGGCCTGGCCGCGTCCATCTGGACGGGGGACGTCGCGAAGGCGCACGCGCTGGCGAAGCAGGTGAAGAGCGGCGTGGTGTGGATCAACTGCTTCAACGAGTTCGACGACGCTGCGCCCTTCGGTGGCTACAAGGAATCCGGCTGGGGCAAGGACCTGGGCCACCACGCGCTGGACGGCTACCTCCAGACGAAAGCCGTGTGGACGAAGCTGCCGTCTCCCTGACGCGCGCGTGCATTCCCCTCCATTCCACCGCTTCACCGCCGCATGACGAAGAAAAGGAAGGTCCGCATGGCGTCGCGTCCCAAGGCCAAGGTGCTCACCCATCCGGCGATGGCCCGCCGGGCCCGCGCGAAGGAGCGGAGCGAGGGAGGGCCGCGAGCGGTGTCCGGACAGCAGGGGGACATGGACGCCCTGCGCCGGTGGATGGACGAGAAGGGCGTCCGCAAGGTGAAGCTGGGCGCCATCGACGTGGATGGCGTCTTCCGCGGCAAGTACGTCTCGCTGGAGAAGTTCTACAGCGCCGCGAAGAGCAACATGGGCTTCTGCGACGTCGTCTTCGGCTGGGACCTGGGCGACGAGCTGCTGGACAACACGAAGGTGACGGGCTGGCACACGGGCTACCCGGACACGCCCGCGAAGGTGGACCTGTCCACCGCGCGCATCATCCCGTGGGAGCCGGACACCGCGGCCTTCCTGCTGGACTTCGTGAACCCGGACGGCACGCCCTTCGAGGCGAGCCCGCGCCAGCTCCTCCAGAAGATGGGGCAGCGCGCGCGCAAGCTGGGCTTCCTGCCCAAGTTCGGCGCGGAGTACGAGTTCTTCCTCTTCAAGGAGGGCCCGCAGAGCCTGCATGAGAAGGGCTTCAAGGACCTCACGCCGCTGACGCCGGGCATGTTCGGCTACTCGTGGCTGCGCACGTCCATGAACGCGCCGCTGGTGCACGCGCTCATCGACGGGTGCAACGCGTACGGGCTCAACATCGAGGGCTTCCACACGGAGACGGGCCCCGGCGTCTTCGAGGCCGCCATCCGCTACGACACGCTGGAGCTGGCGGCGGACCGCGCGGCGCTCTTCAAGACGGTGGTGAAGGAGATCTGCGCGAGGCACGGCGTGTCCGCGTGCTTCATGGCGAAGGTGGACCCGAAGCTGCCGGGCTGCTCCGGCCACGTGCACCAGTCGCTGTGGAACCTGAAGGACGAGGAGAACCTCTTCCACGACCCGTCGCAGAAGCACGGGATGAGCAAGCTGATGCGGCACTACATCGGCGGGCAGGTGGCGCTGATGCCGGAGCTGACGGCGCTCTACTGGCCCACCATCAACAGCTACAAGCGCAGCGTGGAGAACACCTGGGCGCCCACCACCGCGACGTGGGGCCTGGAGAACCGCACCTGCGCCATCCGCGTCATCGGTGACAGCGGCAAGTCCATGCGCATCGAGTACCGCCAACTGGGCGCGGACATGAACGCGTACATCGGCATGGCGGTGAGCCTGGCCGCGGGCCTGTGGGGCATCGAGAACGAAATCGAGCCGCCCGCGCCCGTGCTGTCCAACGCCTACGAGGCGAAGAACACGAAGCCGCTGCCCCGCAACCTGAAGGACGCGGTGGCGCTGCTCAAGAACAGCGAGCGCGCCCGCGAAATCCTGGGCGACGGCTTCGTGGACCATTTCGTGCGCACCCGCGAGTGGGAGGTGCGCCAGTACGAGCGGGCGGTCACCTCCTGGGAGCTGGAGCGCTACCTGGAGCTCATCTGATTTCGAAGGAGGACCGTTCATGAAGCCTTTCGACATTCCCTCGGAGCCGCGCGTCACGGAGATGGCGTGGCCCACGCGCATCGTGTTCGGCGCGGGCGCGCTCCAGAAGCTGCCCGCGCACGCGGCGCGGTTGAACATGAAGCGCCCGCTGCTGGTGACGGACGCGGGCGTGGTGAAGGCGGGGCTCGCCGCGCGCGTGACGGACGTGCTCAAGGGCGCGGGGCTGGACTGCGCGGTGTTCGACCGCGTGGAGCCCAACCCCACGGAGAAGGACGTGTTCGCGGGACTGGAGGCGTACCGCGCGCACAAGGCGGACGGCATCGTCGCCCTGGGCGGTGGCAGCGCGCTGGACGCGGGCAAGCTGGTGCAGTTGCTCACCACGCACGAGCCGCCGCTCAGCCGCTACGACGACGCGAAGGGCGGCGACCAGTACGTGCGCGACGACCTGCCGCCGCTCATCGCCATCCCGACGACGGCGGGCACGGGCTCCGAAGTGGGGCGCTCGGGCGTGGTGACGCTGGCGGACACGGGCCGCAAGACGGTCATCTTCAGCCCGCACCTGCTGCCGAAGGCGGCGGTCATCGACCCGGAGCTGACGCTGGGCCTGCCCCCGTCCGTCACGGCGGCCACGGGCATGGACGCGCTCACCCACTGCATCGAGGCGTATGTCGCCAATGGCTTCCACCCGCTCGCGGACGCGGTGGCCATCGACGGGGTGATGCGCGTGGGGCGCTCGCTGGTGACGGCGGTGAAGGAGGGCCGCGACCTGGCGGCGCGCACGGACATGATGGTGGCCGCGATGGAGGGCGCCATGGCCTTCCAGAAGGGCCTGGGCGCGAGCCACGCGCTGGCGCACGCGCTCACGCCCATCTCCCACGTGCCGCACGGTCTGGCGAACGCCATCGTCCTGCCCGCGGTGATGGAGTTCAACCGCGCGTCCTGCACGGCGCGGCTGGCGCGCATCGCCACGGCGCTGGGGGACACGACCCACGCGCGCGAGGAGGTGCTCGCGGCGAACGCCATCGACCGCGTGCGCAAGCTGGCGGCGGCCGTGGGGATCCCCACGCGGCTGCGCGACGCGGGCGTGCAGGAGAAGGACCTGGAGCACATCGCGCAGAAGGCGTTCCAGGACGCGTCCCACCAGGGCAATCCGCGCGCCGTGACGGAGGCGGACCTGCTGGCCATGGCCCGCGAGGCGTACTGAAAAGCGGCTTCACTCCGGCTTGATTTCAGAGTGTTTCAGCGGGGCCTCTTCCGAGGGAAACGGGAGGGGCCCCGTGCTTTTGGCGCGGTTGAATCGGGCAGGGACTCCTCCGTCAGAAGGTTCAGAACGCAGCAACAACGCGGCTCACGGAGGCAGGTCATGAAGACGATGCTCAAGAAGATGGTGGTGGCTGTGGCGCTCGTCGCGAGCTCCCCGGTGATGGCGGCGGACTTCCACGGCGCCTCTCCCTTCGTGAGCCGCCAGGACCAGGCCCGCATGGAGCGCGAGCGGCAGGAGCGGGAGCGCCTGGCGCGGCTGGAGCGGGAACGGCAGGAGCAGGCGCGGATGGAGCGCGAGCGTCAGGCCCGGCTGGAGCGCGAACGGCAGGAGCGCGAGCGTCAGGCCCGCATCGAGCGCGAGCGGCGGGAGCGCGAGCGTCAGGCCCGCATCGAGCGCGAGCGGCGGGAGCGGGAGCGCCTGGCCCGGATCGAGCGGGAGCGCAGGGAGCGGGAGCGCCTGGCGCGGCTGGAGCGCGAGCGGCAGGAGCGGGAGCGGCTGGCGCGGCGCGACTCGCACTACCGGGGCGGCTGGGTGAACTAGGCGACCATGGTGGCACCGCTTGAAGCAGCACGGAGGCCCGGGGGCGGAGATCCACCCTCGGGCCTCTTCGCGTCTGGAGCTCAGCGGGGGCCGGACTCCACGGTCCGCGTGCGGGCGCCGGCGTCGGGGGCCGTGCTTCCCGCGTCCGCGACGGCGGCGGTCTCCGGCGTGAACTCCAGCGTCTCCACGAAGATGTGCCCCGGCAGCCGCAGGTCCATGGCGGTGATGCGCTCGCGGTCGCGCAACTCGTAGAGCTGCCGAGCCACCCAGTTCGCCTGCACGGGTTCGTCGGTGAAGAAGACGTAGACGCGCACCTTCCCCTCCTGCACCGGCACGCGGAAGCGCGTGTTGGCGACGGGCTGGTTCGCGTCGCAGCGGATGGAGCGGTTCTCGCGGGTGAGCGTGAGCTGCCGGATGACGCCCTTCTCGGACATGGTGAAGAGCAGGCAGTAGGGGAGCTGTCCCTCGAAAGGGATGATCTCCATCGTCGCGGGGCCCGTGCGCTTCACCAGCGCACGCGTCACCTTCACGGGCTTCGCGTCGTCGCAGCTCACGGAGCCCGCGGCCAACGCCATCACCGTCAACAAGCCCGTCCAGCGCGTCACGTGTTCTTCCCAGGAAAGGTGGAATGCAGCGGCCGCGAGCCTACCCCTCCTGTCCGCGTCCGGAGCGGCTTCACTCGGACTTGATTTCGGAGTGTTTCAGCAGGGCCATCTTCCGATGGCGAGGTTGAATCGAGCAGGCGCTCCTCCGTCCGTAGGTTCAGAACGCAGCGACAACGCGGCTCACGGAGGCAGGTCATGAAGGCGATGCTCAAGAAGATGGTGGTGGCTGTGGCGCTCGTCGCGAGCTCCCCGGTGATGGCGGCGGACATCCACGCCGCCAGCCCCCTCGTGAGCCGCCAGGACCAGGCCCGCATGGAGCGCGAGCGGCAGGAGCGCGAGCGTCAGGCCCGGCTGGAGCGCGAGCGGCAGGAACGCGAGCGGCAGGCGCGGGAGCGGCAGGCGCGGTTGGAGCGGGAACGGCAGGAGCGCGAGCGGCAGGCGCGGCTGGAGCGGGAACGGCAGGAGCGCGAGCGCCTGGCCCGGCTGGAGCGCAGCCGCTACGGCGGTGGCTGGCTGAACTAGGCGGCCACGGTGGCACGGCTTGAAGCAGCACGGAGGCCCGGGGGCGGACATCCACCCTCGGGCCTCTTCGCGTCTGGCGCTCAGTTGGCCAGCGGCTCCATGGTCAGCGCGCGGGTGCCCGCGTCCTGGGCCGTGCCTCCGTCGGAGGTCACCACGCCGCCCGCGCCCACGATGCCGCCCGTCTGCTCCGGCTCGCCCGTCTCCGGCGTGAACTCCAGCGTCTCCACGAAGACGCGCCCCGGCAGCCGCAGGTCCATGGCCGTGACGCGCTCGCGGTCGCGCAGGTCGTAGAGCTGCTG
This sequence comes from Corallococcus sp. AS-1-12, assembly GCF_020036995.1. Taxonomy (NCBI): domain Bacteria; kingdom Pseudomonadati; phylum Myxococcota; class Myxococcia; order Myxococcales; family Myxococcaceae; genus Corallococcus; species Corallococcus sp. AS-1-12. The sequence continues at coordinate 160,507 of NZ_JAIQDD010000005.1, read as the reverse complement.
CGCCACGGAGCCCGCAGGCACGCGCTCGTCGGAGAAGAAGATGTAGATGCGCACCTTCCCCTCCTGCACCGGCACGCGGAAGCTGGTGTTGGCGACGGGCCGGCCCGGGTCGCAGCGGATGGAGCGGTTCTCGCGCGTGAGCGTGAGCTGCCGGATGACGCCCTTCTCGGACATCGTGAAGAGCATGCAGTAGGGGAGCTGCCCCTCCACGGGGATGATCTCCATCGTGGCGGGGCCCGTGCGCTTCACCTGCGCGCGCGTCACCCTCGCGGGCGGCTTCGCGTCGTCACAGCCGACGAAGCCCACGCCCAGCGCCATCACCGTCAACAAGCCCGTCCAGCGCGTCATGTGTTCCTCCCCGGGAAGGTGGAATGGCCGACGGCCACGAGCCTACCCCGGCGCCACGCCTTTCCGTCCTGTCCGCTTTTCGTGGACGCCCGGGAGGCCGCCGAGTGCACGGTCGTGCACATGGCCCCCTGCGTCATGCTGGCCCGCTGCTACTCCGGGCGTTGGTAGACGATGACCTGCGGCGTTTCGTCCAGGTACAGCCCGGTGACGGGCGTGCGCGTGCCGAAGGCCTGCCACGTGAGGAACTCGTGCTCGCGGAACTCCTGGTGGTACTGGTACGCGACGATGTCCGCGTCGAACGGGCTGTTCACCGGCCGCACGTCCGGACGCAGCATGCCGTTGCGCTGGTAGTCGCGGAACGAGAAGCCGTTCACCTCGTGCAGGTAGATGCGCGCGCCCGGCTTCGCGTGTTCGTTGATCCACGGCAGCACGCCGGTGACGTGGCTGGACCAGAACTGCCGCTGCATCCCCAGCGTCGCCGCGCCCGGCAGCCCGCCCGCCAGCTCCGAGTACGCCGCCGTGCCGTACGGGAACACCCGCACCAGCCCCAGCAGCGCGGGCACCAGGAGCAGCGCGAACACCGGCACCGTCACCACCCACGGTGACACCGAGGGCCGCCGCGCCTTGAGCACCTCCCACAGCGCGAAGCACCCGCGCGCCACCGCCGCGCCCGCGAGGATGCCCAGGAAGGGCATGGACGGGAACCAGTGCTTCACGCCGCCGAAGTGCGGCACCTGCGGGTGGCTGATGATGAGGATGGACGTCACCGCGTTGACGCCCACCAGCGCCTCCGACGCGGTGGGCATCCGCACCCAGTCCCGCGTGCGCGCGCTCAGGCTCAGGAGCGCGCGGCCCACGAGCGCCACGAAGCCCGTCACCATGGGCGCGAAGAGGCTGGTGGGCACCGTCAGCGCCGTCTTCACCACCACGTAGCTGAGCGGGAAGGGCGGCCCGCGCATCAGCGTGCCCAGGTAGAACCAGGCGTAGTGGTTGTGCGTCGCGTGGAAGGCCAGGTACCACGCCGTGCGGTCCACCGGCGCGTGCCACAGGTAGGGCCAGTGCAGGTAGAAGAGGACCGGGCCCAGCACCGCCATGGCCGCCAGCGGCACCAGCGCCCGCGTCACCGGTGGGCTCACCCGCCCCAGGTCGCGCAGCAGCACCACGCTGCCCACCGCGAGCCCCACGAAGAACAGCGTGTGCGGGCTCAGGAGCAGGAACTTCTTCTGGAACCCGGCGGGCCCGCCCAGGAACACCACCAGCAGGCCGTACAGCACCGCCACCGCCGCGAACAGGCCCACGAAGCGGACGAGCCGCACGCGGGCCTCCGGGGCGCCCTCGCTCGCGTGCCACGCGCGCCACAGCGCGAACGGCGTCAGCACGAACGGCAGGAAGAGGGCGTTGTGCTTCGTGGCGATGGCCAGTCCGAACGCCACGCCGCACGCGACGCCCCAGCGGGTGCTCTCCAGCGCGCGCCAGAAGCAGTACACGACGAGCAGCCACATCGCGGCCACCGGCATGTCGAAGCACGCCAGCTCCGCGTTGAAGTACTGGCGCGGCACCAGCAGGAAGGAGAGGGCGGCGAACCACCCCGCGGTGCGGCCGTACAGCGCGCTGCCCAGGAGGAAGCACAGCGCGGGCACCAGCGCCGCCATCGCGAACGCGGGCAGCCGGTAGGCCGTCGCGTCGCGCAAGAGGCCCAGCGTGTCGTGGAAGAGCAGGTGGCTCAACCCGAACAGCGTCTTCATCAGCGCCGGGTGCTCGTGGTTGTAGTCCCACAGGCGCACGATGGCGCTGTCCGTGAACGCCTGCGCGGGCGAGTGCAACAGCAGCCGGAACCACTGCGAGTAGCCCTCCGCCGCGGCGAAGTAGACGCTCTCGTCGCGCGTGAAGCCCACGGCGGCTTCCGTGCTCCACAGCGCCGCGAACGCCAGCACCCACAGCGCCAGCGCCGTGAGCTTCTCCTCGCGCGTCGCGGGGCGTCCGGTGCCCAGCGCGCTCATGGCTTCACCCCCACCGCGGGCTCCAGCGCCATCACGTCCAGGCACACCTGCCGCGACTCCGCGTTGTCCGCCTGCGTCCAGACCTTCACCGTGCGCGGCGGCCCGGGCGGCAGCACCACCTCCGCCTTCTGCACGCCCTCGCGGCCCGGGGGAATGGGCACGTACATCAGCCGCTCGCCCGTGACCGCGTCATCCACGCCCACGTACGCGGTGGACAGGCGCGGGTCCTTGGAGTGCGCGAACTCGAAGATGATGCCGCCCTCCATCCGCAGCCCCATGCCGGAGGGCACGTTGGCGAACTCGGCCACCAGCCGCTGCGCGCCTCCGGGCGCGTGCATCCACAGGCAGTGCCGGGGCTCGTAGAAGATCTCGTGCCACTCCGGCGCCACGTACAGGTGCGGCGGGCCGGGGCAGCGGTGCACGCGCCCGTCGAAGGGGCAGTCCTTGCGCGAGCCGTCCGGCTGCTCCAGGTACACGCGCGCCGCGCTCGCGGACTCGCTCGCCACCCAGTGGCGCGGGCGGTAGCGGCCGTTCTCGTAGAGGCGCAGCGACAGCGGGCCCATGCGCGACCCGGGGCCCAGCGCCTTGCGGCCGGGGAGGAAGGCCGCTTCGAACGCGCCCACGTCGGAGCGGGGCAGCTCCGGCTGGCCCAGCACCCAGATGCGCGGGTGCGCGCTCAAGTCCGCGCCGTCCGACTCCAGCCACCCGTACACGGGCACGGAGGACGGCACGAAGAGGCGGGCGCGCTCGGTCCACCAGGGGAACAGCAGCACCGCGTCCCCGGGCCGCGCGTCGCGGGCCAGCACGTCCGCCACGGCGCGCTCATCCGCGTCCGTGGGCAGCCGGCCCGGGAGCCGCAACTGGAAGGCCAGGCACAGGAGCGCGACGAGCAGCAGGGCCCCCAGCTCCACCAGGGGCAGGGCGCGCAGGGCCTTAGGACTTGGCAAGACGGATCTTCTGCTCGCTCTTTTCGCGGCAGAAGGTGCAGAAGATGTGGTCGCCCTGGTTGAAGGACGGCGTCCAGGGTGGGTACATCGAGCAGCGCGGATCCAGGCAGTGGTGCAGCTCCCAGAGCGTGCCCAACTGGTGCAGCGCGTGCCGCGCGATGGGCTTGAAGTCCTTCTCCAGGTCCTTGAACGGCGCGATGGAGAGGATGGCGCGGTCCTTGCCGTACCTCGCGAAGCCCGACGTGGGCGCCTTGCCGCTGGGCAGGTCCCGGTCCTTCAGCTTGCGCGAGGTGAGCAGCAGCACCTTGTCGTCCTTGTAGGCCCGGATGCCCTTCACCTCATCGAGCAGCTTCTCCGCGTCCAGGGGCTCGGACATGCCCGCGGGCACTTCCGCGGAGCCGCTGTGCTCGCTGCCCACGCCGAAGGCCGTGTAGAGCGTGCGGTTGAACTTGGCGAGCTGCTTGTCGTCGAAGGGGTCCAGCGTCACGACGCGAATCACGGGGCGTCACCTCGGCGGGAAGGCCCTCGCGGCGTGCCGGGCGCGCTGGGACGCGCGCCGCGGGCGGCCGGGAGGGCCGTGGGGTTCACTCGTCCTCGGGCGGCTTCGCCTTGGGAGGACGGCCACGCTTCTTGGGCGCGGCGGGCTCCGCGGGCGCGGCGCCTTCGGGCGGCTTCGCCTTGGGCGGACGGCCGCGCTTCTTCGGGGCGGCGGGTTCGGCACCCTCCGCCACCTCCGGCTTCGGCTTGGGCGGACGGCCGCGCTTCTTCGGGGCGGCGGGCTCCGCGCCCTCGGCCGGCTTGGCCTTGGGCGGACGGCCGCGCTTCTTGGGGGCGTCCTCGGCCCCCTCCTCGCCGCCTTCCTCCTCGCCACCCTCCTCGGAGGACTCCTCCTCGGACTCGGACTGCGGCTCCTCGTCCGAGGGCAGGTCCAGCTCTCCGCCCTCCAGACCCATGAGGTCGCCGTCCAGGTCCATGTCGTCCTCGTCGCCACCGGGCCGCGCGAACTCCGCGGCGGTGCGCTTGGGACGCTCCTTCCCGGGCGGGAAGAGGACGATGTCGATGGAGTCCTCGGCGTTGGCCTCGGCGGTGCCCAGCGCGGCGGCGACCTCCGACACCAGCAGGTGCCGGGCGTTGTCGTAGAGCTCGCGCTCCTTGGTGGGCAACGGCCGCAGCTCGCTGAGGACCTGGAGGCCCTTGACGACCTCCGCCAGCCCCAGGATTCCGCCCTGGGTCATGCGGTCCAGGTTGGTGCGCGCGCGCTGCTTCCAGTCCAGGTCCGCCTTGTCGCTGTCCGAGCGGAGGAACGCGTAGATCTCCTCCACGTCAGCGGGACTGGCCACCTTGCGGACGCCAATGGAGACAATCTTTCCCTGCGGCACCATCACGACCGCGCCGTCTTCCTCCCGGCGCATGGTGACGAAGGTGAGGCTCTGGCCCGCCACCTCCTTCACGTCGATGGCGGCGACGCGGCAGACCCCCTGGTTGGGGTAGACGACCCGGTCTCCAACCTGGAGCTGGAGTGCAGCGGACCCTTCTGGCATGGCCCCCTCGTGGGCGGGTGTGATGAGCACCGAAGCGAGCGCCGGTCGTAGCACCGTGCCCCGCCGGATGCCACGAGATTACCGGGGAAGCGGTGTCGTCCGGTGGGCATTGCGCTGCGCTTCCAACAGCTTGGCCATGACCTCGTGCGCCCGCGAGTCCAGGACCGCGTCGATCTGGGCGTCGGTCGGCCCCTCGTCCACCGTGCTTCCGGGCCGCGCGTCCACGCGGGTGGAAAGTCCCACTGTCGCCATCACCGCGAACCCCAGGGCCAGCACCGCCAGCAGCTTCTTCATGAGCGTCCTCCGTGGCGGCCCAGGGTAGGGGCGGCCTCCGGATGATCAATTTTTCGGCTACAGGCTGGCGGTGCCCTGTAGCGGCCCGTCGCGCGCGCTACTGGTGCAGCGGCGCCACCGGCGTCACCTCCAGCGTGAGGCCGCCGGAGTTGTCGTGGACGTCGTCGTCCGGGAACGCGAGCCGCAGCCAGCTCGCGCCGCGCATCACCGTGGGCTGGTTGACCTCCAGCACCTCCAGCGTGCCCGGGGCCACGGCCGGGGACGGCCCCGCGCCGTGCAGCGCGAGCACGCCGTCCACCGCGCCGCCGCCGAAGCCGCGCGTGCGCGCCGGCTCCCCGGACGAGCGCACGACGACGCGGTAGGTGGTGGACGGATCCAGCTCCCGCAGGGTGAAGCCGTCATGGGGGGACAGCGAGACGGCGTGCCGGCGCGCGTCCAGGAGCAGGGTGGTGATGGCGCCGCTCGCCTGCTCGCGCACGTGCACCTGGAGCGCGCCGCGGTTGTCGTCGGGGCGGTCGTCCCAGAGGAACACGTAGAGGACGGAGGCGTCGCGCACCAGCACCTCGTCGGCGCCCACCAGGCCGAAGCTGTCGCGCGCGGCCAGCGCCGTGCCGCCCTCCAGGAAGTACACGGCCTGGGCGACCGGCAGCGGGCCGCCCACCGACACGCGGCCCTCCACGCGCAGGCCATAGGCGCGGGTGGGGTCCAACCGCAGGCGCGCCGCCTGGGACGAGGGCACGCGCAGGGCGTGCGCCGCCGGACTGAGCGCGAACGGGCCGCCGGAGGAGTAGCGGGCGATGGACGCGGGCGTCTCGGCCGGACCCGCGGGGGGCAGGGCGCGCGCCGTGGCCGCATGCTTCGGGGCGAGCCGCGCGTGGACCGCCAGCGTGGTGCCGCGCTCGGCGTGGATGCGCTGGCTGAAGGGCACCATGCCCGGCAGCAGCACCTCCAGCACGTGGTCGCGGTCCGACGGCAGTTGGGTGATGAGCGTGGGCGTCGTCTCCACCAGCGTCCGGCCGTTCACGCGGATGGTGGCGCCCGCGGGCGAGGAGCTGAGCTCCACCGCGAACGTGTTGGAGCCGCCCATCATCAGCCCCAGCCACGTGGCCACGAGCGCCGCCACCGCCACCGGCGCGCCGCGCACCGCCCAGCCTCGCAGGGAGCGGTGCCACGCGGGCGGCGGCTCGGGAGGCATCGCCTGCGGGGGCAGGGGCTGCGTCGTCAGGTCGCCCCGGGGCTCGCGGGGCTCCCCCCCGGGCTCGGAGACGTGGCGGGGAACCTCCGGAGGCGTGGCGATGGGCGGCGGCTCGGCGACGCCGCTCCAGCGGCCCACCCGCGCGATGAACTCGCGCGGCAACTGCACCGGGCGGCCGGCCTCCACGAGCTCCGGCTCGAAGAGGTAGCCCATGAAGTGCCCCAGGTCGCTGGCGGACACGTCCGGCGCGGTGACGTGGAGCTGGCGCGCCAGCGCCTCCGCGAAGGCCTGCGCGGTGGGGTAGCGCTGCTCCGGGCTCGTGGCCATCGCGGTGAGCAGGATGCGCTCCAGCGCGGCCGGGATGTTCGGCGTCCACTCGCGCGGGCGGGCGAAGTCGCCCTGGGCAATCTTCCGCAGCACGTCCTGGAGCGAGCCCTCGAAGGGGCGCCGCCCGCAGAGCATCTCGTAGAGGACCGTGCCCGCGGCGAACACGTCCGTGCGCGCGTCCAGCGCCTCGCCGCGCGCCTGCTCCGGCGCGAAGTAGACGTACTTGCCCTTCGCTGGATCCACCTTGGTGTCGGAGCGCCCGGCGAGCCGCGCCCGCGCGATGCCGAAGTCCACCAGCTTCACCTGCCCCTCGAAGGAGAGGAGCACGTTCTGCGGGCTCACGTCCCGGTGGACGATGTGCAGCGGGCGGCCGTTGTCATCCAGCCGCGTGTGCGCGTACGCCAGCCCCCGCAGCATGTCGATGGCCACCAGCACCGCCAGCGGCGGCGGCAGCGCGGGCAGCCCCTTCTCCCTCGCGCGGCGCAGCACGCGGGAGAGCGGATGGCCGTCCACCCACTCCATCGCGAGGAAGTACTCGCCCTCCACCTCCCCGAAGTCGAAGATCTGCGCGATGTTGCCGTGCGACAGCCCCAGCGCGATGCGCGCCTCGTTGATGAACATGGACACGAACGCGCTGTCGTCCGCGTAGCCGGGGAGGATCTTCTTGATGACCACCGGCTTCGTCACGCCCGCCACCGCCGTCATCCGGGCGCGGTAGATCTCCGCCATGCCGCCCGTCGCGATGCGCTCGAGCAGCTTGTACTTGCCGAACTGGAAGCCGGCGGAAGGCGGCACGTTCGAATCGGCTCCGGTGGAGGGGAGTCCTTCGCAAAAACCGCGAGACGCTATCATGAGGCCATTCAGACGCTCCGGGTGGAATATTCCGCTACGCTCGCCAGCCCGTTCCTGTAACCCTGCATTCTTCCTCTTGGTGTGGAGCAGCCTCACATGGGGTGGTTGCCGGGAGTCTCCGCCCGCCGGACCCGCACGCGCGGTGGCCCAAATGCCCTCACTCGCCGTGGATGCGGGGGCCCCTTCAACCGCTCCCGTGGACGCGGGCACCTGGGCGGACGCGACCGTCACGGCCGTGGCCGCGCCTGTCTGGGGCGAGCCCCTTCCGGACGACGTCCTGCGCCTGGAGCTGTCGGGAGAGCAGGTGCTCCTGGGCGCGGAGGCCTTCACTCCGGCCCGGGCTCCGGACTCGGCCCGGCTCGCGGAGCGGGTGCGGGGCAGGGACGTGCTCATTGCCGTAGGGGACGTGGACACGTTCCTCGCGCAGGTGTCGGACGCGCTGGCGGTGCTCCGGACGCAGGCGGACGGGGTATGGCTCCAGCACCCGGACGCGCCGGTGGCCTACCGGGTGGTGCTGCGCGACGAGCAGGGCTTCCGGGCGTGGCTGGAGGAGGTGGCGCCCGGCAAGCTGCGCGTCATCCAGCGCGCGGACGGCTTCGAGCTGACCACCAGCGTGGGCAAGCTGCCGGGGCCGGACCGCAACGGCCCGTCCGTGCCGGTGCGTGGCGGGCGCCAGGACATCGCGACGCTGCGGCGGGAGCTGGCCCGGCTGAAGACGCGCTTCACCACTTCGGATGACCTGTGCCTCGTCCCGTCGTTCGGCACGGAGGTGGTGCAGGTGGCGCGGGCGCTCGGCGGCACGTACGTCGCGCCGCGGGAGGGGCTCTTCGACACGCTCTGCCTCGTGTACCCCACGCCCCGCGCCGCTCCGGACGCGGATTCCCCGTAGGACGGGGGCCCTGAAGCCTCCCGCCTGGCGGGCGGGCACGCACCCCGGGTGGAGTCCCGGGTCGCATTGAGGCGGTGGGGCCTCGCCGCTACTACCGGTGACGTGGCGCGCGCCCTAATGTGCCGCGCGCCTTTTTCCCGAAGGCTTCGGAGGGACATGCTCCCTCCCCGGAGGTCGTCGATGGTCGCCGCAACCGAGCCCGCTTCCCGCCCCCAGGATGTCCTCGCCGGGGGCACCTTCCTCTTCCAGGAGGTGGGCTCCACCCGCATCCTCACGCCCGAGACGTTCTCCGAGGAGCAGCGGCTCTTCTTCAAGACGGCGCTCCAGTTCTGCCGCGAGCAGGTGCTGCCCCAGGCCGAGCGCATCGAGGGCAAGGACAACGCGCTCCTGCGCGACCTGCTGCGCCGCGCGGGCGAGCTGGGCCTCCTGAGCGTGGACATCGCGGAGACCTACGGCGGCACGGGCCTGGACAAGACGACGTCGCTGCTGCTGGCGGAGGCCATGAGCCTTTTGGGCTCCTGGTCGGTGACGTCCAGCGCGCACACCGGCATCGGCTCGCTGCCCATCGTGTGGTTCGGCAACGAGGCGCAGAAGGCGAAGTACCTGCCCAGGCTCGCCTCGGGTGAGTGGGTGGCGGCGTACGCGCTGACGGAGCAGGGCAGCGGCAGCGACGCGCGCGGGGCGAAGACGAAGGCGGTGAAGTCCGCGGACGGCAAGCACTACGTCCTCAACGGCTCCAAGCTCTACATCACCAACGCGGCCTTCGCGGACGTGTTCGTCGTCTTCGCGCAGGTGGACGGCGACAAGTTCACCGGCTTCATCGTGGAGAAGGACACCCCGGGCCTCACCGTGGGCCCGGAGGAGCACAAGATGGGCATCCGCGGCTCGTCCACGTGCCCGCTCTACTTCGAGGACGCGCAGGTGCCCGTGGAGAACCTGCTGGGCGAGCTGGGCAAGGGCCACCGCATCGCCTTCAACATCCTCAACTACGGCCGCCTGAAGCTGGGCGCGGGCGTCATCGGGAGCATGAAGCTGCAACTGCAGAGCGCGCTGCGCTTCGCCCAGGAGCGCAAGCAGTTCAAGGCGCCCATCGCCACCTTCCCGCTCATCCGCGAGAAGCTCGCGCGCATGGCCACGCTCGTCTACGCGGTGGAGAGCATGACGTACCGCACGGCGGGGCTGGTGGACGGGCGCCTCGCGTCCAAGGAGCGCTCGGACGCGGACTACGACGCGCACGTCATCGCCGCCATGGAGGAGTTCGCCACCGAGGCCTCCATCATGAAGGTCTTCGGCTCGGAGGCCATCGGCTTCCTGGTGGACGACGCGGTGCAGGTGCACGGCGGCGCCGGCTACATCGAGGAGTACCCGGTGGAGCGCGCCTACCGCGACGCGCGCATCAACCGCATCTTCGAGGGCACCAACGAAATCAACCGGATGCTCATCACCGGCATGCTGCTCAAGCGCGCCGTGAAGGGCGACCTGCCGCTGTTCGCGCAGGCGCGCGCCGTGGCGGAGGAGCTGGGCCGCGGCGAGCGCCCCCGCGCGGGCCGCCAGGACGCGCTCGCCAACGAGGAGATCGCCGCCGAGTGCGCCAAGCACCTGGCCATCCACGGCATGCGCCTGGCCGCGGAGACGTTCGGCACGGAGCTGGACAAGCACCAGGAGGTCATGGCCGCGCTGGCGGACGTGGTGATGGACGCGTACGCGCTGGACTCCATGGTGACGCGCACCCGTCAGGCCGCCACCGGCGGCGTGCAGGACCCGGTGCGCGTGGCGCTGGTGCGGCTGTACGCGATGGAGTCCACCGCCCGCGCCTTCGAGCGCACCCGCCGCGCGCTCTGCGCCACGCTCAAGGGGGACGCGCTCTCGCTGGAGCTCAAGCGCCTGTCCGCGTTGGACGCCTTCACGCCGTATGATCCGGCGGAGCTGCGCGAGGCCGTCGTCGCGGGCCTGGAAGAGGCCGGCGGCTACCCGTACAACCCGCTGTAACCGGCGGGACCGCGCGGGTGCCCTGCAAGCAGCGTCAGGGCATCCGCGACACGGCATCCAGGCCGAAGCTGACCCGGGCCCGCCAGGGCGCGGGCGGCAGGTGCTCCAGCGCCATCAGGTCCTCCAGCCGCTGGAGCATGTCCGGCCGCAGCCGGCCGAACGTCGCGCCGAACCCCGGCGTCACCGCCTGCGCCACGCCCTTGCGCGGCACGGACGACGTCCACGCCACCTCGCCGTGGAGCAGGAGCGGCCCCTCCGTCATCTCCATCTCCATGAAGAAGGGCGTGCCCACCTGCACCTCGCGGGGCAGGGCGGGGGCGTCCACCTCCAGGCCCACGCCGCCCCGGGAGATGTCGCGCACGTAGAAGAACGGCGCCCGGGGGTCGGCCTCGCGCGCGCGCAGGTGCAGCGGCAGGCGCGGGAAGCGGCGCAGCCCGTTCTGCTCCTCCTGGGCGAAGATGAACTGGAGCACCGCGTCCAGCGCGCTGCGATCCTCCGCGCCGTCGTACCGCACGGTGAGCAGGAAGCGCTCGCCGGGGCGCGGCTCCACCTTGACGACCTCGCCCAGCACCTCCACCGGACGCGGCATGCCGCCCGCGTGCAGCTCGAAGGTGAAGCGGGTGCCCAGCGGAAGGGCCCTGCGCGTCTCCAGGGTGACGCCGCCCTGACCCACGCTGCGGGTGTACTCGCCGACCAGCGACTGCGGCGTCTTGTAGGCCACCTTCAGTCGAACGTTCGTGTTCACGCGCCGCCAGTCTCAGCCTGGGAGCGGAAGAACTCAAGTTTACCCCATCCTCAAAGGTAGGCCGCGCGGCGTGTGCCCTGGCGGATGTCCGGCCCCGGGCGCGCGGTGTTCCAGCCTGTTGCGCGCTTTCTTGACCCCCCTGGGGGGGGCGCGTATGTATGCCGGCCGCAGAGGGGTAAGAAGTGGGAAGGAGTGGTGGTCCGTCCCGTGTCGGGCTGAAAAGGTGGATCGTCCCGCGTGTTCCGAGGCGTCTATGAGCACCAGATCGACGCGAAGGGGCGCACCAGCCTCCCGGCGAAGCTCCGGGAGACGCTGGTGGGCGCCTACGACGAGCGGCTCATCGTCACCACGGCCCTGGACCCCTGCCTCCACGCCTACCCGGTGCGGGAGTGGGAGGCGTTGGAGACCGCGCTCGCCCGGCGCAACCCCATGGAGCCGGGGGTCAAGACGTTGATGCGGCTGTACGTGGCCAGCGCGCAGGAGTGCCCGCTGGACAAGCTGGGACGGCTGCTGATTCCGCCGTCGCTCAGGGCGTACGCGAAGCTGGAGAAGGACGTGGTGTGGGCGGGGATGGTGAAGGTGATTGAGCTTTGGAGCCAGGAAGGCTGGGCGAAGGCGCAGGAGGACGCGCGCCAGGAAGCCACCTCCCCGGACGTGTTGCGGGTGCTGGGCGAGCTGCGCCAGCCGTAGCCAGGAAGTCGACAGCTTCAGGTTTCGCAAAGAGAAGGGTGGGCAGGCGCATGGACCAGGTGCAGGAGGTTCGTCGGAACAGGGCGGTGGTGGCGGCGTCCGAGCGCGTGGAGACGCTGATGCTGGAGGGCGAGCTGGAGGAGGCGGACCTGCTCAAGCTGTGCGAGGACCTGATGCACCGGCTGCACCGGGGCACCCGTCAGGTCGTCCTGGACTTCGCGGACGTGTCGCACCTGAACTACCGCGGCGTGCGCCCGCTGATGGCCCGCACGGACGCGTTCCGCCGCGCCGGTGGGGACGTGAAGCTGTCCGGGCTGTCGCCGTACCTGGCCGCCATCTTCCGCGCGGCCGGCGCCCATGACGCCTTCGAGCTGTACCCGCACATGAACGATGCCCGGGCCGCCTTCCAGCTCGCGCGCGCTCCCTTCGTCTGACCCCGCACCCAAGGCCCCCTCCCGTGGACTTCCAGCACCAGACCGTCCTGCTCCACGAGACGGTGGAGCTGCTGAACCCGGCGGAGGGCAAGGTCATCCTCGACGGCACGCTCGGCGGCGGGGGCCACACCCAGGCGCTGCTCGCCCGGGGCGCCACGGTGGTGGGCGTGGACCGGGACCCCGTGGCGCTCGCCGCGGCCACCGCCCGCATGGGCGGCAACCCGCGCTTCCAGGCCCGGCAGGGCAACTTCGCGGACCTGCCCCGCGTGGCGCACGACCTGCTGCCCGTGGACGGCGTGCTGGTGGACCTGGGCGTGTCCTCGCCCCAGTTGGACGTGGCCGAGCGCGGCTTCTCCTTCATGAAGGACGGCCCGCTGGACATGCGCATGGGCGACAGCGGCGTCACCGCCGCGGAGCTCATCGCGGAGACGGACGAGCGCGACCTGGCGAAGCTGCTCAAGGACTACGGCGAAGAGCCCTTCGCGCGGCCCATCGCGCGGGAGCTGAAGAAGGCGCTGCCCCAGCGCACGCTGGAGGCCGCGGAGGTGGTGAAGCGCGCCGTGCCGCGCAAGGCGTGGCCGGACCGCATCCACGTGGCCACCCGGACCTTCCAGGCGCTGCGCATGGCGGTGAACGGCGAGCTGGAGGCGCTGGACGCGCTGCTCGCCGCGCTGCCCTCGCTGCTCAAGGTGGGGGGCCGCGCCGCGGTCATCTCCTTCCACTCCCTGGAGGACCGGAAGGTGAAGGAAGCCTTCCGCGCCCTGGTGGGCGGGTGCACCTGTCCGCCGGGCTTCCCGGTGTGCGTGTGCAACAGCCAGGGTGACTTCGCCCTCGTGTCCAAGAAGGCCGTCGCGGCTTCCGAAGCGGAAGTCGAGGCCAACCCCCGCTCTCGCAGCGCGCACCTGCGCGCGGTGGAGAAAATCCGATGAGCAAGGCCCTCTCGCGTCCCTCCGTGTCCGTGGCTGGCGTGCTGATGCACCTGTTGCCCGCCGTCATGCTCTTCACCCTGTTCGCGGCCGTGGGCATCCTCCACGTCACCAGCCGCGTGCTGGTGGTGGACATGGGCTACCGCCTGTCCAACGCGGAGGGCGAGAGCCGCTCGCTCACCCGGGAGAACGACCGGCTCAAGCTGGAGCTGGCCACGCTCAAGGCCCCGACCCGCCTGGAGCGCGTGGCGCGTGAGCAGTTGGGCATGGCCATGCCCAAGGGCAGCGCGGTGGTGTCCCTCGCGGACGAGCGCGTGAAGGGCTCCAGCACCGCGCAGGCCCGCTCGGCGGCCCCGGCCGTCCGCGTGGCGGAGCGGGGGACCGGGCGGTGAGGGACCTCAAGAGCGCGCGGCTTCCGGAGTCGAACACGAAGGGGCTCAGGCTGCGGGTCCAGCTCCTGTTCGGGCTGTTCCTCGCGCTCCTGGGCACGGCGTTCGGCCGCGCGGTCTACCTCCAGGTCTTCCAGCAGGAGAAGCTGCGCGGCCTGGCGCAGGACCAGTACGTCCGGCAGATCGACATCCCCGCCCGGCGCGGAGACATCTACGACCGGCGTGGCACGCCGCTCGCGCAGAGCGTGGAGGTGGACTCCATCTGGGTGGACCCGTCCATGCTCCCCGACGTGCCGCAGGCGGCCCGCCAGCTCGCCCGCGCCGTGCACCTGGACAGCCGCGACCTGACCGCGCGCCTGTCCCGCGCCAAGCGCTTCGCGTGGGTGAAGCGCCAGGCGAAGCCCCAGGAGGTGGAGGCGGTGAAGGCGCTGGGCCTGCCGGGCCTGGGCTTCACCAAGGAGCCCAAGCGCTTCTATCCCCAGCGCGAGCTGGGCGCGCACATCGTGGGCATGGTGGGCACCGACGGGCACGGCCTGGAGGGCCTGGAGCTGGCCTTCGAGGACGAGCTGTCCGGGCAGAACTCGCGCACCTCCGGCTTCCGCGACGCCAAGGGCCGCAAGCTGATGGTCCAGGGCGCCATGGATCCGCTGGAGCGCCAGGGCGCCACCGTGACGCTCACGCTGGACCGCCACCTCCAGTACGTGGCGGAGAAGGCGCTGGCCAAGGCCGTGGACGACGCCAAGGCGACGGCGGGCATGGCGGTGGTGCTGGACCCGCGCACCGGGGAGCTCCTGGCGCTGGCCAACAACCCGCGCTTCAACCCCAACACGCCGGAGGACGGCGTGAAGAACGCCATCCGCAACCGCGCCGCGCTGGACGCCTTCGAGCCCGGCTCCACGATGAAGGCCTTCGTGGTGGCCGCCGCGCTGGAAGAGAAGGCCATCACCCCGGACCAGTTGTTCTTCTGTGAGAACGGCGCCATGCGCATCGGCCGGCACACCATCCGGGACACCCACCCGCACGGCTGGCTCAACGCCCAGGGCATCCTCCAGGTGTCCTCCAACATCTGCGCCGCGAAGGTCGCCGAGGCCCTGGGCCGCGAGAAGTTCGTCGCCGCCTACCACGCCTTCGGCTTCGCGGAGCGCACCGGCCTGGCGCTCACCGGCGAGAGCCGCGGCGTCATCCCGTTTCCGAAATCGGACATCTCCCTGGCCACCCAATCCTTCGGCCAGGGCATGACCTCCACCGCCGTCCAGCTCGCGGCGGCCTACGGCGCGCTGGCCAACGACGGCGTCCTGATGCGCCCGTACCTGGTCTCCAGGGTCGTGGACCCGGACGGCGTGGTGCTCCTGGAGAACCAGCCCACGGAGCTGCGGCGGGTCGTCTCCCAGAGGGTGGCGCGCCAGGTCGTGGGCATGCTCGAGAGCGTGGTCGTCAAGGGAGGGACCGCGCCCAAGGCCGCCATGGACGACTACCGGGTGGCCGGAAAGACGGGCACGGCGCAGAAGGCGGACCCCGTGGCACGGGGGTATTCCGACAAACGCATCGCGTCGTTCGCGGGCATGGTGCCAGCCGAGGCCCCGCGCGCCGTGATTCTCGTGGTGGTGGACGAACCCAAGACAGACGTATACGGGGGGAACGTGGCTGCCCCTGCCTTCAAGGAAATCGCTACCGCCGCCATGGCCCACCTGGCCGTGCCCCCGTCCCGGACGGTGGCACCCGCCGAGGTGGCCGCGGCCGCCGCGCCCGTGGTGCCCCCTCCGGCACCGAAGGCGCTGGCGAAGGCCGTGCCCTCACGGGCCGGCCTGGAGGATGCGGTGACCGAGACCCCGGAGCCCGGCACGGTGCGTGTGCCGGACGTCCAGGGACAGGCGGGACGGGAGGCCGTGGTGAAGCTGCTCGCCTCGGCGCTGGAGCCACAGTTGCAAGGAAGTGGACGAGTCGTATCTCAGACCCCCCCCGCCGGTGCGCTGGTGGAGAAGGGGGCCCGGGTGACGCTGGAACTGGCGACGCGGCAATGAGGCCGTGTCCTTTCCAGGCCCCGCAAGCAATGCGTGTGAAGGGGAAGAGATGAAGCTGACGGATGTCCTCGCAGGGTGTGGAGCCGAGCAGACCTCGGGCGGCCGTTCCGCGGTCGACGTCACGGGAGTGACGCAGGATTCGCGGCGCGTGAAGCCGGGGGATCTCTTCATCGCCGTGCCGGGCCTGAAGGAAGACGGGGCCCAGTTCATTGGTGAAGCCGTGTCGCGCGGCGCCGTGGCCGTGGTGTCGGAGAAGCAGGGGCAGTCCTCGCAGGTGCCGTTCTTCAAGGTGAGCAGCGCGCGCAAGGCGCTGGCCCTCATCGCGGCCAACTTCCACGGCCGCCCCGCGGACAAGCTGACGCTCCTGGGCGTCACCGGCACCAACGGGAAGACGACCACCACGTACCTGCTGGAGGCCATCCTCGCCACCGCCGCCATGTACACCGGCTCTCCGGCGCCGGGCGTCATCGGCACGCTGGGCTACAAGTTCGGCGGCAAGACGACGGAGCTGGCCAACACCACCCCGGACCCGCTGGAGCTGCACCGCATCTTCCGCGAGATGGTGGACGCGGGCGTGGAGACGGTGGTGATGGAGGTCTCCAGCCACGCGCTCGCGCAGGAGCGCGTGCACGGGCTCACCTTCAAGGCCGCGGGCTTCAGCAACCTGTCGCGCGACCACCTGGACTACCACAAGGACCTGGAGGAGTACTTCCAGGTGAAGCGCAAGCTCTTCGTGGAGAACCTGGGCGCCTCCGGCACCGCGGTCGTCAACGGCGACGACACCTTCGCCAGCCGCATCTACACGGAGCTGCGCAACCAGAAGCGCATGGCGTGGAAGTTCAGCCGCACGGGCGCGGGGGAGATCTCCGCCGCGGACGCCACCTATTCGCTCAAGGGCATCGAGGCCACCCTGAAGACGCCCGCGGGCGACATCAAGGTGAAGAGCAAGCTCCTGGGGCCCCACAACCTGGAGAACATCATGCTCGCCGCCGGCATCGCGCTGGGCGCGGGCATCAGCCGCTCGGACGTGAAGAGCGGCATCGAGCTCGTCACGGGCGTGGCCGGCCGCATGGACCGCGCGGAGAACCACCGCGGCGGCCCGGCGCCCGCCGTCCTGGTGGACTACGCGCACACGGATGACGCGCTCAAGCGCTCCATTGAGGCGGCGCGCGCGCTGGCCAAGGGCCGCGTCATCGTCGTCTTCGGCTGCGGCGGCGACCGCGACAAGGGCAAGCGCCCGCTGATGGGCACGGTGGCCGCCGAGGGCGCCGACCTGGTGATGGTCACCAGCGACAACCCGCGCACCGAGGACCCGGAGACCATCATCTCCGAGGTGACGCCGGGCCTGGAGAAGGGCGGCCTGCGCCGCATCTCCGAGGGCAAGGCGAAGAACGGGGAGAAGGGCTACCTGGTGGACGCGGACCGCCGCGCCGCCATCGAGCAGGTCATCAACCTGGCCAAGGACGACGACGTCGTCCTCATCGCCGGCAAGGGCCACGAGACCTACCAGACGGTGGGCACCGAGAAGCTCAAGTTCGACGACCGCGAGGTCGCCGCGCGCGCGCTGGCCAACCGCATCCCGGGCTGAACCGGCTCAAGGCCACACCCCCCCTCCATGGCCGCTCGATTCTCCGATGACGAGGTGGTGCAGGCGACGGGTGCGACCCGGCGCGGGGAGCCCGTGGAAGCGGGCTTCCCCGCGGTCTGCACCGACACGCGGTCGCTCACCCCCGGGTGCCTCTTCGTGGCGCTGCAGGGCGAGCGCTTCGACGCCCACGACTTCGTGGACGGTGCCCAGCGCCAGGGAGCGGCCGGGGCGGTGGTGAAGCGGGGGAGGGCGCTGCCGGCCCTGCCCCCTGGCTTCGCCCTGTACGAAGTGGACGACACCCTGGCCGCGCTCGGCGGCCTGGGCGCGCTGCACCGCCGCCGCTTCCGCATCCCGGTGGCGGCGGTGGGGGGCTCCAACGGGAAGACGACCACCAAGGAGATGGTGGGCGCCATCCTGGCCACGCGCGGCCCCGCGCTGAAGACGGAGGGCAACTTCAACAACGAGGTGGGCGTCCCGCTCACGCTCTTCCGGCTGGAGCCGTCCCACGTGGCGGCGGTCATCGAAGTGGGGATGAACCAGCCGGGCGAAATCGAAAGGCTCACCCGCAAGGTCCAGCCGGACGCCGGGGTCATCACCGTCGTCCAGCCGGAGCACCTGGAGGGGCTGGGCAGCCTGGAGGGCGTGGCGGAGGCGGAAGGGGAGATGTTCCGCGAGCTCCTGCCCCAGGCGACGGCCGTCGTGAACCTGGACGACGCGCTCATCGTGCGCCAGGCCGCGCGCAGCGGCGCGAAGCACCTGACGTTCGGCCGGGCGGAGGGGGCGGACGTGCGCCTCACGGCGGTCCACACGCTGGGCCGCGACGGCATGGTGGCCACCGTGCGCTACCAGGGGAAGGACTGGCCGGTGCGCCTGCACTTCGTGGGGCCGCACAACGCGCAGAACGCGACGGCGGCGTTCGCGACGGCGCTGGCCCTGGGCTACTCCCCCGAGGAGTGCGTGAGGGGCCTGGAGTCCGCGCGGCCGTACGCGCGCCGGCTCAACATCGTGGATGGCCGCAACGGCATCACGGTGGTGGACGACTGCTACAACGCCAACCCGGCCTCCATGGAGGCCGCGCTCGTCACGCTGGGCACGCTGGTGCCCGAAGGTGGCCGGGCGGTGGCGGTGCTGGGCGACATGCTGGAGCTGGGCGCGGGCGAGGCGGAGGAGCATGCCCGGCTGGGTGAACTCGTCGCGCGGCACGCGAAGCTGGTCGCGTTCTTCGGCCCCCGGTCCGCGGGCGGCCTGGGCAGCGCGGACATGGGAGATTCCGCCGCCCACTTCACCGAAGTGGAGCCGTTGGTGGCGTGGTTGACGCCCCGGCTTCAGCCCGGTGACGTGGTGCTGGTGAAGGCCAGTCGCGGCATGCGGCTGGAGCGCGTGGTGGCGGCCCTCACGGGCGCGGCCCCCCCCGGAGGGAGTCACTAGTGCTGTACCTTCTGTACGAGCTCATCCAGAACACCGAGGCCGGGCGCGTCCTCAACTTCCTGCGCTACCCGACCTTCCGCATCATCGCCGCGGGCGTCTTCGCCCTGCTCCTGGGGATGCTCATCGGTCCGCGCCTCATCGCGCGGCTGCGCCTGAAGCAGCACGGGCAGAGCAACGTGCGCGAGGACACCCCGGACAGCCACCAGAAGAAGAAGGGCACGCCCACCATGGGTGGCGCGCTCATCCTCATCTGCATCGCGGCGGGCACGCTCCTGTTCGCGGACCTGAAGTCGCGCGGCGTCTGGGTGATGATCCTCCTCACCTTCGGCTACGGCTTCATCGGGTTCCTGGACGACTGGCTGAAGCTGTCCAAGCGCAACTCCAAGGGGCTGGCCGGGCGCAAGAAGATGGCGCTGCAGACGCTCTTCTTCCTCATCGCCATCTTCGGCCTGATGTGCACGTGGACGAAGGCGGACGGCTCCTTCGGGCCCACGCTGCTCATCGACACGCGGCTGACGCTGCCCTTCGTGCCGTCCCATTGGTTCAACCCGGACCTGGGCTGGTTCTACGTCGTCTTCGCGTGGATCGTCATCGTGGGCACGTCCAACGCGGTGAACCTCACGGACGGCCTGGACGGCCTGGCCATCGTGCCCACCATCGTGTCGGCGGTGACCTTCTGCGTGCTCTGCTACGTGGCGGGCACCACGCTGCACATCGCGGACACGGAGACGGTGAACGGCGTCGCCAGGCTCACGGCCACGCCGCTGTACCGCTACCTGGGCATCCTCCAGGTGCCGGGCGGCGCGGAGCTGGCCGTCTTCTGCGCGAGCATCGTGGGCGCGGGCATCTCCTTCCTCTGGTTCAACACCTACCCGGCGTCCGTGTTCATGGGCGACATCGGCTCGCTGGCCCTGGGCGGCGCGCTGGGCGGGCTGGCCGTGTTCTCCAAGAATGAAGTGGTGTCCGCCATCATCCACGGCATCTTCTTCGCGGAGGCGCTCTCCGTGATGATCCAGGTGGCGTCCTTCAAGATGACGGGCAAGCGCGTCTTCAAGATGGCGCCCGTGCACCACCACTTCGAGCTCAAGGGACTGGCCGAGCCGAAGATCATCGTGCGTTTCTGGATTGTCGCCATCCTCTGTGGTGGCGTGGCCCTGCTGTCCCTGAAACTGCGCTAGTCGCTTTCCCGTAGAGGTCGGCCCGCCCATATGAACCCCTCGCTGTCCGGTCGGAAGGTCGCGGTGTTCGGGCTGGCCAAGAGCGGCGTCGCGGCGCTGCGGCTGCTGGTCCAGCACGGCGCGAAGGTGACGGCGCTGGACGCGCGCTCAGAAGACGCGCTCGGCGACGTCGCGAAGGAGCTGCGCGCGAAGGGCGTGGAGCTCGTCACGGGCGCCACGCCCCCGGGGCTGCTCACCCGCCAGGACCTGGTGGTGGTGAGCCCGGGCGTGCCGCTGTCCCTGCCGGAGCTGGAGGCCGCGCGCACGTCCGGCGTCCCGGTGTGGGGCGAAATCGAGCTCGCGGGCCGCTTCCTCACGGGCACGCGCCTGCTGGGCATCACCGGCACCAACGGCAAGAGCACCACCACGGCGCTCACCGGCGAGCTGTACGCGAAGGCGGGCCTGCGCACCTTCGTGGGCGGCAACCTGGGGCGCCCGCTGGCGGAGGCCGCCATGTCCCCCGGGGACTGGGACGCGCTGGTGGTGGAGCTGTCCAGCTTCCAGTTGGAGGGCATCCACCAGCTCAAGCCCACGGGCGCGGCCATCCTCAACCTCACGCCGGACCACCTGGACCGCTACGCCAACCCCGCCGAGTACGGCGCGGCCAAGGCGCGCATCTTCATGAACCAGGACCCGGGCAGCGACTTCGCCGTGGTGAACGCGGACGACGCGGCGGTGATGGGGCTGGCCACTTCCGCGCGCGCGCCCGTGTACGGCTTCAGCCTCACGGGCCGCCCGGTGGTGGCCGCGCCAGGGCTGGCGGGGCTGGCCATCGCGCGGCCCGGCGGCTTCGAGCTGGAGTTCGCGGGCGAGTCCTACACGCTCACCAACCGCTCGCTCCGGGGCGCGCACAACGCGCAGAACGCGATGGCGGCGGCGCTGCTGGCCCGGCTGGGCGGCGTGGCGAAGGACGCGGTGCAGGCGGGCCTGGACAGCTACCCGGGCCTGGCGCACCGGCTGGAGAGCGTGCGCGTGCTGGACGGCGTGGAGTGGGTGAACGACTCCAAGGCCACCAATGTGGACTCCGTGCTGGTGGCGCTCAAGGCGTTCGCCGGGGACGTGTGGCTCATCGCGGGCGGCAAGGGCAAGGGCGCGCCGTACGCGCCCATGGTGGAGGCGGGCCGGGGCAAGGTGAAGGGCGTGCTCACCATGGGCCAGGACGCGGACGCGCTGGCGCGGGCGTACGCGAACGACGCGCCGGTGCACGCGTGCGGCACGCTGGACGCGGCGGTGGCGAAGGCGCGCGAGCTGGCGAGGGCGGGGGACACGGTCCTCCTGTCCCCGGCGTGCGCGTCGTACGATCAGTTCAAGAACTTCGAGGACCGGGGCGACACGTTCAAGCGCCTCGTCGGGGCGCTCTGACCGTGATGAAGACCTCTCCTCCGGCCGCCCCCGTGCGGTTCGATCCGATCCTGCTGTGCGCGGTGCTGGCGCTGGTGGCGCTGGGCCTGGTGATGACGTACTCGGCCAGCGCGGTGCTCGCGCAGGACAAGCTGGGTGACAGCCTCTACTTCCTCAAGCGCCAGGTGTCCGCCGCGGGCCTGGGCCTCGTGGCCATGGCGGTGGCCATGAAGCTGGGGTGGCGGAAGCTGGCGCGGCTGGCGTACCCGCTCCTGCTCATCGCCATCGTGCTGCTCATCGCCGTGGCCATCCCCGGCATCGGCACCACGGCGGGCGGCGCGCGGCGGTGGATCCGCCTGCCGGGCTTCAGCCTCCAGCCGGCGGAGATCGCCAAGTTCGCGTGGCTCGTCTACCTGTCCTATTCGCTGGCGAAGAAGCGGGAGAAGGTGGCCACGTTCTCCATCGGCTTCCTGCCGCACCTGGCCCTGTGCGGCATCCTGGTGCTGCTGTGCATGCTCCAGCCGGACTTCGGCAGCAGCGTGCTGCTGGTGTTCATGCTCTTCGTGCTGCTGTTCGCGGCGGGCACGAAGCTGTCGTACCTGGTGGGCTCCGTGCTGCTCGCGCTGCCCCTGGCCTTCGTCGCCATCGCGACCAGCCCCTACCGCATGAAGCGCATCCTCGCGTTCCTGGACCCGTGGGCCCACCGGCACGACGTGGGCTACCAGGTGGCGGAGTCGCTGATGTCCATCGGCTCGGGCGGCATCACCGGCCTGGGGCTGGGGGACGGCCGGCAGAAGCTGTTCTTCCTGCCGGAGGCGCACACGGACTTCATCTTCTCCATCCTCGGTGAGGAGCTGGGGCTCATCGGCGTGGGGCTCCTGGTGGTGCTGTACGCCATCGTCCTGTGGCGCGGCATCCGCGCGGCCCTGGCGGCGGGGGAGACCTTCGGCACGTACCTGGGCCTGGGCATCAGCTCCATCATCGCGTTCCAGGCCACGGTGAACATGTGCGTGGCCATGGGCCTGTTGCCCACGAAGGGCCTGACGCTGCCGTTCGTGTCCTACGGCGGCACGTCGCTGGTGGTGCTGATGGGCTCCGCGGGCGTGCTCCTGTCGCTCAGCGCGAACACGCAGGGCGCGACGCGGCCGGTGCGCACGGGCACCACGGACCTGCGGGAGGTGACGGCGTGAAGGTGCTCATCGCGGGCGGCGGCACCGGCGGCCATCTGTTCCCGGGCATCGCGCTGGCGGAGGAGGTCGTCACGCGCCACCCGGCCAACGAAGTGGTGTTCGTGGGCACGGAGAAGGGCCTGGAGGCGCGCGTGGTGCCCAAGGAGGGCTACCCGCTGGAGCTGGTGAAGGTGCAGGGGCTCAAGGGCAAGGGGCTCCTGGGCCTCATCAAGGGGCTGCTCGCGCTGCCCCTGGCGTTCCTCGCGTCGTTCCGCATCCTGTCGCGCCAGAAGCCGGACGTGGTGGTGGGCGTGGGCGGCTACGCGAGCGGGCCGGTGGTGCTGGCCGCGTGGCTGATGGGCATCCCCACCGCCATCCAGGAGCAGAACGCGCTGCCCGGCCTCACCAACAAGGTGCTGGGCCGCATCGTGAAGGTCGTCTTCACCGCCTTCGAGGAAGCGCGCGCGTTCTTCCCCGAAGCGAAGGTGCAGATGATTGGCAACCCCATCCGCAAGAAGCTGATGGACAACTACCTGCGCAGCAGCGCCGCGCACGAGAAGTTCTCCGTCCTCATCTTCGGCGGCAGCCTGGGCGCGCGCGGCCTCAACACCCGCGTGCTGGAGGCGCTGGACTCGCTGGGCGACGTGAAGGACCAGCTCTCCATCGTGCACCAGACGGGGAAGCTGGACCTGGAGACCGTGAAGAAGGGCTACGCGGACAAGGGCTTCGCGGACGTGGCGCAGGTGGTGGAGTTCATCGACGACATGTCCTCCGCCTACGCGAAGGCGGACCTGGTCATCTGCCGCGCGGGCGCCACGTCGCTGGCGGAGCTGACGGTGTGCAAGAAGGCCAGCATCCTGGTGCCCTTCCCGCACGCCACGGACAACCACCAGGAGGTGAACGCCCGCGCGCTGGTGGACGCGGGCGCGGCCATCATGTTCCGCGAGTCGGAGCTCACCGGGCAGAAGCTGGCGGAAACGCTGCGCGGCCTGATGACGGACCCCGCGAAGCTCAAGCAGATGGCGAAGAAGGCGGGCATCCTCGGCCGCCCCGCCGCCGCGAAGGAGCTGGCGGACGTGTGCGTGGACCTCACCACCCAGGCCTGGGGCCCGGGCGGACGCGACCGCGGACAGAAGGACGTGAAGAAGGCACCCGGGAGCAAGGCATGAGCAGCAAGACCGTCAGCAACAAGCCCGGCAGCCTCTTCAAGACGCGCCACGCGGCGCACGTGCACTTCGTGGGCGTGGGCGGCATCGGCATGAGCGGCATCGCGGAGGTGCTGCTCAACCTGGGCTACCGCGTCTCCGGCTCGGACCTGCGCGAGAGCGACATCACCCGCCGCCTGGCGAAGCTGGGCGCCACGCTCTACGAGGGCCACCGCGCCTCCAACCTGGTGCACGCGGACGTGGTCGTCATCTCCTCCGCGGTGCGCAAGGACAACCCGGAGGTGGTGACGGCGCGCCAGCGCAAGATTCCCGTCATCCCCCGCGCGGAGATGCTCGCGGAGCTGATGCGCCTGAAGTACGCGGTCGCCGTCGCCGGCAGCCACGGCAAGACGACGACGACGTCCATGGTGGCCACGGTGCTGTCCGCGGCGGGCCTGGACCCCACGGCGGTGGTGGGCGGCAAGGTGAACGTGCTCGACTCCAACGCCAAGCTGGGCAAGAGCGAGCTGATGGTGGTGGAGGCGGACGAGTCCGACGGCAGCTTCCTCAAGCTGCACCCGTCCATCGCGGTCGTCACCAACATCGACCCGGAGCACATGGACCACTACGGCGACCTGGAGACGCTCCAGTCCGCCTTCGTGGAGTTCTGCAACCGCGTGCCCTTCTACGGCCTCAACGTGTTGTGCCTGGACAACCCCAACGTCCAGGCGCTCCTGCCGCGCATCGAGAAGCGCTTCGTCACCTACGGCAGCTCGCACATGGCGGACTACCGGCTGGAGGGCATCGCGCTGGACGGCTTCACCACCACCTTCCGCGCCTTCCGCCGGGATGAAGACCTGGGCGAGTTCCGCGTGCGCATGGTGGGCGCGCACAACGCCTTCAACGCGCTGGCGGTGGTGGCCATCGCGGAGGAGATGGACATCCCGCTGGAGACGGTGCGCTCCGCGCTGGCGGAGTTCGGAGGCGTACAGCGCCGCTTCACCGTGCGCGGCGAGGTGGGCGGCGTCACCGTGGTGGACGACTACGGGCACCACCCCACGGAGGTCATGGCCACGCTGTCCGGCGCGCGCCGCGCCTTCGGCCGCCGGGTGGTGGCCGCCTTCCAGCCGCACCGCTACACGCGCACGCACGACCTGATGAAGGAGTTCGCCACCGCGTTCAACGACGCGGACGTGCTCTTCGTCACCAGCGTCTACGCGGCGGGCGAGGAGCCCATCCCCGGCGCCACCGGCGACGCGCTGGCGGAGGCCATCCGCGCGCACGGCCACCGCGACGTGACCTTCGTGGAGAAGCGCGCGGACGTGGCGAAGGCGCTCCACGAGCGCGTGCGCGAGGGCGACCTGGTGCTCACGCTGGGCGCGGGCGACATCACCCAGGTGGGCCCGGACCTGCTGAACCTGATGGGCGCGGCGAAGGGCGGGTAGGGGATGCAGCCGGGGCAGGTGACACCGCTCGCGGCGCGCGTGGCGCGGCTGCCGGGCCTGGACGTCAAGCCGGGCGAGCCCCTGGCGCCGCTCATCAGCGTGCGCGTGGGCGGCCCCGCGGAGGCGCTGGTGCGCCCGCGCTCTCCGGACGCGCTGGTGGACCTGCTGCGCCTGGCCCGCGACGAGGGCATCCCCGTGACGGTGCTGGGCGGCGGGGCCAACACGCTGGTGGGGGACGGCGGCGTGCCGGGGCTCACCGTGAAGCTGCCCCCGGATTTGTTCCCGGAGGCCCTGGACGTGGGCCCGGACGACGGCCGGGTGACGCTGGGCACGGGCGCGGCCATCGCCCGGCTGGTCAACGTGATGCGCGCGCAGGGCCTGGTGGGCGCGGAGTTCCTCGCGGGCATCCCCGGCACCCTGGGCGGCGCCGTCACCATGAACGCCGGCACCAAGAACGGCGAGTGCTTCCGGGTGGTGGAGGCCATTGAAGTCGCCACCGCGGACGGCGTGGGGTGGCTGACGAAAGCGCAGGTGCCCCACACCTACCGTCACGCCACGCTGCCCGCGGGAGGTATCGTCACCCGCGTGCGCTTCCATCTTCCCAAGGGCGATGTCGCGGCCAGCAAGGCGGCCATGGACGCGGACCTGGGCTACAGGAAGCGCACGCAGCCCTTGAGTCAGCCCAACTTCGGCAGCGTGTTCACCAACCCGCCGGGCGACCACGCCGGGCGGCTCATTGAACTCGTGGGCCTGAAGGGGCACACCCTGGGGCGCGCGCAGGTGTCCCCCCTGCACGCGAACTGGATCGTCAACCTGGGCGGCGCGGCCGCTCGCGACGTGCGGGGCCTCATCACCCTGATGCAAGAGCGGGTGAGGGAAGCCTCCGGCGTCGTCATGCACCCCGAAGTCAAATTCGTCGGAGTCTTCCTGCCATGACCATCGGTCCCCGAGGCTTCACCCCCGCCGAGTTGAAGGCGAAGCGCGTCGGCGTGCTGTACGGCGGCCTCTCCAGCGAGCGAGAGGTGTCCCTGCGCACGGGCGCCGCGGTCGCCGGCGCCCTCAAGGGGCTGGGCTACGACGTGGTGGAAATCGACGTGGGCAAGGACCTGCCCGCGCGCCTCGTCGCGGAGAAGGTGGACGTGGCGTGGCTCGCGTTGCACGGCCGCTTCGGCGAGGACGGCTGCATCCAGGGCCTCCTGGAGGCCATGTTCATCCCCTACACCGGCAGCGGCGTGATGGCGTCCGCCGTGGGCATGGACAAGGTGTACGCGAAGGAGATCTTCGTCGCGCGCGGCATCCCCACGCCGCCCTACCGCGCCTTCGACTCGGCGGAAGGAGCGCTCGCGGAGGCGGACCGGCTGCCGTTCCCCTTCCCGGTGGTGGTGAAGCCCAGCCGCGAGGGCAGCAGCGTGGGCGTGCACATCTGCAAGACGCGCGAGGAGTACACCGCCGCCGTCCAGGACGCCGCGAAGTACGCGGGCACGCTCCTGGTGGAGCAGTTCATCAAGGGCCGGGAGGTCCAGGGCGGCGTGCTGGACAACGAGGCCCTGGGCGTCATCGAAGTGAAGGCCGCCCGCGAGTTCTACGACTACGAGGCCAAGTACAAGGCCGGCAGCGGTACTCAGTATCTCTTCCCCGCGCCGCTGCCCCCGGACCTGTACGCGCGCGTCAACGAGGTCTCCCTGGGCGCCCACAAGGCGCTGGGGTGCTCCGGCGGCTCGCGCTCGGACGTCATCGTCACGGACAGTGGCGACGTGTTCCTGCTGGAAATCAACACGCTGCCCGGAATGACGGCCTCCAGCCTCCTGCCCAAAATCGCGGCGGGGCGGGGCATCGACTTCCCGGCCCTCTGTGAGCGGCTGCTCCAGGGCGCTTCACTCAAGGCCTGAGCCGCTGCGCGTTCTTTCCTGGAGTTCCGGCCTCTTGTGAGGCCGGCGTGTCCCCCCGTGCCGCTACAGCGACGTGCCTGTAGCCAAAAACTGGCGTGGTTCGACGTCCGCACGCAGCATGCGCCTCCCTAGTCATGGCCTTCGGAAAATCCAAGAACCGCCGCCGCCTGGACGCCGCACCGCGCAATGACGCGGTGAAGGGCGCGGTCCGTTCGCACGGGCCGTCGGTGGCGAAGGCGCTGGGGCTGGCGGTGGCGACGGCGGGGCTCATCTGGGGTTCCATCGAGCTGCGTGCGTGGGCGGTGGTGTCGCCGCGCTTCGCGCTGGAGTCGGTGAACTTCACCGGCCTGGAGCGCGCGTCGCGCCCGGAGCTCCTGAAGCTGTCCGGCCTCACGGCGGGGCAGAACCTGTGGACGCTGGACCCGGCCGCGCTGGCCCGGGCCATGGGGCAGCACCCCTGGGTGCGCACGGTGGAGGTGACGCGGCGGTTTCCGCGCGGGGTGTCCGTGGAGGTGACGGAGCACGCACCCGCGGCGCTGGCGGTGCTGGGCGACCTCTACGTGCTGGACGAGGAGGGCGAGCCCTTCAAGCGCGTCACCCCGGGGGACGGGCTGGACCTGCCGCTCGTCACCGGCGTGGAGCGCGACGCGTACGTGGCGGACCCGGACGCGGTGCGTTCGAAGTTCCGCGAGGCGCTGGATGTAACCCGTGCTTATGCGCGGCTGTCGCCGGGGCGATCCGACCGGCTGTCCGAGGTGCGCCTGGAGAACACCGGGCTTGCGCTGGTGACGGCGACGGGGCAGGAGGTGCGCCTCGGTGCTGGCGACACGGAAGTCAAGCTCCAGCGGCTGGCGCGCGTTCGTCGCGAGCTCAGCACAAGGGGGCTTGCAGCCGCGATCATTCGCCTGGATAACCGTGCCCGACCGGGTTGGGTGGCGGTGAGGCTTTCGAGTGGGTCCGACTCCGAGAGGAGCGGGGGCTCGACGCAGTGAGGATGCTTCCTTCACGAAAGTGAGGGAGCCTGGGAGGAGTCATGGCGAAGCAGAAGTCGGGGGAGATCATCGTCGGCCTCGACATCGGCACGACGAAGATCTGCGCCATCGTCGGCGAGCTGACCGATAGCGGTATCGACATCATCGGTATCGGTACGCATCCGTCGAAGGGGTTGCGCAAGGGCGTCGTGGTCAACATCGAGGCCACGGTGTCGTCCATCCGGCGCGCCGTGGAGGAAGCCGAGCTGATGGCCGGGGCGGAGATCTCCCACGTCTACACGGGGATCGCCGGCGGCCACATCAAGGGCTTCAACTCCCAGGGCATCGTCGCGGTGAAGGACAAGGAGGTCCGCGACGCGGACATCGCGCGCGTCATCGACGCGGCGAAGGCGGTGGCCATCCCGTTGGACCGGGAGGTCATCCACGTCCTGCCGCAGGAGTTCATCATCGACGACCAGGGCGGCATCAAGGAGCCCCTGGGCATGGCCGGCGTGCGCCTGGAGGCCAAGGTGCACATCGTCACGGGCGCCGTCTCCAGCGCGCAGAACATCGTCAAGTGCGCCAACCGCACGGGCCTGAACGTCTCCGACATCGTGCTCCAGCCGCTGGCCTCCGCCGAAGCCGTGCTGAGCGAGGACGAGAAGGAGCTGGGCGTGTGCCTCGTCGACATCGGCGGCGGCACCACGGACATCGCCATCTTCTCCGGCGGCTCCATCGTCCACACGGCCGTGATTGCCCTGGGCGGCAACAACCTGACGAGCGACATCGCCATCGGCCTGCGCACCCCCGCGCACGAGGCCGAGCGCATCAAGCAGAAGTACGGCTGCGCGCTCGCGTCCATGATCAACAAGGACGAGACGATTGAAGTGCCCAGCGTGGGCGGCCGTCAGCCGCGCGTCCTGGGCCGGCAGATCCTCTCGGAGATCCTGGAGCCGCGCGTGGAGGAGATCTTCCAGCTCGTGCACCGGGAGATCCAGAAGTGCGGCTACGAGGACCTGCTCGCGTCCGGCATCGTCATCACGGGTGGCTCCACGCTGCTCGCGGGCATGCCGGAGCTGGCGGAAGAGGTGCTGGGACTGCCGGTGCGCCGGGGCATGCCGCGCGGCATCGGCGGCCTGGTGGACGTGGTGAAGAGCCCCATGTACGCCACGGGCGTGGGCCTGGTCGTCTACGGCGCCAAGCACATGGACCGCCGCATGTTCCGCATCCGCGAGGACGGCAACGTCTACAAGAAGGTGAAGGGCCGGATGCGCGAGTGGCTGGAAGAGATCTTCTAGTCCGGTTTCCGGAACCGTGACGCGCTGAGCCAAGGGCCCCTCCGGGGGCCTTTTCGCGTTTCTGGAGCCTGTGTCCGGGGACTGGATTGACGTGTCAGAGGAGGACGCTGACGCGTCTGTCCAGGACGCGGAGGGTCTTCCAGAATCCGGAATCTGGATCCGACTTCCGGACGGCCGCCTTGGGCACGGGCGACCGGCCGTGCAAGTTCCAGGATTTGGACGGATTGGGAATTCGACAGAGGATGGCGCTCCGCTTGCTAGGGGGAGCCCATCGCTCCCGGAATGGATTTCTCCGCTCCTGGTGAGCCTCTGAACTTATGACTCCACAAAAGACTTCGCGGTTGCTGACGTCCCTCACGGGACTTCGCCGCTCGGCTGCGGGCCTGTTGGCCCTGCTGTGTACCGTGCTGTTGGCGTCGCCCGCCTCCGCTGAACCCGACATCATTGGCCTGGGCGATGGCCACAGCGGTGCGCTGACGGTCAACACGCCCAACACGGTCGTCAACACGTACGCGCGGCTGACGGCGGGTGCTCCCGTTGGCCAGACGTTCGTGAACGTCACGGACACGACGGGCTTCGCCGTGGGCGACCTGGTGATGATCTACCAGTCCACCGGCTTCACGGGCGCGGTCACCTCCGGTGCGACGGGCCCGTTCGACTTCAACGCGAACGCGGTGGGCAACTGGCAGTTCGTGCGGGTGACGGCGCTGACGGGCACGCGCCTGACCTTCACGGGCACGCCGCTCACGGCGGCGTTCACGGGAGGCACGAGCGCGACGGCCATCCGCACCTCGGCGCAGGCCATCCGGGTGCCGGAGTACACGAACGTGACCATCAACGCGGGCGCGAGCATCGTCGCCCGTCCGTGGTCCAGCGCCGACATCAACGACACGGTGGGTGGCGTCGTCGCCTTCTTCGCCACGGGGACGGTGACGAACAACGGCGCCATCTCCGCCACGGGCGCGGGGTTCCGCGGCGCGGATTACTTCAACAGCAGCGGAGATAACTGCGCCGCGAACGCGTATGACCTGTCGCAACCCAATGGCGGCGCCATGAAGGGCGAGGGGCTTGTGCCTGCCCGCTACAAGCCGCCCACGGTGTTCTTGCAGACCGCGCCAATCTCGGGCCGGGGCAACATCCTCAACGCGGGGGGTGGCGGCATCTGCCACAACTCCGGTGGTGGTGGTGGTGGCAACGGCGGCGCGGGGGGGATCGGCGGTCGGACGTGGACCGGTGACACCGCTCCGGCGCGTCCGGTGGGCGGCCTCCCCGGTGGCCAGATGCTGTTCAGCCCGGCGGCTCGCGTCCTGTTCGGCGGCGGCGGTGGCTCGGGTCACGGCAATGACGATACTGGCTCCGGCGGCGGAAACGCGGGCGGTGTCGTCTTCGTGCGCGGCGCGGCGCTTGCGGGAACAGGCAGCATCACGGCGGACGGCGTCTCCGCGGCGGACTCCCAGAACGACGCGGCGGGTGGTGGTGGCGCGGGCGGTACCCTCTCCCTGCGGTTCACGGGCGCCCTGGCGTGTAGCGGTACCGGCGCGCTGTCCGCGAAGGGTGGAAACGGCGGCAACAGCACCTTCTTGGATTCGCCGCACGGCACGGGTGGTGGCGGTGGCGGTGGTTACATCCACCTGCAGGCCAGCTCCTACGCCTGCCCCGCGTCGGTCTCGGGCGGCGCGGCGGGCATCCAGCCCACGCTGACCGCTCCGGATGGTGCGACCTACGGCTCGGCGCCGGGCAACCCGGGTGTCATCACCATGGGCCCGGCTCCCACCGTGCTGACCCCTGCCAATGGTTCGTCCACGTCGAACCCCACGCCCCCCATCACGGGCACGACGCCGGGCCCGAACCAGACGGTCCGCATCTACATCGACGGTCAGCCCCAGGCCACGACGGTGACGTCCGACGCGGCGGGCAACTTCAGCTTCACGCCGACGGTGCCCCTGAGCGTGGCCGCGCACACCGTCTACGCGGTCACGGTGACCAGCGGCGTCGAGAGCGCCCCGAGCAACACCAACACCTTCACCGTCACCGCCCCCGCGACGCCGACGGTGGCCATCACCGCGCCGGCCAACGGCGCCACGGTGACCAACCCCACCAACGTGACGGTGTCGGGTACGGCGGCCAACGCCACCTCCGTCACGCTCACCGTCAACGGGACGAACTACGGCCCCATCCCGGTGACCGGCGGCGCATGGAGCCAGGTGCTCAGCCCGAGCCCGCTGCCCAACGGCACCTACAACGTGTCCGCGGTGTCCACGAACGGCACAGTCAACAGCACCACGGCGACCTCCACCTTCACGGTGGCAGCGCCGACGGTGGCCATCACCACGCCGGCGAGCGGCTCGACGGTGACGAACCCCAACGTGACGGTGACGGGCACGGCCGCGAACGCGACCAACGTGACCGTGACCTTCCAGGGCACGAACTACCCGGCGACGGTGACGAGCGGTAACTGGAGCGTGGCCCTGCCGGGCCCGCTGGCCAACGGCAACTACACCGTGACCGCGGTCTCCACCAACGGCACGACCAACAGCACCACGGCGACCTCCGCCTTCACGGTGGCCGGGCCGACGGTGGCCATCGTCACCCCGGCGAACGGCTCCACTGTGACGAACCCGAACAGCGTGACGGTGACCGGTACGGCCGCGAACGCCACCTCTGTCACGCTCACGGTCAACGGGACGAACTACGGCCCCATCGCGGTGACCGGCGGGGCATGGAGCCAGGTGCTCTCCCCGAGCCCGCTGCCCAACGGGACGTACAACGTGTCGGCGGTGTCCACGAACGGGACGACCAACAGCACCACGGCGACCTCCACCTTCACGGTGGCGGGTCCGACGGTGGCGATCACCACCCCGGCCAACGGCTCGACGACGACCAACCCCAACGTGACGGTGACCGGTACGGCCGCGAACGCGACCAACGTGACCGTGACCTTCCAGGGCACGAACTACCCGGCCACCGTGACGGGCGGTTCCTGGTCCGTGGCCCTGCCGGGCCCGCTGGCCAATGGCACGTACACCGTGACGGCCGTGTCCTCGAACGGCACGACCAACAGCACCACGGCCTCGTCCACCTTCACGGTCGCGGTGCCCGCGCCGACGGTGGCCATCACCACCCCGGCCAACGGCTCGACGGCGTCGAACCCGAACGTGACGGTGACCGGTACGGCCGCGAACGCGACCACGGTGACGGTCACCTTCCAGGGCACGAACTACGGTCCCATCACGGTGACGGGTGGCAACTGGAGCCAGGCGCTGCCCGGCCCGCTGGCCAATGGCACGTACACCGTGACCGCCGTGTCCACGAACGCGTATGGCACGAACAGCACGACCGCGACCTCCACCTTCACGGTGGCGGGTCCGACGGTAGCGATCACCACCCCGGCCAACGGCTCGACGACGACCAACCCCAACGTGACGGTGACGGGCACGGCCGCGAACGCGACCAACGTGACCGTGACCTTCCAGGGCACGAACTACCCGGCCACCGTGACGGGCGGCAACTGGAGCGTGGCGCTGCCGGGCCCGCTGGCCAATGGCACGTACACCGTGACCGCGGTGTCCACGAACGGCACGACCAACAGCACCACGGCGACCTCCACCTTCACGGTCGCGGTGCCCGCGCCGACGGTGGCCATCAGCACCCCGGCCAACGGCTCCACGGTGACCAACCCGAACGTGACGGTGACCGGTACGGCCGCGAACGCGACCACGGTGACCCTGACGTTCCAGGGCACGAACTACGGTCCCATCACGGTGACCGGCGGTAACTGGAGCCAGGCGCTGCCCGGTCCGCTGGCGGATGGCACGTACACCGTGACCGCCGTGTCCACGAACGCCCAGGGCACGAACAGCACGACCGCGACCACCACCTTCACGGTGGACCAGACGCCTCCGACGGTGGCCATCAGCACCCCGGCGGACGGCGCGATCCTCAACACCCCCAACGTGACGGTGACCGGCACGTCCGTGGGCGCATCGTTCGTGACGCTCACCTTCGACGGCGCCAGCTACGGCCCCATCACCGTGAATGGTGACGGCACCTGGAGCTACGCGCTGCCCGGCCCCCTGGCCGAGGACACGTACACCGTGACCGCGACGGCCACGGACGCGGCGGGCAACACCAGCACGCCGGACAGCTCCACGTTCACGGTGGACCTGACCGCGCCGACGGTGGCCATCAGCTCGCCGGCCGACGGCTCCGTCATGGGCACCGACACGGTGACGGTGACCGGTACCGCCACGGGCGCGACGTCCGTGACGCTGACCTACGGCGGCACCAACTACGGCCCCATCCCCGTGGATGGCTCCGGCAACTGGACCTACGCGCTGCCCGTGACCCTGCCGGAAGGCCCGAACACCGTGACCGCGGTGTCCACGGACGCGGCCGGCAACACCAGCACGCCCGCGACCTCCACCTTCACGGTGGACCTGACCGTCCCCACGGTCGCCATCACCACGCCGGCCAACAACACCTCGGTGAACACCGGCTCGGTGACGGTCACCGGCACGACGACCAACGCGACCTCCGTGACGCTCACCTTCGATGGCGCCAGCTATGGCCCCATCACCGTGAATGGTGACGGCACCTGGAGCTACGCGCTGCCCGGCCCCCTGGCCGAGGCCACGTACACCGTGACCGCGGTGTCCACGAACGGCGCGGGCACCCCCAGCGCGACCGCGACCTCCACCTTCACGGTGGACCTGACTCCGCCGACCGTCGCCATCAGCACCCCGGCGGACGGCTCGACGACCAACACCCCCAACGTGACGGTGACGGGCACGTCCACGGGCGCGACGTCCGTGACGCTGAGCTACAACGGCACGGACTACGGTCCCATCCCCGTGGATGGCGCGGGCAACTGGACCTACGCGCTGCCCGTGACCCTGCCCGAGGGCTCCATCACCCTCACCGCGACGTCCACGGACGCGGCGGGCAACAAGAGCACGGCTGCCAACACCACCTTCACGGTTGACCTGACGGCTCCGGAAGTCGAAATCACCGCGCCGGTGGACGCCACGACGGTGGCCTCCGGCACGGTGACCGTCACCGGCACCTCCGTGGGCGCCACCTCCGTGACGCTGTCCTTCCAGGGCAATGACTACGGCCCCATCCCCGTGGATGGCTCCGGCAACTGGAGCCAGGCGCTGCCCGGTCCGCTGACGGATGGCACGTACACCGTGACCGCGGTGTCCACGGACGCGGCCGGCAACGAGAGCACGCCCGACAGCTCCACCTTCACGGTGGACACGGCCGCCCCGACGGTGGCCATCACCACCCCGGCCAACGGCTCCACGGTGGGCGCCAACGTCACGGTCACCGGTACGACCGCGGGCGGGGCGACGAGCGTGACCGTGTCCTTCCAGGGCACGGACTACGGCCCCATCCCCGTGGATGCCTCCGGCAACTGGAGCCAGGCGCTGCCCGGCCCGCTGGCCAACGGCACGTTCACGGTGACGGCGGTGGCGGTGGACGCGGTGGGCAACACCAGCACGACCGCGACCTCCACCTTCACGGTGAACACGGCCGCCCCGACGGTGGCCATCACCACGCCGGCCAACGGCTCCACGCTGACCAACCCCAACGTGACGGTCACGGGCACGTCCGCGAACGCCACGTCCGTGACGGTGACGTTCAATGGCACCAACTACGGCCCCATCGCGGTGAACGCCTCCGGCAACTGGAGCCAGGCGCTGCCCGGCCCGCTGGCGGATGGCACGTACACCGTCACGGCGGTGTCCACGAACGGCGCGGGCACGAACAGCACGACCGCGACCACCACCTTCACCGTCAACACGTCGGGCAAGGTGGACTCGGACAACGACGGTCTGCCGGACGACGAGGAGATCCTCGCGGGCACCGACCCGAACAACCCGGACACCGACGGCGACGGCATCCCCGACGGCATCGAGGTCAAGGTGGGCGGGACGGATCCGCTCGACAGCGACTCGGATGACGACGGCATCCTCGACGGCAACGAGGACAAGGACCACGACGGCGTCGTCGACGCCGACGAGACCGACCCGAAGATCATCGACACCGACGGCGACGGCCTGACCGACGGCGTGGAGCTGGGCCTCACCGAGCCCCAGGGCACCGGCACCGACCCGTCCAAGTTCGTGGCGGACAAGGACCCGTCGACGAAGACCAACCCCCTGGACGACGACACGGACGACGACGGCCTCACCGACGGCAACGAGGACGCCAACCACGACGGCAAGGTGGACCCGACCGAGACGGACCCGAACAAGCTCGACACGGACGGTGACGGCCTGACGGACGGCCTGGAGCTGGGCCTCACCCAGCCCCAGGGCCAGGACACCGACCCGGCGACGTTCAAGGCGGACCAGGACCCCGACACCAAGACGAACCCGCTCGACCCCGACACCGACAAGGGCGACGTGCTCGACGGCGTCGAGGACCGCAACCACAACGGCCGCGTGGACGTGCAGGAGTCCGACCCGCTCAACCCGGCGGACGACCAGGACGCGGACGGCGACGGCGTCGACAACGCCACGGAGCTGGAGCTCGGGATGGATCCGTTCGACTCCGACTCGGATGACGACGGCGTGCCGGACGGCATCGACGGGATTACCGACACGGACGGCGACGGCACCATCGACGCGCTCGACCCGGACAGCGACAACGACGGCATCAACGACGGCACGGAGCTGGGCGTCACGGCGGAGACCGCTCCGGCGGGCACCGACACGTCGTCCCCGAACTTCAAGCCGGACGCGGACCCCTCGACGAAGACGGACCCGAAGAACCCGGACACGGACGGCGACGGCCTGAAGGACGGCGAGGAGGACGCCAACCACGACGGCCGCCGTGACGCCACCGAGACGGATCCGAACATGAAGGACACCGACCAGGGCGGCATCGACGACGGCACGGAGGTGAAGGGCGGCTCGGATCCGCTCGACGCCAACGATGACTTCCTGGTGGTGGGCCACGGCTGCAGCACGGGCGGCTCCGGTTCGCTGGCGCCCTTCGCGCTGATGCTGCTGGCGCTGCCCCTGGTGGGCCGCCGCTTCCGCCGCGCCGGGGACCTCCTGGCGCGCGCGGGTGGGGCGCTGGCCGTGTTCATCACGGCGCTGTTCGCGAGCGGCTCCGCTCACGCGCAGGCCACCGCCGTGTCGCAGGCCATCGACGTGCAGCAGTACAAGCCGGGCCCGGGCGTCGCGGACGTGCTCGCGGTGCACGGCGCGAAGGTGCAGCGGCACCTGGGGTGGAACGTGGGGCTGTCGGTCAACTACGCCGACAAGCCGCTCAACTTCTTCGACCCCCGCTCGGACACGTACGTCACCTCCCTGGTGAAGAGCCAGGTGGGCTTCGACCTGATGGGCGCCGTCGGCCTCTTCGACCGGTTCGAAATCGGCGTGGTGCTGCCCATCACCATCCAGGGCTCGGAGGCCTCGCCGGCCGTGGACTCCTCCTTCGCCAACGGGGTGAGTGGGGGCGGCATCGGCGACCTGCGCCTCATCCCGAAGGCGCGGCTGCTGGACGGTGACGACTACGGCGTGTCCGTGGTGCTGCCCATCTCGCTGCCCACGGGCGGTGCGTCGGACTTCCTCGGCGGGTCGGGCGTGTCCGTCAACCCGCGCGTGGTGGCGGAGTACGGCAAGCGCTTCCGCCTCCTCGCCAACGTGGGCGTGGACCTCCGCAAGGCGGAGCAGCTTCGCAACCTGAACGTCGGCAGCGCGCTGGCGTACGGGGTGGGCGCGGAGGTCCCGCTGGGGAATTCGCCGCTGGCCGCCCAGGCGTCGCTGGTGGGCGCCATGGGCTTCAAGCAGCAGAACGAGGAGGAGCGTCCCCTGGAGCTGCTCGCGGCCCTGAAGTACCGCGCGCCGACCGGCCTGTCCGCGCAGGTGGGCGCGGGCCCGGGCCTCACGCACGGCTACGGCACGCCGACCTTCCGCGTGCTCGCGTCCGTGGCCTACACCGCCCCGGAGCGCGCCGCGGAGCCGCCCCGGCCGGTGTGCCCGGAGGGCCCCGAGGACTTCGACGGCTTCCAGGACCAGGACGGCTGCGCGGACCCGGACAACGACGGCGACGGCATCATGGACACGGAGGACAAATGCCCCAACGAGCCGGAGACGGTGAACGGCTTCGAGGACACCGACGGCTGCCCGGACACGCAGCCCGTGGCGCCGCCTCCGCCCGCGCCGGTGGACAGCGACGGCGACGGCATCCTGGACCCGGACGACAAGTGCCCCAACGCGCCCGAGGACATGGACGACTTCCAGGACCAGGACGGCTGCCCGGATCCGGACAACGACAAGGACGGCATCCCCGACACGGCGGACAAGTGCCCGCTGGAGCCGGAGACCATCAACGGCGTGGAGGACGAGGACGGCTGCCCGGACAAGGGCAAGGTGAAGGTGCTCGTCGAGGGCGAGCGCATCTTCATCCTGGAGAAGGTCTACTTCGCCACGAACAAGGACGTCATCCTGCCGCGCTCGTTCCCCATCCTGAAGCAGGTGGCCGCCGTGCTGCGCGCCAACCCGCAGGTGGAGCTGCTGCGCATCGAGGGCCACACGGACAGCCAGGGCAACGACGCCGCCAACCTGGACCTGTCCAAGCGCCGCGCCGCCAGCGTGAAGACGTTCCTCGTCAACGAGGGCATCGCCGCCGAGCGCCTGGACTCCGAGGGCTTCGGTGAGTCGAAGCCGGTGGACACCAACAAGACCGCCGCGGGCCGTGAGAACAACCGCCGCGTGGAGTTCAACATCGTGAAGCTGGGCAAGGTGGAAGTGGAGAAGCCCACCCCGTAGCGCTTCACGCCCGGAATGAAACACGCGAGGCCCGGTTCCCCCCGAGGGAGCCGGGCCTCTTCGTCATCCGCGCCCCGTCCTGTCACGTCAGGTGTGCGCGGAGGGCGCGCACAACGGGTCACGGTGAGTCACCGGACGCGAGTCAAGAGGGTGTTTACGCGCGCGCGATGTCCGCATGGCCGCTGATGCCATTCGCGTAAGTGGGCGTCAGGACTCGGTCGCGCAGCAGGGCGCTACAGGCTGGTAGCGGAATACTTGCCAAAGCGCCCGACTTCCTGATGATTGTCGAGGGTGGGTGTTTCCGCGGACGGCGCCGCGGTGCTTCCGCCACGAGGACGACATGGACCAGTTCGAGCAGAACAAGCAGGCCGCGAAGATTCGTGTCGTGGGCGCGGGCGGGGCGGGCTGCAACGCGGTCAACACGATGATTCTGTCGAAGCTGGACCGCGTCGACTTCATCGCCGCCAACACCGATGTCCAGGCGCTCGCCGCGAGCAAGGCGCCCACCCGGCTGCAGTTGGGCCAGGCGCTCACCAAGGGTCTGGGCGCCGGCGCCAACCCGGAGATGGGCCGCGAGGCCGCCCTGGAGTCGCGCGATCAGATCGCCGCGGTGCTGGAAGGCGCCGACATGGTCTTCGTCACCGCCGGTATGGGCGGTGGCACCGGCACGGGCGCCGCGCCCATCATCGCGGACATCGCCAAGAGCCTGGGCTGCCTCACGGTGGGCGTCGTCACCAAGCCCTTCCTCTTCGAAGGCAACAAGCGCCGCAAGCAGGCCGAGCAGGGCATCGTGGAGCTCAAGGCCGCGGTGGACACGCTCATCACCATCCCCAACCAGCGCCTGCTGTCGCTCTCCAATGAGCCCATGCCGCTCTTGGAGACCTTCAAGCGCGCCGACGAGGTCCTGCTCAACGCCGTGCAGGGCATCAGCGACCTCATCCAGTACCACGGCTACATCAACGTGGACTTCGCGGATGTGAAGACCATCATGAGCGACAAGGGCCTGGCGCTCATGGGCACGGGCCACGCCTGTGGCGACCGCCGCGCCATCACCGCCATGCAGCAGGCCATCTCCAGCCCGCTGCTGGAGGACGTCTCCATCGACGGCGCCACCGGCCTGCTCATCAACATCACCGGCGGCCGCGACATGACCCTGCAGGAGGTCAACGAGGCGCTGACGCTGGTGCACGACGCGGCGGACGGCGAGGCGGAGATCATCTTCGGGTCGCTCATCGACGAGCAGATCCAGGACGAGGTGAAGATCACCATCATCGCCACGGGCTTCGTGCACCGGGACGCGCCCAAGGTGCGCTCCATGCCGCAGGTGGTGCAGGTGCCGCTGGTGGGCCGTCCCTCCACGCCGCCGTCCGTGCTGTCCTCGACGCGTGAGGAGGTGGCCAGCCTGGTGCCCGCGAAGAGCACGCCGCGTCCGACCATGTCCACGGTGGAGGCGCCCAAGTCGTCCATGCAGAGCGCGCGCACGGCCGTGGTGAAGGACGCGGCGCTGCCCCTGGACGAGGATCAGTTCGACATCCCCACGTTCCTGCGCCGCCAGGGCCAGACGGAGCTGCCGTAAGCAGGCAGCGGCGGGGACGCTAGCGGGGGAGGCGGGCGACGCTCGCCGTGCCCCTGCCGGTGAGGCGGTCGCATCGGGTGAACAGTCCGTCCACCTCGTCGTAGAGCGCGTCGATGCGCTCCGACGCGCTGGGGGCGGGCAGCAGGCCGTCGCCGGACAGCTCCTCCAGGCGGGTGCCGGCGCGCTGCAGCAACTGCAGGGCCTTGAGCAGGGAGCGGCCCTGCTGCGTGCCGTCGGGCGTGAAGAGGGTGCCGCCCTCGTAGAGCGTCACCAGGTTGGCGCGGGTGTCCTGCTGCCGCTGGTTGAGCCGGTTCCGGTACAAGTCCAGACGGCGGGCGCGACGGGCACCATGCAGGTCCACGACGCTGTGCGTTCCTGTCGACGGGGGATTCACGTCGGGCAAGGTACGCCAGGGGCTCGCAAGCCCGCAAATTTACGGGACTGTACGGACCTGTTGCGCGGCTGCCCGGACGCTTGTCAGTCAAGGGGGTGGGGGTTAGTTTGGCCGCCCTTCGCAACGCCAGGGTGCCTGCCATGTTCCAGAAGCTGCTCATCGCCAACCGGGGTGAAATCGCGCGTCGCATCGGGGCGGTGGCCCGAGGCATGGGCGTGAAGACGGTGGCGGTGTACTCGGACGCGGACGTGAACCTGCCCTTCGTGAAGGAGGCGGACGAGGCCGTGAGGATCGGCCCCGCGCCCGCGAAGGACAGCTACCTGAGCATCCCCGCCATCCTGGAGGCCGCGAAGAAGACGGGCGCCCAGGCGGTGCACCCGGGCTACGGCTTCCTGTCGGAGAACGGCGAGTTCGCCCAGGCGTGCGCGGACGCGGGGCTGACGTTCGTGGGCCCGCCGCCGGAGGCCATGGCGCGGATGAAGGACAAGAGCCAGGCGCGCAAGCTGGTGTCCGCCGCGGGCGTGCCGGTGGTGCCCGGCAGCGACGGCGTGCTGCCGGACGTGCAGAGCGCCCTGGAGGCCGCGGAGCGCATCGGCTACCCGGTGCTGTGCAAGGCCGCCAGCGGCGGTGGCGGCATCGGCATGGCGGCGGCGAACAACCCCGCGGAGCTGGAGAAGGTCTACCGCCAGTGCACGGACCGCGCGAAGGCCGCCTTCGGCCGCGAGGGCGTGTACCTGGAGCGCTACTTCCCGGCGCCCCGCCACATCGAGGTGCAGATCCTGGGCGACACCCACGGCCACCTCATCCACGGCCTGGAGCGCGAGTGCTCCATCCAGCGCCGGCACCAGAAGGTGGTGGAGGAGGCCCCGTCGGTGCTGTTCGCCAACGGACGCAACGCGGGCCTGGCGGAGGAGCTCTTCACGGCGGCCGTCAAGGCGGCGAAGGCGTTCGGCTACGCCAACGCGGGCACGGTGGAGTTCCTGTACTCCGACGGGCAGGTGTACTTCATCGAGATGAACGCCCGGCTCCAGGTGGAGCACCCGGTGACGGAGCTGACCACCGGCCTGGACCTCATCGGCTGGCAGTTGCGCATCGCCGCGGGCGAGAAGCTGACGGTGAAGCAGGAGGACGTGAAGCGGAAGGGCGCGGCGCTGGAGTTCCGCATCTACGCGGAGGACCCGGTGAAGTACTTCCCGTCCCCCGGCCCGCTGAAGGTCTTCCAGCCGCCCACGGGCGAGGGCGTGCGCCTGGACTCCGGCTACGCGGAAGGGGACGTGGTGACGCCGAACTACGACCCGATGATCGCCAAGCTCATCATCAGCGGCGCCACGCGCGACGAGGCCATTGCCCGCGCGGTGAAGGCGCTGGAGTCCTTCCGCATCGAAGGCATCAAGACGAACATCCCGCTCCACCTGCGCATCCTGAAGGACCCTGCCTTCAGCGCCGGTGAGCTGGACACGCACTTCCTGGATTCTCACGCGAAGCCTTAAGTATTCCCACCCGAGGAGGGACGGTTCATGGCGGACGTTGCGGCGCACATCACGGGCACGGTGTGGAAGATCGAAGTGAAGGTGGGCGACAAGGTGGATGCCGGCACCACGCTCGTCATCCTCGAGTCCATGAAGATGGAGATGCCCGTGGAGGCCGAAGAGGGCGGCACGGTGAAGGAGATCCGCTGCAAGGAGGCGCAGCCGGTCAACGAGGGCGACGTCCTCGTGGTGCTCGAGTAGCCACGGGCGCCACCGGATGGAGCCCACGCTGGAGGTGGAGGATCGCGAGGGCGGTGTCCGGGTGCTCACCGTCTCCAACCCGTCGCGGCGCAACGCGCTGAATGACGCGTTGCTGGCCCGGCTGGACGCGGCGCTGGAGCCGGCCGCCCACGTGCGCGCGCTGCTGGTGCGCGGCAAGGGCGGGCACTTCTGCGCGGGCTACGACTTGACGCACCTGGGGCCGCCGGGCGCGGACGGGCGGCTGCCGGATGACCCGCTGGTGGCGTGCCTGCTGAAGCTGGAGCGGCACCCGGCGCCGTCGGTGGCGCTGGTGCAGGGCGGCGCGGTGGGCGCGGGCTTCGACCTGGCGGCCTCCTGCGACTTCCGCGTGGGCGCCGCCGACGCGTTCTTCCTCATGCCTCCGGCCCGGCTGGGCATCGTGTACTCGCCGGAGGGGCTGGCGCGGGCGGTGCGGCTGGTGGGGCTGTCGCGCGCCAAGCAGTTGTTCCTCACCGCGCGCCGGCTGCCGGCGGCGGAGGCGCTCGCGTGGGGCCTGCTGGATGAGTGCCCCGAGGACGCGGAGGCCCGCGCGCTGGCGCTGTGCGCGACGCTGGCCGCGGGGGCGCCCAGGGCGGTGTCGGGGATGAAGGAGGCGTTCGGGCTGCTGGCGCGCTCCGGGCTGTCCCCGGAGGACGTCGCGCACCTGCGTCAGGTGCGCGGCGAGGCGTTTGGCAGCGAGGACGCGAGGGAGGGGCGCGCGGCCTTCCTGGAGAAGCGCGCGCCCCGGTTCTCCGGCCGCTAGGTGTCGCCGAACAGCTCGCCCATGCGCAACTGCAGCGCGGAGGCGATCTTGTAGAGCGACGAGATGGACGCGGAGGACTCCGCGCGCTCAATCTGGGACAGCAGGGACACGGACAGGCCGGTGCGGCGGGCGAGCTGCTTGAGCGTGAGCTCCTGCGTCTTGCGCGCGTCGCGGATGGTGCGGCCGATGGCGCGGTGCAGGTCCGCTTCCGGGTCCTGGGACAGGCCCTTCTTCTGCAGCGCGTTGCGCACGGCGGCCGTGAACTGCTCCGGCTCCATGGGCTTCTTCACATAGTCGGACGCCTGCGCCTTGAGCGACGCGACGGCCGTGTCCACGGTGGGGTACGCCGTGGCGACGATGACCGCGATGTCCGTGTCGTACTTGCGGATCAGCTCCAGCACCTCGGTGCCGGACATCTGCGGCATCATCATGTCGAGGATGACGAGATGGAAGTCGGAGCCACGGAGGATGTCCACCGTCTGCGTGGGGTCCGTGGTGGTGACGACCTCGTAGCCTTCACGGGTCAGCACGAGCTTGAGGTAGTCGCAGTTGTCCTGCTCGTCATCAACTACCAGGATGCGAATCTGCACAGCGTCTCCTCGCTGCAGGGTTGAGGGAAGTGCTGCGGGGGGGGCTACTCGCCAGTGTTGGAGGCGGGGGTTATTGAGCCTGGGACGCTGCTTGGGTGACCTTGCTCAGGGCTTTGATCACCAGGTCGCGCTTCGGATAGCCCTCGGGGGTGAGCAGGAGGAAGGTCTTGTAGGCCTGCTCACTCGCCTTGAAGTCCTTCAGCGTGGCGTGCACCACGCCCAGCATCAGGTGACACTCGGGGACCTTGGGGGCTCGCGCCGCGCAGTCTTTTGCGAGCGAGAGGGCTCCGTTGGCGTCCGTCTTGGCCAGGGTGAGCACCTTGGCCTTGATGGGTTCGATGTTCGCCGCGACGTCCGCCGGCTTCATCGTCTTCAGGGTGTCCGCCGTCACGTCCTCCGCCGTCAGGGTGGCGGCGCTGGCCGGGCTGGCGGCTTCGGTGTCCTGCGGCTTCTGGGCGTCCAGGCGTTGCTTCACGCCGTCGTAGCGGGAGCTGAAGACGGTCTCCGGGGAGACCCTGGCGAAGCTGGCCGCCGCCTCCTTGAACTTGCTGGCGTCCAGGGCTTCCTGGGCGGCCTTGAGGTTCTTGTCGGCTTCCATCTCCTGGGCCAGCAGGCGCTCGCGCGCGGCCTGCGCCTTGACGGCCTGCGGGCCCCGGGCGCCTTCGCCCAGGCTCTTGAGGATCGCGCTCGCGACCTCGAAGTCGGCGGCCCTGAGCGCGGTGGCGAAGTCCTCTTCCGTCGCCTTCGGGGTCTGGGGCTCCGGGGGCGGCTTCACCGGCTCCGGAGTCCTCGGCGCGTCAGGGGCCTTGGTGTCCGGCGGCTTCGCCGCCACGGTCTCCGGGGGCTTCGTCTCCGGGGGCGGGGGCCGCGGCGGCGCCTCCGGGGGCGGCTGCTGCGGATCCGCGGCGACCACGGGCGGCGTGGTGTCCGGCGGCTTGGGCAGCAGCTCCTGGCCCTTCACCACGAAGAGCGCCGCGCCCGCGCCAATGGACAGGAACACGATGACCGCGGCCACCCACATCTTCTTGGAGCCGGCGCGGCCCTGCTGCGCGGCGATGTCGTCTTCCAGCGAGCCGGGCCCCACGAAGCGCAGCTTCACGTGGCCCATCTCGATGATGTCACCGTGGGCGAGCGTCGCCTGGGCGTAGCTCTCGCCGTTGACCGTCATCCCGTTGGCCGACTGCATGTCGATGACGCGCCACTCGCCGGTCTCCTCGCGCACGACCTTCGCGTGCGTGCGGGACAGCGAGCGGTGGTCCAGGGCCACGTCGTTCTCCGACGTGCGGCCGATCCGCAGCTCCGTGCGGTTGCAGTCGAACTCCTGGCCCTTGAACTCGGCGGGGCCGAGCACCACCAGCCGGGGCTGCTCGTCCTCCGGCACGCGCTCCACGCGCCGGGGCCGGTCCGCCTCCATCTGGTCCATGCGGATGATGGACGTGGCGTTGCGGCGGGCATCCGCGGACACGGGCGTGTGGTCGTGCTCGTCGTCCGAGTCGTCGTGGTCCTCCGCCTCGTCCTCCCCGTCCACCATGGTGTCGCGGGGGCGGGGGCCGCTGGCGACGGCGTCCTCGTCGTCGTCCTCCTCGGGCTCCGGCTCCGGCCGGCGGGAGGCGGGCACCTTGGCGGTGATGGCGCCAGTGGGGGCGCTGGCGTTGGCCGCGCCCTCGACCTGCAACGCCAGATCGTAGTCGCCGATCTGGATGAGGTCGCCCTCCTTGAGAGGGAGCTGGCCTGCGACGCGCTCGCCGTTGATCCGGGTGCCGTTGTAGCTCCCCAGGTCTTCGAGCACGACGTGGCCATTGAGGCGCACGAGCC
Source organism: Corallococcus sp. AS-1-12 (assembly GCF_020036995.1). Lineage (NCBI taxonomy): Bacteria > Pseudomonadati > Myxococcota > Myxococcia > Myxococcales > Myxococcaceae > Corallococcus > Corallococcus sp. AS-1-12. The sequence continues at coordinate 115,760 of NZ_JAIQDD010000005.1, read as the reverse complement.
GGGCGTGTCGACGTGACACGTTCCGCTCGGTCAGGCGGATGGTGTTCCCTTCCTGACGGCCAATGGTGATTTCGTCGCGCACGAAGGGAACAACGGTCTTGCGCCCCTCGTCGTCTTCGATGATGAGCTTCAGCACGGGTCCGGTCCGAGTACAGCTATAGCAGAATGCCCTTCACCGAGACAAGCCATGTATCCCCCGAGAACAACAGGGTTTTTCGCCCATCCCAGGGTCAGGAAGGCACTGTTGTCCATCGGTCGATTGGCCGGAAAGGGTGGTGAGGGCAGGGTACCGGCGCTCACGATAGCGCTGATCGCGGCGCAGGCCATTCTGTACGCGTTCGTGGCGTCCGGAGGGCCGCCCGGCGTGGATGCGCTGATCCACTGGGGCGCCAAGTCGGGCCCCCTGGTGACGGACGCGGGGCAGGGCTGGCGGCTGCTGTCCGCCAACCTCCTGCACCGGGACGCCCTTCACCTGGGGCTCAACCTGCTGGTGTTCGCGGGGGTGGGCACGGCGGTGGAGCGCGCGTGCCGGTGGTGGGACTACGTGGCGCTGCTCGCCGTGTCCGGGCTGGCGACGATGGCGGGCTCGCTCTGGTGGTCTCCCACGGTGAGCGTGGGCGCGTCCGGGTGGGTGTTCGGGTGCGTGGGGGCGCTGCTGGTGCTGGGGCGGCGCGGCCGGAGCGGGGCCCGGGGCGCGGGGCCCGGGTGGTTCTCCGGGGAGAACGCGCTGCCCACGGTGCTCGTCTTCCTGTGGCTCGGCTGGACGAGCGTGGGCGTGGACAACGCGGGGCACATGGGCGGGCTGATGGCGGGCCTGCTCGTGGGCGTCCTCCTGCGCTCGCGGGCGTGGGGGGCGGGGGGCTTCCGGGCGGCGGCGCTGGTGGGGCTCGCGGGGCTGGGCGCGGCGGTGGTGGTGATGGAGCGGTCCCGGTGGCGGGTGGAGCACGACGACGGCTTCGGGGTGGCGGTGTCGCTGCCGGACGGCTGGCGCCGCGACGAGGACGGCCAGGGGCGGAGGGCCTTCTCCAACGGGCTGAAGGGCCTGGGGCGGGCCACGCTCACGGCGGAGGCCATCGAGGCGGGGGAGCCCGGGGACGGCTCGGCGCAGGCCCAGCACTTCCTGGACGCGTCGCTGGTGCCGGGGCGGGCGGGACCGGAGGGGCACACGGTGTCCGCGGGCGCCGTCGAGCCCGCGTCATTGGGAGGCCGGCCCGCGCAGCGGATCCGCGCGGAGCTGGACGGGGTGGGGGGGCGGACGCACCTGGTGGCGTGGTTCGTGCCGCGCGGGGAGTGGGTGTACCGCATCGTCTTCACCTGGCCCCAGGCCTACCCGGCCTACGCGCGGGTGGTGGAGCGGATGACGGCGGACGTGCGCTTCGAGGAGCCCGCGAGCCTGCGGGTCGCCCGGGCCCGGGCGTTGCTGGTGCCGGGCGTGGCGGGGCCGCTGCGGGAGCTGGGGCACGCCCTGCGGCGGTGGGGGCTGCCGGCGGATGCCGTGGAGCCCCTGGCGTCGGCGGTGCGGCTGGCGCCCACCCAGGTGGACACGCGCGTGGAGCTGGCCCGCGCGTACTTCGAGTCCGGACAGGTGGAGGCGGGCTGCCACGCGGCGGCGGAGGCCCGGGTGTACGGGCCGTCCGACACGGGCGCGCTGGAGGCGGGCGTGCGCTGCGCGCTGGCGAGGGGAGACACGGCCGAGGCCCTGCTGCGCCTGGAGGAGGCCCGCCGCGTGGACCCCCGGGATGCGCGCCTGCGCGCGGCCGAGGGCGCCTTGAAGGCGGCGGTCGAGGGGCCGGAGCGCTCCCCACCGCGGCGCTGACGCCGTCTCACCTCGCGCCGAACGGGCGCACCGCGAGCCCCGCGCCCAGCATCCCCTCGTCGCGCCGGAAGAGGCCCGCGTCGCTCTTCACGCCCGTGGCCGTGAGCCGCACGACCACCGGCGCGTCGTTGACCGCGAGGAGCACGTGCTCCAGCGCGACCTCGCCCCGCGCCCGGAACCCGGCGCCGCCGTCGGAGCCGAAGCTCCAGCCGGCGAGCCCCGTCGCGCGCAGGGCCCACCTGCCATCCCGCGTCTCCCAGCCCGCGTCGAGCAGCAGGGACGTGAAGGGGGACACCTCGTTGCGGGTGCCGTCCGGCGCGTGTCGCAGGGCATGGCTCGCGGCGGGGCCCACGGCCAGCCAGCCCCGCTCCGTGTTCGTGCGGAGCGGATCCAACAGCAGCCCCACGCGCCCCGTCTCCAGCGTCCAGCCCGGGCCCTCCCGGACGCGCCGCTCCAGGTGCGCCGCGCGCACGGCGAGGGCCACGTCGAACGGGAAGGGGATGCGCCGGGGCCGGCCGATGGAGACGAGCAGGGAGCCCTCCTCCACGTGCCTGCGCAGCAGGCCGTCGTACGCGGTGAAGGTCAGCCCCGGCTGCTCGCCGCCCCACGCCTCCGTCATGAGCAGCCGGTGGGAATCAATCCACAGCGAGTCCGCCTTGCTGCCGCTCGTGCGCACCCAGCGGACCAGGAACCCCGTGCGCACGGCGAGGGCCTCCGCGTCGTCCTGCACGCGCAGGCCGGTGCCCAGCACCCAGCCGGTGCCGGGGTCGAAGCAGGTGGGGAACGTCTCCCCGGCCGCCGTCCGGCCCTGACAGGACAGGCCGGGCGTGGTGCCCAGGAGCAACGCCAGCGCGAGCGCCACCATCCCGGGCCTACCCCTTCCCGGGAGGGGACGCCGGCGCGGACCTCCTGGCCGGGGCCCACAGGGAGAAGCGCAGGCCCGCCTGCGCGGACCACTCCCAGCCGGCGGGCGCGTTCGCCACGTCGTCCCGCCACGTCCCGCGCCCGTCCAGCGTCACGCTCACGGGCTGGTCGTTGATGGCCAGGACGATGAGCTCATAGCCCGCGCGCAGCCGCAGCCGCTCCGGACGCAGGGGCCGGCCCTCCACGGCTTGCGCGAGGAGCACCTTCTGGGCCTCCGCGCCGAAGCGCACGTGGTGGAAGCCGTCGCGGTCCAGGGTGAGGTCCCCCTCCAGCGCCGCCGCGGGGACGAGCGTGAAGAAGCCGTTCGTGCGGTCGCGCTCCACGGCGGGGCCGGTCCGCAGGCGCACGTAGGAGACGAGGTCGCTCGAGTGCCACAGGTCCAGCGTCACCTGCGTCGTGGCCACGGAGAGGAAGTCCCCGTGCGCGTCCCCACGGCGCACCTGCTCGCCGTGGAGCAGCTCCATCCAGAAGCCCAGGTTGGCGTGGATGTCGAAGCGCCGGGGGCGGCCGTAGAAGGTCGTCACCCGGAAGAGCGGCGCGTCGTTCTGGCTGCGGAAGTCGTAGCGCAGGAGCGTGACGTCGTAGGAGGCCGCGTCGCCCAGGTACAGCTCCGTGTCCAGCAGCGTCATCCGGTGCAGCCGGTCCGAGTCCCCCGGCCACTCCAGGTCTACGCCGAAGTCCACCCGCACGCGCTCGTCCATACGGTCCGTCTCCTGCAGCCAGCGCGGCGCCCAGGCCCCGCCCACGTAGACGCGCCGGTGCAGGTCGAAGTTGTACTGGAGCACCCGGCCACGCTCGTCGCGGTACCAGCCCGGCGGCGCCTCCGCGATGGCGGGCACCAGGCGGTACTGGCGCACCGTCTCCATGGGCATCAGGTTCGACACGCACCTGTCCACCCGCTGCAGGGGCTGGTCCTTCTCATGGCCCTCCGAGTCCAGCTCGTTGGCGGGCGACACCAGGCACTGCTTCTTCGCGTCGTCGCAGCGGGCGCGCCAGGCCCCGGAGGGAACGGCCGGCGTGGGCGGCAGGGCGAGGCACCGCGCCTGCCCGGCGGAGGGCTGCTGGGGAGACGACGCGTCCGGAAGGGCCATCTGGAGGTCCCATGGCTCCGGCTCCTCCGGCGCCTCCACCTGCCCCAGCAGGAGGGCACATCCCAGGGTCACCGCTGAAACCAGCATCACTGCTCCTCGATGAGCGGCCCGCCGCGCTCCGGCCACGCGGTCGGGGTTCGTGATGGGGCCCCTACAAGGCCCGTGCCCCTGGCGGGACGACGGTGTTTCGCGGACTTGCCCGTGCGGCTGTGCAGGCGCCTGCACAGCACCTGTGCACGCGGCGGCGCGTGCGCTGGCGCGAGAACGACGCACCCCCTTCCAGGTCGGTCGACCGGCGGGGGTGGGGGGGATATAAGCCCCCCGGCCCCATGGGGTTCACGGGGGCCCGTCCCGGACGACGAAGGAGCACGCGCGCGTGGCAAGCGACGGCGAAAAGAACTCGCAGGGGGAATCCACCTTCACCCAGGCCATCCTCGGTGAGGACACCCTGACGTCTTCATGGGGGCGGCGGTGGCTGGCCCTGTCCTTCAGCGCGCGCGTCGTGCTGGCGACCGCGGGCTTCGCGGCGCTGCTCTTCGTGCCCTACCTGGGCGCGGTCGGCCTGTGGGACCCCTGGGAGACCCACTACGGCGAAGTGGGCCGGCAGATGATCCAGCGCTCCGACTACGTCTATCCCTTCTGGGAGAACGCGTGGTTCTTCTCCAAGCCGCCGCTCACCATGTGGATGCAGGCGCTGGGGATGAACCTCGTCGGCGCGCTCCGGGGCGACGGCGCCATGGGGCTCTACACGGAGTGGGGCATGCGCATGCCCTTCGCGCTGCTGAGCATCACCGCCGTGGCGCTCCTGTCGCTGGCGGTGGCGCGGGTGGTGAACATGCGCGCGGGCCTGGCCACGGGCTTCGTGCTGGCCACCATGCCGCTGTACTTCCTGCTCACCCGGCAGACCGTCACCGACACGCCCTTCGTCACCACCTTCGTGTGCGCCATGGCGTGCGCCATCATCGGGCAGTTGGACGACACCACGAAGCACCGCGCCGGCTGGTGGTACGCGTTCTATGTCTTCGCGGGCCTGGCCACGCTGGCCAAGGGCCTGCTGGGCGTGGGCCTGCCCGCGGTCATCCTGGTGCTGTACGCGGTGGCTGGCGTCATCCCGTGGAGCCGCGAGAGCCTGGAGGCGCACCTGCGCTGGCTCGCCAGCGGCGAGGTCCGCGCCCAGGTGCGCGCGGGCACGCGGCCCATGCCCGTGCTGTGGGCGCAGATGTACCGGATGAAGCTGGGCACGGGCATCCTCGTGTTCGCGGCGGTGGCGGTGCCCTGGTACCTGACGCTGGTGCTCTTCAACGGCGTGGACGACGAGGGCAAGCTGTTCTGGTACCGCTTCTTCATCCACGACCACCTGAACCGCCTCACCGCGGGCGTGCACACCACCACGCCGGGCGGGTCGTTCACCTACTTCATCGAACAGGGCGGCTTCGCCATCTTCCCGTGGGTCGCGCTGGTGCCCGGCGCGTTCGCGGTCGTGTCGCGCCTCAAGCTGCGCTCGCGCGACAAGGCGGACCACCTGGCGCTCATCGCCGTGCTGTGGGTGGCGTTCGCGTTCTACCTGCTGGCCTCCAGCGCGACGAAGTTCCACCACTACGTGTTCCCCATCCTGCCGGGCCTGTCCGTCCTCATCGCGCTGTTCGTGGACCGGCTGTGGCGGGACGGCATCTCCGAGCACGCGGTGAGCCTCATCTTCGGCCTGGTGCTCTTCATCCTGGTGGGCAAGGACCTGGCGGAGAACCCCAAGGACTTCACCGACCTGTTCGTCTACAACTACGACCGGCCCTATCCGCAGGACCTGGTCTCCAAGCCCATCGCGTTCTTCTCCTCGCGCCCGCTGTGGATGGGCGACCTGGTGACGCTGGTGCTGCTGGCCTTCGGCGTGTACCTGGCCTTCGACGCGTTCTCCTCCAAGGCGAACACGGAGCGCCCGGCCGCCGGGCGGGCCGTCGCGCTGGGCCTGCTGCTCACCGGTGGGGCCACGCTCGCGGCGGTGGCTTCGCAGGGGCAGGTGTCCGCGATGGGGCTGTGGGGCGTGGCGCTGGTGGCGCTCGCGGGCTTCCTCTTCTGGCAGGCGTCGCGGCCGGAGGAGGCGCCGGGGCGCACGGTGCTCCAGGTGGTGGGCTTCGGGCTGGCGCTGGTGGGCGTGGCGCTGGCGGTGCGCGGCTTCAAGGGGCCGCCCGCGTCGGACGCGCTGTTCAAGGCCCTGTCCGGCACCATCAACGTGAAGGTGGGCATGGGCTTCGCGTTCGGCGTGGCCGGCGTGCTGGCGGCGGTGGCCGCGCTGCAGCGCTCGCGCGTGCTGCTGTTCAGCACCTTCTGGGGCCTGGCCGCGGCGTTCGCGCTCTGGTTCAACTGGGGCCACTGGGTGGACCTGTCCCACCACTGGACGCAGCGCGACCTGTTCTGGCGCTACTACAACCAGCGCAAGGCGGGGGAGCCCATCGCCGCGTACATGATGAACTGGCGCGGGGAGACGTTCTACTCGCGCAACACGGTGGAGCAGTTCCGCGCCAGCGACGCCAACACGCGCATGCGCCAGTACGTGTCGCGGCCCGGCCGCGAGTGGGCGCTGGTGGAGCACAACCGCGTGAACCTGCTGCGCAACGCCGTGGGCTCCGACAAGACCGTCACCCTCATCGACCGGGACATCAACAACAAGTTCGTCCTGGTGACCATCGAGTGAGCCTCCTCGTCCCGCCCCCGCTCGCGGAGGCGCCCGCGAAGGGAGGACTGCGCGTGCGCGGCCTGGCGAAGCGCTTCGGTGCGCGCACCGCGGTGGAGGACCTCACCTTCGACGTGCGGCCCGGCGAGGTGTTCGGCCTGCTGGGCCCCAACGGCGCGGGCAAGACGACGACGGTGCGCATGCTGACGGGGCTGCTCAAGCCCTCCAGCGGCGACGCGGAGGTGTGGGGCCACTCCGTCACGCGCGACGGCGAGTCGCTGCGCAAGGTGGTGGGGCTGCTCACCGAGCAGCCCGGGCTCTACGACAGGCTCACCGCGCGGGAGAACCTGCGCTTCTTCATGAAGCTGCATGAGATGGACGAGTCCACCGCGTGGCCCCGGGCGAAGCACTACCTGGAGCGCTTCGGGCTGGGCGGCCGCGAGGACGACCCGTGCGGCGGCTTCAGCAAGGGCATGCGCCAGAAGCTGGCCATCGTGCGCACGCTGGTGCACGACCCGCGCGTCATCTTCCTGGACGAGCCCACCAGCGGCCTGGATCCGGAGTCCGCGCGCACCGTGCGCGACGCGGTGGCGGAGCTGGCGTCCGAGGGGCGCACCATCGTGCTGTGCTCGCACAACCTGGCGGAGGTGGAGCGGCTGTGCGAGCGCGTGGCCGTGGTGCGCCGCCGCCTGCTGGCGCTGGGGCCGGTGCGCGACCTGCGCCGCGCGGGCCAGGCGCTGGACGTGCGCGTGGAGGGCGACGCGCAGGGCTTCCTCCCCCACCTTTCGGCGCTGCCCTTCCGGCCCAACGTGCTGGTGGAGGGCGGGCGCCTGCGGGTGATGCTGGCGGACGAGGCCCTGGCGCCGGACGTGGTGGCGTGCCTGGTGGGCGCGGGGGCCCGCGTGCACAGCGTGGTGCCCGCGCAGCGGCCGTTGGAAGAGGTGTACCTGGACCTGCTGCGGGAAGAGGGGACGTGAGCATGGCCTTCCGGCCGCGACGCGCGTTGGCGGTGTTCTGGAAGGACTCGCTGGACCTGCGCAAGAACGTGGGCCTGCTCGTGTCCATGGCGGTGCTGCCGCTGGTGATGGTGACGGTGCCCATCGGCGTGGTGTGGACGTACGTGCGGCAGCCGGACCACGCGGACCTGCGCACGGTGGCGCTCTTCTACGACCCCACGCTGCCCCTGGGCGCGAGCGCGGCGCGCTTCCTCATCGACAAGTCGCTCACGGACTGGTTCGGCATGTTCCTGGTGATGCCCGTCTTCATCCCCATCCTCATCGCGTCCCAGAGCGTGGCGGGGGAGAAGGAGCGCCGCACGCTGGAGCCGCTGCTCGCGTCGCCGGTGTCCGCGGCGGAGCTGGTGGCGGGCAAGTGCCTGGCCGCGCTGGTGCCCGCGGTGGTGCTGACGTGGGCCGCGTTCGCGCTGTTCTGCGTGGGCGTGGACTGGGTGGCGTGGCCGCTGGTGGGCGCGCCGCTGATGCCCAACGCGCTGTGGGGCTTCGGCGTGTTCGTGCTCGCGCCGCTGTTCGCCTTCTTCGGCAACGGCGTCGCGGTGCTCATCTCCGCCCGGGTGAGCGAGGCGCGCATGGCGCAGCAGCTCTCCGCGCTGGTGGTGCTGCCGCTGGTGGGGCTGGTGGGAGGCCAGGTGGCCGGCGTGCTCAAGGCGGGCGTGGGGTACTACGCCATCCAGGGCGCGGTGGTGCTGGTGCTGGACTTCATCCTCCTGGCGGCCAGCATCCGGCTCCTGGACCGGGAACGTCTGGTCAGCCGCTGGGGTTGAGTCACTGGCGGGTTGGAGAGTGGACTGCCAGGGGGCCGGCCGGACGGGCAGGCGCCCGTGAAGCTGTTATGTTCAGGCCAGGATGCCGGGGGAAGCGCGGTGGCGCTTTCGCGCTGGCGGCCCCGCATTTAGGGGTGGGGTTTACGAAGCTTTGAAGACCTGCCGCCCACGCGGCCACGGAGGCGCTGAAACAGACATGGGGATCTTCGACAGCATCAAGGGCGAGGCGCAGCGGAACTTCATCGCCCGCGCGGACAGCGCGAAGGGTGAGATCGTCTACAAGTATCCGGAGAAGAACGTCCGGATGAAGACGCAGCTCACCGTGGACGCGGATGAGGTGGCGCTGTTCGTCAAGGACGGCAAGGTGGAGGGCAAGCTGGGGCCCGGCCGCCACACGCTGGACACCAACAACATCCCGTTCCTGTCGCGCCTGCTGGAGAGCTTCACCGGCGGCAACATGTTCATGGCGGAGATCTTCTTCGTCTCCAACCGTGAGCACACGGGCGTGAAGTTCGGCGGCCCCATTGGCGACGTGCGCGACCCGGAGACGGGCCTGGGCATCGGCACCATGGTGTACGGCGACTTCTCCATCCGCGTGACGGAGCCGGAGAAGCTGGTGGTGGGCCTGGTCGGCATGGGCCGCGCGACCAACGAGGAGTTCCTGGGCTGGTTCAAGGGCCAGGTGCTCAAGGTGACGCGCGACCGCACCGCCGAGCTGCTGGTGAAGAAGAAGTGGCCGCTCTTGGACGTGACGAGCGGCGCCTACGTGGAGGAGATGGAGCAGGAGATCCTCGCCGGCCTGAAGCCGCACGTGGACTCCTACGGCCTCACCATCGTCCGCATGGGCAACTTCGTCGTCAGCATCAAGCCCGAGGACGAAGTCACGCTGAAGAAGCTGTCCAAGGACGTGGCGTACTCGCGGCTGGCGGGCGGCTTCCAGCAGTACGCCCAGGGCCAGGCGATGCTCGGCGCGTCCGAGGGCATGGCCAAGGGCGGTGGCGGCTCCGACGGCGCCATGCAGGGCATGGGCATGGGCATGGGGTTCGGCATGGCGCAGATGTTCGCCAACCAGCAGAACCAGCAGCAGCAGCGCCCCGCGGAGCCCGCGCAGGCGGCGCCTCCCGCGGACACGCGCAGCCCGGCGCAGCGGCTCAAGGAGATCAAGGAGCTGAAGGACGCGGGCGTGCTCTCCGACGAGGAGTACGCCGCCAAGCGCGCGGAGCTGATGAAGCTCTTGTAGTCCCGCGGCTGTCCGCGCTGACGTGAACGAGGGCCCTGTCTCCCCGTGGGGAGGCGGGGCCTTCGCGCTTCTTCAGGGGGCGGGCGTGCCCGGCACGGCGAGGCGCAGTTGTTCGTGCAGCGTCTCCGCGCGCAGGTAGAGGAACTGCACGTCGCCGAAGGCCAGCGTGGCGCCGTCGTGGAGCATCACCTGGGCCTTGAAGCCCAGGGGCGCGCCGTTGATGAAGGTGCCGTTCATGGACTGGGCGTCGCGCACGGAGAAGTCCCCGGCGCCCGCGTTCCAGCGCAGGGTGGCGTGGTGCTGGGAGACGGAGGGCTCCGGCACCACCAGGTCGCACGCGTCGGTGCGGCCCACGGTGAACTCCTCGCCGTCCTGGTTCGGCTGGAGGAAGTGCACCTCCAGGTTGTCGAAGTCGCGCAGCATCGCGAGCAGCCGCTCCTCCATGCGCGAGCGGTGCGCCATCCCCACCGTGCGCAGGCCCACCATGCCGGGGGCCACCACGGCCTTGAAGGCGGCGTCCACGGGCTGCTGGATGAGGACGACGGCGCCGGACGCGGCCCGGAAGGACTCCAGCGAGGCGCTCGCGAAGGGACGGAGCTGTTTCACGGACACCATGGCGTGGACCCTACGTGCAACCGGCGGGAACGGGAAGGGCCCGCCGGGGTGTGGAGGCGTGTGCCTACGAGGCCAGCGGCGTGGCCTGGGCCCGGGGCATCTGGAGCACCGGGGCCGGCGCGGGCGGAGGGGGCGGGGGCGTGTCGTCCAGCCGGCGCAGGTCCAGCTTCATGGGCACCTGGAGCGTGGTGCTCAGCCGCAACAGCAGCACGTCCGGCGCCAGGCCGTTCTCGCCAATCGCCTGCGTCAGCTCGCGCGCGGAGGGCGCGGTGCCCCGGGCCCAGAGCTCCTTGAGGAACGCGCCCGCCTCCGGCGCGTGCCACCACGCCGGGCCGAAGCGCGCCTTGAGCTGCCCCTGGAGCTGCCCCGCCAGGAACCACGCCCGGAAGCTGTCCGCGGACTGGTAGAAGTCCTCCTGGTCCACGAGGTAGCGCTCCACGTCGTCCTCGGTCATGGGCATGGCGCCCGTGCGCGCCATCAGGGCCCGGTAGAGCTCGCGCGGATCCACGTCCGTGCGGCGGTGCAGCTCCAACTGGTAGAGCAGCCGGCCCGCCGCGTGGCGGATGAGGTACAGCTTGTGCGCGCTGGAGGTCGCCAGGTACTGGGCGCGCTTGTCTGCGTCCCCCAGCACGCCCGCGTTCTCCTCCAGCCACACCGGGTCCTCCAGCAGGTCCTCGAAGAGCGCGGAGTACGCCTCGCCCACGGTGGGGTTGCCCAGCCGCGCCAATTCGAAGCGGGCCTCCTGGGTGAAGGCCGTGTGCAGGAGGTGCCCCACCTCATGCAGCACGCGGCCCTGGTGCAGCACGCCCGTGCCCGGCTTGAAGGACAGCCGCACGTCGGATGGCACCTTCACCGCCATGGCCAGCGGGCGCGGGTTCTTGCGCGGCAGGTCGCGCGCGTCCACCTTCACGTTGGGCAGCGCGTTCAGGTCGATGCCCAGCCCCGCCACCGTGGCCTGCGCCTTCGCCAGCGACTCGCCCTTGGGGAACGCGTCCTCCACCTCGCGCGAGCGGAACAGGCGCGGGATGTCCGCGCGGGTAATCTGCGCGAAGGGCAGGCCCAGCTCGCGCTGCGAGAGCCGCTCCATCACCAGCCGGTACGGTTCCTGGGTGGCCTGGAGGACCTCCTCCGCCAACTGCGCCAGCCGCTCCAGGTCCGCCTGCCGCAGCTCGCTGCCGAAGGCCTCGTAGGACTCGAAGCCCATCTGCGTCACCAGCTCGCGGGTGCGCGTCTCGCGGCGCAGGAGCGTCTGGTTGAGGCGGTGGAGCGCGGGCGTGGCCGCGGCGTAGAGCGCCTTGCGCTTGAGGGCGCTCTTCTCGTTGGCGAGCAGCCGCTCCAGGTCGTGGTAGCGCACCTCGCGCCCGTCCACGCTCAGCTTGAGGGACGCCTCCAGGTTGGCGGAGGCGTCGTTGTGCTCGGCCAGCTCGCGCGACAGGAACTCCCCGGCGAAGTGGCCGTGGAGCGCGGTGAGGGCGCGCAGCTCGCGCGGGTCCTTCGTCAGGTGCCGCAGCCGGTCGATGCGCCGCAGGTTCTCCAGGCTGAAGAGCGCCTGCTTGCCGCTGTAGGTGGCGGCGATGTCCACCGCCTTGCCCTCCGTCCAGAAGTCCCAGACGAGCCGGTGCTGCTCCTCCAGGAGCAGGGCGGCCTCCGCGGACAGGGCGTTCACCTCGCCGGTCAGCAGTTCTTCCTCGCTGGGAGGGGGGACCGCGACCGGGGGCGGCGCCTTGTGACAGGCGCTCAGCAGACACACGGCGGCGGCGAGGAGGGACGGAATCCTTGGGGACATGGGCCGCCCATGTTACTTCCGACCTGCCGATGCCCAACGTAAACCCATGGCGAGCGGCCCGGGGACGCCAGGGCCTCTACTCCGCCCTGCGACAGTTCTTCGCTGGCCAGGGCTACCTGGAAGTGGAGACGCCGCTGCTCGTGCCCACGCCCGGCATGGAGCCGTACATCACCGCCTTCGAGACGCCCTTCGTCCCGGAGACGGACCTGGGCCGGGCGTGCACGCTCTACCTGCACACCAGCCCCGAGTACGCGATGAAGCGCCTGCTCGCGCAGGGCGCCGGGCCGCTGTTCCAGATCTGCAAGGTGTTCCGGAACGGCGAGGTATCCCAGACGCACAACCCGGAGTTCACGCTGCTGGAGTTCTACCGGCCGCACGCGGACTACCACGCCATCATGGACGACCTGGAGGGCGCGCTGGCGGCGGCGGGCCGGGCGGCGGCGGACGCGAAGGAGGGCGAGCCGGGCGCGGACCCCGCCTTCTTCACGCGCACGCCGTACGAGCGCGTGACGGTGCGGGACGCAGTGCTGCGCGCCACGGGCGTGGACATCCACGTGCACTCGGACGGCGCGTCGCTCAAGCGGGCCGCGGACGCGGTGGGCGTGCACACCGGAAACTCCACGTCCTTCGACGACGTCTTCTTCCACCTCTTCCTGGAGCGGGTGGAGCGGGGGCTGGGCCACGAGCGGCCCACCTTCCTGATGGAATACCCCGCGTCCATGGCGGCCCTGTCCCGGCTGAAGCCCGGCGACGGCCGCGTGGCGGAGCGAGTGGAGCTGTACGCGAAGGGGCTGGAGCTGGCGAACGGCTTCTCCGAACTGACGGACGCGGCGGAGCAGCGCGCGCGGCTGGTGGAGGAGCAGGAGCTGCGCCGCAAGCTGGGCCGCGCCGTGTATCCCCTGGACGAGCGCTTCCTGGAGGCGGTGGGCCGCATGCCGCCGTCCGCGGGCATCGCCGTGGGGCTCGACCGCATCCTGATGCTGCTGCTCGGGGTCCAGCGCATCGAGGACGTCCTCCTGTTCCCCGCGCACGGGTTCGTCTGATGCTCAAGGTGCTCCAGACGGTGTTCGCTGGCGTGGCCACGGTGGGACTCACGGGCGTGACGTCCGCGACGGTGACGGTGCTGTCGGAGCTCAACCAGCACCCGGCGGCGGACAAGGTGCTGCGCGCGTGGGCCCTGTCGGGGCTGGCGTCCGCGGGCGTGCGGCATGAGGCCTTCGGCGTGGAGAACGTCCCGCGCGAGGGCAACGTCGTCTTCGTGAGCAACCACCAGTCGCACTTCGACGCGATGGTGAACTTCGCGCACATCGACAAGCACACGCGCTACGTCGCCAAGGCGGAGCTCTTCAAGGTGCCCGTGTTCGGCCGGGCCATGCGCGTGGCGGGCAACATCCCCGTGCAGCGCACCGGCGGCGCGGATGACCGGGCCCGGCTCCAGGAGGCCGTGACGGCGCTGCGCGAGCGCGTCAGCGTGCTGTTCTACGCGGAGGGCACCCGCAGCCCGGACGGCGAGCTGAGGCCCTTCAAGAAGGGCGCGGCCACGCTGGCCATCCAGGCGCAGGTCCCCGTCGTGCCCATGGCCGTCTCCGGCACCCGGCTCATCCTCCCCAAGGGCGGGCGGGCCATCCAGTGGGGCCAGCGGGTCGCGTTGGTGGTGGGCCCGCCGGTGCCCACCGCGGGGCTGACGTTGGATGACCGCGATACCCTGACCCGCCGCCTGGAAGAAGCGGTGGCCGGGCTGTACGCCGAGGCGCGCCAGCGCTCGGGAGACACTCCATGAAGAAGAGCACCCAGACCCCGTCGCAGGCCCACCCCTGGCACGGCATCTCGCCCGGACCGGAGGCCCCTGAAGTCGTCACCGCGTACATCGAGATCGTCCCCACGGACGCCGTGAAGTACGAGATGGACAAGGAGTCCGGCATCCTGATGCTGGACCGGCCGCAGCGCTTCAGCAGCCAGTGCCCCACGCTCTACGGCTTCATCCCGCGCACGTACTGCGGCGAGCAGGTGGCGAAGCGCTGCGCGGAGCGCACTGGCGTGAAGGAGATCCGCGGCGACGGGGACCCCATCGACATCTGCGTGCTGACGGAGAAGGTCGTCTCCAACGGCAACCTGCTGGTGCACGCGGTGCCCGTGGGCGGCTTCCGCATGGTCGACGGCAACGAGGCCGACGACAAGATCATCGCGGTGCTGGAGTCGGACCTGGTGTACGGCGAGCTCCAGTACATCGCGCAGCTTCCGCGCCCGCTGCTGGACCGCCTGAAGCACTACTTCCTCACCTACAAGCAGATTCCCGGCGAGGGGAAGCGCAGCGTGGAGATCGCGGAGGTCTACGACCGGCCGGAGGCGCTGGAGGTCATCCGCCGCAGCATGCGCGACTACGACAAGCTGTTCGTGGAGCCGGAGGCGAAGCCGGCGAAGAAGTCCGCGCCCGCCGCCCGCCGCAAGCCGTCCGTGGCGAAGGCCGCCGCCAGGGGCCCCCTGGGCCGGGGCAACCGGAGCGGGAAGTAGCCGCGTCTTGAAGTGTCCCGCGCGCGGGAAGGGCAGGGCCCCGGCAAGGGCCCCGCTTCCTTTCGCGCGTGGAGCGGGCCGGGCCTACGAGCGGCGGGCGCGCTTGGGCGTGGAGGTCGCGGCGCGCTTGCCCCGGGCCGGAGCGGCGGCCTTGCGCGCTGACCTGGCCTTGGCGGCGGAGGCCGTCTTCGCCACCGCCTTGCCCGCCTTCTGGGTGGCCTTCTTCGCCGCGGTCTTCACGCGGGCGGCGGCCTTCTTGGCCACGGTCTTCACCTTGCCCACGACCTTCTTCGCGGCCTTCTTCGCCGGAGCCACGGCCCGGCGCACGGCGGCCTTCTTGCTCGCGGCGGCCTTCCTGGCCGGCTTCGCGGCGGGGCCGGGGACGGCGGTGCCCCGGGCGGGGAGCTGGTCCACGAGCTTCTTCGGCGCGATGGCGCGGTAGCTCTCGTCGATCCACGCCTTGATGACGGGCACCGGCACCTGCGAGGCCTCCTCGAAGTGGGCGGTCACCCAGCCGCTCTTCCCCAGGCCGTACTCGGTGGGCTCGGTGAAGGGCAGCGTGAGGGCGGCGTCCTTGGACTCGGGCAGCTTCGCGGAGAGGTTCAGCTTCTCGCCGTCGACGGTCATGAAGAGGAAGGTCTTGTCGTTGACCTTCATCGCGCGGTGGCCCCAGGGAAAGTCCTCGTGGGCGCCGGGGTAGCTCATCGCATGTTCGCGCAGCACGGCTTCGACCTTCTGCGTCTCGTTCTCTGCGGGCATGGGCACCTGGCTTCGTTGTGTGTCGTGACAGCTTAACCGCACCTGTCGCATCCAGCGTATTCCCCAATGTGTCGGTCGCCGGAAGACAGACGGGTGATGGAGCACCCGTGGTTTCCCGCATCCGTCGGAGCCCTTGGCCCTAGGTACGGGGTGGCGGGCACGCATAGTCTCGGGGTCAACGCTAAGGAGTCGCTGCCCCATGCCCCAGTCGCTGCTCGCCACGGATGGCTACAAGTTCAGCATGGCGGAGGCCGGCTGGCCCCTGCGGAAGGAAACGTTCTACTACTCGCACCGCAAGGGCGGGCCCCAGGTGATGCCGCTGGACCTGGAGGCGTGGGTGAAGGCACTCCTGCCGGAGCCCCAGCCGGACGACTACGCGTTCCTCGCCCGCCACGACTACGAGATGGGCGTGGGCTTCAAGGCGGCCATCCTGCGCAAGGCGCAGGTGTCCGTGCGCGCCATCCCCCGGGGTGCGGTGTTCCTGCCGCGCGAGCCCATCCTCACTCTCACGGGGCCCTCCGCGCTGGTGTCGTGGCTGGAGCCGATGCTGTTGCAGCTCAACTACCGCGTCCAGGTGGCCACGCAGGCGCTGCAGGACCGCGAGGCCCTGGCCCGGACGCTGGCCACGGTGACGTGCGAGGAGGAGAAGCGCATCGCCCTGGAGACGTTGGACCAGGTGGGCGTGCGCGCCGTGTCCATCCAGGCGGACCCGGAGGGCTACGCGCGGCGCGTGCGCGCGCAGGTGAAGGAGCTGGTGGACGTCGTCGGGGACCCCTCGCGCATCTTCGAGGTGGGCCTGCGCGCGGCGACCTGCCTGGAGCAGCACGCGCTGGCCCTGCGCGCGTGCCAGGAGGCGGGCGTGCAGCGCACGAGCAACGTGGAGGGCGCGCGCGTGCTGGGGATGATCCCCGTGGGCACCATGGGCCACGAGCACGTGCAGCGCTACGGCTCCGACGACGCGGCCTACCGCGCGATGCACGAGCGCCGGCCGCAGCGCTCCAGCTACCTGCTGGACACCTTCGACACGCTGACGTCGGGCATCCCCGCGGCGTTCAAGCTCATCTCGGAGGATCCGCAGGGTGGGGACTCCATCCGCTTCGACTCCGGGAACAAGAAGCTCCAGTACCTGTACGCGGTGACGCGCGCGCGCGACCTGGGCATCAAGCCGGTCATCATCCTGGAGGACGGGCTGGACGCGCAGATGACGCGCGAGTTCGAGGAGCTGCGCAAGCAGGTGGGCTGGGAGCCGGCGACGCAGTTCTACGGCTACGGCGGCCACATCGTGGCGCGCACCATGTTCCATGCGCTGACGCGCGACCGGGTGGCGGCCATCTACAAGCTGTCGTGCTCCGGCGCGACGCCGGTGATGAAGTTCGGCAACGAGCTGGCGGAGGGCAAGCAGAGCGTGCCGGGGACGCCCGTCCTCTTCCGCCGCCGCACGGGCACGGGGCCGCTGGGGCTGGTGGGGCAGGCGGGGGAGGCGACGCCCCAGGGCTACTTCCCGCTGATGGAGTCCGCCCCGTCCACGCCGTCGCTGGTGGGGACCGAAGGCCTGACGCTGGAGGAGCAGCGCATCGGTTACACTGCCACCACGCAGGCGCTGGTGGAGTCCATCACCCGGCGCCACTTCCCGCAGGGCCGCTGACGCCATGGACGCGGCGGCGCCGGCGGGCCTGGAGAGCACGTCATGCCGCTGCCCCCGCCCCGGTTCCACGATGACGCCCGCGTCGGCCAGCTCTACCTGGAGCGCGTGGCGGAGGTCTCCCAGGAGGCCTGGCGCTACGCCGCCGAGCACCGCGTGCGCCCGGCCCGCGAGGACAGCCAGCGCATCGCGGCGTTCGGCATCGACGCGCAGGTGGCCTTCTGCACGCCGGGCGCGAGCCTCTTCGTCCCGGGCGCGGTGGAGGACACGCAGCGCACGCTGCGCTGGCTGTACGCGCACCTGGACCGGCTGACGGGGCTGGTCTTCTCGCTGGACACGCACCGGGCCTTCCAAATCTTCCATCCGGCGTGGTGGCGGGACGCGCAAGGGCGCCCGCCCGAGCCCATGACGGTCATCACCGCGAAGGACGTGCGGGAGGGCCGCTGGCGGGCGACGCGCCACCCGGAGGAGAGCCTGGCGTACTGCGAGGGGCTGGAGGCGAGCGGCCGGTACGTGCTGACCATCTGGCCGTACCACGCGCTCCTGGGCGGACAGAGCCACGCGCTGGTGCCCGCGTTGTACGAGGCGAGCCTCTTCCACGCGCTGGTGCGGGACACGCCCACGCACTTCGAGCTGAAGGGCGAGCACCCGCTGACGGAGAACTACTCCGTGATGGCGCCGGAGGTGACGCAGGTGAAGGGCCAGCGCGTGGGCGAGTTCAACGCGCGGCTGATGGAGCACCTGCTGTCGTTCGACCGCGTGTACGTCTTCGGGCAGGCCAGCTCGCACTGCGTGCTGTCCACGCTGCGCGACCTTCAGCAGTACCTGGAGCGCACGGACCCATCGAAGCTGGGGAACATCTACATCCTGGAGGACGCGATGAGCCCCGTGCCCGCGCCTCCGCTGGAGCCGCTGCCCGCGGCGCTGGACTTCCCGCGCGTGGCGAAGGAGGCGCTGGCGGGCTTCAAGGCCGCGGGGATGCGCGTGGTGCGCACGACGGATCCGCTGGAGTAGGGCCGCGCCGCCGCTACCGGCCCAGCCGCGCGAGCGCCCACTTCGCGGTGGCGTCTCGCAGCGTCTCCCGGGCGGTGGCGCCGGGGCGGGCCTGGCCGCTCAGCTCCACCACCTCCTGGAAGAGGGACAGCTCCGGTCCGTTGTCCCGCTGCACGACGCCCGCGAAGAGCACCACGTGCGTGCCCTGCGCGCGCGCCAGCCGTGCGAGCGCCACGGGCCCCTTGCCCATGGACGTCTGCCGGTCGAAGCGCCCCTCGCCCGTGAGCACCAGGTCCGCGAGCAGCACGCGCCGCTCCATCCCCAGCGCCCGCGCCACCAGGTCATACCCGGACGTGAGCTTCCCGCCGCCGAGCGCCGCGAGCCCGTAGCCCAGGCCTCCCGCCGCGCCCGCGCCCGGGAGGTTCGCGGTGTCCTCGTCCACGATGCGGCAGAACGTGGCCAGCGCCGCCTCCAGCTCCTCCACCGCCGCCGCGTCCGCGCCCTTCTGCGGACCGAAGAGGCGCGCGGAGCCGTCCGCGCCCAGCAGCGGCGTCGTCACGTCCGTGGCGATGAGCAGCTCCACCTGCCCCAGGCGCGGGTGCCTGCCGCTGGCGTCCACGCGCGAGAGCCTGGCGAGGCTCGAGCCCCCCGGCGGCAGCGGCGCCCCGTCCGCGTCCAGGAAGCGGAAGCCCAGCGCCTCCAGCGCGCCCTTGCCGCCGTCCGTGGTGGCGCTGCCGCCCAGGCCGACGATGAGCCGCTCGCACCCCGAGTCCAGCGCCGCGCGCAAGAGCTGCCCCGTGCCGTGCGTGCACGCGGCCCGCGCGTCCCGCTGCTCCGGCGGCACCCGCGCGAGCCCCGAGGCCTGCGCCATCTCCACCACCGCCGTGCGCCCGTCGTCCAGCCGCGCCCAGCAGGCCTCCACCGGCGTGCCCATGGGGCCGCGCACGGTGAGCCTGCGGCGCTCGCCCTTGGGCATGCCCACGAGCAGCGCGTCCAGCGTGCCCGGACCTCCGTCCGCGAGCGGCGCCACGTCCAGCACCACGTCCAGCGAGGCCTGACGCAGCCCCTCCGCCATGGCGTCCGCGGCCTCGGCCGCGCTCAAGGTGCCCTTGAACTCCTGGGGCGCAAGCAGCCAGCGTGGGGGAATCATGCTCGGGCACCTACAGGCTTGGACCGCGCGGACACGGGGGGACTCCGGTGGGCGCTCCGCCACCGCGTCTGCAGCATGGACGTCATCGTTCCTCCCGGGCCGGGGCGGTATTGACCCCGGCATACCATTCCAGGAGGGGACGTGGCCCCCGCAGTGACGGCATCACGCGTTGTGAAATCCGCTCCAACCGGAGCAGGAGCCGGGACACCTCGTCCGACGGCTGGCGGGCGGGGCCCTGGATGCGCTGACAGAAGAACGTGCGGCAGCCGAACGGCCGGTCCGCGTACACGGTGCAGCGCAGGCCCGCGGCGTCCAGGTAGGGGCAGGCGCCGTCGGCGCGGGGGGGCGGAAGGGGCTTGCTGCGCTTGAGCAGCTCCCACTCGGGGAGCCACAGCCAGGGCTGGCGCTTCGTGACGGCCAACTGGCAGCACTCCCCGCTCGCCGGACACGAGTACGGGGCGTACGCCGCGTCCGCCTGGCGGTAGACGGTGCGCGTCTCTTGAAGGGCGCGCTCCAACGCCCGCGTCCCGGACGCGGGGGCCTCGTCGTCTGCGTCGTCCCAATCCCGGCGTGCCATGACTGAACCGTTCCCGCACGTCGGGGTCCGCTGGATGGACCCCTTGGATGGGTCCTACCCTATCTCACAGCATGCGCAGGACGAAACATTTGAGGTAGCGCGTCTCGCGCAGGTTGAGGAGGACGGGGTGGTCGCGGCCGGCGCCGCGGCGCTCGATGATCTGCACCCGGCGCTTCGCGTCCGCGGCGGCGGAGGCGAGCATCTCCTCGAAGGCCTGCTCGTCCACGTGGTACGTGCAGCTCGCGGTCACCAGGATGCCGCCGGGGCGCAGGAGCTGGAAGGCGCGCAGGTTGAGCTCCTTGTAGCCGCGCACCGCCGCCGGGATGGCGTCCTTGTTCTTCGCGAAGGAGGGCGGATCGATCACGATGGTGTCGTAGCGCTTGCCCTCGTCCACCGCGTCGCGCAGGAAGTCGAACGCGTTGGCCGTCACGACCTCCAGGTTGGAGAGCTTGTTGGACTGGGCGTTGTCGCGAAGCTGCGCGGAGGCGGACTCCGAAATCTCCACCGCCGTGACTTGCTTCGCGCGCGTGGCCAGTTGGAGCGCGAACCCGCCCACGTAGCTGAAGCAGTCCAGCGCCTCGCCGAAGGCGTACTGCGCCGCCATCACGTGGTTCTCGCGCTGGTCCAGGAACGCGCCCGTCTTCTGGCCCTCCAGCAGGTCCGCGCGCATGCGCACCAGGCCCTCGTCGAAGGACACGGGGCCCGGCGGCAGCGCGCCGCGCAAGAGGCCCTTCTCCGGCAGGAGGCCCTCCAGGTGGCGCACGCTCACGTCGGAGCGGTTGACGATGCCCTTGGGGTGGAAGAGCTCCTCCAGCAGGTCCGCGATGAGCGCCTTGCGCTGCTCCATGGCGGGGACCAGGAACTGCACGCTGAGGTAGTCGCCGTAGCGGTCCACCACGAGCCCGGGCAGGCCGTCCGCCTCGCCGTGCACCAGCCGGTACGTCGCCTCGCCGGGCAGCGCCAGCTTGCGCAGCGCCTCGGCGGACTGGAGGCGCTGGCGGAAGAAGTCCGCGTCCACCGGGACGTCGTCGTTGGTGAGCCAGCGCAGGGAAATCTTCGACTGCTTCGAATAGAAGGCCTTGCCCAGGAACCAGCCGCGGCCGTCCACCACGCGGACGACTTCACCGCCCTGGAGGCCGGGGTCGCCGTTGAGGTCCGCGCGGTAGATCCACGGCGGGCCCGCGAGCCAGCGGTCGGAGCCGCGGCGCAGGAGCATCACCTGGGGCGTGCCGTCCGGGCCCAGCTCCGGCGACGTGCGGTCCGCGCGGGGCTTTTCCGGGCGCTGGCCGTGCTTCTCCGGGCGCTGGCCGGGCTTGCCGCCACGTCCGGGGGGAGGGGAGCCGGGCCGGCCGGAGCGGGGGGGAGAGGAGGGCTTCATCAAGGCGTCTCGGAGGGAAAGAGGCGGGAGCGACCGCGCGGCGTATACTCGCAACCCGCGTGAGTTACGAGTTGGTCCTTCAGGCGCGGACCCCAGGCGCCCCCTTCGACATGGCACGGGTGGACGCCCTGCTGGCGGCGCGCCCGGGGACTGGCCGCCCGGACGGCGTGCGCGAGTGGGACCTGGGCGTGGGCACCGTGGAGGTGCTGCCCCTGCGCGACGGCAAGCGGGTGGTGGGCGCGGAGCTGCGCGTGCCGCTGGTGGACGGGGAGGACCTCATCCGCGAGGCGCTGACGGAGGCCGCCGGGCTGGCCCACGAGGCCCGGCTCCGGCTGTTCGACCCGCAGTTGGGAGAGGTCCTCACGGGCGCCGCCACGGAGCGGGTGGTCGAGCAGTACCTGCGCACGGAGCACTACCGGCGCACGGCGAAGCCCATGGAGCTCACCCCCGGCCTGGCGGAGGCCATGGACCGGGCCGAGCGGGTGAACAGCCTGGGCCTGCCGTCCGAGCGCATGTCGCTGACGTCGCGGCTGGTGTTCTTCGCGGTGGGCGGCTTCGCGCTCCTCTACTTCGTGATGCGCTTCCTGATGGCGAAGCTCAACGGGGAGTGAGCCGGGGGGCGCCGGTGACCCCGGGTGGGGACACGGCGTGTGCAGCCGGCAATGAGCGCGGGAGTGAATCTGGCGTTAACGTGCCGGCGTGCTCAAGGCCCTCGTCATCGTCTGCATCCTGTTGCCCCTGGCGGAGCTGTACCTGCTGATCACCCTGGGGCATCACATCGGGTTGGGATCCACGCTCGCGCTGCTGGCGGCCTCCGCCGTGCTGGGGAGCCTCATCGCCCGGAGGCAGGGCGAGAAGGTGTTCCGCAACTGGCGCGAGGCCATGGCCGGAGGCGGCGTGCCCGAGGAGGGCCTGCTCAACGGCGTGCTGGTGCTGGTGGGCGGGGCGCTGCTCATCGCGCCGGGGTTCATCTCGGACGTGATGGGGCTCCTGCTGATGGTGCCGCCGGTGCGCCGCGTGGTGACGGCGCGGGTGCGGCGCTCGCTGGAGCAGACGCTGCGCTCGGGCACGGTGCGCTTCACGCAGGTCGGCCCTGTTCCGGGCGAGGCCCCGTTCCTGGACGCCCGGCGCTTCGACCCGCAGGAGACGGCCGCGAAGGTGGAGCCCTCGGAGGAGGGCCCCGCGACCTTCCGCCGCCCCCGGAGCGAAGGGGGCGAGGTGGACGCGGAGTTCACCAGCGACGAGGAACCCCGGGGCTGACGGGCGCGCGCTGGGGCGAGCCGTTCCAGCGCGGCGTCACGGGAGCGGGCAGGGGCGCGGGCGTCTTCGCGGGAGCGCCGGGCTCGGGTTCGGGGGACATGCCCAGGGCGATGCGGGCCTCGGTGGCGTAGTGGCCGTTGGGGAACTCGCGGAGGTACTGGCGGAACTCGTCCTCCGCGTCCGCGGGCAGGTGCTGCCGGTTGAAGCAGCGGCCACGCAGGATGCGGGCCTGTTCCCGGTGGCTTGTGCGAGGGCTGGCGGTGGCGATCTCCCCCAGGCCCACGAGGAACTGCCCGCACGTGGTGCCGGCCGTCTGGACCTTGGCGTAGCCGAGGAAGCGCTCATCGGAGTCGTCCGACAGCAGTCCGCCCGGAACGAGCGCCCCCAGCGTCTTGCGCTTGCGAGGCTCCGAGGGCGTGGCCGGAGCCACGGACGGAGCCTGCACGGCGCCCGGCAGCGGCGCGGAGGACGCGAGCGAACCCGCCGAAGCGCCGGGGTAGGGCGCGAAGTCGTCGGACGGGGTGGACTCGCGCGGATGCACGGGCTGGGGAATCTCCGTGTTGGGCGCCTGCGCCAGCGCCTCTCCCGGCGCGGACATGGCAGGGGCCGCCGGAGCGTTCGGAGTGGCCTGGGCGACAACGGTGCCCGGTGCCTCGGGCATCTTCTGCGCGACGGCCTGGGAAGGCGCGGCGTTGCTCTCTGCCGAATTGGTGCCGGGAGCCGGGGCATCCGGCGTCTTCTGCTGCGCAACGGCCTGTGAATGCGCGGCATCGTTCTCTGCGGACGGAGTGCCAGGAGTCGGGGCCGCAGGCGCCTTCTGAGCAACGGCCTGAGACGTCGCGGCGTTGTTCCCCGCAGGCGGGGCGCTGACAGCCGAGGCATTGGGACTCTTCTGCGCGAAGGCCTGCGAATGCGCGGCGTTGTGCTCTGCGGACGAAGCGCCGGGAGTCGGGGCATCGGGCGTCCTTTGCGCAACGGCCCGCGAATGCGCGGCATTGTCCTCCATGGACGGAGTGCCTGGAGCCGGGGCATCCGGCGCCTTCTTGGCGACGGCCTGCGACGGCGCGGCATGATTCTCCACGGACGCAGTGCCCGGCTCCGAGACCGTGTCGCGGGTCGCAACGGACGGGCTCGCATCGCCGCGTGACGGTCCCTGCATCGGGGGCACGATGCTCGCGACCGCGGCAGCGGGCTCCGCGTCCCGCAGGTCCCGGAACGCTTGCCGGTCTCCCGCCGAGAGCTCCCGAGGCTTCATCGCTTCACCCGTGCCCGCGAGCTCCACGCGCTCTCCCGCGTCCACGAAGCGCGGAGGCTGTCCCTCCGCGTCCACTCGCACGCGTCCTTCGAGCACCGCCACCGCGGCCCCGGCCGCCGTGCGCTCCACCGAGAACACCGTCCCCACGACGGACACCCGCAGTCCCGCGGACTCCACGAGGAACGCGTCCCTCCGCGCATGCGAGGCCTTCACGGACAGCCGTCCCTGCTGGACGGTCAGGTGCACGGCGTTCGCCTCGGCGCGGGCGAACACCACGTCCGAACCCGCCGACAGCCGCACGCGGCTCTCATCCGGAAGCCGCAGCACGGCCGAAGCCTTCGGCGGCGTCCGCACCGCCATGCCCGAGCGCAGCCGCATCCCCGCCGCCAGCGCGTGCTCCACACCCGTGGCCTCCCGCACCACCGCGCCGGTGACGCGCTCCGCCTCCGTGGTGGACGCAGCCTCCGAATGAGCCGCGACCCTCTCAGGCGCCGAAGGGGATTCCGCACCCGACGCGGCCGCTCCCTCCGTAACGCCACCCTGCCCACGGGTCTTCAAGTCCACGGTCCGCTCGCCGGAAGCCCCAGCGCCCGGGCCGGTCGCGACCGGGGCCTCCGGCCCTCGCGCCGCATCCTTCCAGCGCGCCCCACCCAGCCACACCACCAGCGCGACGGCGCAGGCTCCCGCGAGCGTCAGCGCCCAGGGCGACAGGAACCGCCGCTCGGGCACCGCCATCCGCTTCGCCGCGGCCGCCTTCAGCTTCGCCCCCGTCTCCTCCCACCGCACGGACGGCTCCACCGAGCGCGCCGTGTGCAGCAGCGTCCGGGCCTCCACCACGCGCTTCCACTCCGCCGCGCACGCGGCGCACTCCGCCACGTGCGCCTCCACGCGAGCCTTGCCGGCGGCGTCCAGCTCCCCCGCGGCCAGCGCCCACAGGGCCTGCGTCTCATGACCGGCCATGGGAACCTCCCACCGGCCGGGCGACGACCAGACGCTGCATGGCTTCGGTGAACTCCAATCTCGCGTGGTGCAGGCGGCTGCGCACGGTGTTGGGAGAGCTTCCCACGGCCAGGGCAATCTCGTCCGCGCTCATGCCGCTCAGCTCTGCGTAGACGAAGACGATGCGCTTCTTGGGCGAGAGCTTCTCCAGCGCCGCCTCCACCAGCCTCGCGGCCTGACGGCGCTCCGCGGCGCGCTCCGGGTCCTCTCCGGGCGCCACCATCTCCGGCGGGTCCGCGAAGGGGTCCTCCGGCCGGCGCCGCTTCCATCTCAGATGGCTGAGCGCCACGTTGGCGCACACCCGGTAGAGGAACGTCCTGAACCGGGACTCCCCCCGGAAGCCCTTCACCGCCGTGAGCAGCCGCAGGTACGTCTCCTGAAGGAGGTCATCCACCTCCACGCGGTTTCCCACCAGGTGGCGCAGGGTCCGCGCCGCGTCCAGCTTCGTGGCCTCGTAGAGCTGCTCGAAGGCGGTCAGGTCCCCCTGCTGGACCCGCTCGACCAGGAGCCGCAGGCGGGCCTCGTCCGAGGAGGCCGGCTCACGCGCGTCCACCGCGCCCACGCCGGACTCCGGCGGGACGGCGGACGCCCAGGTGCGCGCTCCTCGGCTGAACACCAGGCCTTCTCCTTCGGGGCGACGCCGGACGTCCCCCTCCTCCAGGAACGCCCTCCAGTCTGTATCGGTGGTCCAGACGAGCACACTGCCTCCGTGCCCCTGGGTCTCCGGAGAGACGAAAAAAGATCAAAATTATTTGATCAATCTGGCCCCCTCTTGCGTCGAAGGCTCTCGAAATCGGATGACCCCCCCGGTGGCCGGTCCGGACCCATCCCATTCCTTTGGAGCCCCCACTCATGAGGAACACCACGCTTCGCGGCACATTGCTCGTGCCGTTCCTTACGCTGTTAGGCCTTTTGTCGGGTTGCATCCTCGAGACGAATGGTGGCGGCTACTGGCCTGACGACGACTACGACACCAGCTACGGCTGCTCCACCACGTCCGACTGCGGCTCCAATCAGTACTGTCGCTCGGGGAGCTGCTGGGACCTGAGCTCCGACTCCCAGAACTGCGTCTATTCGAGCGAGTGTCCCGGCACGCAGATGTGCATCAACGGCTGGTGCGCCCAGTCCTGCTACCGCGACTCGGAATGTGGCGCGGGCGGCCTCTGCAAGGACAACTTCTGCACCTCCGGCACCAAGCCGGACGCGGGCACGGACGGCGGCACCAAGACGGATGGCGGCACGAAGCCGGACGCGGGCACGGACGGCGGCACGAAGCCCGACGCGGGCACGGACGGCGGCACGAAGCCGGACGCGGGCTCCGACGCCGGCACCCCGGTCTGCCGGGTCAATTCTGACTGCGGCACGGACCACTACTGCATCAACGGCACCTGCCGTCAGCAGTGCGACGCGGATGACAAGTGCGGCCCGGGCGGCCTGTGCATCCAGGGCCTGTGCCAGAAGCCGCAGACGGACCCGAACGCGTGCACCACGGAGGCCCAGTGCCCCACGGGCCGCGACTGCGTGAACGGCCAGTGCCGCGCGCCGTGCACCTCCACGACGGAGTGCTCGGCGGACACCAAGTGCGAGGTGGGCTACTGCCTGCCCATCCCGACTGGCGGCCAGTGCCAGGCCAACTGCGAGTGCCCGGCGGGCCAGGTCTGCACCAGCGGCCAGTGCAAGTCGCCGCAGCCGGACCCGGGCCAGGCGTGCCTCGCCAACTGCGACTGCCCCTCCGGCCAGGTGTGCAACAACGGCTACTGCAAGCAGCCGGTGCCGGACGCGGGCTCGGGCAGCAACATCTCCTGCACGGTGAACTGCGAGTGCCCGTCCGGTGAGGTCTGCACCAGCGGCAAGTGCAAGCTGCCCCCGACGCAGCCCACGACGGACGCGGGGACCACCGGCACCGTGTGCCGCGCCAACTGCGAGTGCCCGGCCGGCCAGGCCTGCACCAGCGGCCAGTGCAAGCCGGTGAACCACGGCTCCGGCAAGGTCTGCCAGGCCAACTGCGAGTGCCCGTCCGGCGAGCGCTGCCAGGACAACGTCTGCTGGCTGTAGCCGTCAGCGGCTGACGCTCACCGTAAGGGGGCCACCATGCGCCAGCAGCGGTGGATCTCCTTGCGGTGGAAGTCCTCGGGGATGGAGCGGGGGGTGAGCTCCTCCACCTGTGCCATGCCCCGGGTGGCGGAGTCCTTCAGCTCGAAGCCCAGGAAGTTGGTGGAGAAGTAGAGGACGCCTCCGGGGGCCATGAGCGCCCGGAGGTGTTCCAGCATCCGCACGTGGTCGCGCTGCACGTCGAAGGTCCCCGACATCTTCTTCGACGTGGAGAACGACGGCGGGTCGCAGACGATGAGGTCGTACTTGTCGTCCCCGTGCTTCGCCTGGTCCTCCAGCCACGCCTTCGCGTCCGCGCGGATGAGCACGTGGCGCGGGTCCGCCAGGCCGTTGAGGACCAGGTTGTCCTCCGCCCAGTCCAGGTACGTGTTGGACAGGTCCACGCTCACGCTGCTCGCCGCGCCGCCCGCCGCCGCGTACACGGTGAACGCGCCGGTGTACGCGAAGAGGTTGAGGAAGTGCTTCCCCTTCGCCTCGCTGCGCACGCGCGCGCGGGTGTTGCGGTGGTCCATGAAGAGGCCGGTGTCCAGGTAGTCGCCCAGGTTCACCCAGAACTTGAGGCCCTGCTCCTCCACCACCAGCCGTTCGCTGCCCTGGCCCACGCGCTGGTACTGCGAGCGGCCCCAGGGCTGGGGCGTGTGCGTCTTCACGGAGATGCGCTCGGGCGCCACGCCCAGCACGGCGGTGACGGCGGCGAGCACCTCGTCGCGCTCGGCGTCCTCGGAGGCGCCCTTCGCGCGGGCCTTGCGGCGGGGGAACTCCACGACGTGGGCGTGGTCGCCGTAGAGGTCCACGGCGTAGGGGTACTCGGGGATGTCCCGGTCATAGACGCGGAAGGCGGTGAGCCCCTGCGCGCGAGCCCACTTGCGCAGGCGCTTCGCGTTCTTGCGCAGGCGGTTCTCGAACATGCCCGCGCCCTGCGTCTCCTGCTTGCCTTCGTCCGACATGGTTCCCCTCATATTGCAGGCCGCCCCGGGGGCGGGGGAAAACCGGCCACCCATGAGCGTGCGCGTCGAGAAGAACGGCCCCGTCACCACCGTCATCCTCCACCGGCCGGAGGTCCGCAACGCGGTGGACGCGGACACGGCCCGGGCGCTGGCGGACGCCTTTCGCGCCTTCGACGCGGACCCCGACGCGAAGGTGGGCGTGCTGTACGGCGACGCGGGCACCTTCTGCGCGGGCGCGGACCTGAAGGCCGTGTCGGAAGGGCGCCTCTTGCGCCTGGAGCCGGACGGGGACGGGCCCATGGGGCCTTCGCGCATGCGCCTGTCCAAGCCCGTGGTGGCGGCCATCAGCGGCCACGCGGTGGCGGGCGGCCTGGAGCTGGCGCTGTGGTGCGACCTGCGCGTGGCGGAGGAGGACGCGGTGCTGGGCGTCTTCTGCCGCCGCTGGGGCGTGCCCCTCATCGACGGGGGCACCGTGCGCCTGCCCCGGCTGATTGGCCTGTCGCGCGCGCTGGACCTCATCCTCACCGGCCGCCCCGTGTCTTCGGGTGAGGCGCTGGGCATGGGCCTGGTCAACCGCGTGGTGCCGAAGGGCGAGGCCCGGAGCGCCGCGGAGGCGCTGGCCGCTCAAATCGCCGCCTTCCCGCAAGCCTGCATGAACGCGGACCGGACCTCCGCCTACGCCCAGGGGGACCTGGCCTTCGAAGACGCGATGCGCCAGGAGTTTCAGGGCGGGGTGAAGGTGCTCCAGACGGAGTCCATCCCCGGGGCCACGCGCTTCGCGAAGGGGGCGGGGCGGCACGGCCAGTTTGACTAGGGCCCCGGGAGCGCTGCACGGCCCCTGGGACTGTGTTAGTTCGCGAAGCCATGCGCTTCGACACGCTCGCCATCCACGCCGGCCAGGAGCCGGATCCCACCACCGGCGCCATCATGACGCCCGTGTACCTGACCTCCACCTACGTCCAGGACGGACCGGGGGAGCACAAGGGCTACGAGTACAGCCGCACGCAGAACCCCACGCGCAAGGCGCTGCAGGACTGCCTGGCCGCGCTGGAGGGCGCGAAGTACGGCGCCGCGTTCGCGTCCGGCCTCGCCGGCACGGACATGCTGATGCACATGCTGGAGGCCGGTGACCACGTCATCGTCTCCGACGACGTGTACGGCGGCACCTTCCGCATCTTCGACAAGGTGTTCAAGCGCTCCGGCCTGAACTTCTCCTTCGTGGACCTCTCCAAGCCGGAGAACTTCGAGGCGGCCATCACCCCGAAGACGAAGATGGTCTGGGTGGAGACGCCGACGAACCCGATGCTCAAGCTCATCGACCTGGGCCGCATCGCTGAAGTCGCCAAGAAGCGCGGCATCCTCTCCGTCGCGGACAACACGTTCATGACGCCGTACTTCCAGAAGCCGCTGTCCCTGGGCTTCGACGTCGTGGCGCACTCCACGACGAAGTACCTGAACGGCCACAGCGACGTGGTGGGCGGCTTCGTCTGCACCAGCCGCGACGACATCGCGGAGCGGATGTACTTCCTGCAGAACGCGGTGGGCGGCGTGTCCGGCGCCTTCGACAGCTTCCTCGTGCTGCGCGGCGTGAAGACGCTGCACGTGCGCATGGACCGCCACGCGCAGAACGCGATGAAGGTGGCCCAGTACCTGTCCACGCACAAGCAGGTGAAGAAGGTCACCTACCCGGGCCTGGAGACGCACCCGCAGCACGCGCTCGCGAAGCAGCAGATGACCGGCTTCGGCGGCATGCTGACGTTCGACATCCAGGGCGGCCTGGAGGCGGCGCGCACCTTCCTCAAGACGGTGAAGGTCTTCGCCTGCGCCGAGTCCCTGGGCGGCGTCGAGTCCCTCATCGAGCACCCCGCCATCATGACCCACGCCTCCATCCCCAAGGAGACGCGGGAGAAGCTGGGCATCGCGGACGGCTTCATCCGCCTGTCCGTCGGCATCGAGGACGCGCAGGACCTCATCGACGACCTCGCGCACGCGCTCGACCGCGTGAAGTAGTCCGGACGCCCGCTCGCGCTCCAGGCGGCCCGCCTGCCCTCCGGGGCAGGGGGAATGTCGGTTGGGACACAACGTTCCTGGCGCGATGCGTAACCGACTGCTTGTCTCCACCGGCCTCCTGGGCGTGTGGCTCGCGACTGGCTGCGAGTCACCGCCCGCTCCCTCCGACTCCGACTTCCCACCGGCCGCGCTGCCGGAGTCGCTCTCCGCGTCCGACTGCAACCCGCTCGTCACCCGGGCCGTGACGGCCAGCGGTGACGACGGCAACGTCCCCGCCAACACGCAGGACGACGACCTGGGCACGCGCTGGAGCGCGCAGGGCACGGGCGTCTGGCTCCAGATGGACCTGGGCTCGGCGCAGACGCTCACGGGCACCACCATCGCGTGGCACCGGGGCAACGAGCGCCAGAACCACTTCGTCGTCTCCACGTCCACGGATGGCGCCACCTTCACCCAGGCGTACGCGGGGGACAGCGCGCTCGACACGTCCGCGCAGACGGTGGCGTTCTCCTCGCGCAGCGCGCGCTACGTGCGCATCACCGTCAACGGCAACACGGTGAACGACTGGAACTCCATCGCGGAGGCCCGCGCGTGCGCGGCCAGCGCTCCTCCGTCCTCCAGTGACTCCGGTCCCGTGCTGCCGCGGCTGCCGTACCTGCAGAGCGTGAAGCAGACGTCCGCCATCGTGGCCTTCCGCACCGCCAGCGGCTGCAACCCCACGGTGCGCTACGGCGAGGGGACGAACCTCACGTCCTCCGTCAGCGCGGGCGTGTCCGGCACGCGCCACGCGGTGAAGCTGTCCAACCTGTCCGCGGGCCGCACCTACGGCTACGTGGTGGAGGCCTGCGGCACCCGGACGGGCCTGCGCAGCTTCCAGACGTCCACGACGTCCTCGGCCACGAAGGCGCACTTCACCGCGATGGGCGACTTCGGCACCGGCGGCAGCATGCAGGCGAAGGTGATG
Organism: Corallococcus sp. AS-1-12; assembly: GCF_020036995.1. NCBI lineage: Bacteria > Pseudomonadati > Myxococcota > Myxococcia > Myxococcales > Myxococcaceae > Corallococcus > Corallococcus sp. AS-1-12. The sequence goes on along the minus strand of NZ_JAIQDD010000005.1, from coordinate 85,283 downwards.
GCGGTGATGAACACGCCGCAGTGGCGCTCGGAGCTGCTCCTGGCCCTGGGGGACAACGCGTACCCGGACGGCACGGACGCGGAGTTCCAGGCGCACCTCTTCACGCCCATGGCGGGCCTGCTGCGCGAAGTGCCCATGTTCGCCACGCCCGGCAACCACGAGTACGTGACGAACCAGGCGCAGCCCTACCTGGACAACATGTACCTGCCGGCCAACAACCCGCAGGGCACCGAGCGCTACTACTCGTTCGACTGGGGCCCGGTGCACTTCATCTCCCTGGACTCCAACTGCGCGGTGGGCCTGGCGTCCGCGGACCGGTGCACGCTCTCGGCGCAGAAGGCGTGGGCGGAGTCGGACCTGGCCGCCAACACGCGCCCGTGGACGGTGGCCTTCTTCCACCACCCGTCGTGGTCCAGCGGCGAGCACGGCTCGCAGCTCACCATGCGCCGCCAGTTCGGCCCGCTGTTCGAGAAGTACGGCGTGGACCTGGTCCTCACCGGCCATGACCACGACTACGAGCGCAGCAAGCCCATGTACGGCGACACCGTGGCCTCCAGCACCCAGCGCGGCATCCCGTACCTCGTGGTGGGCAGCGGCGGCGCCACGCTGCGGCCCTTCCCGTCCAGCCAGCCCGCGTGGACCGCGTTGCGGGACAACCAGGCCTACGGCTTCCTGGACGTGACGGTGGACGGCGGCACGCTGACCGCGCGGCTCATCACCTCCGGCAACACCGTGCGCGACACGCTGACCCTCAAGAAGACGCTGGCCAAGGCCGCCGCCCGCGGCGTCCAGTCCAGCGCGCTGGAGGCGGACGAGGCCGCGGCGGAGGAGGCCCGGGACACGCCGCCGGGCCCCACGGACGAGCGCGCCGAGCCGGTGCGGCGCGGCCCCGTGCCGCCCGCGGACACGCCGGAGTCCGTGGCCGACCCGGAGGAGCCGCTTCCGCAGTAGCCGCGCGGCCCGCCGGAGGGTAGGGAAGGGCTGAACCGCCGGCGGGTCCGGCACCCACAGAAGGGACACCATGCGCTACTTCGAGGACTTCCCCATCGGCGAAATCATGGAGCGGGGGCCGTACGTGGTGACGCGCGAGGAGATCATCGCGTTCGCGCGCCAGTTCGACCCGCAGCCCTTCCACATCGACGAGGACGCCGCCGGCCAGAGCATCTACGGCGGCATCATCGCCAGCGGCTGGCACACCGCCGCCATCTGCCACAAGCTCATGGTGGAGGGACTCCTGGGCCAGGCCGCCGGCATGGGCTCGCCCGGCCTGGACGAGCTGCGCTGGAAGAGGCCGGTGCGCCCCGGTGACACGCTCCGGATCCGCATCGAGACGCTGGAGGCCAGGCCCTCCGCGAGCAAGCCGGACCGCGGCGCGCTCAAGCTGCGCCTGGAGGTCGTGAACCAGCACGGCGAGGTGGTGATGACGGAGGTGGCCAACGCCCTCTTCGCCCGCCGCCCGGCGCCGTAGAAAACGACCCCCACTTTGAGTTCCAGGGCTGACCTGGGTTACCAATACGCCCAAAGGAGAAGCCCATGTCCAACACCAATGAGGTCGTTCCTCCTCCGGCGCCCAGCCGGCTGAAGCGCCCCGTGGAAGTGGTGCGCGCGGAACTGCTCGCGGATGAAGACGTGAAGCAGCAGGCGGAGATGCTGAAGATCCCCGTCGCGCAGTACGTGGAGAAGATCCTCGACTACGCCATCCACCCGGACAAGCCGCCCCAGTTGGAGATCATCCCCGACGAGGAGCTCAAGGCGCGCGACCCGAAGATCGCCACGGTGGAGGAGATTGGCACCCACCTGCAGAAGATCATCGACGGGGAGGTCGTCATCAGCCCCGCCCAGCAGCGCGACGGCTTCAGCAGCGACAAGAGCCACGAGCAGCGCTACAGCGCCGCGCTGGGCTCCGCCAGCAAGCCCGGCCAGACCGTGGCCCCCAAGCCCGGCGCCGCCGTGGATCCCGCCGAGGCCAAGAAGGGCCCCATCCGGGGCTGAGCCGCCCCGCCAAGGCCCCGGAATCCCGGGGCTTTCCAGTGGGAGGCCCGGATAATCCCGGAACCGGAAACTTCTCCGGCGTCCCTCCGAGAATCCCACTGTCAGTCTCACTTCGAGGGCCCGCGCGGCCCTCCCCGAAAAGGATCAGACCATGGGTGGCATCGGCAAGGCTCTCGGCAAGGTGATGGACATCGTCAAGCCGTTCGTGTCGGCGGTGAACCCGCTGCTCGGCGCGGCGATGGGTTTCGCCAGCGGCCTGATGCAGGGCAAGAACCCCCTCCAGGCGCTGCTGGGCGCGGCCACCGACCTCATCCCGGGCGGCGGCGTGCTCAAGAACGCGCTGGGGACCTTCGCCAACTCCGGCCTGCTGGACGGCGCGGGCGGCAACAGCCTGCTGTCCGGCGCGCTGAACCTGGCGAAGGGCAAGAGCAAGGTCACCGACGTCCTCGGCGACCTGTTCAAGTCCACCAAGAGCAACCCGCTCACCAACCTGGGCATGAGCAACGCGACGGAGCTCGCCGCCCAGCGCATGTCGACGTTCCTCTCCTAGTCCATGAAGCCCGTCCGCTTCGACCCCAAGGTCCACCACGAGCTGCTCAACCTGTGGCGCAAGCCGTGGGATGAGACGATGACGCCGGACGCCCTGCCGGAGTACGGCTTCGTGGTGCCGGACAAGGCGGCGGGCTTCCTGTACCGCACGGACAGCTCGGTGGCGTTGATTGAAGGCATCATCGCCGCGCCCGGGCTGACCAAGGAGGACCGCAACGAAGCGGTCAACGCCATCGTCGCCGCCGTCCGCGACGAGGCCCGGCGCCAGGGCTTCAAGCTGCTGTTGGGCTACTCGCAGTTGGACGCCATCAAGAACCGCGCGGAGCGCTTCGGCTTCATGCACGTGGGGCCGGGCTACCACATGGTGGCCCTGGACCTGACGAAGCCGGACCCGCCGGGGCTCTGAAGCAACACGCCTCACCGCCATGAAACACGACGGGCCCGAAGGGAGGATGTCCTCCTCCTTCCGGGCCCGCAGTGTTTCAGGGCCTGACGCCCGCGGCTTTAAGCCGCGGTGCGGTGCAGGTAGTCGATGAGGTCGATCTTCGTGACGATGGCGACGACGGTCTCGCCGTCCTTCACCACGGCCACGTTGTCGCGCGCGAAGATTTCACGCAGCCGGTCGATGCTGGCCTCGGCGGACACGGCGCCCTGGAGCGGGGCGACGATGGGGTCGATGGCGTCCTGGAACTTCACCTTGTTGGCGACCAGGGCGTTGAGCAGGTCGTACTCGTGCACCATGCCCACGGCGCGCCCGTCGTCGGACACCACGGGCATCTGGCTGATGCCGTGGCTGCGCATGGTCTCCACCACGCGGTCCACGCGGTCACCGCGCTTGGCCGTCTTCAGGTCGCGGGGCTTCGCGCCGATGATGTCGCGCACCGTGCCGGCGCCCTTCTCCTGCATGAAGCCGTTGTCGCGCATCCACTCGTCGGAGTGGAACTTGCTGATGTAGCTGCTGCCGGAGTCCGGCAGGACGACCACGATGGTCTTCCCCTTGCCGACCTCCTTCGCCAACTGCACCGCCACGTGCACGGCCGCGCCGGACGAACCGCCCGCGAAGATGCCCTCCTCGCGAGCGAGGCGGCGCGCGGCGTTGAAGCACATGCGGTCATCCACCTGGCGCACGTCGTCCACGACCTTGAAGTCCATGGCGCCGCAGAGCATGTCCTCGCCAATGCCCTCGACCTTGTAGACGTGCGGCTCGGTGAGCTTGCCCGTCTTGAAGTAGCCCTCGTAGACGGAGCCCTCCGGATCCACGCCGATGTTCTTCAGGCCGGGGATCTTCTCCTTGAGGTACTTGCCGGCGCCGCTCATGGTGCCGCCGGTGCCCAGGCCGGACACGAAGTAGTCGAACTTGCCCTCGGTCTGCTGGAAGATCTCCGGACCCGTCGTGTGGTAGTGGGCCTCGATGTTGTCCGGGTTGTGGTACTGGTTCAGCATGAAGGCGCCCGGCGTCTCCTTGGCCAGCCGCTTGGACGTCTCGTAGTAGCTGCGCGGGTCCTCGGCCGGGACGTTCGTCGGCGTGACGACGACCTGGGCGCCCATGGCCTTCAGGCGGTTGATCTTCTCCAGGGACATCTTGTCCGGCATGGTGAAGATGCACTTGTAGCCCTTCACCGCCGCGGCCAGCGCCACGCCCATGCCGGTGTTGCCGGACGTGTTCTCCACGATGGTGCCGCCGGGCTTGAGCTTCCCCTCCCGCTCGGCCTTTTCGATGATGTAGAGCGCCATGCGGTCCTTGATGGACGCGCCGGGGTTCATGAACTCGCACTTCACGAGCACGGTGGCGTCGTTCGGACCGACGAGCTTGTTGAGCTTCACCAGCGGCGTGTGGCCAATGGCGGTGAGGATGTTCTGTTGGATGTCCATCGTGCGTGGCTTCCCGAAAAAAGTGAGGGTCGGGGCCTTATATGTGCTCCGCCCCGTCAGGGGGAACATGCCCGAAGGCATGGCCCTTCCTGACGCAGGATGCCGCGACCGTGTGGGTGTGGCCCGGGGCTCCTCGTCGCGTAGGCGACAGGGCAGGCGTCTGGCGGACGCGTGGCCCACGCGGGCTTTGACCCGCCGCGCCGTGCCTCCGATACTCGCGGGCGTCGTTTCCTTCCCCCTCCGGAGCACCCGCCCCCCATGGAACTTGAGGCCGCCCTTCGCGACCAGGTGGGACAGGCCATTGGCCGTCCCGTCCCCGATGCCCCCATCCAGAAGCTGAAGGGCGACGCGAGCAACCGCTCCTACTACCGCGTCGGCCGCGCCCCGGAGAGCTGGGTGCTGATGGTGATGCCGCCGGACGCGACGAAGAAGAGCGAGGAGGCCACCAAGGGCGAGCCCCCGAAGGAGCTGCCCTTCATCAACGTGCACCGCTACCTGGAGAAGCTGGGCGTGCGCGTGCCGCGCATCCTCCGCTACGACGAGCCCGCGGGCATCATGGTGCTGGAGGACCTGAGCGACATCACCTTCGAGTCCGCGCTGGAGGGAGGCCGCCACCACCAGGCGCTCTACACGCGCGCGGTGGACCTCTTGGCGAAGCTGCGCGTGCAGGCGGAGAAGCAGCGCGACCCGGAGTGCCTGGCCTTCACGCGCGCCTTCGACGAGGACCTGTACGACTGGGAGCTGCACCACTTCCGCGAGTGGGGCCTGGAGGCCTGGAGCGGCAAGACGCCCACGGACGCGGAGCGCGCGGAGCTGGACGCCACGTTCCGGGACATCGCGAAGCAGCTCGCCGCCGCGCCGCGAGGCTTCACGCACCGCGACTACCAGAGCCGCAACATCATGGTGAAGGAGGGCGAGCTGGTGGTCATCGACTTCCAGGACGCGCTCCAGGGCCCGCGCCAGTACGACCTGGTGGCGCTCCTGCGCGACAGCTACGTGGAGCTGGACCGCGACTTCGTGGACACGATGCTGGACCGCTACATCGCCACGTTCGAGCAGGAGAGCGGGGAGAAGATCGACGCGAAGGAGTTCAAGGCGTTCTTCGACCTGCTCACCATCCAGCGCAAGCTGAAGGACGCGGGCCGCTTCGAGTTCATCAACCGCGTGAAGGGCAACCCGGGCTTCCTCGTCTCCATCCCCGCGTCGCTGCGCTACGTGAAGGCCGCGTTCGCGCGCCGGCCGGAGCTGGCGGGGCTGCAGAAGCTGATTTCGAAGTACGTGCCCGAGCTGGCGGCCTGAAGCCATGAAAGCGATGGTCCTCTGCGCGGGCCTGGGCACGCGCCTGCGCCCGCTCACGGAGCGCTGGCCCAAGCCGGCCATGCCGTTTCTTGGCCAGCCGCTGCTCCGCTATCACCTGGCGGTGTTGAAGGCCGCCGGGGTGACGGAGGTGGGCATCAACACGCACCACCTGCCGGACACCATGACGGCGGTGGCCCGCGCGGAGTGCGAGCGCGCGGGGCTGCCGCTGCACGTCGTGCACGAGCCCGTCATCCAGGGCACGGGCGGAGGCATCCGCGGCCTGCGCGACTTCCTCTCAGGCGAGGACTTCCTCGTGTTCAACGGGGACATCCTCTTCCCGGTGGACCTGCGGCCCGTGGTCGCGGCGCACCGCGAGTCCGGCGCGGTGGCGACGATGGTGCTGTTGCCCATGCCGGAAGGGGAGAAGTACGCGGCGGTGGAGGCGGACGCGGGCGGGCAGGTGCGCCGCATCGCGGGGTACGGGCCGGGCGGTGACGGCCTGCGGCCGTGGCACTTCACCGGCGTGCACGTGATGTCCCCCAGCGTGTTCGACTTCATGACGGCGGAAGGCCCCGAGGACATCAACCGCGAGGTCTACGTGCGGGTGATGCAGGCGGGGCTCCAGGTGCGTGGGCACGCGGTGGACGCGTACTGGTCCGACCTGGGCATGCCGTCGCGCTACCTGGCCACGGTGCGGGACGTGCTCGAAGGGCGCGTGCCGTTGCAGGCGCTGGGCAAGGACTCGCCGCTGCACGGGCTGAAGGCCGGGGCGGACGGAGCCTGGGGGCATCCGGAGGCCCGCGTCGCGGGGACGGTGCGAGGGCCCGCGTTCGTGGGCGCGGGCGCTGTCGTGGAAGCGGGCGCCAGCGTGGGCCCGGGCGTGTCGGTGGGCCCGGGCGCGCGGGTGGGGCAGGGCGCGAAGCTGGAGCGCTGCGCCGTGTTCGAGGAGACGCAGGTGGCTCCCGGTGAGGCGCTCACCGAGGTGCTCGCGTGGGGCCCGCACCGGGTGCCCGCGCCGCTCACGGGGCGCTGAGCTCGGGGGTGAAGGACGAAGGCCCGCGCTCCCTTTCTCGGGGGCACGGGCCTTCTCGTTTCTCGCGACGGGTGTCGCTCAGGCGGCGTGGTAGCGCGCCAGCACGCAGGTGACGTTGTCGTTGCCGCCCGCCGCGTTGGCCAGGTCGATGAGCTGGCCGCACGCCTTCTCCAGCTCCGGCGTGCGCGACAGGATGTCCTGCATCTGCGCGTCGGTGATCATGCCGCTCAGGCCGTCCGAGCACAGCAGGAAGACGTCGTTCTCCAGCGGATCCACGCGGGTGACGTCCACCTGCACCTGCTCCTTCATCCCCAGCGCGCGGACGATGACGTTCTTGTGGGGGAAGTTCTCGATCTCCTCCGGCGTGAGCTTCTTCGCCTTGAGGTAGTCGTTGAGCAGCGAGTGGTCCTCCGTCACCTGCTGGAGGATGCCGCCGCGGAAGAAGTACACGCGGCTGTCGCCCACGTGGCCCACGTAGACGCCGTTCTCCGCGAAGTGCACGGACACGATGGTGGTGCCCATGCCCTTGTACTTGGAGTCCGTCGTGGCGCGCTCGAAGATGCGCGCGTTCGCCAGCTTGATGCCGGTGGCGAGGCGGTTCTCGTCGTAGTTGCGCTGCTTGTCCATCTTGAAGGGCCAGGTGGCGTCCTGGTCCTTGGACGTGAGGCGGAAGAACTCACCCAGCTCGTCCACCGCGATGCGGCTGGCGATCTCCCCGGACGAGTGGCCTCCCATGCCGTCCGCCACGCACACGAGGTTCTCCTCGGTGAGCACGAGGTAGTTGTCCTCGTTGTGGTTCCGCTTCATCCCGACGTGGGTGCTGCCGGCGACCTCGATACGCATGCGAAGGGACTCTTCCGGGGGAGAGGCGTGAAAATCGGGGCGCGACGTTAACAAAGCGTTCCAAAAGGGGTCAAAAAGCTCTCTCGTGTCGCAGCATTCCACCCTCCGGGTGTGGGTGGCGGGACGGCGCCCGCCACCCCGGCTCCCCTAAAGGCCCGGGGGCTCCCCCGGGGCGAAGAGCAGGCGGTCGCCCTCCTGGGTGCCGCTGGCCAGGAGGACCCCGGCGGGCAGCTCCAGGACGGAGCGGGCCTTGAAGTAGATGGACGAGGTGCGCCAGGGAGGCATGGCGGACAGTTGCTTGACGATGCGCCCTTCCGCGTCCAGGAAGGCGACGTCGATGGGGATGCGCATGAAGAAGGTGTGGATGGAGTTGCAGGGGGCGATGTGCATCCCGCCCCCCATGGGCAGCGAGGCGCGGCCCATGAGCCCCTGGAAGCGCTGGACGAAGGACTCGGCGCGTTCGGCGCGGTCCGCGAGCAGCCGCTGCCGCGTTTCGTTGGTCACCCTCCAGTGCATGTCCGGTGTTCTATCCCATGCTTGAGCCCCTGGCGTCCCCCCTGCACCTGGTCCTCGTGTCGCCCCAGATTCCGCCCAACACCGGCAACGTGGCCCGGCTGTGCGCGGTGACGGGGTGCCGGCTCATCCTGGTGGAGCCCCTGGGGTTCTCCATCGACGACCGGCACCTGAAGCGGGCGGGGCTGGACTACTGGGACAAGGTGTTCCTGAAGCTGTACCCGACCTACGACGCCTACGTGGCGGAGTACCCCCAGGCCCGGCGGTGGCTGTTCTCCGCCCGGGCGGAGACATCCCTGTACGCGGCGCGGTTCGAGCCGGGGGACCACCTGGTGTTCGGCTCGGAGGTGACGGGGCTGTTGCCGGAGGTGATGGAGGGGGGGACGGGGACGCCGGTGACCATCCCGATGCTGCCGGAGCGCCGGAGCTTGAATCTTTCGACGTCGGTGGGGATTGGCGCCTACGAGGCGCTGCGGCAGGTGCAGTTGGGGACAGCGGGCAGGCAGGCGCCGCCGTCGAATTGAGGGGCGGGCGGGACGGGCTACACTCCGTGGCCGAATGTCCGCCTCGCAGGTCGCCGAAGCGCTGTATGCCGCCCACAAGTCCCGAGCCACCGGCCGGCTGACGCTGCACGCCGGTGGACGCGAGTCCGCGCTGTGGCTGCGCGAGGGCGACCTGGTGGGGGCGAAGCTGGGCTTCGGCTACCAGACGCCGGCGCAGGCGCTCTTCCAGAACGGACTGTTGGGGGCGGATGCCCTGGACGCGCTGTGGGCGCGGGGTGGGGCTTCGGCGCCGGACGAGGAGCTGCTGGAGGACAGCGGGCTCCAGTCCGCGGTGGTGCACGAGCAGCAGGTGCTGGCGCAGGTGCGGCGGCTGAGCGAGCTCGCGGAGCGCGCGGACTTCGAGGCGGAGGCGGTGGAGGCGGCGGGGGATTTCGCGCCCATCGCGGGCATGCGGGTGGTGCGGGCGGCGCTGGAGCCAACGCCCCGTGAGCCCGTGCCCGCGAGGGTGTACCGCTGCCCGGACGTGGCGGCGTGCGAGCCGTGGCTGACGGAGGCGTCGGAGCGGAGCCTGCTGGAGACGCTGGGGGCGTTCCGGAGGCCGGAGTCGCTGACGGGAGCACAGCAGGCGCTGCTGCGGGTGCTGGAGCGCGAGGGCCGCATCGAGGCCCTGTCGGTGGAGGAGTGGGAGGAGCGCGAGCGGCTGCGGCGCGAGGAGGAGCTGCGACAGGCGGAGGAGGAGGCCTGGGCCATCGAGGAGGCGCGCCGGCGCGAGGAGGCGGAGCGGCGCGCGGAGGAGGCGAGGCTCGCGGAGCTGGCGCGGCTGGAGGCGGAGCGGCTGGCCGAGGAGGCGAGGCTCGCGGAAGAGGCTCGGCTGGCGGAGCTGGCGCGCATCGAGGCGGAGCGGCTGGCGGAGGAGGCCCGGCTGGCCGAAGAGGCGCGGCTCGCGGAAGAGGCGCGGCTCGCTGAAGAGGCACGGCTCCGGGCGATCGAGGAAGCACGCCAGGCGGAAGAGGCGCGGCTGGCGCGGCTGGAGGCGGAGCGGCTCGCGGAAGAGGCTCGGCTGGCGGAGCTGGCGCGACTGGAGGCGGAGCGGCTCGCGGAAGAAGCTCGGCTGGCGGAGCTGGCGCGGCTGGAGGCGGAGCGGCTCGCGGAAGAAGCTCGGCTGGCGGAGCTTGCTCGCATCGAAGCGGAGCGACTGGCGGAAGAGGCGCGGCTGGCGGAAGAGGCGCGCATCGAAGCTGAGCGTCTCGCGGAGGAGGCCCGCCTCGCGGAGCTGGCGCGCATCGAAGCGGAGCGTCTCGCGGAGGAGGCCCGCCTCGCTGAACTTGCGCGCATCGAAGCGGAGCGGCTGGAGGCGGAGCGGCTGGCCGAGGAGGCTCGTCTCGCGGAAGAGGCGCGACTCGCGGAGTTGGCGCGGCTGGAGGCGGAGCGGCTGGCCGAGGAGGCTCGTCTCGCCGAACTGGCGCGCATTGAGGCGGAGCGGCTAGCCGAAGAGGCGCGGTTGGCGGAGCTTGCTCGCATCGAAGCAGAGCGACTCGCCGAAGAGGCCCGGCTTGCGGAGCTGGCGCGCATCGAGGCGGAGCGGCTGGCCGAGGAGGCCCGGCTCGCGGAAGAGGCTCGGCTGCGTGCGGAAGAGGAGGCCCGGCTCGCGGAAGAGGCACGCCTCGCGGAAGAAGCACGTCTTGCCGAAGAAGCTCGCCTTCGCGCCGAGGAAGAGGCGCGTCTTGCCGAGGAGGCTCGGCTCGCTGAAGAGGCCCGCCTTGCGGAAGAGGCTCGCCTTCGCGCCGAAGAAGAGGCTCGGCTCGCCGAAGAGGCGCGGCTGGCGGAGGAGGCACGCCTTCGCGCGGAGGAAGAGGCTCGGCTCGCTGAAGAGGCGCGGCTGGCGGAAGAGGCCCGACTTCGTGCGGAGGAAGAGGTTCGGCTTCGCGCCGAAGAGGAGGCCCGGCTCGCCGAAGAGGCCCGGCTTGCGGAGGAGGCGCGCGTCGCGGAAGAGGCCCGACTCGCCGAGGAGGCCCGGCTTCGTGCCCTTGAAGAGGCGCGGCTCGCTGAACTTGCACGTATCGAAGCCGAGCGACTAGCCGAAGAGGCTCGCTTGGCCGAGGAGGCCCGTCTCGCGGAAGAGGCTCGGCTGCGCGCGGAAGAGGAGGCTCGTCTCGCGGAAGAGGAGGCCCGGCTCGCGGAAGAGGCTCGACTTCGAGCACTCGAAGAGGAGCGGCTTGCGGAGGAGGCACGTCTTCGCGCGGAGGAGGAAGCGCGCCTGGCGGAGGAGGCCCGCCTTGCCGAAGAGACTCGTCTTCGTGCGGAGGAAGAGGCTCGTCTCGCGGAGGAAGCCCGTCTTCGCGCGATCGAGGAAGCTCGACTCGCGGAAGAGGCGCGGCTGGCTGAAGAGGCTCGTCTCGCTGAGGAGGCGCGTCTTGCCGAAGAGGCTCGGCTTCGCGCCGAAGAAGAAGCCCGGCTGGCTGAAGAGGCTCGCCTCGCCGAAGAAGCACGGCTGGCTGAAGAGGCTCGGCTGGCTGAAGAGGCTCGGCTGGCTGAAGAGGCTCGGCTGGCTGAAGAGGCTCGGCTCGCTGAAGAGGCTCGCCTTGCCGAAGAGGCTCGGCTTGCCGAAGAGGCTCGGCTTCGTGCGGAGGAAGAGGCGCGACTCGCCGAGGAAGCACGGCTGGCTGAAGAGGCGCGACTGGCCGAAGAGGCTCGCCTCGCCGAAGAGGCACGACTCGCGGAGGAGGCCCGCCTTCGTGCCGAGGAGGAAGCGCGAGTAGCCGAAGCGGCGCGGCTCGCGGAAGAGGCCCGCCTCGCTGAGGAGGCCCGGCTCGCCGAAGAGGCCCGCTTGGCTGAAGAGGCCCGTCTTCGTGCGGAGGAAGAGGCTCGTCTCGCTGAAGAGGCTCGTCTCGCTGAAGAGGCTCGTCTCGCTGAAGAGGCTCGCCTCGCTGAAGAGGCCCGGCTCGCTGAGGAGGCCCGGCTTGCCGAAGAGGCCCGTCTTCGTGCGGAGGAGGAGGCTCGACTCGCAGAAGAAGCACGCCTCGCGGAGGAAGCTCGGCTTCGCGCGGAAGAGGAGGCGCGTCTCGCGGAGGAGGCCCGACTCCGTGCAGAGGAAGAGGCCCGACTGGCGGAAGAGGCACGTCTGGCAGAAGAGGCCCGCCTTCGCGCCGAAGAGGATGCGCGAGTCGCTGAAGAGGCACGTCTCGCTGAAGAAGCCCGCCTTCGCGCCGAAGAGGATGCGCGCGTCGCTGAAGAGGCTCGCTTCGCGGAAGAGGCCCGGCTTGCGGAACTGGCGCGCATTGAAGCCGAGCGCCTTGCCGAAGAAGCGCGGCTCGCCGAAGAGGCTCGCTTGGCCGAAGAGGTCCGCTTGGCCGAAGAGGCCCGGCTTCGCGCGATCGAGGAGGCTCGACTCGCTGAGGAAGCGCGGCTGGCTGAAGAGGCGCGCCTGCGTGCGGAGGAGGAAGCCCGCCTGGCTGAAGAGGCCCGGCTTCGCGCGGAGGAAGAAGCGCGTCTCGTTGAAGAGGCTCGACTCGCCGAAGAGGCCCGGCTTCGTGCGGAGGAAGAGGCACGACTCGCTGAAGAGGCTCGTCTGGCCGAAGAGGCCCGGCTTCGTGCGGAGGAAGAGGCACGACTCGCTGAAGAGGCTCGTCTGGCCGAAGAGGCGCGCCTGCGTGCGGAGGAGGAGGCACGACTCGCCGAAGAGGCTCGACTCGCCGAAGAGGCCCGTCTTCGCGCAGAGGAAGACGCACGACTCGCTGAAGAGGCCCGGCTGGCCGAAGAGGCACGGTTGGCAGAGGAGGCCCGCCTCGCGGAAGAGGCTCGCCTCGCGGAAGAGGCTCGCCTTGCCGAAGAGGCTCGCCTTCGCGCGGAAGAGGAGGCTCGGCTCGCGGAGGAAGCCCGTCTTCGTGCTGAAGAAGAGGCCCGGCTGGCCGAAGAGGCCCGCCTCGCGGAGGAAGCCCGCCTTCGCGCGATCGAGGAAGCCCGACTCGCAGAGGAGGCTCGGCTGGCCGAAGAGGCTCGCCTTCGCGCGGAAGAAGAGGCACGCCTCGCAGAAGAGGCTCGACTGGCCGAAGAGGCTCGGCTCGCCGAAGCCGCACGCCTCGCGGAAGAAGCCCGCCTTGCCGAAGAGGCTCGCGTTCGCGCCGAAGCCGAAGCACTGCGCCTCGCGGAGGAAGTCCGTCTTCGCGCCGAGGAGGAAGCCCGTCAGGCCGAACTCCACCGCCTCGCCGAAGAGGCCCGTGCCGCCGAGGCCGCCCGCCTCGCGGAACAGGCCCGCGCCGCCGAAGAGGCCCGCCTCGCCGAAGAGGCCCGCGCCGCCGAAGCCCAGCGCCTGTCCGAACAGGGCAAGCCCGCCCATCCGCCCTCACTCCCCCGGCGCTCCCGCCCGGCCGCGCCCTCCACGCCGCCCCCGGTCCTCGTCCCCCTCGCCGCCGCGCCCGCGGAGCCCGAACCGCTCACGCTCGGGCCCGAGGACATCATCCTCACCGCGGAGCCTGAGCCCGCCGCCCCGTCGAACTCCTGGGCGGACTCCATCCCCGCGTCCCCCCGCGACGCCCTGGAGCTCCCCTCCAGCGACAACACCGCCGCCCTCACCGAGGCCCGCAAGCGCGCCCAGGCCGCCCTGCTCCAGGACATGGCCGAGGCCCTGCGCCGCTCCGCCTCCGTCCCCCTGGACCCGTGGCTCACCGAGGAGCCCTCGCGCTTCCCCGTCGCGCCCCCCCCGGAGCCCGACCTCCCCCTCCTGGAGGTCGAGCCGGAGAGCTGGGGCGACATCGTCCCCGCCGCCGCCCCCCTCCCGGACACCCAGGCCCCCGCGCCGGCCGCCCCCGTCGTCCCCGCCGAGGCGCCCCCCCAGCCGGACCTCTGGGCCGTCCAGCCCCCCAAGTTCCCCGCGTCCTCCACACCGCCCGTGCGTCCCGCCCGCGCCAGCGAGGACGACCTGTGGCGCATCGTCTCCTTCGACGAGTCCAACGACCCCGCCCAGAACCTCACCGCCTCCTTCGAGGCCGCCCTCCAGCAGGTGGACGCCCACCTGGAGGCCCTCATCCGCTCGGATGTCCGCTCGGCCGGCGACGCCAACGAATTCCTCGTCGAGGCCATCGTCGAAGCGACCTTCGAGCCGCTGCCTTCTCCCCTCGCCACCGCGTTCCCCGGTGACAACGCGGGGGCTTCTGGCCAGACTGGGGATGAGTTGTCCGGTGATCTGGACGACTGGGATTTTGACGAGGACGACGTGGCGGCCGAAGACCCCTCCAACCCCGACGAAGCCTCCAAGCTCCGGCGCCAGCGCCTCCTGCGCCGTGCCATGGAGAACATGGGCACGCTCGGCGCCCGCCCCGTTCCCCCCGCCGCCGCGAGCACCCCGGCCACGCCCGAAGGCGTCGCGCCGCCCGCCGCCGTCGCCGCGCCGGCGGAGCCCCCCAAGCCCGACGAGGGCCGGCTCGCGCAGCAGATTGAGCAGCGCTACGCCGACATCCAGACGAAGAAGGACCACTTCGTCACACTTGGGGTTCCGCAGGACGCCTCGCGCGACCAGGTGAAGGCCGCCTTCCTGAGCCTCGCCAAGGTCTTCCACCCGGACCGGCTGCCCCCGTCGCTGCCCCACCTGGCGCCGAAGATCACCGCCGTCTTCGAGTCCATCCGCGAGGCCTACGAAGTCCTCCACGACGACACCCGCCGCAAGAACTACCAGCTCGCCCAGCAGGGCGCGCAGGCCGCCCCCAAGCCCCCGGCCTCCAGCGGCGCCCGCCCCGGCAGCCCCGCCGCGGCCCGCGCGGACACCAACGCGGACGACCTGTTCCGCATGGGCGAGGTCTTCTTCCGCAAGCGCGACTTCGTCGCCGCCGGCGAGCACTACGAGCGCGCGTACGGCCTGGACCCCAAGCCCCTGTACCTCGCGGCGCGCGCCTGGGCCGTCTACATGGACCCCGGCCGCAAGGCCGACATGCCCCGCGCCAAACAGTGGATGGCGGATGCGGTGCGCACCGACCCGAACTGTGATCGCGCCCACTACCAACTGGGCGTCATCGCCCGCGTGGAAGGGGACATGGACCGCGCGGAGAAGCACTTCCGGGAAGCCGTCCGTGCGAACCCCAAGCACCTGGAGGCGAACCAGGAGCTGCGGCTCATCGACATGCGCAAGAAGAACCCGCCCAAGAAGGGTCTCTTCCGCTGACTCGCCTGTCCCCCGGGGAGGGAGCCGGCCGGTTTTCCGGACAGTCCCGCCCATTGACACACCTGGAAACCGGACCCGATGCTTGCTCCCACGGGACGCCCCCGTCGGATCCGCCGTCCCGCCCGTCTTGAAAGGCATGCCACGTGGCCAAGCAGCACCTGCTCCTCGTCGATGGTGACGCGAAGAGTCTGCGCGTGATGGAGGTCAGCCTGAAGAAGGCCGGCTTCTCCGTCACGACTGCGATCCACGGCAAGGATGCGCTGGAGAAGGTCCAGATCAGCCCGCCGGACCTCGTGCTCGCGGACACCAAGATGCCGGAGATGGACGGCTTCGAGCTCTGCAAGACGCTCAAGTCCGACGAGCGCTTCAAGTTCATCCCCTTCGTCTTCCTGACGAACCAGAAGTCGGTCGAGTTCAAGGTGCGCGGCCTGGAGCTCGGGGGCGACGACTACCTGACGAAGCCCATCTACATCAAAGAGATCGTCACCCGCGTGAAGATGATCCTTCAGAAGGCCGAGAAGGAACGCATCGAGAAGCGCGAGACGACCAAGGGCGGCTTCGCGGGAAGCCTCGCCGACATGGGCGTCGTGGACCTGGTCCAGACCTTCGAGATCGGCCGCAAGACGGGCGTCATCTCCATCCAGGGCGAGCGCACCGGCGTCGTCTACTTCAAGGAAGGCCGCGTCATCGACGCGGAGCTGGGCCGGCTCAAGGGCGAGAACGCCTTCTACCGCCTGCTCAACACGTTCGAAGGCCAGTTCGACGTGCAGTTCACCACGTTGGACCGCCCGGAGCGCATCGAGGTCTCCACGCAGGGCCTCCTCATGGAGGGCATGCGCCGGCTGGACGAGTGGGGCCGGATGCTCGAGCAGCTCCCGCCGCTGGAGACGGTCTTCGAAATCGACTACCACCAACTGGCGGACCGCCTGTCGGAGATCCCCGACGAGGTGAACGGCCTCTTGCGCCTGTTCGACGGCAAGCGCGCGCTGTCGCGCGTGGTGGAGGACTCGGACTTCGAGGACCTGGCCGCGCTGGGCATCATCAGCAAGCTGTACTTCGAGGGCCTCATCCGCGAGCTGGGCAACGCGCCGCTGGAGCCCGTGCAGAGCAGCAAGCCGGGCATCGAGCAGTGGCTGAACGCCGCGCCGCCCATCCCCGTGGACGTCGCGCCCGCGCAGGAGCCCGCGCCCCAGCCCCACGCCGCGCCGGCCCCCGTGGAGCCGCTCCCGGTGGAGGCCGCGCCCGTGGCGGAAGTCCCGCCCGAGCCCGAAGCCGCGCCCGCGCAGCCCGAGCCCGTGGAGGAGGTCACGCCCGTGGCGGAGATGGCGCCCGCGCCGGTCTCCCCGCAGCCCGCGCAGGTCATCATCTTCCCGCCGCGCTCGCGTCCCGGCGAGGGCGCTCCGCCCCCGTTCGGACAGGAGGGCCAAGAGCCCGCGGTGCCGCCGCTGTCGCAGGAGGGCTCGGCGTTCCTCGTGGAGCCGCCGCCCGCGCACCGCGCGGTGGATCATGCGCGGCGCAGCCTGCTGCTCGACTGGAGCCGCGTGGACACGGAGGGCCTGAGCGCCTCCAGCACCTGGGGCCCGGGTTCGCCCTGGGGCGCCGCGGGCCGCGCGCCGGCCGCCGCGCCCAGCCCGTTCGCCTCGCAGCCCGCGCAGGCGCCCGTGGAGCCGCTGCCCTCGCGCCCGCCCATCTTCGGTGGCGCGGCCATCGCGCCCAGCCCGCTGGCGCCGGTGCCGCCGCCCACGCCGGCCCCGCCGTCCTCCGAGGTGACGCTGGTCAGCGGCACGGAGCCCTTCCACGACGAGGTGCCGGGGGAGGAGCCCGCGCCGCCGCAGCTCGCGCTGCCGCCGTATCCGGGCCACGGCATCGTGCCGCCGCAGGTGGCCCCCGTGGCGCTCAACGTCGAGTTCCCCGCGACGACGCCCTTCGACGCGCAGCCGGCCGCCATGGAGCCGGTGGACACCGCCGCGCAGGACGTGCCCGCCTCCGAGGCGTACTTCACGGAGCCCGAGCCCGCCACGCCCGTGCAGCCGTCCGCGGCGAGCGCGCCGGAGCCCGCCGCGAGCGCCCCGGTCAGCCCCGCGTCCACGAACAGCGCGGCCTCCACGAAGCCCGCTGCCTCCAAGCCCGCGCACGACGAGGACGACGCGGCGCTGATCGCCGCGATGAAGCCCAAGCGCACGGGCCTCTACGTCGCGGGCGGGCTGCTCCTGGTCGCGGCCGTGGCCGCGGTGGTGCTCTCCAAGGGCTCGGGCGGCGCCGAGACGCCCAAGCCGGACGCGCCCAAGGTGACGCAGCCCACGAAGCCCGAGGAGGCGCCCAGGCCGCCGGAGACGACGCCTCCGCCGGCCGTCACGCCGCCGCCCACGAAGACCGTGGACGCGGAGCCCGACGCGGGCGCGCCCCCGGCGAAGACCGTCACCGCCCCGGAGGCCGCGGGCACGCCGGTGAAGACGGCCACCCCCGAGCCCGCCGCCGTCCCCGACGCGGGCGCCGCTGTCGCCGTCGCCGTCGCCGTCACGCCGCCGCCCACGACGCCCCCGGAGCCCGCCGCGCCCAAGGCCACCTACGCGGACTTCATCAAGGACGGCCGCGCGGCGATGGCCCGCAAGAGCTTCAAGGCGGCCGTGACCGCCTACCGCAAGGCGCTCGCGCTCGACAACGACTCCATCGAGGCGAAGACGGGCCTGGGCATCTCGCTGGCCAACAACAGCAGCACCAGCGAGGCCGGCTACCGCGAAGCGGCCAGGCTGCTCCAGGACGTCGTCAACGCGGAGCCCAAGAACGCGAAGGCCTGGTTCTGGCTGGGCAGCTCGCGGCAGTTCTCCGGCGATCAAACCCGAGCGGCCGAGGCCTATAAGAAGTATTTGTTCCTCGAACCGACGGGAAGCTCGGCGGACGAGGTGCGTGCCCTGCTCAACGGGATGAAATGAGCAGGGGAGGCGGCCTGTCCGCCTCCTGCCCGCCCTTGTTGTCGGAGTCGTCGTGCTCGTCCTGGGACTTGAAACCTCGTGCGATGAAACCGCCGCCGCCGTCGTGGAGGACGGGCGGCGCGTCCTGTCGGACGTCGTCTCCACGCAGGTGGACATCCACCGCCGCTGGGGCGGCGTCGTGCCGGAGCTGGCCAGCCGCAACCACATCGTCCAGGTGATGCCCGTCGTCCACGAGGCCCTCACCCGCGCGGACAAGGCGCTGGACGACATCGACCTCATCGCCGTCACGTCCGGCCCCGGCCTCATCGGCGCGCTGCTCGTGGGGCTCCAGGTGGCCAAGGGCTTGAGCCTCGCCACCGGCAAGCCCTTCGTGGGCGCCAACCACCTGGAGGGGCACCTGCTCGCCATCCGCCTCCTGGAGGACGCGCCCGCGCCGCCCTTCCTGGGGCTCGTCGTCTCCGGCGGCCACACCAGCCTCTACGAGGTCCGCGACTACGGGAACTACCGCCTCGTGGGCCGCACGCGCGACGACGCCGCGGGCGAGGCCTACGACAAGACGGCGCGCATCCTCGGCCTGCCGTACCCGGGCGGGCAGCCCATTGATGAACTGGCACAGAAGGGCGACCCGGAGGCCATCCGCTTCCCGCGCGCGCTGCCGGGCGACAACCTGGACGTGTCCTTCTCCGGGCTGAAGACGTCGGTGCTCCACCACGTCCAGAAGCACGGCGTGCCGCAAGGGCAGGCCCTCCACGACCTGTGCGCGTCGTTCCAGGAGGCGGTGGCGGACGTGCTGTCGAAGAAGCTCGTCGCCGCGGCGAGGAAGCTGGGGCACGACCAGTTGGTGCTGTGCGGCGGCGTGGCGGCGAACTCGCGGCTGCGGGCGCTGTGCAAGCAGCGCGCGGAGGAGCGGGGCCTGCGCATGTTCCTGCCGCCGGTGCGGTTGTGCACGGACAATGGCGCGATGATCGCCGTCGCGGGGTATGAAGCGTGGCGCCGCGGCTTGCGCGGTGATTTCCGCCTCGCGGCCGACCCCGCCTGGCGCATGGAGTAGGGGCCCGACAGTGGAATCTCCGCGCGACATCCTCAAGCGCCACGGCCTGCGGGCCAAGCATAGCTGGGGACAGAACTTCCTCGGGGACCCGGACGCGCTCCAGGAGATCGCGGACGCGCTCGCGCTGCGCGAGGGCGAACCCGTGGTGGAGCTGGGCCCGGGCCTGGGCCACCTCACGCGCTTCCTCGCCGCCACCGGCGCGCGCGTCACCGCCGTGGAGCGCGACCGCGACATGGTGGCCGTGCTGGAGAAGGAGGCCATCCCCGGCGTGCGCGTGGTGCCCGGCAACGCCGCCACGGTGGACTTCGCCCAGGTGGCCGGCGCGGACGAAATCGCGCTCGTGGGCAACCTGCCGTACCACCTCACCAGCCCCATCCTCTTCCAGGTGCTCGCGCAGCGCGCCCGCATCTCGCGCGCCGTCTTCACGCTCCAGAAGGAGGTCGTGGTGCGGCTGGCCGCGGAGCCCGGCAACCGCGACTACGGGCTGCTCACGGTGCTGCTCGGCCTGCACTTCGACCTGGAGAACGTGCTCACGCTGGAGGCCTGGCGCTTCCATCCGCCCCCGAAGGTGGACTCCGCCGTGCTGCGCCTCACGCGGCTCAAGAAGCCCCGCGCGCCGCTGGTGGACGAGGCCCGCTTCACGCGGCTGGTGAAGGCCGGCTTCGCGCAGCGCCGCAAGACGCTCATCAACTCGCTCAAGTCCGACAAGGGGCTGGCGCCGCCGGACGTGCTGCTCGCCGCGCTCCAGACGGCGGGCATCGACCCGGGCCGCCGCGCGGAGACGCTCTCCCCGGAGGAGTTCGCCGCCATCGAGCGCGCCCTGGGCCCCGTCACCGCCATGGCCCCGCCGCCCCCGGACGCGCCGGAAGAGGACGGCTCACAGGAGTAGGGGACGCGGGGTGACGTTCAGCGCTTCTGGCCCAGCGCGGCCAGGAGCCCACCCTGCTGGGCGAGGTACGCGCGGAACGCGTCCTCGTCGATGCGCAGGCGCGCGAGCACGCCGCTGAGGACCTCGTCCACGGAGCCCTCCGGCCGGCGCTTCAGCTCGAAGGCCGTCTTCAGCAGGGCCACGCCATAGAGTGGATCCACGTCCACCGGAGGTGCGGGAGGGGCCGTGACCGGACGGGCGGCGGGCGCCGCTTGCGTCGTCTCCACCAGGTCCACCACCGTCTTCACCCGCTGCCTGCCGCGCATCTGTGGCCCGTCGCTCCCGCTGCCTGCGTGTTCGCGGGCACCGTAGGGGATGGCCTCGGAGCGCGCAAGGGCGGGGTGGCCCGGCGAAAATTGCCGGATGCACGCGGGCATGGTTGTGTTATCCGCCCCCCGCGCGCGCATCTGTCTCATGCGTGGCTTTTCCGGGGGCGGAGGCCTCGGGCCGATGGATCACCGCTACATCGTCGTCGAAGGCCCCATCGGCGTGGGCAAGACGAGCCTCACCAACCTCCTCACGGAGCGACTGGGCAGCCGCCGCATCCTGGAGGTGGTGGAGGAGAATCCCTTCCTCTCCAGCTTCTACGGGGACCGGGAGAAGTTCGCGTTCCAGACGCAGGTGTTCTTCCTGCTGTCGCGCTTCCGCCAGCAGCAGGAGCTCTTCCAGCAGGACCTGTTCCGCGCCGTCACCGTGAGCGACTACCTGTTCGCGAAGGACCGCATCTTCGCCAACCTCACGCTGGCCTCGGACGAGCTGGCCCTCTACGACCGCGTCTTCGAGGCCCTGGGGCCCCGCGTCCCGCAGCCCGACCTGGTCATCTACCTCCAGGCCCAACTGGACGTGCTGCTGCACCGCATCAAGAAGCGCGGCCGTGAGTTCGAGCGCAAGTTCGACGCGGGCTACCTGGAGTCGCTCACGCACGCGTACAACGACTTCTTCGCGCATTACCAGGACACGCCGCTCCTGGTGGTGAACACGTCGGACATCGACTTCGTGCACAACGAGGCGGACCGCGAGGACCTGATGAACGTCATCGCGAGCGTGAAGTCCGGCGTGCAGCACTACACCCCCAAGTCCCGCCGGGGCTGACGGCCACCGCCCGCCTGGCTGCCTGGCGCGGGTTGAACCCCCCACGCGGCCCCGAGGGCGTTAGAGTGCATCCGCGTGGAACCCCGGCCTCCGGCGATCCCCCCTGGGGACGGCGAGGGGCCTGACGCTCCACGCGGCTGTCCCACCCGTCTTGCCCACAGGAGGTGAACCGTGAAGGACAAGGTCACCATCCACACGCTGAAGCGCCTGAAGCAGTCCGGTCAGAAGATCTGCATGGTCACCGCGTACGACGCGACGTTCGCGCGCATCCTCGACGAGGGCGGCGCGGACGTGCTCCTGGTCGGTGACTCGCTGGGCATGGTCATCCAGGGCCAGGAGTCCACGCTGCCCGTCACCATGGACCAGATGGTCTACCACTCGGCGGCGGTGAGCCGCGGCGCGAAGCGGGCGCACGTGGTGGGCGACCTGCCGTTCATGAGCTACCAGGTGTCGCCAGAGGAGGCGGTGCGCAACGCCGGGCGGCTGGTGTCCGAAGGCAACGTGGGCAGCGTGAAGCTGGAGGGCGGCGCCGAGTTCGCCGACACCGTGCGCGCCATCGTCCGCGCCAGCATCCCCGTCATGGGCCACCTGGGGCTGACGCCGCAGTCGGTGCACAAGATGGGCGGCTACGTGGTGCAGGGCCGCGACGAGGACGCCGCGCGCCGCATGCTGGACGACGCGCTCGCGCTGGAGGCCGCCGGCGCCTACGCGCTGGTGCTGGAGGGCGTGCCGCTGGAGCTGGCGCGCACCATCACCCAGAGCCTCAAGATTCCGACCATCGGCATCGGCGCGGGCAAGCACTGTGATGGCCAGGTGCTGGTCTGCTACGACCTGTTGGGCATGAACCCGGACTTCAAGCCGAAGTTCGTGAAGCGCTTCGCCAACCTGCACGGGAACATCACGGAGGCCGCGAACACGTACTTCTCCGAGGTGCGCGCCGGCACCTTCCCGGACGAGGAGCACAGCTTCAAGGCCACCAAGGGCATCCGGCTGGTGACGCCCACGGCGGTCGTCGCGGACGCGGAGGGCGCTGGCGAGCCCGCGGAGAAGGTCGGCGGCATCTACGGGGCCCCGGTCTAGCCATGGCGCCCCACGTCCTGCGCACCGTTCCGGAAGTGAAGGCCTGGGTCGCGTCCCTCCAGAAGGAGGGCAAGACGCTGGCGCTCGTGCCCACCATGGGCTTCCTCCATGAGGGCCATGTCTCGCTCATGCGGGAGGGCGGCCGGCGCGCGGACGTGGTGGCGGCCTCCATCTTCGTGAACCCCACGCAGTTCGGTCCCCGCGAGGACCTGGCGCGCTACCCGCGCGACTTCGAGGGGGACCTGGCGAAGTGCGCGAGCGCGGGCGTCACGGCCGTGTTCGCGCCCGAGCCCGCGGCGATGTACCCCGCGGGCTACCAGACCTACGTGGAGGTCACGGAGGTCAGCCAGGGGCTGTGCGGCGAGCGGCGTCCCGGCCACTTCCGGGGCGTCGCCACCATCGTCACGCAGCTCCTGTCGCTGTTCCGGCCGGCCGTGGCGCTGTTCGGGGAGAAGGACTACCAGCAGCTCCAGGTCATCCGGGCGCTCAACCGCGACCTGCACCTGGGCGCGGACATCGTGGGCATGCCCACCATCCGCGAGCCGGACGGCCTGGCCATGAGCAGCCGCAATGCCTACCTGTCGGCGGAGGAGCGCCAGCGGGCGCTCGCCCTGTCCAGGGGCATGCGGGCGGCCCAGGCCCTGCTCGCCTCCGGCACCCGGGACACGCGGGCGCTCGTGGAGGCCGCCCGCCGTGAATTGCAGGCGGTGGGCCTGCGCGAGGACTACGTGGAGGTTCGGGACGCGGCGACGCTCTCACCCCTGGACACGGTGGCGCCCGGGCAGACGGCGCGCATGCTGGTGGCGGCCTTCTCGGGCACCACGCGGCTCATCGACAACATGCCGCTGGCCGGTTAGGAGACCCGGGACACGTTATGGCCGCTGGAAAGTCGAAGGGTGTGGGTGCGGAGCCGGGGGTGAAGCTCATTGCCGAGAACCGGCGTGCGCGCTTCGACTACACGGTGGATGAGAAGATAGAAGCCGGGCTGGAGCTCACGGGGAGCGAGGTGAAGTCGTTGCGTGAAGGGACGGCCAACCTGTCGGACGCCTACGCGCTCCAGAAGGGCACGGAGCTGTTCCTGCTCAACGCCCACATCGGCTCCTACAAGGCGGCCAGCGTCTTCGACCATCTTCCCACCCGGGGCCGGAAGCTGCTGATGCACCGGGCGGAGATCGACCGGTGGACGGCGAAGGTGCGCGAGCGCGGTTACTCCATCATCCCGCTCGTGCTGTACTTCAGGAAGGGCCGGGCCAAGGTGGAGCTGGGCCTGTGCCGCGGCAAGACGCACGAAGATCGCCGCCACGACATCAAGGAACGGGAGACGAAGCGGGAGATGGACCGGGAAGTGCGCCGTCGTTGAGGGCGCTCCCGCAACTCCTCCGCTGGACAGGCTGGAATGGACAAGAAGGTTTCCGACAAGAAGGAGCGGCTGCTGGCCGCGCTCGACCAGGGCATGGTGATGATCCACCTGGACGCGCGCCGCCCCGGCGTGCTCGTCCCCGCCAGCCTCCGAGGCGAAGCGCACCTGCGCCTCAACCTCTCCTACCGTTTCGAGCCCCCCGACCTCACGGTGGGCGAGTGGGGCGTGCGCTGCACGCTGAGCTTCTCCGGTTCGCGCTTCACGGTGGCGGTGCCCTGGTCGGCGCTGTTCGCCATCGCCAGCCACGTGACGAAGGAGTTCTGGATGTACCCGGAGGAGATGCCGCCGGAGCTGCTCCAGCAGCCCCCGGTGGCGTCGGCCTCCGTCGCGCGTCCGCCGCAGCCCGCGCCGGTGCCCGTGGCCGCGGAGAGGCCCCGCGCCTTCCTGCGCGAGGTGCAGTCCGAGCGCGCCGACGAGCCGGAGTCACGTCCGGAGGTGGCGCCTCCGCCGCCGCCCGAGGGAGGCCCCCCGGACGAGCCGCAGCCGCCGCGCCGTGGCCACCTGCGGCTGGTGAAGTAGGGCGGGCTCGAGGCGGAGCGTCAGCGCTTGAGCTCCGCCGCCACGTCCGACTTCTTGCCGCCCATGAACGACCCCGTCCAGACGCGGTAGCCCTTGAGCTTGAGCTGCACCGGGACGGAGCGCGAGGGGTAGACGTTGTCCATCACCAGCGGCGTCACGCCCACCTCCACGCCGTCCACCAGGACGGTGGCGCCGGAGGGCTCGCTGCGGATGGACAGGACCGCCGCCGGGAACCCGAGCGCGCGCAGCACCTGGGTTTCGTAGCGGGGCCACACGAACAGCGCGCCCCCCGCGAGCACCGCCGCGACGCCGAGCATCACCACCGCCGGTCCCCAGCGCCTGCGGGGGCGGGAAGGCGTCACGGGCTCGAACTCCGAAGGCGAGCTCTCCGCCCGGGGCGCGCGCTCCTCCAGCTCCAGGTCGCCCTGCGCCGCCTGACGGATGCTGGGCCGGTTCATCCGCGCCGGGTCGTCCACGTCCGTCAGGGACTGCGTGGCCAGCGCGGGCGCAGCCGGAGCGGCAGGGGAGGGCGCCTGCGCCCGGGCGCGCGCCGCCGGGTTCGCCTGCGCCCGGGACGCGGAGGCCACGGACACGGGCCCACTCGCGGGAGCCGCGCCCGCCTCGCTCCATCTCGCGGAAGGTCCACGTGTGCAGGACTCACAGGGCGAGTCAGGGGACTCCAGCGCCGAGCCGCACAGGGCGCAGGTGTGGACCACGGCGCCGCTCGCGGACAGTGAGACGGCCCCGGCTTGCGGGCTCCACGGCTCCTCTTCCTCCGCCGCCACGGGGACGGACGCCGGGGGCGCCTTCCACGCGGGCGAAGCAGCGGCGCCACCGCCATACGCCACCGTGACCGAGCGGGCGCCAGACGCGGACGGGATGCGCCCCGTGTCCACGCCCTCGCGCGGCACGGCGGACATCACGAACGACGCCGACTGCGACTCCGGGGCCTCCGCGAGCGCGGCGCGGGCCACGTCTCCCACGGACATGGGCAACCGGATGCCACGCAGGAAGGTGGCCAGCGCGTGCGACGACGCGGGCTCCCCCGTCTGCGCGAGCCACCGCGCCAGCGCCTCCGACACGTCCTCCGGCTCCGGGAAGCGGGCCGCCGGGTCGCGCGACAGCATGCGCAGCACCAGCGTGGCCAGCGACGCCGGCACGTCCGGCAGCGACGCGGGCGCGCGGTTGAGGATGGAGTACGCCACCGCCATCGGCTCCGCCGCCGCGGACCCGAACGGGTGCTGCCCCGCGAGCAGCTCCGCGAGGATGGTGCCCAGCGAGAACTGGTCGCTCAGCGCCGTGGCCGGCTCGCCCCGGAGGACCTCCGGCGCCGCGTAGGGCACCTTGCCCCTGAAGGCCCCGGGCTCCGTGCGCGACAGGCCCGCCAGCCGCGCGATGCCGAAGTCCGTGACCTTCACCTCGCCTTCGCGCGACACCAGCAGGTTGGACGGGGACACGTCCCGGTGCGCCGTCACCACCGGGTGACCGTCGTGCTGGCGGCGGTACGCGTGCTGCAATCCCGCCTGGGCCTGGCTCACGATGAACACCGCCAGGTGCGGAGGCACCCGCAGCCCCTGGCGCGTCACCGCGCGGATGAGCGCGCCCAGGTCCCACCCGTCCACCAGCTCCATCACCAGGAAGAGCCCCTCCGCGCTCTCCCCCACGTCATGCACGGTGACGATGTTCTGGTGCTGCAGCAGCATGGCCAGCCGCGCCTCGGAGACGAACATCCGGGAGATGTCCGGCTCGCGCGCCAGGTGCGGCAGCACGCGCTTGATGGCCACGGTGCGCTCGAAGCCCTCCGCGCCCTTCGCCACTCCCAGGAACAGCTCCGCCATGCCCCCCGTGGCCAGGGGTTGCAGCAGCCGGTAGCGTGACGTCACGGGGACCTCCGGAAGGACGCGGTGGGGCGCCTCACCCCTGCGACTGGGTGATGTCGCGCAGGTGCTTCCACGGATAGATGCCCGTGGCGTGCTGGTCGCTGAAGACGAACGCGAGCGCGTAGTTGCCCACCGGCTGCATCTGCAGCACGCGCAGGTTCGCGGGCACCTGCGAGGGGTCCAGCGTGCGCTTCGCCGTCCACTCGTCCACGCACGCGGCGCACGGGCACTGCTGGCGCAGCACCTGCGCGGTGGCGGTCGTCGTCACGCCGTCATCCCACGTCAGCGTCAGCGACTCGCCGTCCGCGGACAGCTTCGCATCCGTCGCGCTGACGGGCTTGGGCGCGGGCTTGATGCGATCCCAGAAATTGCTCACCGAATCCACCTTCCAAGGCTTTGGAGCAGCAGCCCCTCCCTACCATCCTTCTGGCGGAGTGGGGGACCTGCCGCGAAAGCGAAAGGGCCCGGGGAGCCAGGGCTTCAGGAAGCCAGCTTGACGGGCTGCCGGTGGCCCTCCAGCCGCACGCCCCGCTGGGCCAGCACCGCGCGCAGCGCCTGCACCACCCGGGGGTCCAACTGCGCGCCGCTCAGGTTGTCCAGGATCTCCATCGCCTTCTCCAGCGGCATGGCCTTCTGGTAGGGGCGCGTGGAGGTGCACGCGTCGAAGGTGTCCGCGC
The DNA here is from genome assembly GCF_020036995.1 of Corallococcus sp. AS-1-12. NCBI lineage: Bacteria > Pseudomonadati > Myxococcota > Myxococcia > Myxococcales > Myxococcaceae > Corallococcus > Corallococcus sp. AS-1-12. The sequence goes on along the minus strand of NZ_JAIQDD010000005.1, from coordinate 58,945 downwards.
ACGCCACGATGCGCGCGAGCATCGGGATGGCCTCGCCCTTGAGCTTGTCCGGGTAGCCCGTGCCGTCCCAGCGCTCGTGGTGGTGGCGCACGCACGCGCGCACCGAACCCAGGAACGTCACCGGCCCGATGATGGCGTCGCCAATGGCCGGGTGCTCGCGCATCAGGGACATCTCCTGGTCCGTGAGCCGGGACTGCTTGCAGAGGATGTTCTCCGGGATGCCAATCTTCCCGATGTCATGGAGGATGCCGCCGTACTGCAACTGCCGCAGCTCGCGCTCGGTGAGCTTCAGCTCCTTGCCAATCTCCACCGCCACGTCGCCCACCCGCTGGCTGTGGCCGCGCGTGTACGCGTCCTTGGAGTCGATGGAGTTGGCCAGCGCGACGATGGTCTCCAGGTAGCCCTTCTCCAGGCTCTCGTAGAGGCCGCGCGTCTCCATGTCGTACGCCATGAGCTGCTTGCTCATGTAGTTGAACGTCTGGGCCAGCTCCCCCAGCTCGTTCTTCTGCTTCAGGTGCACCTCCACGCCGAACTTGCCGCGCGCCAGCTCCAGCGACGTGGCGATGAACGTCTTCAGGGGCTGCGTGAGGTTGCGGGAGAAGATGGCCGCCAGCACCATTGCCACCAGGATGGCGCCGCCCAGGCCCAGGAGGATGCGCCGCTCCATGGTCTCCACCTGGCGGTAGGCGTGCTCCACCGGCTGCTCGGACACGATGGCCCAGCCCGCCTCCGGCAGCACCGAGTACGCGGACACCACCGCGTCGCGCCCCTCGCCGAAGTTGCCCACGTGGAACAGCTCCGTGTCGGGCGTGCCCTCGCGCTGCTTGAGCAGGTGCGCCAGGGGCAGCCGCTTCGACACGTCGTCCCCCACCGCGCCCAGGTCTCCGCCGCCGGTAATCAGGCGGCCGTGCCGGTCCGCCAGGTACGCGAACCCCGTGCTGCCCACGCGCTCCTGCGCCAGCATCTGCCGCAAGCCCGCGAGCGTGATGTCCGCGGCCATGTAGCCCTGCACCGGGTCGCCCACGGGGAACGCCAGCGTCACCACCGGCCCGCCGCCGCCTCCGCCGTGGGACGCCACCACGTCCGAGTAGCGCACCCCGGTGAGCCCCTCGTCCAGCAGGGCCCGCGCGCGCTCCTCGTGCTCCGCCACCCCGCTGGGCGCCATGTCGTGAACCGCGAAGGCCTGCAGCCCGGGCAGCCGCTGCCGGTCCGCGCCGAACACGGTGAGCGCCAGCAGCTCCGGGCGCTGGTTGAGCACCGCCGCGATGTGCAGCCGCTGCGTGTCGCGCGGCAGGCTGAAGAAGCCGCCCGGCACGCTGGACAGCCCCACCACGCGCTCCGTGGGGTCCTCCAGGAAGCTCTCCGCCTTGAGCCGCAGTTGCTTCACGCGCTCCTGCGCCAGCTCCTGCGCGTCGCGGATGAGCAGCTCGCGCGTATGGGACACGGACAGCCAGCCCACCATCAACGTGGGGATGATGCTGACCACCAGCATCAGGAGGAGGATGGCTTTGAAAAGTCGCACGGGGTGGCTCCTCGCTCGGGGCAGGCGGCTACTTCTGCCAACCGTCCTTCACCTTGACGTTGAGTTCGAGCGAATCCGCGGCCAGCTCGAATCGCCGTGTCTGGGAGGGCAGCGACCGCCCCTGCTCCGGACTCACCGCCGTCACCGTCCAGCGATAACGGCCCGCGGGCAGCGCCGGCAACGTCCATTGCCGCGCGGCCAGCACCGTGCGCACCGGCGCCGGCGCCGCTCCCCCCTCCACGCCCTCCGCGACGACCTCCACCTCGTAGCGCGTGGCGCCCGCGACGGGGTTCCACGCCAGCGTCACCGGCCCCAGCAGTCCGCCGCCCCCGGCTCCGGCCGCGGGCTTCAGCGTGAGCCGCGCCTTGTCCGCGGGCTGCGTGGGCTGCGGCGCGCCGGGCGGCTCCGGCAGCACGGTGCCCTGCTGCACGCGCACGGACTCGCCCCGGGCCAGCACGCGGGTGGCGTGCTGCGCCTCCACGGTGACGGGAGGCCCCTGCCGGTGGGTGACGGTGGTGGTGCCGCCGTCATGGTCCACCTCCACCGTGAAGTTGGAAGGCTGGGGCGGGTTGAGCAGCGCCCACGCCTCGTCCGCCTTGTGCAGCGCGTCCGCGTACCGCGCGGCCTGGAAGTGCGCCTCCGCGTCCTTCAGGCGGGACTCGGCCTCGCGGCGGCGCGCGTCGTCCGGCGCGGCCTTCACCGCCGCGCGCGACATCTCCAGCGCCTTGAGCGCCGTCTGCGGCTCCGTCCCGGGCGCCTTCCGGGGCGCCGCCGCGGCGCCGCTTCCAGCAGGGGCCGTGCCGTCCGGAGGCTCGCGCCCCACGGCGGTCGGTGCGGTTGACGGCACCACGGACAGCCCCATCCACGCGCTCAGCCAGAGGGCGGCCTTCATTGGAATTCAATCTTCCTGCCCGCTCGAACCGTGGCGGATGGGGTGGTGACGGACAGCGACTGGGTGGCCGGCTTCTCCAGCGTGGCGTCCACCCGTCCCCGCAGGACGGTGACGTCCGTTCGCAACTTGCTCTCCGCGATGCCCACCAGGGAATCGCCCCCCAGGTGCAGCGTGCTGCCATTGGCGAACACCACCTGGGCGCTGGCCCCGGCCTCGGTGCGGACCTTGTCGTTTTCGTAGAGCGGCAGCTCGTCGCGCGCGGAGCTCCACTCGTCCGCCACCGCGCGTTTGATCTGCACGTCCCCCGTCAGCCCCCGCAGGTGCGCGCGCGGCACGGGCGGAGGCAGGGGCGCCTCGGCGGGCCCTCGGGGCTTCTCATCGGCGGTGCAGCCGGGAGGAAGGGCCATGAGTGCGACCGCGAAAAGCAGGGGAGGCCAGCGTCGTGCGTTCACCAGAGGGGTCTTCCTGAAAACCACTCTACCCGGAATCGCCGCGCCGGAAGGGCCCCCAGCCCCCTCCCGTTCACTCTTGCCCGCCTACTCCAGCCGCCTGTGCGCCAGGCACGGCAAATTCCGCCGGATGCGTGCCTGGAGCTCCGGGTCCACCGGCGCCAGCGCCAGGCCCTCGCCCTCGGAGGCCCGCGCCGTCACCAGCCCCCACGGGTCCACCACCATCGCGTGGCCGTAGGTCAGCCGCTGCGCCGAGTGCCGCCCGCCCTGGGCCGGGGCCAGCACGTACGCCTGGTTTTCAATGGCCCGGGCGCGCAGCAGCACCTCCCAGTGGTCCTTGCCCGTCATCATCGTGAAGGCCGCCGGCACCGCGAGCAGCGTCGCCCCGTCCTTCGACAGCCGCCGGTACAGCTCCGGGAAGCGCAGGTCGTAGCAGACGCTCATGCCCAGCCGGCCCACCGCCGTGTCCGCCGCCACCACCTCCGTCCCCGGCGCCACCGCCGCGGACTCCTGGTAGGTGGCACCGTCCCCCACATCCACGTCGAACAGGTGCATCTTCCGGTAGACGGCCAGCCGGGCGCCGTCCGGGCCGAACAGGACGCTGGTGTTGTAGAGCCGGCCGCCGGGCGCCCCGTCCTCCAGGATGGAGCCGGCCAGGAGCGTCGTCCTCGTCCCCCGGGCCAGCTCCGCCATCCGGCTCAGGGTGGGGCCGTCCAGGGCCTCCGCGGCGGAGGGGCGCTCGGGCTCCGGGCCCATCCAGGAGAAGTTCTCCGGCAGCCCCACCAGGTGGGCGCCCAGGGAGGCAGCCTGGCGCACGAGGCGCGTGGCCACATCCAGGTTGTGGGCCTTGTCCGCGGTGGACACCATCTGTGCGGCGGCGATGAGGTGCATGGGGGCGTTATAACGCCACCGGCGTCACTCGGAACCCCTGGGAATCCTTCAGTCCCCGGGGGCGTTTGACCCGGCGCCTCGGGGTGTGTCCTTCCTTTACACCCCGAGGGGGCGTGTGTTACGGACGCCTCGACATTTTTCGAACGCATCACATCGAAAAGTGGGCCGCCGTGCCCGCTTTTCGTGTTTTTGGAGACCTGTTTCCTGGCCATGGAGCCGAAGAACATCAAACAGACGGTGGAGGAGAAGGCGGCGGCGCTGCTGGATCCCATCGTGGCGAACGAAGGCCTGGAGCTCCTGGACGTGGAGTACGTCCGCGAGCGTGAGGGCTGGGTGTTGCGGCTGTTCATCGACAAGCCCGGTGGCCGGGTGGGTCTGGACGAGTGCTCCCAGGTGTCGCGCGCCGTGGATCCGGTGCTCGACGTGGAGGACTTCATCCCCCAGGAGTACAACCTGGAGGTGTCCAGCCCCGGGGTGAACCGGCCCTTGAAGAAGCCGGCGCATTTCGAACGGGTGAAGGGACAGAAGGTCAAGGTGAAGACCTTCGGCCCGCTGGGCGATCCTCCGCGGAAGAACTTCAGCGGCACGCTCACCGAAGTGGCGGCCGACGCCATCTCCGTGGACGTGGAAGGGGGCGGCGTGTTCGCCATCCCCTTCAAGGACATCGCCAAGGCCCATCTGGAGTTCGAGTTCTAGAAGCCGACATACAGGGGACCCTGTTCGCGCCAGGGCCGCCCGTGGACCCATTTTCGGAGAAGACACAGCCATGCCCACGCCCGCCAACCCGGCCGTCAACCTCAACCTCGTCCTGGATCAGGTCGCCAAGGACAAGGGCATCGAACGGGCCGTGCTCATTGCCACCCTCGAGGACGCGATGAACACCGCGGCCAAGAAGCACTTTGGCCAGGACCGCAACCTGGAGGCCAAGTACGACCCGGAGAAGGGCGTCGTGGAGCTCTTCCAGGCCATCACCGTGGTCGCGGAGATCACCGACCCCGTCCAGGCGGTGAACCAGATCACCATGGACGAGGCCCACAAGAAGGGCATGGAAGTGGAGCCCGGCGACGAGCTCGTCTTCCAGATCTTCTACCGGGACGAGGACGCCGCCGAGGCCAAGGCCCAGGACGACCAGTACGGCGACATCCTCCGCCTGAAGACCTTCCGCCGCGGCTTCGGCCGCATCGCCGCGCAGACGGCCAAGCAGGTCATCCTGCAGCGCACCCGCGACGCCGAGCGCGAGAACGTCTTCAACGAGTACAAGGACCGCAAGAACGAGATCGTCACGGGCATCGCCCGCCGGTTCGAGCGCGGCAACATCGTGGTGGACCTGGGCCGCGCGGAGGCCGTGCTGCCCGTGCGTGAGCAGGTCCCGCGTGAGACCTACCGCCCGGGCGACCGCGTCCAGGCGTACGTGCTGGACGTGCTGCGCGAGTCCAAGGGCCCGCAGATCGTGCTGTCGCGCGCGTCCGTGAACCTGCTCACCAAGCTCTTCGAGATGGAGGTGCCGGAAATCGCGGAGGGCATCGTCGTCATCGAGGCGGCGGCCCGCGAGCCGGGTGGCCGCGCGAAGATCGCCGTGTCCAGCCGCGACTCGGACGTGGACCCGGTGGGCGCGTGCGTGGGCATGAAGGGCAGCCGCGTGCAGGCGGTGGTGCAGGAGCTGCGCGGGGAGAAGATCGACATCGTCCCCTACGACGAGGACCCGGCGCGCTTCGTGTGCTCGGCCCTGGCCCCCGCGGAGGTCAGCCGCGTCATCATCGACGAGGCCAACCACGCCATGGAGCTCATCGTCCCGGACGACCAGCTCTCGCTGGCCATTGGCCGGCGCGGGCAGAACGTGCGCCTGGCCGCCCAGCTCACCGGCTGGAAGCTGGACATCAACAGCGAGAGCCGCGTGCGGGAGATGCGCGAGTTCGCCAGCCGCTCGCTCGGCGCCCTGCCGGGCGTCAACGAGATGCTGGTGGAGACGCTCTACGCGCACGGCTTCCGTCAGGCGCGCGACGTGGCGGACGCCAACGCGGAGGTGCTGGCGCAGATCCCCGGCATCGACCCCGCCCGCATCGCCTCCATGCAGGAGGAGGCGCGCAAGCGCATGGTGGAGGACCAGCAGGAGCTGTCGCGCATGGACTACGAGCGCGAGCAGGCCCGGCTGGCCGAGGCCCGCCGCCACCCGGACGAGCTGTCGCAGCCGGAGCGCATGGCGCGCGTGCGCGGCGTCGGTGAGAAGACCATCGAGCAGCTCATCCTCGCCGGCTACCGCACGGTGGAGGACATCGCGAACGAGAAGGACCTCACCCGCCTGGGCGACGTGCCGGGCGTGGGCATCAAGAAGGCCCGCCAGTTGAAGAGCGCGGCGGAGAACTATCTGGTGGAGGAGGCCAAGCTGCGCGCGGAGCTCAACGCGGAGCGGGGCATGCTGGCATCGGCAGGCGGGTCGGAGGGCGCGGAAGCGGCCAAGGCACCGTAACGACAGGGGGTAGGAGGATGCGCCGCGCAACCAAACGGCCCGGGACACATCCCATGGAAACCACGGCGTCAGGTCCGGTCAGGACCTGCGTCGGGTGTGGTTCTCGCAAGGCACAGGCGGAACTCACCCGGTTCGTGGTAGGTCCCCAGGGCGGCGTGGTGGCGGACAGGCGGCGGAGGCTGCCAGGGCGGGGGGCGTACCTGTGCGGTGCCGGTTGTCTGACGGCAGCGCTCAAGCGTAAGGCGCTGGGCAGGGCCTTCCGGGGCAAGGCGGGGCAGGTCGACCCGTCGGCGCTCGGACAGGCTTGGGAGTGAGGGCGGGTGGGTGGAGAGGTTGCGGGGAGAGGTGGTTGTTAAGCACCACTCGCACACAATTTCGGCTTTGGACTAGGGTGCTCGGCCTCGTCGTCGGCGGAGCAGAAGGCCAATCAAGGTATGTCGAAGAAGCGCGTTCACGAAATCGCCAAGGAGCTCAAGAGCCACGGGATTGAGCTCGACAACAAGGAGGTCGTGACCGAGCTCGCCGGGCTTGGTTACGACGTCAAGAGCCACTCGTCCTCGCTGGACGATGATCAGGCCACTGCCGCGGTCCAGAAGATCCTGGACAAGCGCAAGCCCAAGCAGGCAGCCCCGCCCGTCGCCGCCAAGGGCTTCGTGGTGCGCCGCAAGGTCGGTCCTCCCGCGGGCGCGTCCGCCCCGGAGAGCCAGGACGCCTATGCGCAGGCGAACGAGCCCGCCTACGAGCCGGAGCCCGCGCAGGAGCCGCAGGCCGCCGCCCCCATGGAGCCGGAGCCGCAGCAGGCGCCTGCCGCCATGGAGCCGCCGCCCACCGCCGTGGAGCAGGCCCCCGTGGCCCGCGCTCCGGAGGCCCCGGCCGTGACGGCCACGCCGCCGGAGACGACCGTCGCCTCCATCGCCGCCGCCCCGGAGGCGCCGCAGGCGCCCGAGGCCCCGGCCGCCCCGCCTGTTGCCGCAACCGCCACCCCGCCCGTGACGCCGCCGTCCACCCCGCCTCCCGCGGCCGTGGTGGAGACGCCCCGGGCCGCCGAGCCGACCCCGGCCACGGCGACACCGCGCAGTCCTACGCAGGAGAGTCCCCGCTTGCCCAACCCCCCTACGCGCTCGCCGGTCCCGCCCACCGCACGGACGCCTTCTTCCACGTCGACGTCCGCGACGGTCATCTCCCGAGGTCCCGGCTACGTGCAGCGTCCGGGTTCCACGGGCGGGCGCCCTGGTGGGCCGCCGGGCAGCCGTCCGGGTGGTCCGGGTGGTCCCGGCAGCCGTCCGGGTGGTCCGGGTGGGCCGGGCAGCCGTCCTGGCGCGCCCATGCAGGGCCGTCCGGGTGGGCCGCCCATGAACCGTCCGGGGGCGCCCATGCAGGCGCGTCCGGGCCAGACGGGGCCGGTGCGTCCGTCCTCGCCGCCCACGGCCGGTGGTACGGGGGCCCCGGTGCAGCCGACCGGCCCGACCATCATGGTCGGCGGCGTCCCGCACGCCCAGGTCGCGCCCACGCCGGGCGCCCAGGCGCGCCCCACGGCCACCCAGGCCGTGGTGATTTCGCGCCCGCTCATCCAGGTCCGCCGCGTCACGCCCACCACGACCCAGGCCAAGCAGTACCCCATGGCCCCGGGCCGCACGGCGCTGGGCACGGAGAAGCGCGAGTACAAGGTCGTCCCGGATCACCTGGGCCGCGGCCGCGAGCTGGTGGACGTCTCCAAGAACAAGGAGCGTGGCCAGCGCAAGCGCACGGGTCCTGAGACCACCAGCGTGTCCAAGCAGGAGCTGTCGGACATGGTCTGGGGCCGCATCCAGATCCCCGTCCGCGGCAAGAAGCGCAAGCCCACGAAGAAGGGCGCCAAGACGCAGATCACCCAGATGGCCGAGGAGAAGAAGGTCATCAAGCTCCAGGAGGGCATCAGCGTCTCCGACCTGGGTCAGCGCATGGGCATCCGCACCGCGGAGCTCATCAAGAAGCTGATGGGCATGCAGAAGATGGCCACGGCGAACCAGATTTTGGACGCCGACACCGCGGAGCTCATCGCCACCGACTACCACTGGAAGGTCGAGCGCGTCGGCTTCGAGGTGGAGGACTACCTGCCGGAGGTCGAGGCCCGGGCCGAGGACGAGCGTCCCCGTCCGCCGGTGGTCACCATCATGGGCCACGTCGACCACGGCAAGACGAGCCTCCTGGACGCCATCCGCCAGGCCAGCGTGGCCGCGGGCGAGGCGGGCGGCATCACCCAGCACATCGGCGCGTACAGCGTGTCCACCGCGCGCGGCGACGTCACCTTCCTGGACACCCCGGGCCACGAGGCCTTCACGTCCATGCGCGCCCGTGGCGCCAACGTGACGGACATCGTGGTGCTGGTGGTGGCCGCGGACGACGGCGTGATGCCCCAGACCATCGAGGCCATCAAGCACGCCAAGCAGGCGGAGGTGCCCATCGTCGTCGCCATCAACAAGATGGACGTCCCGGGCGCCAACCCCGACCGCGTGAAGAAGGACCTCGCGAGCCAGGAACTGGTGCCGGAAGAGTGGGGCGGCGACACCATCATGGTGCCCGTCTCCGCGAAGACGAAGATGAACCTGGATCTCCTCCTGGAGAACCTGGCGCTGCAGGCGGAGGTGCTCGAGCTGACGGCGAACCCGTCGCGTCCGTCCGTGGGCGCCATCGTGGAAGCGAAGCTGGAGCGTGGCCGCGGCCCCGTGGCCACGGTGCTGGTGCAGGAGGGCACGCTCAAGCTGGGCGACGCCATCGTCACCGGCACGCACTACGGCCGCGTCCGCGCCATGAACAACAGCCGCGGCGAGGCGGTGAAGGAAGTGAAGCCGGGCTACTGCGCGGAGGTCGTCGGCCTGTCCGGCGTGCCCACCGCGGGTGACGCCATCAACGTCGTCTCCGACGAGAAGGCGGCCAAGCAGATCGCCGACCACCGCGGCATGAAGGAGCGGCAGGCGGAGCTCAGCAAGGTCAGCCGCGAGTCCCTGGACCAGCTCTTCGCCAAGACGAAGGCGGGCGGCGGCCCCAAGGAGCTGCGCGTCATCATCAAGGCGGACGTGCAGGGCTCCGCGGAGGCCGTGCGCCAGGCGGTCGAGAAGCTCACCACGCACAAGGTGCGGGTGGTCATCATCGACGCGGGCGTGGGCGCCATCACGGAGACCGACGTCATGCGCGCCGCCGCTTCCAAGGGCGTCGTGCTGGGCTTCAACGTGAAGCCGGAGTCGGGCTCCGAGGCCGCGGCCAAGGCGCAGCAGGTGACGCTGCAGAGCTACTCCATCATCTACGAGCTCATCGACGGGGTTCGCACGGAGATGGAGGGCCTCCTGGAGCCCATCCGCACCGAGCGCAAGCTGGGCCGTGCGGAGGTGCGCAACACCTTCAACGTGCCGAAGCTGGGCACCATCGCCGGCGCGGCCGTCCTGGACGGCGTGATGAAGCGCGGCTCGTTCGTGCGCCTCATGCGCGAGAACAAGCAGCTCTTCTCCGGGAAGATGGCGTCGCTGCGCCGCTTCAAGGACGACGTGAAGGAAGTCGCGCAGGGCTTCGAGTGCGGTATCGGCATCGAGAACTTCAACGACCTCAAGGCCGGCGACATCATCGAGGCCTACGAGATCGAGGAGACCCGGCAGAGCCTCTCGTAATCCTGAGAGGCGCACTCGACGGACCCCGGGGAAGGCCCCACCTTTCCCGGGGGATGGACGACGCGACGGCGCCTGGGCGTGGGTGACGCGCCCCGGCGGCCGTGGGCCTGGGGGACCTCTATGTTCGTGGGAGTCGCACGCCTCACCCTCCAGATTCCGGAGAGCGCCTCGCTGAAGTCCAAGCGGCAGGTGCTCCGCCGGGTGACGGACCGGGTGAAGGCCCGCTTCAACGTGGCCGTCGCGGAGGTGGACGACCAGGACCTCTGGCAGAAGGCGTCGGTGGCCCTGGCGGTGGTGGGCAACGAACGCGGTCACGTGGATGAGCAACTGGGGAAGATCATCCACTTCATCGAAGAGATGTACGTCGCGCCGCTGATGGCCCGGGAGACGGAGATCATCTCCTTCGGGGACACGCTCTACTCCGACAAGGGGCCAGTGGCTGGCGCCTTCCGCGCCCCGGCGAAGGTGCCGGAGCCGGAGGACGAGGATTCCCACCTGTCTCCCGAGGACGCGCACGCGCACTCGGAGGCGGCGATTGCCCGCTTCCTGCGCAGCGACCGCTCGCTGGCGGAGGCGGAGGGGTTGGGGTCGTGGGAGCAGCGGCACGAGGGCGCGGGCCCCGGGCCTGGGGCTCCCCGCCCCACGGGTGAAGGTGGAACGCTGACGCTGGACGACGCGCGGGCCAGGGCCCGGGCGCTGCGCAACCCGCGAGATTGGGAGAAGAAATGACGACGCATGCACGACCCGAGCGCGTGGGGCAGGAGATCCAGGCGGCCATCGGCGCCCTGCTGACGCGGGGGGAATTGCGCGACCCGCGCATCGGCTTCATCACCATCACCGGCGTGAAGGTGTCGCCGGACCTGCGGGTGGCGAAGGTCTTCTATTCGATGCTGGGCACGGACCAGGAGAAGGCGGACACGCAGAAGGGCCTGGACGCGGCCAAGGGCTTCGTGCGCCGCGAGGTGACGTCCGCCGTCAACCTGCGCGTGTCGCCGGAAATCTTCTTCGCCTTCGACGCATCCGTGGGCGAGGGCGATAAGATCGACCGGCTCCTGCGCGAGGTGCGCGGCAAGGAAGGCTGGTAGGCCCCGCTTCATGGACGGCGTTCTCGTCATCGACAAGCCCCTGGGTCCCACGTCCTTCGACGTGGTCCGTCAGGTGCGTGGCCTGCTGAAGGTGAAGAAGGCGGGCCACACGGGCACGCTGGACCCCATGGCGACCGGCGTGCTGCCGGTGTGCCTGGGAGAGGCCACCAAGGTCGCCGGCATCATCACCGAGGGCGACAAGGCCTACGACGCCGTGGTGCGGCTGGGCGTCGAGACGGACACCCAGGACGCGCAGGGCAAGCCCACGGCGGAGGCCCCGGTGCCCCCGCTGACGGCCCCGCTCCTGGAGGCGGTGCTCGCCCGGTTCCGGGGGACGTTCGACCAGGTGCCGCCCATGTACTCGGCGGTGAAGGTGGCCGGGAAGCGGCTCTATGAGCTGGCGCGCGCCGGGGAAGAGGTGGAGCGGGCGAGCCGCACCGTCACCGTGCACGAGCTGGTGCTGCGCGACTTCTCCGCGGACCGGCTGACCCTGTCCGTGCGCTGCACCAAGGGCTTCTACGTGCGCACGCTGGCGTACGACCTGGGCCGCGCGCTGGGCTGCGGGGCGCACCTGGAGGCGCTGCGGCGCACCATGAGCGGCCCCTTCACCCTGGCCCGCGCGCTGCCCCTGGCAGACCTGGCGTCCCTGTCCCGCGAGGCGGTGGCCGGGCGGCTGGTGTCGCTGGCGGACGCGCTGACGGACCTGCCGGCGGTCCGGGTGAACGCGGACGAAGCCCGGCGGGTGTTGCACGGCGTCCCCGTGGAGGTCGCCCCCGTGCCGGGCCGGGTGCGGGTGCTGGGCCCGGATGACGCGCTGCTCGCCATGGCGGAGGTGGTGGGCGGGCGGCTGCGCTACCAGCGGGTGTTCAACTGAGTGGCCACCCGCACCCATGACATCACCGTGAGCGTGGCCCCGGGCCTTCGCGGCGCCTTCGACGGGCGGCGCGAGCTGTCCCTGGGCGTGCCGGCGGCGGCGGGCATCGGCGACGTGGTGGAGGCGCTCCTGCGCTTGTACCCCCGGACCCGTCACCTGCTGGCGGGTGACGGGGGCGAGGCGGGCGGACAGTACCTGCACGTGGCCATGGACGAGGCCTCGGCCCGGGAGCTCTCCCCGGGCGGGGGTGGAATGCCGGGCGGCTGCCGGTTGTACGTCTTCGCACTGTCCCGGCCCCCGAAGGGCGGACGGACGGGCGGCGAAGGTTGACCCCCCAGGGGGTGAAGCTTATAAGCGGCCCGCTCGTTAGAAGGACCATGTGGCCGGGTCTGTACCCCTCCGCGGACCCAGGCGGCACGAGCAGTCACCCCGGAGCGGGATTCAGGAAGAAGCCCATGTCGTTGCATCAGGAGCGCAAGAGCGAGCTGGTCACGAAGTTCCGCACCCACGAGTCCGACACCGGCTCGCCCGAGGTGCAGGTGGCGCTGCTGTCCGAGCGCATCAACATGCTCACCGAGCACTTCAAGACCCACAAGAAGGACCACCACTCCCGCCGCGGTCTGCTGAAGCTGGTCGGTCAGCGCCGCCGCATGCTGGACTACCTCAAGTCCAAGGACGTGGCCCGCTACAAGAAGCTCATCGAGGGCCTCGGCATCCGTAAGTAGTCCTCGAGAAGTCCACGGGGCGCTGGCACACCACCAGCGCCCCGCGCATTTGGGCAGCACGCAGCACGTTTTCAAGAACAGCAGTGCGGACGTGGGTGAAGGAGCTGGGCAAGGGAGTTGGTGGAGGCGGGCTCTTTTGGTTTCCGTTCAGACCGGCCGACCCGGAGTCATGGGTGGGCGGGTGTGATCAGGGATCAAGAGGTCCGGTCCATCCCTCCGGCGCTCCGCAACGGAGCCCGTTTCCGCAGTACAGGCAGCGTTCGTCTGGCATGTGCCTGCTTCAGGCCCTGGCGACCGCTCATTCCCAGAGGGCCCCTTTCCGGGCGGTCCCGGCCCCACGCACGTGGGCGGGCCGCGGCTGGCAAGGGCCCTCGCACGCGAAGCAGGCACAGAGGCCACACGACATGTTGAAGAAGAGCGTCAAGATTGGTGAGAACGAGCTGAGCATCGAGACGGGCCGCCTGGCCAAGCAGGCCGACGGTTCCGTGGTGGTCCGCTACGGCGACACCATGCTGCTCGTCACCGCGGTGAGCGCGCGGGAGAAGAAGGACGTCGACTTCCTGCCCCTCACGGTGGAGTACCAGGAGAAGCTGTACTCGGCGGGCCGCATCCCCGGCAGCTACTTCAAGCGCGAGGGCCGCCTGACGGAGAAGGAGACGCTGGCCTCCCGTCTGGTGGACCGCTCCTGCCGTCCGCTGTTCCCGGAAGGCTACGCCTACGAGACGCAGGTCATCGCGTCCGTCATCTCCGCGGACCCGGAGAACGAGGGTGACATCCACGGCATCACCGGCGCCTCCGCGGCGCTGTGGGTGTCGGACATCCCGTTCAACGGCCCCATCGCGGGCATCCGCGTGGGCCGCGTGGGCGGCCAGTTCGTGGCCAACCCCACGGCCAAGCAGCGCGAGCAGAGCGACCTGGACCTCGTCATGGCGGTGAGCCGCGAGGCCATCGTGATGGTGGAGGGTGGCGCGGAGGAGGTCAGCGAGGCGGACATGGTGGCGGCGCTGGAGTTCGGCCGTCAGAACGCCCAGCCCGCGCTGGACCTGCAGGACCAGCTCCGCGCGGAGCTGAAGAAGCAGGTCCGCGCCTACGACAAGGCGCCCACCATCGACGAGGGGCTGCGCGCCCAGGTGCGTGAGCTGGCGCTGGAGGGCGTGAAGGCCGGCTACGCCATCAAGGAGAAGGCGGCCCGCTACGAGGCGCTCTCCAAGGCGAAGAAGGCGGCGGTCGCGGCGCTCAAGGAGAAGATGGGCGCGGAGTTCACCCCGCAGGTGGAGAAGCACGCCAAGCAGGTCATCGAGGACCTGAAGTACGACCACATGCGTGAGCTCACCGTGAACGGTGGCCGCATCGGCGACCGTCCGCACAACGTGGTGCGCCCCATCACCAACGAGGTGGGCGTGCTGCCCCGCACGCACGGCAGCGCGGTGTTCACCCGCGGCGAGACGCAGGCGCTCGTGGTCGTCACGCTGGGCACCAGCGAGGACGAGCAGCGGCTGGAGCTGCTCAGCGGCCAGGCCTTCAAGCGGTTCATGCTGCACTACAACTTCCCGCCGTTCAGCGTGAACGAGACCAAGCCCCTGCGCGGCCCCGGCCGTCGCGAGGTCGGTCACGGCGCCCTGGCGGAGCGCGCGCTGCGCAACATGATTCCGGCCAGCGACTCGTTCCCCTACACGGTGCGTCTGGTGTCGGAGATCCTGGAGTCCAACGGCTCGTCCTCCATGGCGTCCGTGTGCGGTGGCACGCTGGCGCTGATGGACGCGGGCGTGCCCATCAAGGCGCCGGTGGCGGGCATCGCCATGGGCCTGGTGAAGGAGGGCGACAAGATCGCCATCCTGTCCGACATCCTGGGTGACGAGGACCACCTGGGCGACATGGACTTCAAGGTCTGCGGCACGTCCAAGGGCATCACGTCCATCCAGATGGACATCAAGATCACCGGCCTCACCACGGAGATCATGAGCCGCGCGCTGGAGCAGGCGCGTCAGGGCCGCGAGCACATCCTGGCGGAGATGGCGAAGACGCTGAGCGCGCCGCGCAAGGAGATCAGCCAGTTCGCGCCGCGCATCACGACCATCCAGATCCGTCCGGAGTTCATCAAGAACGTCATCGGGCCGGGCGGCAAGGTGATCAAGGACATCATCGCCCGCACGGGTGCCGCCATCAACATCGAGGACACCGGCCGCGTGGACATCGCCAGCGCGAACGGCGAGGCGGTGAAGGCGGCCATCGCGATGATCCAGGCGCTCACGCGCGAGGCGGAGATCGGGAAGATCTACACGGGCACGGTGCGGAAGATCGCCGAGTTCGGCGCCTTCGTGGAGCTGTTCCCGGGCACCGACGGCCTCATCCACATCTCCGAGCTGTCCGACAAGCGCGTGAAGAGCGTGTCGGACGTGCTGAGCGAGGGCGACGAGGTGCTGGTGAAGGTCGTCAGCATCGACAAGACGGGCAAGATCCGCCTGTCGCGCAAGGAGGCCATGGCCGAGCGCGCCACCGCGCAGGGCACGCCTCCCGTGGCCGCCGCCCCGGCGACCACCACGCCGGACGCGAAGGCCTGAATCCGGCCCCCGTGTAGCGGCCCTCCGTGAGGAAGGCCGCGACCGGAAACGCCCCGTCTCCTCCCGCCTCCGGGCGCGAAGGGGCGGGGCGTTGTCATTCGCGGGAGCAGACGGGGTTTTCGTCCTGGCGGGTTGGAAGCTTAAAACCCCCGGAGGCCCTCCCGCGTTGATGGGGGACCGCCCCGGAGGCGCTGCATGCCGGTCCACCCATCCAGCTCCTCGGAGCCTTCGAGCAGCTTCCTCACGGACCTGTCCCGGTTCCTGGGGGCGTTCCGCTGGGCGTTCATGCCGCTGGGCCTGCTCGCGCTGGTCGCGGTGGGCGTGCACGCGGCGGCGGACACGCTGGATGACCGGCTGCTCACGGCGGTGGACCGGTTGGACTCCGCGTTCGATGCGTGGGTGGGCCAGTTCCCCGCCTTCGCGTCGATGGTGGATTGGGTCTCCCTGGAGACGCGCACCCGGCTGGCGCGGGCCCTGGCCCTGGCCTGGGAGCTGGCGGCGGACCTGCTCCTGGCGCTGCCGGCGCTCGGCTACCGCGAGACCGACGCCGCTCGCCCCGTGGAGCCCTGGCGTCCGGTGACGGCGTCCCCTTCGGAGGCCTCTTCGTGGAAGGCGCTGCTGCGGCGCTGTCTGCGGCGCCCCACGCCGATGCGGTGGGTGCGGCCGCTGGCCACCGCGGGCGTGGTGCTCGCGGGCGCGTGCACGGTGGCCCGGCTCGTTCAGGGCACGGTGTACCTGTCGTGGCGGCCGCTGTTCGGCGACGTGGCCTCGGACTGGGCGGCCCGGGGCCTGGCGGTGGCGGCGCTGTGCGGCGTGAGCGTGTCGCTGGGTTGGCGCGCGGTGCTGCGCAACCTCCAGCACGCGGACGCGGCGTGTGAAGCGGTGGGCTCGCGGCGGGCGTGGACTCGCGGGCTCGTGGGGTGCCTCGTGGTGGCGCCGCTGGGCTTCGCGGCGGTCTGGGACGCGGCCCCGGTGCTGTCCTTCCTGCGCTGAGGCCCTGACGCATGTTCGCTCGACGCGCCCGGGGACTCCTGGACTTCACCTTCGCGCTCCTGTGCGTGTGGTGCGCGTACCACCACACGCCCGCGGGCGCGCTCTTGCGGCGCGCGGGCGCCTGGGCCTTCCACACGCGCACCACGGCCCGGCCGCTGCTCGCGTACTACGACGGCGTGAGCGGGACGTCCGTGCCCGTGCCCGCCGCGCTGCCGGCCGCGCTGCTCACGCGCGTGCCCACGAGCGCGGAGGCGCTGGCGTGGGGGACGCACTCGGCGCTGAAGTCCCTGGACCCGAAGGCGCGCGAGCCCTCGCTCGCGCTGGCGCGTGAGCTGGGCATCGCTCCGGAGACGCTGGTGGATCCGGTGAAGGGACCGGCGGCGACGCGGCGGTTGCTGGACGCGCTCGCCACGGACTTCCCGTTGGAGGAGGCGCGGGTGATGGCGGTGTTCGCCGGGCGGGTTCCCGCGCGCTTCGCCCTGGAGCGGGTGGACGCGGAGGGTGGGGCGCTCAGCCTGGAGCGCCTGGCGAAGCAGTTGCCCCCCGGCTTCGAGGGCTCCTCCGTGGGCGCGGCGCAGGCGCTGGCGCTGTCCACGGCGCTGATGCTCGGGTGGCCGGTGTCGGAGAGCGCTCCGGTGACGAGCCCCTTCGGCTACCGCGTCCACCCCACGCTGCGCACGCGCCGGATGCACACGGGGGTGGACCTGGCGGTGCGCTCGGGCACGACGGTGACGGCGGTGGCCGCGGGCGTGGTGCGCCGCGCGAGCGAGGACTCCGTCAACGGCCGCGTGCTGGTGCTGGACCACGGGCGGGGCGTGACGACGGCGTACTGTCACAACTCGGAGCTGCTGGTGAAGGCGGGCACGCGGGTGGAGAAGGGGCAGGCCATCGCGCTGTCGGGCAGCACCGGCCGGTCCACCGGGCCCCACCTGCACTACCAACTGGAGCTGGCCGCGCGGCCGGTGGACCCGTTCGGGTTCCGCACCGCGCTGCGCATGGCGGACGGCGCGACCGAGCTGTGAGAGGCCGGGTCACACGACCCGTGACGTTGGCGCCAGGAAGTAGAGGGGGGCCGGGGTGCGTGTTACGGCGGGGGCATGGACCCCACGCTGACCGTCCCCGTGCGCCGGGTGCGCTCGCATCCGGACCCGCTGCCCCTGCCGCGCCATGAGACGGAGCTGGCCGCGGGGCTGGACCTGCGGGCCGACATCGACGGGGAGCGGGTGCTCCAGCCCCTGGAGCGGATGGCGGTCCCCACGGGGCTGGCCTTCGCGCTCCCGCCGGGCTTCGAGGGCCAGGTGCGGCCCCGCTCGGGGCTGGCGCTGCGGCACGGGGTGACGTGCCTCAACTCCCCTGGGACGGTGGACGCGGACTACCGGGGGGAGGTGCAGGTGCTGCTCGTCAACCTGTCCAACACCCCCTTCACGCTGCGTCGGGGGGACCGGGTGGCCCAACTGGTGGTGGCCCCCGTGACGGCCACGGCCCTGCGGGAGGTGGAGGTGCTGGAGGTGACTTCCCGGGGGGACGGAGGCTTCGGGTCCACGGGCCGCTAGGGCCCGGCGCGCAACGTCGTTCCTCAATGGCTCCGGAGCGGGCAGAATGGAGCCCCCCGGCCGCCCGCCGGGGAGGCCGCCCCCCCGCGGCCCCGTTCTGGAGTTTCACTGCTTTGCTCTGCTACCGCTGCGGCAGCCATGTCCCCGATACGAGTGAAACCTGCGCCACGTGTGGCCAGAAGTTCGACGCGGCCTCGCGTCAGTCGGCGGGGGCGGCGCGCCGCCGGGGCGCGGAGGGCGCGCCGTACAAGCCGGGCGACGTCGTCGCGGACCGCTACGCCATCCAGGAGGTCGTAGGGGCGGGGCCGCTGGGCTTCGTCTTCCGCGCCCAGGACCAGGCCATCGACGTGGAGGTGGCGCTGAAGGTCATCCAGCCCCGGCTGGTGCAGCAGCCGGAGGAGCGCACGCAGTTCGCGCTGTCCATGCGGGTGGGCAAGAAGCTCAACCACCCCAACCTGGTGCGCGTGTACGAGGAGGGCGTGGACGGGGACCGGCCCTTCTTCACGATGCAGCTCCTGGAAGGGCTGTCGCTGCGCCGGATGATGGAGCAGCGCGCGGCGAAGGGGCAGTTGTTCTCGCTGAAGGAAGTGGAGCCGCTGCTGGCGCAGATGGCGGCGGCGCTGGATGGGGCGCACCGCTTCGGGCCGCACTCGGACCTGAAGCCGGAGAACGTCTTCGTCCTGCCGGACATGTTGAAGGTGTCGGACTACGGGCTGGGGCTCGCGGTGCCGCACCTGCCCTTCGTGCAGGCGCAGAAGGGGCACCGGGCGGCGGCGTACATCGCCCCTGAGTACGTGAATGGCGCGGAGCTGGACACGCGCATGGACGTGTACTCGCTGGGCGTGTTGATGGGGGAGCTGGTGACGGGGCTCCTGCCGGAGGACGGCGGAGTGCCCGAGGTGTCGGTGCGGCATCCGGACCTGCCGCCCGCGTTCGAGTCGCTCTACCGGCGCGCGCTCAACGTGAATCCGCTGGCCCGTCCGAAGTCGGGCGGTGAGCTGCACGCGGAGTTCGCGACGCTCTTGCAGCGGCACCCGGCCGCGGCGTCCAGGCAGCGCGCGGTGCCCGCCTCGGGTGCGCTGCCGCCGGCCGCGGTGGCCGCGCGCGCGGCGAACAAGCCCCTGCCGCCCGTGCCCACGGGCATGCTGCCGGTGGCGAGCGCGCCCACGCCGGCCGCGCCCATTCCGGCGGTGGAGGACGATCCGCCCCCGGACGCGACGCAGCCGCTGGACGCGGCGACGCTGGCGGCCATCCTGGGGTCGAACGCGAAGGCGCTGGACTACATCACGGGGCCGGAAGCGCGCTCCGTGTCCGACGCGTCGACGCAGCAGGAGATGCGCGCGGTGGCGTCGTCGGGCCGCAAGGGCGCGGAGGCGGCGTCGCAGGACCCTCGGCTGCCGGGGCAGGCCCCCGACGTGGCGATGCAGCAGGAGGCCCGTGCGGCCTCGCGCGCGGCGGATGAACCGCGCGCGGCTCCCGCCAAGGCCGCCGAGCCGGTGATGCGCATCTTCGCGAAGGCGGAGGAGCCGTCGTTCCCGGCGGATCCGCGCGGCGCCCGCTCCGCGGAGGGCGCGGCCCGCGCTGGTGATTCCTCCAGCGACGGACGCGCGGCGGGACGTGGCGAGCTGTCCTCCGGCTCGGGGCGTGGTGATGCGTCGAGCGACGGGCGCTCCGGTCGTGGTGAAGCCTCGTCCGGTGATGCGCGCTCCAATGGTCGCGGTGAAGCCGCCCTGGGCAACGGGCGATCCGGTCGCAGCGAGTCCTCCTCGAGCGACGGACGTTCCGGTCGTGGCGACTCCTCCGCGAGCGACGGGCGCTCTGGTCGCGGCGAGTCCTCCTCGGGCGACGGACGCTCCGGTCGTGGCGACTCCTCAGTCGATGGGCGCTCCGGTCGCGGCGGCGACTCGTCCTCCGACAGCCGGTCCAGCAACCGCAACGCGGATGCATCCGCCACGGAGTCACGGTCCGGCCGGGGCTCCGATGACGACGAGCCTTCGGAGTCCCGTTCCTCCAGCCGCGGTGGCCGCAACTCGCGGGCCTCGGGCGCGGTGGCGTCGGTGACCTCGCGCGGCTCGGAGCCGTCGGGTCCCCGGGCCCCACGCGCCTCGGCGGCCCAGGGCGCGGTCCGCGCTTCCGGCGAGAACTCCACGGGCGGCCGCTCGCGCAAGGGCGAACCGCCTCCGGAAGTGTCCGGCGTCCGCTCCTCCGCGCGCCGGCTGCCGCCCTCCACCTCCGGCCTGCACACGCTCCCCACGACGCGGGCCACCCAGGCGAAGCCGGCCCGCTCCGGCCCCAGCTCCATGGTGTGGATGATCATCCTCGCGGTGGCCGGCGTCGTCTTGGGCGCGGGCGGTGGCTACCTCTACCTGCGCGTGCGCCAGGCCCAGGCCGCGAAGAACAGCCCCACCTCCGCCACGCCCGGGACCGCCGCGGCGGCGGACGGCATCCTGGCCACGGGCTCCTGTCCGGCCGGCATGCGCCTGGTGAGCGGCGGCAGCTTCAAGAAGGGCTCGTCCCCAGAGGACCTGCAGGCGTCCGGCTCCACCGACGAGATGCGCATGGACAGCGTCATGGTGGAGTCGTTCTGCGTCGACGAATACGAGTTCCCCAACCAGGCCGGCAGGAAGCCCCGCGTCTCCGCGACGTGGCTGGACGCGAAGGCCGCCTGTGAAGGGCTCGGCAAGCGGTTGTGCTCCGAGGAGGAGTGGGAGAAGGCCTGCAAGGGCCCTGGCAACGCGCGCTTCTCCTCCGGCGACGAGCAGGCCCAGACGGCCTGCAACACCGGCACGACGGCCGCGGCCCGCCCCCTGGCGCCCTCCGGGGCCTTCCCGTCCTGCCGCTCCGGCTACGGCGTGGTGGACCTGTCCGGCAACGTCGCCGAGTGGACCTCCTCCAACTTCCCCGACTCCGCGGAGATGATCATCAAGGGCGGCGGCTTCGCCACGTCCGGCGACACCGCCCGGTGCTCCGCGCGCCGCCGGGGCGCTCCTTCGCTGAAGGCCACGGACGTGGGCTTCCGCTGCTGCCAGACCGCGCCGTGAGGACGACGCTCCGGAGGCTCGCGCTCCTCACGCTCCTCCTGCCAGTCGTCGCCCTCGCGCAGGCCCCCTCTCGCGGCCCCACGCGGCCCCGCGTGGTGGCCGTGAAGTCCTCGAGCCTGGCGCCGTACGCCTCCTTCCTCGCCGGCTTCACGTCCGAGGCCCGCGCGGACGTCACCGAGCTGACCCTGGAAGAGAGCCCCACGGAGGCCGCGCGCGTCTTCAAGTCGCTGGCCGCGCAGAAGCCCGCGCTGGTGCTCGCCCTGGGGCCGCTGGCCGCCAACGCCGCGCGCCGCTCGCTGGGCGAGGACGTGCCCGTGCTCTTCGCCATGGTGCCGTACCACGAGAAGTACGGCCTGGAGGCGCCCCACGTCACCGGCATCGCGCTCACCAGCGACTTCGGGCCGGAGCTGGCCGCGCTCAAGGCCGTGGCCCCTGGCGCCAAGCGCGTGGGCATCCTGCATGACCCGCGCTCCTCGGCGGGCGCGGTGGCGCAGGCCCGCTCCGCTGGCGCGGGCCTGGGGCTGACCATCGTCCCGCTGGCCGTGGAAGCGCAGGAGCGGGTGGGCGAGGTGCTGGAGGGCGCGGCGGGGAAGGTGGACGGCCTCTTGATGGTTGCGGACAAGACCGTGGGCAACGCCTCCGTCGTCCAGGCACTCATCGCCTTCAGCGCCTCCCGCAAGGTGCCGCTGGTGGCGCTCACGGCCAGCCAGGTGAAGGAGGGCGCGACGCTGGCCCTCGCGCCGGCCCCGCTGGCGCTCGGCCAGCAGGCGGGGAGGCTGGCGAATCGCATCATCCACGAGAAGGTCGACCCCGGCGCGCTGGCGGTGGCGCGGCCCGAAGGCCTGGACCTCTCGTTCAACCTCACCGCCGCGAAGAAGTCAGGTCCGTCCTGTGACGTCGCGCTGGAAGTGCTCCGGTTCGCGGCGCGCCGGGACTTTGCCGTGAAGGTCTACGAGTGATTCCACGCTACAGCCGTCCCGAAATGGCCTCCCTCTGGTCCGACGTCGCCCGCTACCGCCGCTGGCGCGACGTGGAGCTCGCCGCCCTGGAGGGCATGGTCGCGCAAGGCCTCGCCCCCAAGGAGGCGCTGGCGGACTGCCTCGCCCGCGCCGGTGACTTCACCGAGGCGGACGCCGCGCGCATCGAGGAGATTGAGCGCACCACCAAGCACGACGTCATCGCCTTCCTCACCTTCGTGGAGGAGCGCGTGGGTCCCAGCGCCCGCTGGCTGCACCTGGGCATGACGTCCTCGGACGTGCTGGACACGTCGCTGGGCCTCACCCTGCGCGACTCCGTGGACCTGCTGCTCAAGGGCATGGACCGCGTGATGGCCGCGGTGGAGAAGCGCGCCTTCGAGCACAAGCACACGCTGCAGATGGGCCGCAGCCACGGCATCCACGCGGAGCCCATCACCTTCGGGCACAAGCTGGCCATCTGGTACGACGAGCTGCGCCGGGGCCGCACGCGCCTTCAGCACGCGCGCGACACCATCGCCGTGGGGAAGATCTCCGGCGCGGTGGGCACGTTCGCGCACCTGCCGCCGTCGGTGGAGGAGCACGTCTGCCAGAAGCTGGGCCTGAAGCCCGCGCCCGCCTCCAGCCAGGTGGTGCAGCGCGACCGGCACGCGGAGTTCTTCACCGCCATCGCCCTGGTGGGCGCGAGCCTGGAGAAGTTCGCCGTGGAGATCCGCCACCTCCAGCGCACGGAGGTGCGCGAGGCGGAGGAGCCCTTCACGCCGGGACAGAAGGGCAGCAGCGCCATGCCGCACAAGCGCAACCCCATCCTGTCGGAGAACCTCACGGGCCTGGCGCGCCTGTTGCGCGGCTACGCGGTGAGCGCCATGGAGGACGTGGCGCTGTGGCACGAGCGGGACATCTCGCACTCGTCGGTGGAGCGCGTGATTGGTCCGGACGCCACCATCCTCCTGGACTTCATGCTCCACCGCTTCGCGGGCCTGGTGGAGAACATGCGCGTCTACCCGGAGCAGATGAAGAAGAACCTGGACCTGCTGGGCGGCGTGGTGAACTCGCAGCGCCTCCTGCTGGAGCTCGCGCGCAAGGGCATGGACCGGCAGGCCGCGTACGTCGTCGTCCAGCGCAACGCGATGAAGATGTTCGAGGAGGGCGTGGACTTCCGGCAGGCCCTGCTCAACGACGCGGACCTGCTCAAGATGATGACGCCCGAGGAGGTCTCCGACTGCTTCTCCCCGGGCTACCACACGCGCCAGATGGACGCGGTGTTCCAGCGCGTCTTCGGCCGCGCGAGCTGAGAAGCGCGGCCTCGGGCGGGGGGCCTAGAGGTAGCCCTTCGCCCGCAGGTGCCCTTCGATGCGCGAGTGCACGTCCCCGGGCGTCAGCGCCAGGGACGTGCCGGTGATGCGCTCGTAGGCGGCCACGTACTTGGTGGCCAGGTCCACGCGCACGTCGTCCGGGATGGCGGGCAGCGCGCCGTGGCCGGAGAAGTTCCGCTCGCGGATGAGCCACTGGCGGATGTTCTCCTTGTCCAACATCTTCTGGTCCTCGCCCCGGGCGAAGCGCGCCTCGTACTCGTCCGCCACCCAGTAGCGGCTGGAGTCCGGGGTGTGCATCTCGTCGATGACGTAGAGCTCGTCGCCCACCTTGCCGAACTCGTACTTCGTATCCACCAGGATGAGGCCGCGCGTGCGCGCCCACTTCTGGCCCTCCAGGAACAGGCCCCGGGCGGCCTCCGTGATGCGGGCCCAGTCGCGCGGCGTGGCCAGCCCGCGCGAGAGGATCTCCGCCTCGGAGATGGGCTCGTCGTGCTGGCCGTACTCGGCCTTGGTGGACGGCGTGAGGATGGGCGTTTCGAACGCGCTGTCCTTGCGCAGCCCTTCCGCGAAGGGGACGCCGTAGGCGGTGTGCGTGCCCTTCTCGTAGTCGCGCCACAGGCTGCCCGTGAGGTAGCCGCGCACCACCACCTCCACGGAGAAGGGCTGGCAGGCGCGCGCCACGGTGACGTTCGGGTCCGGCACGTCCAGCACGTGGTTGGGGACGATGTGCTTCGTGCGGTCGAACCAGAAGGCCGCCAGGCGGTTCAGCACCTCGCCCTTGAAGGGGATGGTGGTGAGCACGTGGTCGAACGCGGAGAGGCGGTCGCTCGTCACGAGGATGAGCGTGTCGCCCTTGCGGTACGTGTCGCGAACCTTGCCCTTGTAGGGCGTGCCGAGCGACGGCAGGTCCGTCTGGCGAAGCGTGTGGGTGAGTTGCGCGTGGAGGGCGGAGGTGTTCACGTCGGAGGCGCCTCGCGGCCCCGGCCACTGACCGCCGGGAAGGGGCGGGAGCGGGGCCAGCTCATGAGGCGCGCGACTCTACTGGAGGCCCGCCGCCATGGAAGCAGGACCGTAGGCCGTTGCCAGATAGAGGAACGCCGGGTTGATCCGCAGGATGCCGTCCACGTAGGCGACCGCATACGGCGCGCCCGCCGCCCGGTCCACCCGCACCGCGCCCTCCGGATGGACGCCCCAGAGCGCCAGCAGCGTGCGCGCCACCAGCTCCGCGGCCTCGCGCTCCGACAGGCCCTGCAGGCTCTCCCGCCGGTCCTCCGGCCAACGGTCGCCCGTCCGCGCGTCGAAGACGAACTGGAGGCCGCTGCCCGCGTCCGGCGGCTGGAGCAGGTCCGCGCGGGGCTCGAAGCCCGGCGCCGCGACGAACTCGGTGCCCTGGATGATGGGGAAGAGCGCCACGCCCTGCGCGGACTGCCCGGCCTGGACCTCCGACTGGCGCGCGATGTCCCGGAAGAGCTCCAGGCGGACGGCCGGGGACTCGAACTCCACCACCTCCGGCGAGCTGCTCAGCGCCTGCCGCGCCGTGAGCGAGGAGCGCACGGGCGCACCCGTGCCGTCGCACGCGGTGGTGAGCAGGGACAGCGACAGGAGCAGGCCAGGGACCCAGCGACGCATCAACGGGAATATACCGATCACGCCGACGCACCACCAGCTAAACTCCGGTGCATGCGTCCAGGTGCGGAGCTGACTGTCGTCCTTCATCAGACCCGTTCACCCGACAACCTCGGTGCGGTCTGCCGGGTCATGGCGAACTTCGGTTTCGAACGTCTCATCCTCTCGGAACCCGTCGTCCAGGACTTCAGCCTGGCGGAGAAGATGGCCGTGAAGGGTGGCCACATCCTTTCGGGCATGCGCGTCACACCCACCCTCCAGGAGGCCCTGGAGGACTGCGTGTACGTGGTGGGCACCACGTCGCGCACCCAGGTGGAGAAGCGCACCCCGCTGACGCCCGAGGACGCGGCGCGGCGGCTGGCGGAGGAGAGCACGCGGGGGCGGGTGGCGCTGCTGTTCGGCGGCGAGCAGCGCGGGCTGTCCGACGAGGACCTCACCCACTGCCAGGACCTGCTCGTCATCCCCACGTCGGACGTGCAGCCGTCCATGAACCTGGCGCAGTCCTCCGCGGTGCTGCTGTACCTCTGCCACCGGCAGGGGCTCACGTCCGCGCCCGCGCTGCCCCCGGAGGAGGAGGCCGGCGCGCGGCTGGGGACGCTCAACGCGCTGAGCGGGCGCATGCGCGCGGCGATGCTGGCGGCGGACTTCCTCAACCCGCAGGCGCCGGAGCACGTGCTGCACGAGCTGGAGCGGACGTTGATGCGTGCGAGGCTGACCCAGCGCGAGGCGGAGCTGTGGCTCAACGCCTTCAAGCACCTGGGCCGCGCGGTGGCGCCGGGGACCTCCCGCGGTTGAGGCGGGGGGGCCGGCGCCACGCGAACAGCCGGGGCGACTTAAGCCGCCGCTTCCTTCTTGTAGGTCTCGGCGAAGTGCTTCTCGCACAGACCGGCCTTGGGGCCGACCTTGGCGCGGCACTCCGGCTTGGAGCACACGCGGTAGCGCGAGTGGGGCAGGTCGCCCTGGCGCCACTTCTTGAAGTGGAAGAAGCAGTAGTTCTTGGCGCGGTAGGGGCGCTTGCAGCCCTCCACGGTGCACGCCTTCTTGCCGCCGCCCTTGGCGGTGCGCGGCCAATGGGTGGGCTTCGTCGTCTGGGTGGCCTCGGCCATGGTACGGACTCTCCTGCGAAACGATGCTTGAAGACCCGTGACGCCACCTGTGGGTGGATCCGCCACGATGTGAAGGCGGACGGTGTATCGCCGGGTTTCGCGGAACGCAAGGAGCCTGGAGGCCCGCCAGGGCCCTGGAGGCCCCAGCCGTCAGGGGGCAGCCAGGCCGTCCTCGGCCTTGGGAATGCCTCCGGAGCGGCCGGAATGGGTGCGCGGCACCGGGGAGAGCAGCTCCTCCAGCACGGAGCGGGCTCCGGCGGCGCGCTCGCCCGGCGTGCCTCCCGAGGCCAGCGTGGACGGCGGCGCCTCCACCAGGGGCAGGTCCTCCAGCTTCACCTTCACCATCATGGGGCGGCCCAGCCGGCGCAGGTGGAGCCGGATGTGCTGGCCCACGCCGCGCGCGGCCACCTGCCAGCGCAGCGTGTGCGCCCGCTCCACGGACAGCCGGTCCATGTTCAGGATGACGTCGCCGGTGCGCAGGCCCGCGCGGGCCGCGGGGCCGTCCTCCACCACGTCCGTCACCACCACGCCCCGGCCGCGGGGGTTCAGGTTGAAGGCCTGCGCCACCTCCGGGGAGAAGTCCTGCACGCTGATGCCCATCCACCCGCGGCGCATGCGCCCGTGGGCCTTGAGCTGCGGAATCACCGTCTTCGCGATGTCGATGGGGATGGCGAACCCGATGCCCTGGCCGGACACGTTCACGGCGTTGGCCACCGCCACCACGTCGCCGTGCAGGTCCAACACCGGCCCGCCGGAGTTGCCCGGGTTGATGGAGGCGTCCATCTGCAGGTAGTCGAAGTCGCCGTCGCGGCCGTTGGGCGTCACGTCCGTGCGGCCCACGTAGCTCACCACGCCCACCGTCACGGAGTGCGCCAGCCCGAACGGGTTGCCGATGACGACCACCCAGTCCGCGATGCCCACGTGGGACGCGGACGCCAGCTTCAGCACCGGCAGCTTCCGGGGCGCGTCCACCTTGAGCAGCGCGCAGTCCGTGCGCTCGTCCTCGCCCACCACCGTGGCGGGGAACTCCTCCACGTAGCCGTTGGCGCTGCGGATGGAGATGGTGACCTCCGAGGCCCCGTCCACCACGTGCGCGCTGGTGAGGATGTAGCCGTCCGGGTGGATGATGAAGCCGGAGCCGATGCCGCGCTGGGGCTCCTCGCCCGGGGCCACGTCCGCCAGGTCCTGGCGCGTGGTGATGGACACCACGGCCGGCATGGCCTTGCGGGCCACTTCACTGATGTTGGAGTGCTGCCGGGAGACGGCGCGGTTGCGCGACTCCAGCCACAGCTTCCCGGGCGGGCGGGTCCCGGCGCTCGCCGCCGTCCCCAGCGCGCACGCCAGCACCGCCAGTGTGATGCCGCCCCCGAACCGCGTCCAACCCATGGGCCCCGCCTTCCCACCACCGTCCAACCCAATGCCCCGGCGCAACCTAGGCACGGGGTGGGGCGGGGGGAAGGGGCAGGCCGGCGATCAGCAACCGGCCCCGCGGGGACCCATGGCCGCCTCGGCGCCTACTTCTTCTTGGCGATGATGTCGTTGATGGCCGCCCGGTCCTCGGCGGTGATGCGCTCGCGCGGGCCCGCCGCGTTGGCGGACTTCTGCGACACGGCGCCCTTCGCGTCCTCCAGCGCGTCCCCCACGCTGCCCTTCACCTTGTCCAGGGTGGAAGGGTTCACGGTGCGCTTCCAGGTGCGCTCCATGTGCTCCAGGGGGGAACGGCCATCCACGTTGCCCCGCGCCAGGAAGACGCCCAGACCCACCGCGCAGGTCGTCCAGACCAGGAACTTCAACACGCCCATGATTCACATCCTCCTACGTCGTCTTACATCGGCCCGGGGCACATGGCGAGTTTCCTGACCTGTCGCTCGGGAGTCGCTGACAGGGGCCCTGGGGGCCCTTAAGGTCCAGGCGCTTGCAGCCCGAAGAACTCATCAGGGCCGCCCAGACGCGGGCGGCGGGATTGGACGTGGGGCGGGGGGACGCGGCGCTGGAGCGCGTGCGGGCCCAGGCCTCGGCGTTGTTCGCGAAACTGCCGGAGCCCCCGGTGTACCGGCGCGCGGAGGACCCGTCGCGCAAGGCGGCGCAGGCGCTCTTGCCGGAGATGGAGCGGGTGCTGGCGGAGGCCTTCGCGGTGGCGCGCGAGCCGGCGGTGTCGCCGCTGGTGGACCGGCTGGTGGCGGCCCTCCGCGCGCACGCGGAGGCGCTGGTGCACACCGCGGACGGCCGGCTGGAGGCGGCGGAGCTGGCGTGGCGCAAGGCGCAGGAGCTGGAGCGCGCCGCGCACCCCACGCGTCAGATGGTGGGCCAGCCGTCCCGGCCGCCGCCGGTGTTCGACAAGGGGACGGGCCTGTCGCGCTACGACCCGCGCAACGCGGCCCAGGCGACCGTGAAGCTGGTGTGCCCCAACACGGGCTGCAAGCGCATGGGGGACTACGCCTTCGTCCCGACGCACGCCTACCACCGCTTCGTCTGCCCGGCGTGCCGTGTGCCCTTCCTGGCCTACTTCGGGGAACTGAAGGGCCTGGAGGTGGAGCACCGGCGCAGCTCCAGGCGCTACCGCTTCACGGTGGACGAGGTGGGCAGCACCGTCACCACGCGCATCGACTTCGAGGAGGCGGGCGGGCAGGAGTTCCCGGCCGCGCGGCGCGACCTTCTGGCCTTCCTCTACACGGAGCAGCGGGAGCTGAAGGTCGTGGTGAACCTCACCAACGGCAAGCTGATGTGGGTGAGCCCCGCGTCGTCGTGCTTTGTGGTGACGGCGGCCTTTGGCGAGGGCGCGCCGGAGCTCACGGCCTTCCGCGCCTTCCGCGACGACGTGCTCAGGAAGAGCCGGCTCGGCCAGGGGTTCATCGACGGTTACTATCACTGGGGCCCTCCGCTGGCGGCGTGGGTGGTGCGCAGGCCCCGGGTGCGGGCGGGGGTGCGCTGGGCCCTGACGCGGGTGCACGGCCGCCTGACACGGAAGGAACGGGGATGACACAGCAGGCTGGGACGGAAGGGACGCCGCCGCCGGGCGCGCGCGGGGACAAGGCCAAGACGGCGCTGTCCGTGGTGGCGGTGCTGGGACTGGCGGCGCTGGCGTTCCTGGGCGTGCGCGAGGCGCAGCGGGCGCGGCTGGTGCCGGACGGGGTGTCGCCGCCGGCCTTCCAGTTGACGAAGCACGAGGGCGGCTCGCTCGCGCTGTCGGACCTGAAGGGGCGGGTGGTGATGCTCGACTTCTGGGCCACCTGGTGTCCGCCGTGCCGCGAGGAGATGCCGTCCCTGGTGAAGCTGGCCAAGGAGTACGAGTCCCAGGGGCTCGTCTTCGTGGCGGCCAGCCGGGACGAGGGCTCCACGGCGTCCCAGGAGGTGGACTACTTCCTCCAGCGCTTCCAGCCGGACCTGCGGCCGTACGTCGTCTACGCGGACGACAACATGGCGCGGGCCTTCCAGGTGAACGCGCTGCCCACGCTCTACTTCCTGGACCGGGACGGCAAGGTCATCGACGCGCAGCGCGGCATGCTGTCCGAGGACGGCCTGCGCCGCCGCATCGAGCGCGCGCTCAAGCGCTAGAGTGGAGGGCATGACCCTCTACGACGCGGACACGGTCGACACGTGCACCTGGCCGCAGACGCCTCAGGCGCGTCTGGCGCGTGACTACTTCGTGCCGCTGATGAAGCGCGGCAGCACCGCCTTCCTCTCCGACCGCACCACCCTGCGGCTGCTGGCGATGGATGACCTGCGCATCCCGCTGGCCATCAACGAGGCGGAGTACGGCAACTCCCCGCTGCACTCGCTGTGGGTGCGCTACATCGGCCTGCCGGTGCAGGCGGTGACGGCGCAGACGTACGGCGCGGCGCGCGCGGTGGTGATGCGCGGGGCCATGCGGACGCTGGGCGGGATGTTGAAGGCGGCGCGCATCGACAAGTGCGTCTACGTGGACCACTGGCTGGTGCTGCGCAACCTGAGCGTGGAGCTCGACGAGGCCCGGCTGGAGCGCCTCACCGCCTTCCTCGTCGAGCGGTTCCCCGGCCACGCCATCGTGTTCCCCGCGCTCAACCCGGCGAACGCGTCGCCGCTGCTCAACACGCTGGCCGCCCGGGACTACGGCTTCGTCTACGGGTCGCACACGCGCATGACGCTGCCCACGCACGAGGTCAGCCGGCAGGTGCGCGAGAACCGGCGCCGCGACGGGCGGCTGCTGGAGGCCGCGGGCTACCGCGTCGTGGACGGGCGGGAGCTGCCGGAGTGCGCGCCCCGGCTGCGGGAGCTGTACCGGTCGCTCAACGCGGACAAGTACCACTCCACGCTCGACTTCACGGAGGAGTGGTTCGCGTGGACGCTGCGCGAGGGCATCTTCCAGTACTGGCTCGCGGTGAAGGACGGGCGCGTGGACGGCTTCTACGCCACGCACGTCAGCGACGACACGGTCTGGTCCCCGCTGTTCGGCTATGACCTGTCGCTGCCGCAGGAGCTGGGCCTGTACCGGGGGCTCGTGCACCGGCTGATGCAGGACGCGCTGGAGGTGGGGCTCACCATCGAGCTGGGGCCGGGCGCGGATCCGTTCAAGAGCCTGCGCGGCTCGCAGCCGGTGCCCCGCTGGACGGCGTATTACGTGAAGCACCTGTCGGGCTTCCGCCAGTACGCGTGGCGCACGCTGCAACGCTACGTCAACGGAGGCGTGCGGCCCGCGGCGAACGCGATGCTGCGCAAGATTGATGGCGACGGCATCGTCGGCTTCGGACCGCTGACGCTGCCCTTCACGCCGCCCACGGGACAGACGCCGCGCGAAGCGGCCCGGGCGCTGCGCGAGCAGGTGGACGCGCTGGAGGCCTCCCTGGAGTCCGCCGCCCGCCTGGAGGGCGAGGCCCGGCTGCGCGCGCTCTCGCCGCTGTCGCAGACCCTGCACAACTGGCCGCAGCCCATGCGCCGCGTGGTGGCCCTGCGCGAGCGGCTGACGCGGCTGGAGCAGGAGGCGCGCCGCAAGCCCGCGCAGGCCGCGGCGCCCACGAGCGTGGCTCCCGCGGAGCATGCCCGGCAGCTCCTCCAGGACGCGACGCGCTGGGGGGACACGGCGCTCGTCGCCGCGCACCTGGGCGAGGTCCCGGCCCCGCACCTCAAGGCGCTGGTGGAGGCGCTGCGGCAGGCGGCGGGCAGCGTGGGCGTGGTGCTCACCGCCACGCGCGGCGGCAAGGTGGTGCTGGTGACGGCCGCGAGCGACGCGCTCCGAGGCCAGGGCGTGGACGCGGGCCAGCTCATGGCCCAGGCGGCGCCCTGCGTGGAGGGCAAGGGCGGCGGCTCGCCGGAGGTGGCGTGGGGTGGCGGCTCGCGCGCGGACGGCATCGACGCGGCGCTCAGCGCGACCCGGCGCTTCGTGGAGTCGCGGCTCGCGGGCCCGGTGCCGTCCGGCGGCGTGGGCTGAGCGTCAGAGCACCTGACGCACGGCCTCCTCCAGCTTCGCCCTGGGCACGGCGCCCACCACCTGCTTCACCACCTTCCCCCCCTTGAAGAACAGCAGGGTGGGCATGGCGCGGATGCCGTACTGCTCGGGCGTCCGCGGGTGGTCGTCCACGTTGAGCTTGGCCATCTTCATCCGGCCCTTGTACTCGGCGGCCAGCGAGTCGATGACCGGCGCGAGGACCCGGCACGGCGGGCACCACGTGGCGGTGAAGTCCACCAGCACCGGCTCGTTCGACTCCAGCACCTCCCGTTGGAACTCCGCGTCTCCCAGCTCGATGACGTCGCCAGCCATGGGGCCCATCCTTCGCGTGAAGGGCGCGGGCCTCACGTGGGGCCGCGCCTCGTGTCCACGGGATGTAATCGCGGCCGGCAGCGGCGACGAGCGCCCCTGGCGGGACGCATTGTTCCGCCAGGAGCCCTCTACTCCTCCTGCCACGGGAGCGCGGCGCCGCGCGCGGACAGCAGCTTGAGGAAGGCGCGCACCTTGAGGGGCAACTGCCGGCTGCTCGGGTAGACGGCGAAGATGGGCAGGCCCGGGGGCGTGTCCGCCTCCAGCACGGGGACGAGCAGCCCCGCGCGCACGTCGTCCGCCACCAGCGACGCCGCGAGCCGCACGATGCCCAGTCCCGCTCGCGCCGCCGCCTGGCCCGCGCGCTCGCTCGGCACGCGCAGGCGGCCCGTCACCGGCACGGTGCGCGCGCTCCGGCCCTCTCCGAAGAACCACACCTCGTCGGTGCCGGACTCGGCCAGGAGGATGCACTCGTGGGCCGTCAGCGCCTCGGGCGTCCGGGGCGTGCCGTGGCGGCCGAGGTAATGCGGGCTGGCGTAGTAGCCCGTGCGCAGACGCCCGAGCCTGCGCGCCATCAGCGACGAGTCCGCGAGCGGCCCGGTGCGCAGCGCCAGGTCGTACTCCTCCGCGATGAGGTCCACGTGCGTCTGCGCGAGCGACACCTCCACGCGCAGCCGGGGGTGGTGCAGGAGCAGCTCCGCGATGACGGGCGTGAGCAGCTCACCCAGCAGCGACAGCGTGGCGATGCGCAGCGTGCCCTGGGGCGTGCCGCGTGACTCGCTCACCGCCGCGTTCACCTCGCGGGCCTCGGCGACGAGCCGCGCGCAGTGCGCGTGGTACTCGCGGCCCGCCTCCGTGAGGCGGAGCCTGCGCGTGTTGCGCTCGAGCAGCCGGATGCCCAGGCGCTCCTCCAGGGCGGCCAGCCGGCGGCTCACCGTGGACTTGCGCAGGCCCAGGCGCTCCGCCGCGGAGGTGATGCTGGCCGCCGCCACCACCTCCGCGAAGAGGACCATGTCGTCCAGCAGGGGCGGGTTCGCGGCCACGACCGCCAGCCTATGTCCCGGTTGGAACCGGCGCGAGCCCGCCGTGCGTCAGTCGTTGGCCGCGCCCGCGAGGATCCACGAGCGGACCAGGACGTTGAGGCCCGGGTGCTGGTCGAAGAACTCGGGCTTGCCCGTGGGCATGCGGTCTCCGCACTCCGTGCCCTCCATCTTCCGGATGAGCGCCGAGTTGTCCGGGTCGCCGGGCGTGACGCGCCGGAGGTTGCCGCAGGCCCTGGCGGTGACGTTGACCAGGTTCGCGTGGCTGCTGGCCGCCGCGAGGCTCAGGTTTCCGGCCTTGCCGTGGCAGGTCGTGCACTCCCCGGTGCTCCACAGCGCCTGGACGTCCGCGCCGTAGCGGGGCACCGACACGGGCAGGGTGACGGTCCGCACCACGGGCGGGCTCACGCCATCCGAGACGCTCACGGAGAAGGTGAACGCGGTCTGCGTGGCCACGACGGGCGAATACCACTGCGCGCTCGGGCCCTGGGTGCCGCCCACCCAGGTGCCAGGGGTGCTGGGGGCGACCTGCGCCCACGTGTAGGTCAGCGGGTCGCCGTCCGGGTCGCTCGCGGTGACGGAGAGGGTGCCGGTCGCTCCGGCCACCAGCGACGTGGGCGCCAGGGTGTCGCTCACGGTGGGCGCCTGGTTGCTCTTGCGCACGGAGACCTCGATGGAGCCCTCGGTGGTGCCACCCTTGCCGTCGCTCACGGTGACCTTCAGCCGGAAGCTCCGGGCGCTGTCCACGTCGGGCGCGGTCCAGGAGGGCTGGGGCGCGGAGGGGTTGTCGAAGGTGCCCGCTGGGGAGGCAGGCTCCTGCGTCCAGGAGTAGGTGAGCGAATCTCCGTCAGCATCCGACGCCTCCAACGTCGTCTCGACCGGCGTGCCAGACGTCACGCTCGCGGCCTGCACGGTGGGGCCGGTGAGGGTGGGCGGCGTGTTGGGCGCGGGGGAGGCATCATCACCGCAGGAGATTCCTCCCGACCCGATGACCAGCAGGGGCAACAGGAGCCGTAGGGAAAGGTGCATGGGGGTCCTCGGAACGCGAGTGCCCGGCAAGCTGGTACGCGGTGGTGATTTCAACCCAGTGTCCGCGAGGGTTGGACAAAATCAGGCTGAAGCACGTTCAGGATGTTCTTGAAGGCAGTCCGGTCAGAGCACGCCATGTTCCGAATCGAGTCAGAGAAAGAGTTGCTGCGCGCGTTCCGCTCCAGGGATCGCAAGCACGTTGAACTGCCCAAGGGCACCCAGCTCCCGCTCTTCGTCCGGGACTACCTCTCGTGGGTGGATCCGTACGGGGTGCGCGTCTTCCTGGTGTTCGTCGCCCCCGGGGGCAATCAGCCCACGGGCATCGCCTTCCGCAGGGATCAGCAGGGGGACCCGACCCTGTCGCCCAAGATGTGTGAGTGGTGCCGGACGGCCACCGATGCGGAGATCGGCCTGCTCACCACGGATGTGGATTCGAAGCGCCGGGTGGGGGTGAACGTCTGCCTGGACCTGCGCTGCGGTGAGCGGCTGGAGGCCATGTCGGACCGGACCGGCCGCAGCGACCTGGACGACAAGGCGCGGCTGGTGGAGCGCATGGCGCGCTTCGCGAGCGAAGCGCTGGGGCTGGAGCCCGGCTCGGACGCGTGAGGCGGCGGGCCCGCGCGTCCGGGCCCGCGCCCCTTTCCCCTACGGCAGCGTCCGGAGGTGCTGGAGCAGCGGCTCCGCCACGGTGGTGGCGTGGGGCGCGCTCAGCATCGAGTAGTGCTCTGCCTGCACGTCGTACGACGTGACGGGCCCCGTGAGCCAGTCGCTCCAGTCCGTCTCCTCGGACGCCGGCGGTCCCACGGTGGCCCGGAAGAGGACCGTGGGCCCCGAGTAGCCGCCCACGGGCACGTAGGTGCGCAGGGCCTCGTAGAACCGCGCGTGCAGGGCGAAGAGGCGCTCAGCGCCTTCCAGGTCCAGGCCCAGGTTGTTCGCGGGCGAGACGCGGACCTGCTCCAGGACGTACGCGAGCCTCTCGCGTGCCTCCATGCGCCGCAGGCGTTCCAGGTCCAGGGACAGGTCCTGCCAACGCAGGCCGAGCGTCCGTCCGAAGAGCGCGAGCAGCCCGAGCGGATCGGCTTCTGGACGCGGCTGGGGCGTGGGCACGGCGGAGTCGATGAGCGTCAGCAGCTCCACCGCTTCACCCACGGCCTGGAGCTGACGCGCCATCTCCAGCGCGACGAGCCCGCCGAAGGACCACCCCCCCAGCAGGTACGGTCCCCGCGGCTGCACGGCGCGGACCTGGGCGAGGTAGTCGCGCGCCAGCGCTTCGATGGATGCCGGAGGAAGCGCGCCGCCCTCCAGGCCTGACGCGGCCACCCCGTAGACCGGCCGGTCGTGGCCCAACTGGCGCACGAGTTCGGCATAGCCCAGCACGCCGCCACCGCCGCCGTGGATGAGGAAGAGGGGACGCTTCCCCTCGGCGCCGGCTTCCAGCCGCACCAGGTTGGTGGGACGCGGAGGGGCTTCCTCCTGGAGCCGCCGCGCCAGCGCCTCGACGGTGCCGTGCTGGAAGAGGGCCGCCATGGGGAGCGCGTGCCCGGTGTGCACCCGGATGGAGGCGATCAACTTCAGGGCCAGCAGCGAGTGGCCGCCCAGCTCGAAGAAGTTGTCGGTGATGCTGACGCGAGGCACGCGCAGCACCTCCGCGAAGCACCCGGCGAGCTGTTCTTCCAGCGGCGTGCGGGGCGCGACGTGGCTTCCGGACGCGGAGGAGACCGCGGCGTCAGGGACGGGGAGGGCCTTGCGGTCCACCTTGCCGTTGGAGTTGAGGGGCAGGGCGTCCAGCCGCATCACGGCGGAGGGCAGCATGTAGTCCGGCAGCCGCTGCTTGAGGAACGCGCGCAGCTCGGCCACGTCCACGGCTTCGGACGCGACGTAGGCGACGAGGCGCTTGTCGCCGGGCACGTCCTCGCGGACCACGACGACCGCGCTCCGTACCGAGGGATGGGCGCGCAGGGCGGCTTCGATTTCGGGCAGCTCGATGCGGAAGCCGCGCACCTTCACCTGCGAGTCCGCGCGGCCCAGGAACTCCAGCACGCCGTCCTCGCGCCAGCGGCCGAGGTCGCCGGTGCGGTAGAGGCGTGCGCCGGGCGTGGAGGAGAACGGGTCGGGGAGGAAGCGCTCCGCGGTGAGCGCGGGCTGGCCCACGTAGCCGCGCGCGAGTCCGTCCCCGCCGATGAACAGCTCGCCCTGGATGCCCGGGGCAACAGGCTGGCCAGAGGCATCCAGCACGTAGACCCGCATGTTGCTGTGCGGGCGGCCCAGCGGGACGGAGGCGCCCACCTGGGAGGCGTGCGTGAAGCGGTGGCTGGTGGCGAAGACCGTGGTCTCCGTGGGGCCATAGAACGCGCTGACAGGGACGCCCAACTGCTCCAGCACGCGGCGCACGTGGGACGCGGAGATGACG
The DNA here is from genome assembly GCF_020036995.1 of Corallococcus sp. AS-1-12. Lineage (NCBI taxonomy): Bacteria > Pseudomonadati > Myxococcota > Myxococcia > Myxococcales > Myxococcaceae > Corallococcus > Corallococcus sp. AS-1-12. The sequence continues at coordinate 23,019 of NZ_JAIQDD010000005.1, read as the reverse complement.
TCGCCGCCGGTGAGCACCCGGCGCACGGAGCGCAGCGCGGGCAGGTGCGTGTCCACCAACTGGGTGAAGAAGCCAATGGTGATCCACAGCGTCGTCACGCCGTGGTGCACCAGCACCCGCTCCAACTCGTGCGGATCCGTCGGAGGGTGGGCGGGGAAGACGGCCAGCTTCGCGCCATGAAGCAGCGCGCCCCAGACCTCGAAGGTGGAGGCGTCGAAGGCGAGGGGCGCCATCATCAGCAACGTCTCGTCAGGCCCGAAGGGGGTGTAGTCGACGCCGAAGAGGGTGCGGAGCACGGCGGCGTGAGGCGTGCCGACCCCCTTGGGCCTGCCGGTGGAGCCGGAGGTGAAGTCGATGTACGCGAGGCTCTGGGGCAGGGCGCTGCGCGGAAGCGCATGCGAGGGCAGCGCGTCGAGGGACACCTCCTCCAGCACCACGGGCAACAGGGCCTCATGAGGCAGGTTCGGCAGCAATGCCCGCGACGTGAGGAGGACATGGGGCCGTGCGTCCTCGACCATCGCGGCCAGACGCGCGCGCGGGTAGGCCGGGTCCAGCGGGACGTAGGCCGCCCCCGCCTTGAGGATGGCGACGAGCGAGACGACGAGCTCCAGCGAACGCTCCAGGGCCAGGGCCACGCGCGAGTCGGTGTCCACGCCCAGCGAGCGCAGGTGCCAGGCGAGCCGGTTGGCGCGCTCATCCAACTGCCGGTAGGTGAGGCGCGTGTCCCCGAACTCGACGGCGACCTTCTCCGGGAAGCGGGCCACCACCTGCTCGAACACCTCCGGCAACGTGGAGTCGCGCGGGTACTCAGCGGCCGTCGCGTTCCACTCCACCAGCACCCGCTGGCGCTCCGCGTCCGTCAGCAGCGACACGGAGTCGAGCGGTGCCTCGGGCCGGGCCACGAGGGCCTCCGCCAACGTGCGGAAGTGCTCCGCCATGCGCGCGGCCGTGCGCGGCTCGAACAGGGCGGTGTTGTAGAGCAGCCCTCCCGAGATGCCCTCGGGTGACTCCACCAGGCTCAGCTCCAGGTCGACCTTGGCCGCGGTCTCCTCCACGCCCAGCGGGCGCGGCGTCAGCGCCTCACCCTCCGGCGCGGGCGGGGCCCCCTCTCGCGTGCTGAAGAGCACCTGGAACAGCGGCGCGCGGCTCGGATCCCGCGCGGGCCTCAACGCCTCCACCAGCCGTTCGAAGGGCAGATCCTGGTGGGCATAGGCCCCCAGCGCGCCCTCCTTCACCCGGCGCAGCAACTGGCGGAACGAGCCCCGGCGGTCCACCCGGGCCCGCAGCGCCAGCGTGTTGACGAAGAAGCCGATGAGCCCCTCCAGCTCTTCCGGCCCGCGGCCCGCGATGGGCGAGCCGACGACGAAGTCCTCCTGACCCGAATAGACGGCCAGCAGGACCTGCCAGAGCGCGAGCAGGGCCATGAACGGCGTGACGACCTCCTGCTGGCAGAGCGCCTTGAGGCCCCGCGCGCTCGTCCGCGACAGGCTCACGGGGACCTGCGCGCCGCGGTAGGTCTGCACGGCCGGACGCGGCTTGTCCGTGGGCAGCTCCAGCGCGTGGGGCACGCCGTCGAGCTGCTGCTTCCACCACCCCAGTTGCTGCTCCAGCACCTCGCCCTGGAGCCAGCGCCGCTGCCACGTCGCGTAGTCCGCGTACTGGAGCGTCAGCGGCGGCAGGGGCGAAGGCTGGCCGTTCGAGAACGCCGCGTGGAGCGCGGTCAACTCCGCGACGAGGACGCGGTTGGACCAGCCATCCGAGACGATGTGGTGCAGCGTGACGAGCAGCACGTGCCGCCGCGCGGACAGGCGCAGCAGGGTGGCGCGCATCAACGGCGCGCGGGTCAGGTCGAACGGGATGCGCGCTTCCTCCAGGGCCCGCCGCCGCGCCTCCTCCTCCTGCTCCGCCTCCGGCAGGTGGCTCAGGTCCACCTGGGCCAGGGGCAGCTCGGCGTGCGGGTGCGGCTGCTGGAAGGGCTCGCCGTCCTCGCGGGCGTGGAACGTGGTGCGCAGGGCCTCATGGCGGTGGACGAGCTCCTGAAGACCTCGCGCCAGCGCCCCGGCGTCCAGCGGACCGTCGAGCCGCAAGGCCGCGGGGACGTTGTAGTGGACGCTCCCCGGTTCCAGCCGGTCGAGGAACCACAGCCGCTGCTGCGCGAACGACAGCGGCAGCGGCCCGCCGCGCGGCACGGGCACCAGCGGAGGACGCCCGGCGCCCCCCGGACCCCGCGAGCCGGCCTCGATGCGCGAGGCCAGCGCCTCCACGGTGGAGGCTTCAAACAGCGTGCGCAGCGGCAGCTCCGCGCCCGTCTCCGCGCGCACCCTCGACACCACCTGCGTCGCGAGCAACGAGTGGCCGCCCAACGCGAAGAAGTCGTCCTTCACGCCCACGCGCGGCAGGCGCAGCACCTGGGCCCAGATGGCCGCCAGCTTCGCCTCCAGCTCCGTTCGCGGCGCTTCGTACGCGGCGCTGGAGGTCCGCGCCTCCGGCTCCGGCAACGCCTTGCGGTCGACCTTCCCGTTGACGTTGAGCGGCAGCGCCTCCAGCACCACCCACACGGTGGGCACCATGGCCTCCGTCAACCGCTGGCGCAGTCGGGCCTTCAACGCGTCCGGCTCCAGCGTCGCGCCGGCCTTCGGCGCCACGTACGCGACCAGCCGCTTCTCCGTGCCCTCTCCCTTCGCCACGACGACGGCTTCCTTCACCGTCTCCACCTGGCGCAGCGCGGCCTCGACTTCACCCAGCTCGATGCGGAAGCCGCGCACCTTCACCTGGAAGTCGAAGCGGCCCAGGAAGTCGAGCGTGCCGTCCTCCAACCAGCGGGCCTTGTCGCCTGTGCGGTAGAGGCGCTCGCCCGGCGTGGAGGCGAAGGGATGCGGGACGAAGCGCTCCGCGGTCAGCTCGGGGCGGTTCAGGTAGCCCCAGGCCAGGCCCTTGCCGCCGACGAACACCTCGCCCGCGACGCCCACCGGCACCGGCTGCAGGTGCGCGTCGAGGACGTAGGTGGTGGCGTTCGGGATGGGCCGGCCAATGGACACCGGGCCCTCCACGCGAGCGCTCCGCTCCAGCGGCAGCGTGGTGGAGAAGGTCGTGTTCTCCGTGGGGCCGTAGGCATGGATGACCGTCGCGCCTTCGGGGAGGCGGGCGAGGTGGTCGCGCATGCGTGGCCAGGGCATCACCTCACCGCCCGCCAGGACCTGGCTCACGCCCGCGAGCGCCTCGCCCTGGTGCAGGACCATCTGCTCGAAGAGCGCGGTCGTCATGAACAGCGCCGTCACGCGGTGGCGCACCAGTTGTGCGGCCAGCTCCTCCAGCGACAGGGCCTGCGGCGGCGTGAGGACGACCTTCGCGCCGTGCAGCAGCGCACCCCAGATTTCGAGCGTCGACGCGTCGAAGGCGATGGGGGCGAACTGCAGCCAGACCTGCTCCGGTCCGAAGCGCATGAAGGTGCTGCCCAGCACCAGGCGCGTGATGCCCCGGTGGGGCACGCAGACGCCCTTGGGGCGGCCGGTGCTGCCGGAGGTGAACATGATGTAGGCCAGGGCCTCGCCGTCCACGCGGACCTCCGGCGCGTGCGTGGGCCTGGTCGCGATGGCGTCCCACCCGGCATCCAGCCAGACGCGGGCGCCGGAGGCGGGCAGCAGCGGCGCGAAGGGCTGATGCGTCAGCGTCACGCTGACCTCGGCATCGGCGAGCAGCGCGGCGGTGCGCTCCACCGGAGCGTTGCGGTCCACGGGGACGTAGGCGGCGCCCAGCTTGAGGATGGCGAGCAGCGCCGTCACCAGCTCGAAGGACCGTTCGAGGGCCAGCCCGACGCGCGCGCCCGGGACGACGCCCAGCGCGCGCAGGTGATGGGCCAGTTGGTTCGCGCGGGACTCCAGCCGCGCATACGTCAGCGAGTCCTCCCCCTGCACCACGGCCACGGCGTCCGGCGTGCGCCGGGCCTGCTCGGCGAAGTGGACGTGGACGGGGACGTCCGTCGGGCTGGCGACGGCGGTGTCGTTCCAGTCCACGAGGAGCCGCTGGCGCTCGTCGCGGGAGAGCAGCGGCAGCCGGGCCACGGGCTGGCCGGGGTTCGCGACCGCGGCCTCCAGCAGCGTGCGCAGGTGGTCCATCATCCGGAGCGCGGTCGAGGGGTTGAACAGGTCCGCGCGGTAGCTCAGCGCGCCCCGCAGCCCCTGCGGTGTCCGCACCAGCGAGAGCGTGAGGTCGAACGGGGTCGTCTGCTCCGACTGCTCCATCGGCAGCAGCCGGAGCGTGGAGCCGTCGCGGCCCGCCGGCAGCGACTGGGGCTGCGGCGGCGCGTCCCGCAGCGCGAGCACGGCCTGGAAGAGGGGCGAGTGGCTCAGGCTGCGCTGGGGATGCAGCTCCTCCACCAGCTTCTCGAAGGGCGCGTCCTGGTGCTCATAGGCCGCGAGCGTGGTGGCGCGCACCTGGCCCAGCAGCTCGCGGAAGGAGGCCTTCGGGTCCACGCGCGCGCGCAGCACCAGCGTGTTCACGAAGAAGCCGATGAGCCCTTCTGTCTCCTCGCGCGTGCGCCCGGCGATGGGCGAGCCGACGGGGATGTCCTCCTGGCCCGCGTAGCGCGAGAGCAGCGCCTGCCAGGCCGCCATCAGGCCCATGAAGAGCGTGGCGCCCTCGCGCTGGCACAGCGCCTGGAGCGCCTGTGACAGCGCCTCCGGCAACTGCACGGGCACCTGGGCGCCCACGGGGGACAGGATGCGGGGACGCGGCCGGTCCGTGGGCAGCTCCAGGAGCGGCGGCACGCCAGCGAGCTGCCGGCGCCAGTAGGCCAGGTGGTGTTCCAGCACCTCGTCCTTCAGCCACGCGCGCTGCCACGTCGCGAAGTCGGCGTATTGCACGGGCAGCGGCGGCAGCGGGACGGGCTGTCCCGCGACGTGGGCACCGTAGAGCGCGGTCAACTCCCGCACGAGCACGCCCATGGACCACCCGTCGGAGACGATGTGGTGCATGTTCAGCCACAGCACGTGCGTGGTGGCGTCCAGGCGCAGCAGCGCCGTGCGCAAGAGGGGTCCGCGCTCCAGGTCGAACGGGTGAAGGGCCTCTTCCCGCAACCGCCGGGCGACGGCCTCCTCCGGGACCGCGCCCAGCTCCACCGTCTCCAGCGCGAAGGGCCCCGTGGGGAGGATGACCTGGACGGGCTGCCCCTCCTGGGAGACGAAGACGGTGCGCAGGGCCTCGTGGCGGGCGATGAGCGAGGCGAAGGCCTTCTCCAGCGCGGGCACGTCCAGCGCGCCTTCCACGCGCAGGGCCAGGAAGAGGTTGTAGGTGGCGCTGCCCGGCTCGAGCTGATCCACGAGCCACAGCCGCTGCTGCGCGAAGGACAGGGGCAGCGGGCCCGCGCGGGAGACCGGGACGAGGGGGGGCGGAGGCGGCAGCGCCACCACGCCGCGTCCGCGCAGTGCTCGCAGGACTTCCCGCGCCCGGTGGTGCGCTTCCGCCCAGCTCAGCGTGTGGCCCTCGTGCTCGAAGGCGGCGGTGCCGGGGTTGCGCCGGGCCTGTGCCTCCAGCAGTCCGGGCAGGGACGCGTCCTCCGCCGTGGCCGCGCCGGGCTCGCTCCAGGAGTGGAGCAGCAGCCCGCGCTCCTCGAGCGTGAGCATGGGCAGCGCGGAGAGGCGGCGCTCCGGTGCGTTCAGGGCCCCGGCCAGCAGCGCGCGCAGGTGGCCCACCATGCGGCTGGCGGTGGAGGCGTCGAAGAGGTCGGTGTTGTATTCGAGCAGGCCCTTCAGCCCGTCGGCGGTGTCGTTCAGCGCCAGGGTGAGGTCGAACTTCGCCGTGCCGCCCCGGGGCTCCAGCGGCTGGAGCTTGAGGCCCGTGCCCAGCGTCTCCGGCATGGGCGCGTTCTGGTACGCGAGCATCACCTGGAAGAGCGGCGTGCGGCGCGGGTCCCGCTCCGGCCGGAGCGCCTCCACCAGCTTCTCGAAGGGCACGTCCTGGTGCGCGTACGCCCCCAGGGACACGTCGCGCACGCGGGCGAGCAATTCACGGAAGCTCGGGTCCCCGTCCAGCTTCGTGCGCAGCACCAGCGTGTTGACGAAGAAGCCGATGAGCCCCTCCAGCTCCGCGTGGTGACGGCCCGCGATGGGCGAGCCCACGGAGACGTCCTCCTGGCCGCTGTAGCGCGAGAGCAGCACCTGGAACGCGGCCAGCACCACCATGGAGGGCGTGACGCCCTCGCCGCGGCAGAGCGCCTGCATCGCGTCCGACAGCTCGCGCGGGAACTGGAAGGGCACCACCGCGCCCCGGAAGGTCTGGGCCGCGGGCCGAGGCCGATCCGTGGGCAGCTCCAGGGCCTTCGGTGCGCCGTGGAGCTGCTGGCGCCACCAGCCGAGCTGGGCCTCCAGTGCGTCGTCGCGCAGCCAGCCGCGCTGCCAGACGGAGTAGTCCGCGTACTGCACGGGCAGCGGCTTGAGCCTCGGGGCCCGGCCCTCGGTGTGGGCGGCGTACAGCGTGGTCAACTCCTGGAGGAGCACGCCCATGGACCAGGCGTCGGAGATGACGTGGTGCATGGTCAGCAGCAGCAGGTGGTGCTGCTCGCTCATGCGCACCAGCAGGACGCGCCAGAGCGGACCGGCTTCCAGGTCGAAGACCTGCCGTGCCTCGTCGTCGAGGATGGCGCCGAGCGCGTGCTCGGCATCCGGCAGCGTGCTCAGGTCCATCCAGCCGGCGGGCAGCGTGGGGGACGCGCTGATGACCTGGACGGGGCCGGACGCCTCTTCACGGAAGGTGGTGCGCAGGGATTCGTGGCGCTGGGACAGGTCGCGCAGGCCCCGTGCGAGCGCGGGCACGTCGAGCGGGCCTTCGAGCCGCATGACGAAGGGGAGGTTGTACGCGGTGCTGTCGGGCTCCAGCTTCGCGAAGAACCACAACCGCTGCTGGGCGAAGGACAGGGGCAGGCCGCCGTCGCGAGGCACCGGCTTGAGCGCGGGCGCGGCGAGGGCGGGGCGCACCGGGCCCTGGGACTCCAGCCGGTGGGCGATGGCTTCCACGGTGGGGGCCGCGAAGAAGTTCGCGATGGACAGCTCCGCCTGGAACGCACGGCGGATGCGCGAGAGGATCTGCGTGGCGCTGAGTGAATTGCCGCCCAGGTCGAAGAAGTTGTCCTCGGCGCCGACCGTGCCCGTCTGGAGGACCTCTTCCCAGAGCGTGGCGAGCAGCCGCTCGGTGTCCGTGCGCGGAGGGCGCGTCCGTGCGCGGGTCTGGAAGGTGGAGGGCGCGGGGAGGGCCTTGCGGTCCACCTTGCCGTTGGAGTTGAGGGGCAGGGCGTCCAGTCGCCCCATGGCGGAGGGCAGCATGTAGTCCGGCAGCCGCTGCTTGAGGAACGAGCGCAGTTCGGCCACGTCCAGGGACTCGGGCGCGACGACGTAGGCGACGAGGCGCTTGTCGCCGGGCACGTCCTCGCGGGCCATGACGACGGCCTCGCGCACTTCAGGATGGGCGCGCAGGGCGGCTTCGATTTCGGGCAGCTCGATGCGGAAGCCGCGCACCTTCACCTGCGAGTCCGCGCGGCCCAGGAACTCCAGCACGCCGTCCTCGCGCCAGCGGCCGAGGTCGCCGGTGCGGTAGAGGCGTGCGCCGGGCGTGGAGGAGAACGGGTCGGGGAGGAAGCGCTCCGCGGTGAGCGCGGGCTGGCCCACGTAGCCGCGCGCGAGTCCGTCCCCGCCGATGAACAGCTCGCCCTGGATGCCCGGGGCAACAGGCTGGCCAGAGGCATCCAGCACGTAGACCCGCATGTTGCTGTGCGGGCGGCCCAGCGGGACGGAGGCGCCCACCTGGGAGGCGTGCGTGAAGCGGTGGCTGGTGGCGAAGACCGTGGTCTCCGTGGGGCCATAGAACGCGGAGACAGGGACGCCCAACTGCTCCAGCACGCGGCGCACGTGGGACGCGGAGATGACATCACCGCCCGTGAGCACCCGGCGAAGGGAGCGCAGCGCGGGCAGGTGCGTGTCCACCAACTGGGTGAAGAAGCCGATGGTTATCCACAGCGTCGTCACGCCGTGATGCACCAGCACCCGCTCCAGCTCGTGCGGATCCGTCGGAGGGTGGGCGGGGAAGACGGCCAGCTTCGCGCCATGAAGCAGCGCGCCCCAGACCTCGAAGGTGGAGGCGTCGAAGGCGAGGGGCGCCATCATCAGCAACGTCTCGTCAGGCCCGAAGGGGGTGTAGTCGACGCCGAAGAGGGTGCGGAGCACGGCGGCGTGAGGCGTGCCGACCCCCTTGGGCCTGCCGGTGGAGCCGGAGGTGAAGTCGATGTACGCGAGGCTCTGGGGCAGGGCGCTGCGCGGAAGCGCATGCGAGGGCAGCGCGTCGAGGGACACCTCCTCCAGCACCACGGGCAACAGGGCCTCATGAGGCAGGTTCGGCAGCAATGCCCGTGACGTGAGGAGGACATGGGGCCGTGCGTCCTCGACCATCGCGGCCAGACGCGCGCGCGGATAGGCCGGGTCCAGCGGCACGTAGGCCGCACCTGCCTTGAGGATGGCGACGAGCGAGACGACGAGCTCCAGCGAACGCTCCAGGGCCACGGCCACGCGCGAGTCGGTGTCCGCGCCCAGCGAGCGCAGGTGCCAGGCGAGCCGGTTGGCGCGCTCATCCAACTGCCGGTAGGTGAGGCGCGTATCCCCGAACTCGACGGCGACCTTCTCCGGGAAGCGGGCCACCACCTGCTCGAACACCTCCGGCAACGTGGAGTCGCGCGGGTACTCAGCGGCCGTCGCGTTCCACTCCACCAGCACGCGCTGGCGCAGTTCGGTCGTCAGGGGGACACGTGGCTGCGTATCGGCGCGGGCCTGCGAGTCTTCGGCTTCCGCCGCGTTCGACTCCGTCACCACCGGCTGGCGCAGCTCGGTCGTCAGGGAGGCACGTGGCTGCGCGGCGGCGCGGGCCGTCCACTCACGCGCGACATCCTCCAGCGGAACCATGGGCACGGGCCGCGAACGGGCTCCCTGTGCCTTGCGCGGTGCGGGGAGCGGCTGCCCCTTGCCCGCGAGCGCCTCGTCGATGAGACGTGCCACGGCGTCCAGCGTGGGGGTTTCAAACAAGCGCCGGAGGGGCAGCTCCACCGAGAAGGCCTGACGGATCCGGCTGAGCGCCTGCGTGGCCAACAGCGAATGCCCGCCCAGGTCGAAGAAGTGATCCTTCGCCCCGACGCGCGTCACGCCGAGCAACTCCTGCCACAGGCCCGCCAGCCGCTGCTCGGTGGGCGTGCGAGGCGCGACGTACTCCCGAGGGTCACTCCCCGCCAGGTCCGGAGCCGGCAGCGCCTTGCGGTCCACCTTGCCGTTGGTCGTGAGCGGGAGCGCGGGCAGCACCACCACGGCCGACGGCACCATGTACTCAGGCAGCGCGTCCTTGAGCGCCGCCCGCAGCCCGCCGCCGTTGGCGTCAACGCCGTCGCGAAGCACGACGTAGCCCACCAGCCGCTTGCCGCCGGGCCCGTCCTCGCGCGCCACCACCACCGCGTCCCGCACCGGGGGCAGCTTCGCCAGCGCGGCCTCCACCTCACCCAGCTCGATGCGGAAGCCACGCACCTTCACCTGCGCGTCCGCCCGGCCCACGAACTCCAGCGTGCCGTCCTCGCGCCAGCGCACCACGTCGCCCGTGCGGTACAGCCGCGCTCCCGCCTCGCCGGAGAAGGCATCCGGCACGAAGCGCTCGGCCGTCAGCGCGGGCCGGCCCGAATAGCCTCGCGCCACGCCCACGCCGCCCAGGTGCAGCTCGCCCTTCACGCCCACGGGCACGAGCCCGCCCCGCGCATCCAGCACGTACGCGCGCACGTTGGCCAGCGGCCGGCCAATGGACGGCACGCGCCCGTCCGCCGTGCACTCGGTGAGCGTGGCCATGACGGTGGCCTCCGTGGGGCCGTACGTGTTGAGGAACACGCGGCCCGGAGCCCACCGCGCCACCACCTCCGGGGGCAGCGCTTCACCGCCCGAGATGACGGTCCGCAGCGCGGGCAGTCCCTCCGGAGCCGTGGCCGCGAGCGTCGCTGGCGTGAGGCTGATGACCGTCAGGGCCTCGTCGCGCAGCAGCTTGCGCAGCGGCTCACCGGGCATCAGGTCCTCCAGCGGCGCCAGCACCAGCGTGGCCCCGCTGCACAGCGTGGTGAAGATCTCCTCCACCGACAGGTCGAACGAGAGGCTGGCGAACTGGAGGACGCGGCTGCCCGGCCCGATGCCATAGGCCGTGGCCTCATGCGCGACCAGGTTGCAGACGCCACGGTGCTCGATGGCGGTCCCCTTGGGCATGCCCGTGCTGCCAGAGGTGTAGAGCACGTAGGCGAGGTTCCGGGCTCCCACGCCGGAGTCCGGAGCGAGCACGCTCTCCCCCGCGAGCGCATCCCGCTCCACGTCCAGGCACAGCGCACGGGAGCGCGGCGCCTCCGGGAAGCGCTCCAGCAGCGGGCCCTGCGTCACCAGCACGGAGGCGCCGCTGTCCTCCAGCATGAAGGCCAGCCGCTCCCGAGGCAGCAGCGGATCCACCGGCACCCACGCACCGCCCGCTTTGAGGATGCCGAGCAACCCCACGGCGACGTCCAGCGAGCGCTCCACGCTCAAGGCCACCCGGGCCTCCGGCCCCACGCCCCGGCGGCGCAGCGCCTGCGCGAGCTGGTTCGCGCGGGCATCCAACTGCGCGTACGTGAGTGTCTGTCCCTGGAACCGCACGGCCACCGTGTCGGGCGTCCGCCGCGCCTGCGCTTCGAAGAGCGTGTGCAGGCAGCAGTCCTCCGGGAAGGGCGCGGCGCCGCCAGCCCACTCGCGCTGGACCCGCATGGCCTCGGCCGCGTCCATCAAGGGCAGCTCGGAGACGCGCCGGCCCGGCTCCGCGACCGCGCCCTCCAGCAGCGTGCGCAGGTGCGCGAGCAGCCGCTGGATGGAGCCGGGGTCGAAGAGGTCCGTGTTGTACTCCGCCGTGAGGCGCATGCCCTGCGGCACCTCCATGGCGATGAGCGACAGGTCCGTCTTGCTGGTGCGGTTGTCCACCGGCTGCGCGTCCAGGACGAGCCCCGGCAGTCGCAGCGGCGGCAGCGGCGCGTTCTGCAGCGTCAGCGCCACCTGGAAGAGGGGATTGACGCTCAACTGGCGCTCCGGCTTCAGCGCGTCCACCAGCTTCTCGAAGGGCACGTCCTGGTGCGCGTAGGCCTCCAGCGTGGACTCGCGCACGCGGCCGAGCAGCTCGCGGAAGGACGGCTGGCCGGACAGGTCCGTGCGCAGGGCCAGGTAGTTGGTGAACAGGCCGATGAGCCCTTCCAGCTCCGCGCGGCCACGGCCGGCCACGGACGTGCCCACCACCACGTCTTGCTGGCCGCTGTAGCGCGACAGCAGCACCTGGAAGCCCGCGAGCAGCACGCCGAAGAGGGTGTTGCCCTCCGCGAGCGCGAGCGCCTTCAGCGCCTCCACGAGCGCCGCGGGCAGCACCGCGTTGATGCGCGCACCGCGTCCGGAGAGGACCGCCGCGCGGGGCCTGTCGGTGGGCAGCTCCAGCACCGCGTCCGGATCCAACCGCTGGCGCCAGAAGCCCAGGTGCGACTCCAGCACCTCGCCCTTCAGGAACTCGCGCTGCCAGGCCGCGTAGTCGGCGTACTGCATGGGCAGCGCGGCCAGCGGTGACGGCTTGCCCTCCGCGAGCGCCGGATACAGCGCGCTCAGCTCGCGCACCAGCACCCCCATGGACCAGCCGTCCGTGATGATGTGGTGCAGCTTGAGCAGCAGCACGTGCTCCAGCGCATCCAGCCGGTACAGCACCGTGCGCAGCAGCGGTCCCTTCTCCAGGTCGAAAGGCTGGCGCGCCTCGTCGGTGATCAGCCGCGAGGCCTCCGCCTCACGCTCCGCCGCGGGCAGCGATTGGAGGTCCACCAGCGGCAGCGCCAGGTCCAACGCGGGCGCGATGTGCTGCAGCGGCCGGCCGTCCTGCTCGACGAAGGTGGTGCGCAGCGGCGCGTGACGCCGCACCAGCGCCTGGAGGCTGGCGTGCAGCACCGCCACGTCCAGCACCCCGGAGAAGCGCACGCGGACCGGGATGTTGAAGGCGGCGCTGCCCGGGCTCAGCCGGTCCTGGAACCACATGCGCTCCTGGCTGAAGGACACCGGCGCCTGCGTGGGGCGGACCTTGCCGCGCAGCAGCTCCGCCAGCCGCGCGCGCTTCTGCTCCGGCGTCAGCCCCGGGCCATTACCTTCTGCTTCAAATGTCCTCATGTTTCGAGAATAACTGGTCAGAGGAGGGCACTGGGTGAAAGCGACCCTCGACGATATTCCCGACTTTTTCGACGCAGCGCGCACGGCAGGACGCGTCGTGCGCGAGGGGAGACGAGGCCCGAAGCGGGGCATTTTGCCCCGCGCCTCCAGTCATCCCGCAAAAGAACAATCGCAGTGATTTGGGACGGCCCGTGTGCCGGGCCGTCCCGTGGACCGCGTTACTTCTTGCCGGCTGGCGCGCCGGTTCCAGGCGCGGGAGGCGCGCCCGGTCCGGGCACCGGCTCGGTGCCGGGCGGCGGCGGCTGGCCGTGGGGGACGAGGGTCTCCTTCGGGCCGGATTCGAGCTCCGACTTGACGAGCTTGAAGTCCACGCGCCGGTTCTTCGCGCGGCCGAGCGCCGTGTCGTTGGTGGCGATGGGCCGGTCGAACCCGAAGCCCTGCGACGTGAGGCGCTTGCGGTCGATGCCCTTCTTCGTCAGGTACTCGAGCACCGACCTCGCGCGCCGGTTGGACAGGTCCATGTTGAGCGCGCGCGAACCCTTGTTGTCCGTGTGCCCTTCAATCTGCACGGGGCCCAGCGTCGGGTTCTTGGTGAGCACCGTCGCCACCTCGTCCAGCAGCGGGTACGACTGCTTCTGGATGACCGCGGAGCCCGTCTCGAACAGGATGTTGCCCTTGATGCGGATGCGGTCCGACTCCACCACCACGTAGGGCGGAGCGTCGTACGGGCAGCCGTTGTTCTCCGGCGGGCCGGCCACGTCGGGGCAGTCGTCCTCGCCGTCCGGGATCTCGTCGAAGTCCGTGTCCGGGCAGCCGTCGAAGTCCTTCAGGCCGGGCACCGTGGGGCACTTGTCCAGCGGGTCGATGACGCCGTCGCCGTCGGTGTCCTTCTCATCCACCGGGCAGCCCTTGTTCTCCTTCGGGCCGGGCTTGCCGGGGCACATGTCGTCGCCGTCCGCCACGCCGTCGCCGTCGTTGTCCGGATCCGGGCAGCCGTCGAAGTCCTCGAAGTCGTCCTTGTCCTCGGGCTGCGTGGGGCAGCGGTCGCGCACGTCGGGCACGCCGTCGCCGTCGGAGTCCGGGCCCTCGTCCTTGAAGGTCTTGTCGTAGCGCACGGCCAACATGACCCGCAGGGCCTCACGGCCGTAGCCGGTGGTGACGTTGAGGCCGCGGCCCACGTCCAGCTCCACGCCCCAGTCACCCCACACCTTCGCGCGGGCGCCCACCAGCAGCTCCCACGGCGACTTGAGCGAGTCCGCCTGGTCGAAGTTGAAGGGGCGCGCCAGCGGCGTGCGCAGGTGCATCTCCGCGGTGGCCTTCACCTCGCGCAGCCGACGGATGTCCGGCAGGTCCACGATGCCGCCCGCGCCCAGCGTCAGCTCGTCGTCCACGCGCAGGTTGAGGTACTGCGCCGCGGGGCGCACCAGCACGCCCGCGTTGCCCAGCACGCGCACGGGCCCCAGCCGCTTCTCCACGGCCAGGCGCGGGGCGAACACCACGCCACGCTCACCCGTGAAGCTCTGCGCGCTGCCGGTGGGCAGCCGCACCTCCGCCACCAGCGCGAGCCCCAGCGGGAAGCGGTCCGGATTCAAGAGGCTCACGCGCGGCAGCACGCGGATGTCCCCCAGCGTGGTGCCGCTGACGCCCGCGGCGCCGGGGAAGCCCGGCGCGTTCAGCGCGTTCCCCAGCAGCGCGAAGTTGTCGCCCTGCAGCAGGGTGACGGGCAGATCCACGCCCAGCTCCAACCGCTCCAGCAACTGGTAGGAGAACAGCAGGTGCGCGTCCAGCCGGTACGGCAGCAGGTTCCCCAGCTTCTGGTTACCCAGCTTCAGCGCGAGGATGCGCCAGTTGAAGTCCAGCAGCAGCGCGCCCCGGTAGCTGCCCACCGGCTCCACCGTCGCGCCTTCCAGGCCAATGCCGCTGGACTGCGCGGCCGTGGGTTTCACCGGGACGGCGTCGAAGCCTCGGGAGAAGGGGTCGGGCTGAGCATGGGCCGCTGCCGTGGTGAGCAGCAGGCCCAGGACCGCGAGTCGCAGGACCGCGCCGCACGCGGACCGGCTCCACGAAGGTTCGGAGTCGGGGCATTGCATCCTGAGGCTCTTAGCACCCACCTCCCCTCCCTGGAAGAAAACCAACCCCTCCGAATGTGAGCTACAGCCTCATGCCATTTCTACAAATCCCGAGCCCTTCGGAGCCGCCGCGTCTGTTGTTGCTTACGACACATTTCGCGCAAGCCCTCCGGGTTCCCGGTGCGGGTGGCGCGTGCGAGAAGGGAGCCATGAGACGGTGGCTCTTGTGGGGATGTGTCCTGGTGGCGGGCTGTGGCGCCCGCGAGTCGAACGTGCGGCGCGACGCGCTGCCCGCCGCGCCCGCGACCCAGGTCATCTTCGAAGGCAGTTGTGACGCGTCCGGCGCGGTGGAGCTGGGCCACGGCCTGTTCGTGGTGGCGGACGACGAGGACAACATCCTGCGCGTCTACGATGCGCGCAAGGGAGGCAGCCCGCTGCGCACGGTGGACCTGTCCGCGTCGCTCGAGTTGCCGGTGAAGAAGAAGCCACCGGAGACGGACATCGAAGCGGGCTCGCGGCTGGGCAACCTGGCCTTCTGGCTCACGTCGCACGGCCGCAACAGCGCCGGCAAGAAGCAGCCCGCGCGCCTGCGCTTCTTCGCCACCGGCGTGGAGGACCCCGAGCACGTGCGACTCGTCGGGCAGCCGTACACGCGGCTCCTGGAGGACCTGCTCGCGGACGCCCGGCTCGCGCCGTACGGGCTCGCGCAGGCGGAGCCGCTGCCGCCCAAGGAGCCGGGAGGGCTCAACATCGAGGGCATGACGGCGATGCTGGACGCGCCCGGGATGCTGATTGGCTTCCGGAGCCCGCTGACGCAAGGCCAGGCGCTGGTGGTGCCGCTGTTGAACCCGGAGGCGGTGGTGCGCGACGGCGCGACCGCGCGCTTCGGTGAGCCCCGGCTGCTGGCGCTGGGCGGGCTGGGCATCCGCTCGCTGTCGTCGTGGCGGGGGCGCTACCTCATCATGGCGGGGGCCACCGGCTCCGAGGCGAAGTCGCGCCTCTTCACCTGGAAGGGCGGCGACGACGCGCCGGTGCCGGTGACGTCCGTGGACCTGTCCGGCGTGAACCCGGAGGCGTTCTTCACGCCCGACACGTCGGAGGACATCCTGCTGCTCAGCGACGACGGCTCCGTCCAGGTGGACGGCGTGGAGTGCAAGCGCCAGAAGGATCCGGCGCTCAAGCGCTTCCGCGGCGTGTGGACGGCGTTGCCGCGAAGCCCCTGAGCGCCGGAGGCGGGCGCGGACGTCAGCGCTCCATGAACTCCGCCGCCGGGACCACCTGGATGGCGTCCGGGCGCACCGGCAGCTTCTGCTGGATGATGCGCTCATCCAGCTTGAGCAGCTCCGGCGGCTTGGGGGACGCGTAGGTGATGGGCGAGGGCGCGCCGGACTTCAGTTGCTGGGCCAGCCCCTGCGCGTCCTCCGTGACGTACACGAACGCCAGCTTCTCCGGGGAGAGCTGCCGGCGCACGGCGGCCTGCACGGACTCCGGCGTCATCGCCGCCAGCGCGGCGCGGTAGGCCTCCAGGAAGTCCGGCGTGCCGTAGTAGAGCGAGTCGATGGCGTAGCCCAGCCGCCGCTGGTCGGTCTGCTCCCACAGGCGCGTGTAGCCCTGGAGGAAGCCGCGCACCAGCTCGAAGCGCTCCGGGGTGAGCGGCTCCTTCGACATGCGCTCCAGGAAGAACACCGCGCCGCGCGTGGCGAACACGCCGTTGGCGGGCACCACGGGGCGCAGCCAGAGGGACACGTCCTGCTGGGTGCGCACCAGGTTGGTGCGGTTGAAGGTGCCGTTGCCCCGGTCCTCGATGAAGTGCTCGGCGTAGGCGTAGTCGCCGTAGTTGAGGCCGCGCTGCTCGCGAAGCTCGTTGAAGAGCACGCCGATGAACTGGCGGTGCTCGCCCAGGTTGGACAGCGCGAACGACACCGGGAAGAAGTCCGGGTCGCCCCGGCGCATCGGCGTGACGAAGCCCATGCTCACGGCGGTGGAGAGCGTGGGCTTCTGGAGGATGAGCGCGCGCCCCGCGGAGGACTTCACGGTGGGCAGCTCCACCCGGGGCGCGCCCGTGGCGGGCAGCGCGCCCAGGCGCGAGGTGAGGGTCTGCTGGAGGTTCGCGTCCACCGGGCCCGCGAGCCCGATGACCAGCCGGTCCTGCGTGAAGACGCGGCGCGCGTGCGCCTTCACGTCCTCCAGCGTGAGGGACTGGAGCCCCTGCACGGTGCCGCCCGTGTAGTGGGCGTAGGGGTGGCCCGCGTAGAGGAGCGCGTCCAGGCCCACCTTGCCCAGGGTCTCGTCGTCCTCGCTGCGCAGGCCGTTGCGCACGGCATTGAGCGCGTTGGCGCGCAGGCGCTCGAACTCCGCGGGGTCGAAGCGCGGCTCCAGCAGCGTGTCCGTGAAGAGCTGCAGGAACGACGGCAGGAAGTCCTGGTGGACGCGGCCGGAGAGGGTGGTCATCTCCTTGTCGGTGACGACCTTGAGCTCGGCGGCCATGGGGTAGAGCGCTTCCAGGAGCTGCGCGGCGGTGAGCTTCCGCGTGCCGCCCTCCGCCATCAGCTTCGCGGTGAGGGCGGTGAGGCCCTCCTTGCCCTTCGGGTCGTCAATGGAGCCCGTGTGGAAGACGAGCCGCAGGCTGACGATGGGCGTGTCCGCCCGGGCCTGCACCACGAGCTGCATCGGCTGCGGCTGTTTCAGCGGCACCGCGGGCACGGAGCCCTGCTTGGGAGGCGGCGTGGGGGCCGGAGCCGGGGGCGGCTCCTCCGGCGGGGGCTTGGGGGCGTGGGAGCAGCCGGCGAGCGACAGCGCGGCGGCCAGGACGAGCGACACGGTAGCGCGGGTCTTCATCACGGCGTCCCTCCGGCGGCGGCCGTCTTGGGGGTGAGGGTGAGGACGGTGAGGTTGCGGTCCTCGAGGTACTTCCTCGCGAACAGGGTGAGCTGCTGGGGCGTCACGCTGCCCAGTTGCTTCAGGTAGCTGGCGAGCGCGTCCGGACGCCCCATCACGCCCGCGTAGAGCGCCAGGTCGATGGCCACGTCGCGCGGCGTCTCCATGTCCATCAGGAGGCCGTAGCGCAGGTGGTCCTGGATGGCCTTCAGGCGCGCGGCGTCCACCGGGCCGCCGGACAGGGTCTTCACCTCGCGGCGCAGCACGGCGTCCACGTCGGCGCGGTACTTCTCGTCCTGGAGGGTGGCGTCGATGGGGAAGAGGTACGGGTCGCGGTGGGGCGTGGTGTAGACGTTCAGCGACTCCACGTACTGCTTCTCCAGCACCAGCTCCTTGTAAGCGGGGCTGGTGTCGCCCACGAGGTACTCCGCGAGGAGGGTCTGGATGGCGGCGTCGGGCGTGTCCGCGCGGGCGGCGGGCGTGTGCCACGCGAGCACGTGGCGCGGCTGGGTGGGCTGCGGCCAGTCCACGTGGACGGAGCGCGGCTTCGTCTGCGCGGGCTCGGTGGGGATGGTGACGCTGGTGGGCTGGCGCTGCCATCCACCGTAGGCCTTCGTCACCTGGGAGACGACCTGCGCGTCGTTGAAGTCACCGACGATGAAGAGGGTGGTGTTGGCGGGCGTGTACCAGCGCTCGAAGAACGAGCGGCTGTACGCGTACGCCTGGGGCATGGCCTGGATGTCTTCGTAGAAGCCCAGCGTGGTGTGCTGGTACGTGTGGCGGGTGAAGGCCGTCTTCGCCAGTGCCTCCTCCAGCTTGAGGTCGGGGCCCGCGGCGTTCTTGTGGTACTCGCCCAGCACGGCGAGCGCCTCCGTCTGGAAGGCCGGCTCGGAGTACTCCAGGTTCTGGAAGCGGTCCGCCTCCAGCGCGATGAGCTTCTCCAGGCCGGCGGTGGGGCCGTACACCTGGTACACGGTGATGTCGTCGGTGGTGAACGCGTTGTCGTCGAAGCCGTAGCCGCCGAGGATGCGCTCGCGCTGGCCCTCCGGGTTCGCCTTCGTCCCCTTGAACATCATGTGTTCGAAGAAGTGGGCGAAGCCGGTGCGGCCGGGCTCCACCTCGTTGCGCGAACCCACGCGCACGGCGGTGACGTACGCGACGATGCCGGGCGAGTTGAACGGCACGCGCACCACGGTGAGCCCGTTGGGCAGGCGCGTGGTGTTCAGCGTGTAGGGGAAGAAGCGGGAGGCGTCTGGAGGCTGCTGCGCGGACGCCGGCAGCGCCGGCATCAGGAGCAGCAGCAGGAGGGGCAACAGGCGGCGCATGCGCGGACCCTTTCGGTGCTGGGAAAGCGCGGGACGTTACGCCGGAGGGATGCCAGGGGTGGGCGGCTTTCTGACGGCGCATGTCACCTGCGCGCCAGAGCCACGCCTTACACGGTGATGACGATCTTCCCGAAGTGGCCGCCGGACTCCATGTACTGGAGCGCCTCGCGCGCCTGGGCGAAGGGGAAGACGCGGTCGATGACGGGCCGGAGCTTCGCCTGCGTCATGGCCTGGAGCATGTCCTCGAACATCTCGCGGCTGCCCACGTAGGTGCTGACGACGCGCAGGCGACTGGCGCCGATGGCGGTGGTGTCCGGCTTGCCGGGAGCGCCGGTGAGCAGGCCGATGAGCGCGATGTGGCCGCCCTCCCGGGTGGCCCGGATGGAGCGGGGCAACGTGCCCGCGCCGCCGACCTCCAGCACGTGGTCCACGCCCTGGTTGCCGGTGAGGGTGAGCACGGCCTCCTCCCAGTCCGGCGTCTGGCGGTAATTGATGAGCCCCTGCGCGCCCAACTGCTTCGCGCGCTGGAGCTTGTCGTCCTGGCTGGAGGTGATGAGGACGCGGGCCCCCAGGAGGTGGGCGAACTGGAGGGCGAAGATGGACACGCCGCCGGTGCCCTGCGCGAGCACGGACTGCCCGCGCTTGAGGCCGCCCTGGGGCACGAGCGCGTTCCACGCGGTGACGGCGGCGCAGGGGAGGGTGGCGCCCTCCTCGTAGGAGAGCCAGTCGGGCAGGAGCACGAGCCCTTCGGCGTCCAGGCGGACGTACTCCGCGAGGACGCCGGGGACGCCGCCGCCGAGCGCGTGGGCGACCTTCTCCGGGGTGCGTTCGCCGTCGGTCCAGACCTGGAAGAAGGTGGGGGCGACGCGGTCGCCGGGCTTCACGCGGGTGACGCCGGGGCCCACGGCGACGACCTGTCCGGCGCCGTCCGAGCAGGGGACGAGGGGGAGCTTGAGGCCGGGGTAGGTGCCGCGGGCGATGATGAGGTCGCGGTAGTTGAGGGAGACCGCGTGGATGCGGACGAGCGCCTGGCCGGGGCCCGGCTGGGGCTGGGGCGTCTCCACGAGGGTCCAACTGGAGGAGCCGGTGGGGTGCTGGAGCTCGTACGCCTGCATGCAGGGGACTCCGGGAGGAGGGGCTGCCTGGAGGGCAGGCAGGGGAGGGGATGTTGCAGGAGCGACCGCCGCGGCTTCAGGAGGATTGACGGAGGGCGTTCAGCGGTTAATGTAGGACGGGTGCGGAGTTCTTGGGGCCGCATGACGTACATCGAACCGGGGGCGACCTGGCTTCGACGGGGGCAATGACGTTCGAGACGCGTGCCGAGCTTGTTGGGTGCTCGTAAAACTTCCGACAACAACACAAAAGCCAACGACAACGTTGAGCTCGCGCTGGCTGCCTAACTAGCAGTCTCTAGTGCGCGGTCCCCCTGCTCTCGGTCCGTGGGGTAGGGATGGGCCGTCATAATGCGGACTGGTCGCCAAGGGTGCCTGGGCCCGAGGTGACGAGATCTTTCCAGGACCGGCATCGGGTATCCCGTCCGTGGGAGCCCCGGTGACGTAGCAAATCGCGGACTACGCACGTAGGGTCGAAGAGCCGACGGCTTTCGGACGAGGGTTCGATTCCCTCCGCCTCCACTTGAAAGGGCTCGTAATCCTCAGGGGTTACGGGCCCTTTCATTTTTCACCCCACTGCCGTTGCCCCTGTATTGCCCCACGCCAGCAAGGGCGTGTCGAGGAGTTGGACCGCGTCCCTCTTCACCTCGGGGCTCAGGTGGGCATAACGGTTCGTCATTTCGATGGTCGCGTGCCCCATCAGCTCCTGGATGACCTTCAGCGGCACGCCTCTCATGGCAAGGTGGCTGCCGTAGGTGTGGCGCAGATCGTGCCAACCGATGCGGCCCACCTCCCGAACGATGCCCGCCGCCTTCAACGCGCGGGTAAGCGGACGCTTCAACTTACCGTCCGTGAGGGGTTTGCCGTCCTCCTCGCAGAACACGTAGGGGCCTCGCAGGTGCCGGTGTCCCTTGAGTGCTTCGACCGCTGAGGCGGGGAGGTCCACCATTCGCTCGCGGCCACTCTTCGGAAGCCCCTCCACTCCACGCCAGATGGTTCTCTGGACATGAACCTTGCCCCGCTGCATGTCCAAATCATTCCACTGAAGCCCGATGAGTTCGCCCTGTCGGAGCCCCGTCTTGATGGCCACGAGCAGCATGGGACGCCACTCGGGTTCGGACGCAGTGATGAGTCGCTCGGCTTCCTCGAAGGAAAGGAAGTCGAACTTGGGCTTGGGCACCTTCCCAAAGAGCTTCACGCGCGGAGCCTGTTGGATGACCCCCTGTTCTTGCGCGACCGCCAGGAGCTTGCCCAACACCGTGAGCACGTTGTTGATGGTCTTCAAGCTCAGAGGCTTGGGCGCCGCGCCCTTGCGCTTTCGCAGCGCTGCCTGGGATGGGGCCGTCTTCCTCTCTCTGGCGGCGGACTTCTTCTTCCGCATCAGGGCCTTGAAGTCTTCGATGACTGCCGGGCCGATAGAATCCAGAGCCATCTCCCCGAAGTACGGGATGATGTGGTGTTTGAGGATCCGCTGTTTGGTGTCGACGCTGGAGGGTTTGTTGTTGTTCTCCGAGTAGGTCAGGTACCGCGAAGTGAAATCCTTCACGGTCGGCACCTCCCTTGTCTCCTCGGTTGCTACGGGCTCCTTCTCCTTTCCGAATGTGCCCATCAGAAGGGCTGCGCGGACGTCGCGTTCGTACTGCTCGGCACCACGACGGGTGTTGAGTGGGCTGTCCTTGCGGACGCGCTCGACCTTCCCGTTCGCGTGCTTGAACTTGATGTCCACGAACCACACCTGCTGAGGCTTTCCGTTCTTGTCGTTGTACTTCCTGAGTCTCACGCTCATGACTGCTTCTCCTTGAGCGCAGGACCGCCTTGACCCGTCGACCACGACAGCATCGTGGCGCGGGAAAGTCGAACGCATCGACCAAGCCGAACGACCCCTGGCACCTGGCCAAGGCGAATGGCCTCGTAGAGCGTCTTCCGGTTCACCCGGAGTAGTTCTGCGGCCTCGTCCACAGTGAGGAACGAGGGCGCGGATTCCTTGGGCGGAGTGGGCGCGGACATGACTACCTCGGGAAGACGCGGCGAGGAGTGAGACGGCCGATCGCGTGCAGCCCGATGCCGATGGCGTCCCAGACGTTGTGGTGGAGGTCGCGCGCGGCAGGCAGTTCGACGCGGAGGTGCTCGCTCGCATCGATGCGCTGCTTAATGCGCTCGATGAACGCGCCTGCGTCGAGGGTGCCCTTCCAGTCGCGCGGGAAGACGCTCCGGCGCTCCGTGACGGGCGCCAATGCTCCGCCGAGCGTGCCGACGACGCCGGCAAGCTGGATGAGGTCGTTCTGGTCGCCCCGCTGGTGCGCTGCGGCGTAGACGCGGGGCAACTCGATGACGAGTTGGAAGGGCTCCTCCTGGACGCGTGGGCGAAGCCAGGCCTGCACTGCGCCGGCCATGGACGCCCAGGAGGAGAGGGACAGCGCACCGTGGGCGGGCTCGGGGTTCTTCGGCAACCCCGCGCAAAGCAGGGATGTGGAGGGCACGTCGAAGAGGGCCACACCGCAATGCCGAAGCCCAGGGTCGATGGAGACGAGCTTCATGGCGTCACCACGTCGAAACCCTGCGTCAGGGCGTGCTCGAGGCGCGCCTTCGCGAGCGCCAGGTACTCAGGCTCCCGCTCAATGCCGACGAACTCGAAGCCCTCGGCGAGGGCCGCGATGCCCGTCGTGCCGCTGCCGGCGAAGAGGTCGAGCACCACACCGCCCGGAGGTGTCACCATCCGGCACAGCCACCGCATGAGCGCGATGGACTTCACGGTGGGATGGGTGTTGAGCCCGGCGCCCGCGTGTCGTTCCAAGCGCGAGGGCTTGGCCACATAGAAGAACCGCGACACCTCGTCAGGAAGGCGCGTCGCAGCCTCCTCGTCGAACGTGACGTGGGCCGGCCAGCGCTCCTTCCCGTCACCGGAGACGCGGCATGCTTCGATGTTGAGGGCGCCAGTGCCGTGGCTCAGGACGTTCGCGGCCACCGTGCCGGTGAGGGGCTTGCGCACGAGAATCCAGTGCTCCGCAGCGGGCTTGAGGGCGGTGCCCCATCCCTGCCACTTTCGTGCGGCCTCCGTGGCCGGCTCGTCACGGCGCTCCTTGGGCGCCAGGTTGGCGTTGAGGCCGTTCCTGGAGCGCCAGCGCTGGCCAGCGGATGCTTCGTGGTGTTGCCCGGTTACGGCGCGCTGGAACCAGTTGGGTCCGGGCTTCCCCTTCTCCGCGATGATGCGTTCGGCAATCGAGCGGATCGGCTCCGGCGGCTCGGTGACTCCGAAGAGCTTGAGGAGCGCCAGCCAGTGCTGCCGGTGCGGCACGTAGGGCTGGGCGCCTTGGCTCGTCCAGTGGCCAGCCATCCCGCGAAGGCCGAGCGCCGCGTTGAGCTGGGCGTTCGTCAGGCCGGCCTTGTCCCGCATTTCGGCAATCCAGCGGGTGACGACGAG